>DUSS01000018.1 GCA_012842495.1 Candidatus Fermentithermobacillaceae bacterium
CCCGCACGACGTTTACATCACCAAGGAAGCTCCTAACTATACGCCGTTCCTCTGAGCGATCAATCTCCGCGGTATCCTAAGGGCACACAGCTTGGTCCCCGCGCCAGGACGACGGCTCCGTGCACGGCTCCACGCGAGAGACGACCCAATCAACGGGTGGGGGAGCTTTCCGGAGACGCTCCGGAACTTGCATCGACGGCGGAGCGACCTACAGCACCCGGGGGAAGATGTTCCACACCCCGGGTATACTGGTTACCCGGATTCCAGAGAAGCCACGTGTTGATGCCGTGCTCGTACGAAGCTTTGATCTGCGCCTGGACCTCGGCGGGTCCGTACTGGATATTGAGGCTGAAGTCCTGAAGCCACGGTCTTATCTTGGCCCGGCGGCCCTCCGAACGCCTCAAAGCATCAGCCAAAGCTCGCTTTACCACTTCATACGGGTGAGCTTCGGGCACTTCAAACCCGTAAATCCCGCTGTTGTAATAGTGCGATGGGTACACCATTGGTGAGACGAAATCTACTACATCACATATCTCTTCGAATTTCTGTCCTATCCCCATATCATCCTCGGCCAGCGTAGTGAATCCGAAAACGTCGGCGGAAAGAAGGACCGGGTTATCTCCTTCCTTGAGGGCCTCATCGATGTATTTCAAAAAAGCTTTGATGCAGGCCGTCCTCGAGCCCAGACCCCGTTCATCTGGCATGATGACGCCCCCTGCCGTCCTGGGTAGATTATCCGGGAACCTGACGTAATCCAGCTGTATTTCGTGAAATCCCATATCCTTTGCCCAGAGGCAGATATTCCTTATATGTTCCCAGTTTTTAAGGTCATATGGATTGAGCCACACCATGCCCCCCCTGTCCCTCCAAAGGGCACCGTCGGGGCGGCGTATCGCCCGTCCGGGGTCGAGAGCAGCAAGATACGGGTCCTGGAAAGCGACAACCCTGGCGATGAGGTAGTATCCGTTTTCTCTCAACAGCCGGATAAGAGCTTTAAAGTGCGTGTAGCCGTGATGACGCCCGGGCACACTTTCCGGGGGTGCGCAGGGAAGGTATCCGGCGTTATCTTTTACGTCGATGACCAGTGCGTCAAGCCCGGAGTCGTCGAGAAACCTGATGAGGGGTAAGAAAAACCGCGGGTCTCCAGCCGTCCGCATGGTAACGTACACGCCCCGGGCCTCGAGTCCCCGGCTTATCAGGTCGTTAAGTGCTCGAGTCTTGACTTCTTCCGGACTTGGCCCGTTCCCGCTAGTGGCTTTCTCCCCGCTCCCCGGGAGCTCCTGCGAAACAGGAGGACTCCCTTGCGGTTCGGACGAGGATTCCCGGTTCGTTTCAAGGCATTGGGTGCCCGGCACATCCGTATGCTCGCCCCCCACGGGCACAGCCACGGCCAGAGTCACCGGCAATAGGAGGCACAGAGCAACTACGCTCAGGCGACCCAACCCGTTAAAAACCGCGCGACTGCGCTGCGGAGAACCCGTTTTCCCAGGCGATCTTGTTTTTTTGCGAGACTCGAGATAGTTGAACAAAGCAGCGACCTCCGGTCCAGGTAAGAGTACTTCCCCACATTGTTCGTGTTAGACTGGAATTTACCCTTCTTTGTTCCCGGAGGTCGTACCCCTATTTTGGCCCGAACGAATCATACCTGAGAGCTACCGATATCTCTAGATAACCCACCTTCAACTCCAGAGGAATCACCAGTCGTTGGATATCCAGGGTGGAAATTACTACACCCCGCCCTGCGATTATCGCCGGCGGGCTCAGCCGGCAGCGAAACCCCTCTTCCTCCAAGCCGAAGGCGGCCCTTCCGGTGATGATGTTTCCCATCTCAGCGATGGCCGACTCGGCCAGAGCGTTGA
>DUSS01000003.1 GCA_012842495.1 Candidatus Fermentithermobacillaceae bacterium
CTGGTCGGGCTGCGCGGACTTGAACCGCGGACCTCTTGAACCCCATTCAAGCGCGCTACCAAGCTGCGCCACAGCCCGACCATCAACGTCATTATAGCAGCACCCACCAAGCGACTCAAGGCTTTGTTCTGGTTCAGGTCATGCGAAACGCCGGTCCGGGCTCAATGCTTCCAGGTATTTTTCCTGCGCCGGTGTCTTAATATCAGGGGCAGGGTACCCTTCCTTTTTGCCTCGCGGTATAGCAGGAAGAAGTCCACAGCAGTCAACAGGATGACAACCGCCGTCACTACGGTGACATGTGTCTTCACACGCCGAAGTATTCGAAGAAGTATCTCCTGATGGTGTCTCTTGCTTTCCTGAAGGCCAGCATGACCTGGTCCTCCGTTCCCTGAGCTCGAGCCGGGTCTTCGACTGCCCAGTGGACGTGAGCTGCTCCCGGGGGTAGGACAGGGCATCTATCTCTCGCATCCCCGCAAAGAGTCACTACGAGATCTACCCCGGAGATCACCTCGGGCGTGACCATTTTGGAGCGCTGACCGCTGATATCTACACCTACTTCCTTCATGGCTTCTACCGCCATGGGGTGGAGCTCGCCGGGCTCAAGCCCTGCCGATAACACATCCCACTCCTTACTGAGCAGCAGCCGCCCGAAACCTTCGGCCATCTGGCTCCGGCAGGAGTTATGGGTGCATAGGAAAAGCACTCGCTTTGTGGGTTTATCTTGTGTCAACCTTACGTCGGCCACGGTCTTTCACTCCTTGTCGGCGGTCAAGGTCCCGGATGATCCGCTCTAATTATAGCGCTTGCCGGCGGCAGCTCAGATATGCCCAGCCAAAGGCACACGCAAAGCCAAGCGCGAACCGGGTCGTAGTCTATTGGCTCAAGAGGATGTACAGTATCCTCAGGAGGTGTTCGTGATGTACCAGGGAAGACCAGCCCTCATCGTGGTGGACGTTCAGAACGACTTTTGCCCGGGAGGGGCGCTTGCCGTCCCCGGGGGTGACCAGGTTGTTCCGGAGCTCAACCGCTGGATTAAGTACTTCAAAGAGAGGAACTTTCCCATCGCCTACACGCAGGACTGGCATCCCGAAAACCATTGTTCGTTCCGGGAAAACGGAGGACCCTGGCCTCCTCACTGCGTGCAGGGTACGCGGGGTGCCGAGCTCCATCCGGATCTCATCGTCGATGGCGCGATCTTCAAAAAAGGCTTTCACCCCGGCAAAGAGGCGTACTCGGGATTTGAGGGTACGCTCGACGGAGACCCGAAAGGCGCCAACCTGGCGGATTGGCTCCGCAAGCTCACGGTAACCCAAGTCTACGTCGGAGGACTTGCGACCGACTATTGTGTAAAAGCGACTGTTTTAGACGCTCTTGAAGAGGGCTTCCGCGTCGCGGTGATTCGTAACGGGATTCATGCGGTAGATGTCAACCCCGGTGATGGAGAAAAGGCCCTCTGCGAGATGGTGGATGGAGGTGCGCGCGTGGTGGAACGCGTACAGGATGCCCTAGAAGGATGAGTGACAAGGGGCTTGCTGATGAGGAATCGTGATCCATTAATTACCCCTGATAGCCAGTAGGCTTGTCGGAACCGGAAGGGACTTTTGGCGTCAGAATTAAAATGGGACAAGACCCGCATTTGCGCGAGGGAGAGGGAGGTAGCGCGAAGTGAAGAATCTTTCCTTGAGGCAGATCTACCTGTATCTCGTTTCTTTCGTCGCCCTGATGATCCTGGTAGCGGGCCTCATCCAAACCGTGATGGCCATCGCCGATTTCTTCATCCCCCAGGCTTACTACGAACCCGGTCCTGCCGAGATATACAGCAGGTACAGGAGGCCGGACTCGCAAACGGAAATACCGGAAGAGATCGTCCAGCAACAAATCCAGTTTGAAAAGGAACAGGCCAGGAAAAACTTCCTAGCCTCCCGGTATTCTAATCTGCGCCGGGCACTTGCTTACGTTCTCGTCGGGTTGCCCGTATGGATGTACCACTGGAGGAAGATCCAGAAGGAGGCAACGGGTAACAGCTGACAAAAGACGCTAAAGACGAAGCGCTGGGTGCTCCGGTAGTATGAGCCCAGCGCTTCGAAGGTTACTTTCGGCAGGCTTGCGGACGCTTAAAAAGCCGGTATCACCGCTCCTTCGTATTTCTCCTCGATGAATTTCCTGACGTCCTCGCTTTGAAGGGCTTTAGCCAGCTCCTGTATATCCTTTCTCTTTTCGTCTCCTTTGCGGACAACAAGGACGTTGGCAAAGGGAGAGTCGCTGCTTTCGAGGAAAAGGGCGTCTTTCGTCGGCTGAAGCCCCGCCTGAATGGCAAAGTTGCCGTTGATGACGGCTACCGCCAGGTCGGGTAGCACCCTCGGAAGCATCGCCGCCTCGATCTCCATAATCTGGAAGTTCCTCGGGTTTTCGACGATGTCGCGGACGGTCGCCTTCACTCCCAACCCTTCCTTCAGTTTGATGAGGCCGGCCTTTTCCAGGAGAGCGAGAGCCCGGCCGCCGTTGGTGGCGTCATTGGGGATCCCTATCTTGTCGCCGTCCTTCAGCTCCGAGAGGGACTTGAGCTTGTTCGAGTAGATTCCCATCGGTTCTATGTGGACCTTAGCCACCCAAACCAGGTCGAGCTTCCGCGACGCGCAGAAATCCTCGAGGTAGGGTATGTGCTGGAAGTAGTTGGCGTCGAGCTCGCCGTCAGCCAACTGCAGGTTCGGCTGGACGTAGTCGTTATACTCGATGATTTCGAGGGTAATCCCCTGCTTCTCAAGGATTGGTTTAACGAACTCCAGGATCTGCGCATGGGGTACGGAGGTTGCCCCTACCTTAAGCGATTTCTGCTCTTTACGGCAGCCGGTAATTACCGGGGAAAACACCATGAGGCATATAAGGGCAACAACGGCCACCGTAAGTGCGGAAGAAACTGATCTGGATCTCTTCATTTAGCTCACCTCTTCTGTGGTGGTACTCCTTTTGCACTTTTTGCGTTGGAAGTCAGAACCGGATGCGCTCCTGATTCTTGCGCCCTTTATTACTCGACTTCGGCGCGTTTTGGTGGACCAGTTCACTTACCAGGGTGATCCGGTACCCCGACGGTCGGGACACAGGCGAATCTCTTTTCACAAGTCTGTAAAACGCATGTTCGCAGGATGCCATCACCTCCTTAGCCAGCGGGATATCCTGTCGCCGAGGAGCTGGATGATCTGAACGCCCGCGACAAGGACCGCCACCGAGGCCACCATGATCTCGGTCTCCCAGCGCTGGTACCCGAACCTGATGGCCAGATCACCGAGACCGCCACCACCGATTGCGCCTGCCATGGCTGAGTAGCCCACCAGGTTCACCGCCGTTACGGCCATTCCCGAGACCAGAGAGGGGAGGGATTCGGGGATGAAAACGAAGCGTATCAGGTCGAGCCGGGAAGCGCCCATGGATATACACGCTTCGATGGTTCCCCGATCGACAGTAAGAACCGCGGTCTCGGTAAGTCTCGCCACGAAAGGTAAGGCCGCGAGAGTAAGGGGTACCACTGCCGCCACCGGGCCGATGGACGTACCCGTGAGAAAACGGGTAAGGGGCACGACGCTCACCATCAAGATCACAAAAGGAACCGAGCGGCCGAAGTTCACGGCGGCATCAAGGATCCTGTATGCGAGCCTGTTTTCGGCAACTCCGCCGGGTCCCGTAAGTACCAAAAGGAGGCCGAGGGGTACTCCCAGTAGATGCGAAAAGAAAAGGGACCATGCCACCATGGCGAACGTTTCGATGGTTGCCGGCCAGAGTAACGCCACGGTCCGCTCAATTGACGGCATCTTCTTTCACCTCCACGCTCTTCCCGTTTGGACACATAAAGATTCCCCGTCTCGTAATCGATCTGGCCAGCTCTATTTGGTGCGTCACGATCAGGACTGTCACGGAGTAGATGCGATTGAGTTTTTCGACGAGCTGTAAAATGGAGGTAGCTGTTTCCCGGTCTAGAGCAGATGTGGGTTCGTCCAGGAGCAGGACCCGGGGTTCCGTAACGAGGGCCCGAGCTATGGCTACCCGTTGTTTTTCACCTCCGGACAAGCTCGAAGGATAAAAGTCTTGTCGAGACTCGAGCCCGGTCAGCTTCAAAAGCTCCTTTGCCTTTGACCTGGCTTCGGCCTTGGGAACCCTTCTGATCTCGAGGGGAAGCATCACGTTTCCCAGTGCGGTCCTGGAGTTCAGGAGATTGTAGCCCTGAAATACCACGCTCAGGCCCAAACGAAGTCTTAGATGTCCCGCGTTTTTCCCGTCCAGGGACGAGACCTTCTCGCCATCGATGAAGATATCACCGGAATCGGGTTTTTCCAGGAGCGAAAGACAGCGAAGAAGAGTAGTCTTTCCCACCCCTGATGGTCCGTAAATACCGAAGATCTCGCCGCGTTCTACCTGAAAGCTCACGTCGTTGAGGACCTTAATGGGGCCGTGTGGTCCGTTGTAGGATTTACAAAGGTGTTCGACGGTTATCATGCAATCACCCCACCGAGGAAACGAAAACGCCTCCCTGACAGCAAGAGAGGCGCACTTTCGTCCCCTTATCTGTCAGAACCGCCTATTCTGGACCGGTTCTGCCGGAGTTGGCACCTTCGCGACGTTTCCGTCGCGGGTTGCCGCAGGGTCATGGGGCCGGTCCCTCGCCTGCTCTGGATAAGGTCCAGTGGTTATTTAGTTGGATATTGAGATACTTGTAGCACACGCAACGCCCGATGTCCATACCTAATCATCAAAATTCAGCTTTTGCTCAGGGGAACCGGCCCAATGTTGCTTCCCGGGAAGGTGCCGAACGTGCCTTCGTTGAATGAGCAAAGGGTCGTCCGGGCTAAAGGAAAGCTCGCTTCCACGTACCATAGGGCGTAAGGTAAGTCCAGGCTAAACAGAGGCGAAAACAGGAGCTGAACAAAGGCCAAACACAGGTAGAAGGGTGGAGAGGTGACGGCACGGTGAACAAGCTTACCATCGTCGGGGGAGGTAGTGCTTATACTCCCGACATCCTTCTCTCACTCCTGCGGGAGAAGGATCTGTTTGCAGGCTGGCATTGGGTCCTGTACGACGTGGCCGAAGAACCGGCGCGGATCGTCGCATCGCTGGGGCAAGCTCTCGTGAATGAAGCTGGTGCTGAGGTAAAGGTCACCTATACCCTCGACAAGCACGAAGCTCTCGACGGCGCCAGATTCGTCTTGGCTCAGCCGCGCCCCGGGGGGCTCCGGCACCGAGCTCTCGACGAACGCATTCCGCTACGGTACGGGGTTATCGGGCAGGAGACGGTGGGACCGGGAGGATTGAGTTTCGCCTGGCGGTCGATACCGGTGGTGATGGACCTTTTGGAGACCTCTCTGCAGATCGCAGAACCGGGGTTTTGGTTCGTGTCGTACACAAATCCCGCCGGGATGGTTTGCGAGGCGGTCTTGAAGAAATACCCGAACGCACGGTTCATCGCGCTGTGCGATGAGCCCAGCGGGGTTCAGCGTGAAATCGCAAGGTTCTTGCGGGTGGAACCGTCCAGACTGGAGATGGAGTACCGGGGTGTCAATCACGCGGGCTGGGTTGATCACCTTTACCTCAAACCCGCCCCGGGCGACGAAGGAGAGGTCAAAGACGTTCTGCCCAAAATCCGCTCGTGGGCCAGGTGGATTCCTTCTCTGGTTGCGCCCACCGGCGAGACTTTCGGTACCATAAGACTGATTAAGGAGCACGGTTCGCTTCCCGACCCTTATCTGCGGTACTACTACTACAGGGACGTAATCTTCTCCCACCTGTCCAGGTTGAAAGTGACCCGGGCTGAATACCTCATGCATCGGGTCGAGGAGCTGTACACCCATTACGAGAGGGAGGCGGCGAGACCAAGGCCACGGTTGAGAATGCACCGCGGTCATGCTTCCCACAGCGACCTGGCTGCCAGCGTCATCCTGACTCTTCTTTCGGGGCGGAGGGCCCGGTTCATCATTCAGCAAAGAAACGAGGGAAACGTGCCGGGTCTTCCCCACGGACACGCAGCGCAGTTTCCGGCAGACGTCGGGCCCGACGGGTGGCATCCTGTCCCGGTGCCTCCTCTTACGGAAAGGCAGAGTGCCCTTATCAGGAGAATCCAGGACGCGGAAATTCTCAACGCCGAAGCTGCTCTTAAGGGAGACAGGTCTCTTGCCATAGAGGCCATGGCACTAAATCCCCTGGTGCCTTCGAAAGCGGTCGCCCAAAAGCTCGTGGACGAGCTTCTCGAAGCTCACAGGGAGTTTCTCCCGCAGTTCTTCGATGGTTCCAGTTCATCCTGAAACGTAACCCACCATATCCGGCCGGCTCCGCGAGGCTGCGGGGCCGGCCGTGGTGTGTCGGAAAGCCCTCTACGCCGGACTCGTCGGTACACGTGCCGAAAGTTTCAAGGTGATGATTTGCCATGGCCCGTAGCGCAGTTCAACGGTATTCTCGTTGATCAGCTTTGCGGAAGGCAGACACCTAGCCCCCGATAGGGGATTTCCCGCGAGGTCTACCGGGGTTGCCTCGTACAGCGGGAAGAGACTCACGAGCTTCGCGTGCCCCGGACGGTTCGAAATGTTGTAGCACCTGATATGGAAGCTACCTTCGGCTGTCTTCCTCACGGCGCTCCAGACAAGATTCGGGTCATCGACGTGGAAGAAAGAAGCCGTAGGCGGAACGCGAGGTGCAGTTCTCATGTCTTGGGGTTGAAATGCCACGGGAGGCGCCTGATACGCTTGGGCGAAGGCGTGCACCCCAGATTCGTCCCAGAGACCGGTATGCGGGTAAACCGAGTACTCAAAGTGCCACCGGCCCGGGCATTGAGCACCGGGCGTCTCGATTTCAGGCCCTGCGTTTCCAGGTCTCAAACGCAGGTCGGACCTGGAAAGGTAGCCGACGCACCTCATAAGAGTGATGGCGAGGTCGCTGGAGTCCTTCCCGGGGATCACCTCATACTCGAATAGTCCCCTCGTCGAGACGGCCAGTCCCTTTGCCCCATCGCTCACGTCCACGAAATTCCGCATGGGGTGGGTCCCTATGGGCGTCTCGGCGGGAGCGGCCGCTTGGCCGGCGGGCATCCGTTGGTTCAGCTCTGGCCCGGGACGGGCGGTTCTTTCTACCACGGCAAATTGACAGCCGGCATAGGATTTTTCGGCCACAAACGGGACGCGGAAGTGTACCCGAAGCCTATGGTCAAGAGCCTGGTTTTCCACGGTAGTCCGGAAGTCGATGCGCCTTATTCCCGACATCAGAGAGACCCTGGTGACGATCCTTAGAGGAACGGTCTTCTTGTCTCTCGAGTCCCTGTCTTTAGCAAGAGATCGGGGTACGGCGTAAACCATCTCTACCCGAAGGGTGGCCCGCACGGGCCCCTTCTCCTCAATAGAGACACGCAGCGGGCGACGGGAAAATGGGAGACTCCGGGCCGGGCGGTCCACGAGTTTGTCCAACGCTGGTGGGTCCCAGTTGTACTCATCGCCGCGGTCTCCGCCGTCTACGAAGAGATTTACAGCGGGATACACCATGCCTGTTTGGAGGTCGGTCACGACGAAGTACCCGCCCCTGGCGAGTTCGACACGAAAGAACTCGTTTTCAACGTGCCTTTTGGACACGGAAAGTCGGCTGAGGGTCGAGGGGAAGGAGGGCGTGCCCCGTAGGTTTTCCGGGTGTATGGTCCCGTTATTCAGCGCGCTGGAAGGTGTAATACTCCTGCCCACGGACGAGGCAGTTGCGCTTAAGGCAGATTCTCGGCACCAGTTGGTGGTTGTAGCAGGGGCGAAGGCCTTCACCCCCAAAGAGGGCATGAGCCCCGGGTGAAAAACAGCTTGTAGGTCTGCGGAAGTCCTGATTCGGACCCTGACTTTGAATCCGGGAGGTTGTGCTTCCATCCTTGAGAGAAGCTCCCGCTTCAAAGCTTCGATGTCGAGATCTCCTTCGGGCTGGTCACCCGTTTCAAGCTCCAGTAAGATCCCACCGGAGTCCAGCGACGAGACGCTTGCGCCGTTTATGTACGAGTTCAAAAACCTGCGGCCTTTGAGAAACCTCAGATAAAAGCGGAACTGGTTCGGAGAGAAATCTTCTTCCAGCATCGTCGAGCAACCGCCGGCTGTGATCTGGACCGGGTAGAGGTTCCCGTCTGCATCTTCCAGGTAGTTTGTTCCCGGTGGGAAACCGCGCAGCGACACCTCGGCCAAAACCTGGTCCGTCTCGGGACCGGGGTTATAAAGGACGAGGACGGGCCGGTTACCTGCGAACGAGCGATCGACTTGGGCCGCCAGAGCTTTGCCTGCTTCTTCCACTTGCTTTTTTACAAGGATATCACATTGGTCGAACCTGTAAGACATATCTACATGAACCTGGTCTACACTGCAGCCACAGATGCTGTCGTGGGGCTGGTTCTGAAGGAGATACTTCCACGCAAGATTAATAAAAGCTTGAGAGTTGGAGAGGCCTGCGCCGGCAAGACTCGCCAGGGCCGAGAGAGGCTCCGCGTATTTCTCGAGATCGCGGGAAAGTTGCCAGTCTCGCTGCTTGATCCAATGGCGGACCGATGTGACTCCCACCAGGAGGGGAGCGCGAAGCGGGGAGCGCAGTTCACCTTTGTGGACGGGCAAGGTGCGGGCGGAAAGATCCGGATCCTTCTCGATGAGATTCTGAACTATGGCCGCGTACTCCGGTAGAGTGCCTATTTGCCAGGTTCTTTTGCCTTCAAGGGCCCGCTTTAAGGCAGCGGGAAGGTCTTTTTGAGCTTCCTGGTGATCGGAACCGTTCATGAGAAGGTAGGGCAGACCCCGCAGAGGACATGCCTTGTGCCACGTTTCAAGTTTTCCCATGATGTCATCGATTTCCCGGTAGAGCTCGTCCGGGTCCATTGGGAGGTTAACGGCGTTTCCGTAACCCAGGGGAAGGTAGATGCAGGTAACCCGGGCACCGCTCGGTCCTTCCCAGACGAATACGGGGCTGTTCACGTCTTCGCCGACGCCCCGCCACAAGCAGGCCGTGTCCATTCCGAATCCCGAAAGGATTTCCGGCATCGAAGCTATGTGACCGAACTGGTCGGGGAGGTATCCGAGCATCATAGGACGGCCGAACTTGCGCGCGATGGCCATTCCCCGTTGCAGGTTTCTGATGATGGCCTCGCCCGAAACCAGGTTTTCGTCAGGAAGCACGTACCAGGGACCTATTTCAATTTGCCCGGCACGTGCCGCTTCCTTGAGACGATTCTCCATCTCGGGACGGACCTCGAGGTAGTCTTCGAGGACGATCGTCTGTCCGTCCAACGTAAACCGGGAAAAGTCAGGGTCCTCACCGAGTATGAGCAGGAGATTGTCTATGAGACTCACGAGTCTTCGTCTGAAGTCCTGAAACGGCGCATACCACTCCCTGTCCCAGTGCGTGTGGGGTACGATAAACAGATCCGGCAGACCGCTTATGTTTTGACTCATCGATGGGTCACCTCTCAACTGCCCGGATTTAGGGGCTCGATGGCCGCCGGGTCTCGCCGGCGTGCCTACAGCGCCTTTGGAACCCATAACGAGTTTCGAGCAACAGCCGGGGAGTACCTGCCGGCTGCACCTCAATATAGCGACCTTGGGAGGCTGGACATGTCGCCGCCCGCAGCACAGTTGTCGCCCCCTCCATGTCTACCTGCGTCCGCGGCGGGCCACAAACCGTAGTAAGCCGGGGCTTAAGGCCACCGTTGGGCGCGGGGTCCTGGTCGTCCCGGGGGTGTGTGGGTTCCCCGGGCGAGTCTGTTTGGTTATGATCGGTTCAGTACCGGGTTGGAACTAAGGAGTCGTGGAACCCGCTGACGAGCCACAACGAAGGGTGAATTCAGTAGGGTGGGCGATGTCTCAAAGGGAAGACAAGGTCTGCGGAAACAAGGTTCAGCGAGGGTGCAGGAGTAAGGCATAGCAGTGGAATGTGAAAGGTTGTGTTAACAGTGAACGGGATTTTCGCCGGTGTAGACCTGGGGGGTACAAAGACGAGAATAGGAGCCGTCCTGGCCAGTGAACCGGGACGGGTGATGTTTTCCGTGAGCGTTCCTACGGTAAGGGACGATCCCGACGAAGGCGTCACATCCATCGCATCCCTCGTGCGTCAGATCGTTTCGGATGTTAACCAGGCCCTCGGAGACCGGAACACAGAACTGTTAGGAGTAGGAGTGGGTGCGCCGGGTCCTCTGGATATCAAAGAGCGGGAGCTCCTGGCCTTGCCGAATCTTCCGAAATGGAGGGGATTCGCGATCGGTCGGGTCGTGGAAAGAGAGTTGGGCGTTCCGGTTACCCTCGAGAACGACGCCAACGCCGCGGCGGTGGGGGAGAAGATGTTCGGCGCGGGCAGGGAATTCGAGGACTTCGTCTACGTAACGCTCGGCACGGGGGTTGGCGGAGCGCTCATCTTGAACGGGGAGCTTTACCGGGGCCATTGGGGAGGCGCGGGAGAGATCGGTCACGTTCAGGTGGACTCTAACGGACCTCTCTGCGGCTGTGGCAGAAGAGGTTGCGTCGAAGCTCTCGCAGCCGGTCCGGCTATCGAAAAGGCTTACGGCAGGCCGCCGGCGGAGGTGTTCGCGCTGGCAGCGTCAGGCGACAGGAGGGCTCGCGAGGTGCTGGAATCTGCCGGTCGTGCTCTCGGTCGAGGTCTGGCCCAGGTTTTCACTGTACTCGATCCCCAGGCGGTGGTGTTCGGGGGCGGAATGGCGAAGGGGAATCCCCTGGCTTTCCGGCTCTATCTCGATTCGTGCAAGGAAGAACTGGAAAAGAGAGCGTTTCTGCCAGCTAAGCGGGATATACCGCACGTAGTGAGCACGCTGGGGGTAGATGCGGCGATTCTGGGCGCGGCGTGGCTTGCCCGCGAGGAATATTTAAAGGCTCATCAGATGAACCGGTTTAAGAGCGAAGCTTTGCCGAAAGTGGTGGAAAAGCCGTGGGGCAAAGAGGTATGGTGGGCCCAGACCCCGAGGTACGCCGCGAAGACCATCTACGTGAACGCCGGCCACTCTTTGAGCTTACAGTACCACCAACGGAAATTTGAAACGATGTTCTTTTCCTCGGGCGAGGGAAGCCTGTACCTGGGTAGCAAGGAAATCCCGGTTAAGCCGGGGCTTTCGGTGGACATCCTCCCGGGCACTGTGCACAGGGTCACGGCCCGAACGGATCTGGTCTTTCACGAAGCGTCTACCCCCGAGATGGATGACGTAATAAGGTTAGAGGATAACTACGGCAGGACAACATGTTAGAGGCTTCATTGGGATGATGTCGCCCGCTCTGGCCCGGTGGTATAGCAAACTGTGCGGACTTCTGCCCCGGGGTAGTCGTGGCAAGGAGGTGATGGCGCACCAGGCTATTCTTGGATAGGCCACCATGGTGACTGTTCCCCATGGTGACTACTCTCCAAGGTGACTACTCGGTAGATCGCGGGTTGGACACTAACAAAAGGAGGTGAGACGGAAGTGGAATACATGGTCAGGGGTCTGGGAAACCCGGTGCTGGCCCCGGTTTATGCCCTGTTGGCCGGCATCCTCACTTCCGGCAGCCCGTGCGCTTTAGCAGCGCTTCCTCTGGTCGTCGGGCATCTGGCGGGGACCCAGGGAAGAGGGCGAGGGCGAGCTTTGGTCCTATTCATTACGGGTATGGTGGTCTCTTTAACCGTGGCAGGGATAATTGCCGGAGTGGTAGGTCGCACCCTTTCCCTGACGGTACCGGCCATACGCTGGGTAGCCGGCATCGCTTTCATCGTTGGAGGGCTTGCCTATCTCGGGATTTTCGGACGTTCGGAGACCTGTAAAGTATCTCTACCTTTTCAGGCGGTCGCGCCTCAAAATGGTGAGACGCCGGAGAACCAGGGAGAGGGACGACCGGCAACGAAGCGGCTCGTCGGCCGTTCGCTGGCCGGGCTTGCCATGGGAGCGCTCTATGGACTTTCCGCTTCGCCGTGCGCCACACCTGCACTTTTAGCCATCCTGACACTGGTAGCAACCACGGGTTCCCTGGTCCGCGGGGCCATGTTGCTTCTGGCCTATTCGATCGGGCAGTCCTTGCTGGTAATACTGGCGGGGCTCGCAACCTCGGGATTCCGGGCTTTCTTCGAAAAAGAAAGGAACGTAGCGGCGCTGGAGCTTCTGAGAAAGGTGGGAGGTGCGCTGATCCTGGGCGTCGGACTGTATCTCCTGATCAGGCCGTACCTTAATTTGCCTTAACCTACCCTGACTTGCCTTAACTTACCTGCTTACAAGATGGATCTTGTTGGCAAAGGTTACCGTAAATGAGTAAGAGAAGTGAACGTAGCTAAATACACATCTCATTTAAGGTGTATCTGAGACTGGTTCGTGCAGTCTATCGAGTTCGTGTACCCCGTAAAGAGGAGGTTCCCGTCGTGAACACGGGCATCCGTACTGGCAGAACGTTGAAAATCGCCGCGTTTTTAGTTTTAGTAGTTGTTGCCGCAGGTCTCTTCTGGTACTTCCGGTTAGACCGTAGGGAGCGGTCTGTAGCAAAAGTCCCCGATATTAGCCCGGCAGACTTCGAAAAAATCATAAATCAGGGAAAGCCCGGCATTCTCGAGTTTTACACCACTTCGTGCCCTTATTGCCGGTTGATGGTTCCGGTGCTCGAACAACTTCAGGCGGACTATGGTGACAGGATTTTCGTCGTCACCATGAATGCGGAGCGATATCCTTCGGAGGCGGCCAAATACGAAGTGCCGGGCGTTCCCGCTCTGATCTTTTTCGATGCCCAGGGAAAGGTGGCTGACAGCGTCGTCGGGTACCACGATTATGACGCTATGGTGGGCGTGCTGAAACAGTTGAAGTTCATCAACTGAGTTTCCGGGCGTCCAGATAATCGTAGGTAAAACCATTAGCGGGAAGACCTTTAAATGCGGGAAGAGCGCGCCTGGTCTGGGCAGCGGGCCAGGCGCGCGATGGCTCGCGCAACTTTCCCTGAGGACCTTATCACCGGCCGTGTCATGGTAGCCCCCAGGTCGACGCAATGCGGCTCTATGCCCACATAAACCTGATGCGGGACTCCGCTCAACAGGAGATAGTCGCGGATCAGACCCAAAGGGAGCCGGTGCGATGATAGGCTCAGGCCTTCGATGGATGAGGTGGGTATAATGGAAACCGTTCCGGGCGCCGCACCCTGGTGAAATGCGTCCACCACGATGACGTGGGTCGGGCGAAAGCGGGTCACCAGGGATAGGTAGTTTTCGGGAACGGCGCCTGCCGGAATGGACAGCCAAGAACTAGGGGGCTTCGTGCCTCGGCGGGAAGGACGACGGCGGAAAAAGCTTCGGAGCAAAAACGCCACGTAGGTGCCGGCGCCATCGTCTCCGCGGATAGGGTTTCCCACTCCGAGGACCGCGACCCGGCATGCTCCTGCTAAAAACCGCGTGAGTTCGCATCTCCAGGAGAGCTCGTCGTGTTCTAGCATCACAGCTGTCCTCTCAGTCCCGTAATCATCGATCCACGGAGCTCCTACCCAGCGGCGGATTCCCCGTGACGACGCTCCAGCGACACTAGATCGTCCTTGGAGAAAGCGGAAAGTTCGTAGTCGGATGTCAGAGAAATCGCCTTCTTGGGGCAGGTATCGGCGCACTGGCCGCAAAACGCGCAACGATCGTAGTGAAAGACGGGTCGAGGCGTACGCTCCCCGGTATCCCTCATCTCGATGGCTGCAGCTGGGCAGTCCCGCGAACACATACGGCAACCGGTGCACAGGGAATAGTCGCAAACGGGTTTCCCTCTTAAGCCCTTCGGAGCGGGTACCCTTTCCAGCGGGTAACGGATGGTCGCCGGTCTTTGGAAGAGACTTCGAATGAGTTCAGGCAACATGCGAGCTACTGCCATCTTCTATGTCACCCTCTCACTATGATCGCCAATACCATTCCCAAAGCGGAGAACGGCAGGATGTATTTCCATGCCAGTACCGTAGTATCCTCAATCCGGAAACGCGCCACCGATGCCCGCAGCACCGAAAGCACGAACGTGACGAGGATCGTGGAGATTACGAATCCGAAAACGCCCAGACGAGCCGGGAACGGGAGGAAAAGGTCGGATACAAGCCCTACCCCCACGGCCATCTCGGTCCGCTCGGCAAGTCGTATGAAGGCGAGGCGGCGCCCGGTGTATTCCGTGAGCGGTCCGGCCACTATCTCCGTTTCCGCTTCCGGCGCGTCGAAGGGAACTCGCAAAAGCTTCCCTTGGAGGGATATGAGGGCCACGGCGAGCGCGATGAGATGTACCCCGACGAACCTGGGGAATCCCACGGTGGTCCTGGCCATGACCAGCGAAATCGACCAGCTGTCGGCCAACAGGGCCTGGGTGAGTAGCGCGGCGACGAGGGGTACCTCATAGGCCAGAAACTGCGTAACGGCGCGGACCGCGCCCACCCTTCCAAAGGGGCTGCCGGAGTACCATCCCAGCAAAAACAGGATGATCGTCGCCAGGGTCAGGAGGAACAGGACCACTATAAGATCTCCTGGAAACGAGTAGACGGCCGCATAGGCACCTACGGGAATGCATAGAAACGCCGTGACCGTCACCGCCAGGTAAAATACGGGCAGCCACGTGAACATGAAGCTCGAGGCGCCCTCCGGGATCACGTCTTCTTTGGAGAAAAGCTTCAGGACATCGAGCCACGGCTGGTACCAGGGAGGGCCGATTCTGTTTTGAAGTCGCGCATAGATCTTCCGGTCCACCCACTCGAGAAACAGTCCGAGATTTACCACAAATAAAAACCCTGGGAACACCAGGATCTTGAAGAGATCGTTTATCACCGTCATATCGAAGCCGTTTTCCGGGTCGGTGGACCCGGTAAACGCAAGCCTCCTTTTCTCCAAAAGCAATAGTTTACAGCATCATCTGCGATAGCGTCTACTCAAGTCCTGCCAGCGTAGCACCTCTACACGACCTGAAGTCCTGTCTTGCAACCTGACGAGACGATCTGTGCAGGAAAAACATGGATCGATTCCGGCGATGATGATGGGGATGTCGGCCACGCGGACACCCTTCATGCTCTCGGCGACTGCGTTCAAGTTAGCCAGCGTGGGCGCCCTCACTTTCACCCGGTCGGGTTTATCTCCCCCGGAAGACCGGACGTAGTGAATGTCCTCGCCCCGGGGCGCTTCGTATCTCGAGCAGGCTTCTCCAGGGGGGATGCGACGGGGTGCTTTCACCGCGATGGGTCCGTCGGGGAGGTTATCCAGTATATACTTCATAATCCGGATGCTTTCGCGGATTTCCCCCAGCCGCACCTGGGCGGCGGCCAAAAGGTCTCCGTCTTCCGCCGTCACGACGTTGAACGGAATTTCGCCGTACGCTGCGTACGGATCGTCCCTCCTCAGATCCACGTTCACTCCGGCCGCGCGCGCCGTCGGTCCCACCGTCCCCAGGTCTATCGCTTGCTGCTTCGTGATCTTGCCGACCCCTTCCAGGCGACCCCGGAAAGTCGACTCTTCCAGCGCGATGTCGGTGTAGTAACCGGCACGCTCTTCGAGGATCCGGATGGCGCTGCGAAGTTCTTCCACGTCCCTGTCGCTTAGGTCCCGTCTCACCCCACCGATGGTGTTCATCCCGTAGTTCACGCGGTTACCCGATATCGCTTCCAGCGCGTCCAGGATCACCTCGCGGTCGCGCCAAGCGTACATGAAAAGAGTATCGAATCCGACCTCGTGGCCGGCCAGGCCAAGCCAGAGGAGGTGGCTGTGAATTCGCTCCATTTCCCCGATGAGACTGCGGATGTACCGGGCGCGACGGGGCACCTCGAGACCGGCGATATCTTCGACTGCCTGGCAAAAGCAAGTTGTATGCGAGTGGCTGCAGATCCCGCAGATGCGTTCGATAAGGTAAACCGCCTGAATCCAGGTGCGATCCTGACATGCTCGCTCGATGCCGCGGTGTACGTAGCCGAGCCTGATATCGACGCTTTTTACGATTTCCCCTTCGAGTTCGAAGCGAAAGGATTCCGGTTCCTTAAGCGCGGGATGTTGCGGTCCCACCGGTATCTCCATGTCCGACATCCTTTTCACCGCCTTTCGCAGATTTCCTCAGAGGGTAATAGCCTTCGGGCCAGTTATCCGGCAGCACCAGGGGCGGCGTGCTGTGTCTCCCGGAGAATCTCACTCCCAGAACGTCGTGGAGCTCCCGCTCGTACGCGTCAGCGACGGGAAGGATGTCCCCAACCGTATCGACTTCCGGATACTCCGGGTCGAGGGTCAGCCTCACGCTTACCAGTGTTTTTTCGAGGACGAAGTGATAGATTACTTCGATGGCGCTCCCGGTGTCCAGCCCGGTGATGGTTGAAAGATGCAGATCCGGCCAGATTCCCTTGAGGGTCGAGAACATAGCTCTCACGTTCCGGGAGGGCATGGACATCCATATCCTTCGCGGGCGAATTCGCTCCACGGCCAAGCCTAAACCGGGACAGGCGTCCATGACGCGCCTGGTGAGGTCCTCTTCAGCCCCCAGGGCGGGTTTGTGGTCAGGCCCTGAGTTGGTCTCGGGTACAACGGGTGACCTTTCCGGTACCGATGAGATGGTAGGACCCGCAGACGGAAAGCCTGTGGCCTGCGACTCGGGACCCTGGGTACGTTCATTGCAGGTGGACATGGGTTGTCCCTCCTCCAGCGGCTGACGCCTGTCTGTAGTCCGCGAGCTCGAGCGCATCCGACTCCATCTTTTGTAGGACCTTCACTATCCCTGCTATTATCGCGTCCGGTCTCGGCGGGCAACCTGGTACGTAAACGTCCACGGGCAACACCCGGTCGACCCCGCCCAGGACGTTGTAGCAGTCATGGAACACTCCGCCTGAAAGTGCGCAGGAGCCTACGGCCACGATGTATTTGGGGGCCGGCATCTGATGGTAAACCCGGAGGAGCCTCTCCCGGATCTGCGCCGTAACCGGCCCGGTACATATCAAAATGTCCGCGTGTCTCGGACTTCCCTTCAGCTGTATTCCGAAACGCTCCACATCGAACCTGGGTGTAAGGGTCGCCATCACTTCGATATCGCAGGCGTTGCACCCACCGCTGTTGAAGTGGGCGACCCAGGGTGAAGACTTTCTAGATAAAGCGATTATCTTTTCCAGCATCATTTATCACTCCTGAAAGACCTCGACGAGTATGACACCGAGGGAAAGGAGCATGAGACCGGCGAAAGCCAGCGAAAGCCACGGTCCGTGCCCCTTCGGAATTGTTCCCAGTAAAAGCGCGCCCGCCTCCATGATGGTGAAAAGAAATGCCGTAGCGAAGAACCTGCGGTATTCGGGGTGTAGCTTGCCCCCCGACGGACGGGAAGACGAGGCCGGCGCCTTTTCCCCGCAAAAGTAGGCTTCTCGCTTTTGTTCTTCGTATACCGCTCCTGCCGAAAGGCGTCCTGAAACCTTGAACAAAAGAACCCCGAAACCGGTGAGAACTATGAGCGCCAAGGGCAGCGAAAGTAACGTCACGTCACATCCCTCCCAACAGCGCCATGGTTCGTAGAGCTGCAGCATCCAGGACTTTCAGCACCGGGACAGGGTAGAGGCCCAGGAACAGTACGGCAAATCCCAGAACGACCACGGGCACGATCTCCCAGGGGGTTCTCGAACTCTCGACGGGAGCTTCAGCTCGCTTCTCTTTCTTGAACAGGATAAACATCAAAGGCAGGTAGTACCCGAGAGAGCACAAGCTGTTCAATATCGCCATGATGCTCACAAAGGCACCGGTGCCCGTACCGGACTCCAATCCGGCTCTGTAGATCCACCACTTGGACATGAACCCGGCAAAACCGGGAATACCGGCGAGGCTCAAGCACGAGACCACGAGTACCCCGGAAATGACGGGGTAGCGGTGACCGGCGCCTTGCATTTTCCGGATGTCTCTGGTACCGAGGGCATCGATGAGAAGGCCTGCTGCAAGGAAAGCTCCGGCTTTCATAGATGCGTGAGTCAGTACGTGGAACAAGCTTCCCCTGACGCCGTCCAGGAGTCCGAGACCGATTCCCATCCCCATTCCGGCCATCATGTAGCCCATCTGCGCGATGCTGGAGTACGAAAGCATTCTCTTGATGTCCTTCTGGGAGAGTGCGCCGAGGTTTCCCACGGTCATCGTAATTACTGCCATGAACATGAGAAGATAGCCGAACGGTCGCGATGGATGGCTGAATTCGCCGAGGATGAGTTTGAGCATGGTGATGAAGCCCATCTCGGTCACGATTCCCGACATAATGGCGCTGACGCCCGCGGGTGCATAGCTGTAGGCGTCGGGAAGCCAGGTGTGAAACGGCACCATGGCTGATTTCACGCCGAGGCCCGCTACGGTAAGGGCCAGGGCCAAACCACCGGGGCTCAGTAAGCCTGAGCCTTGGGGGCCGATGGCCCAACCGACCGCGCCCAGCGCAGTTGAGCCCGTGTACAGGTAACTCAGAGCTATGCCCATCAGCGCCAGGGTTGAGCCGGTTGCGTTCAGGACCACGTACTTGAGCCCCGCGTCAACAGGGGCTCGATCTTCCTTCCTGAAGGAGACCAGGCAATACGAAGACACCGACATGAGTTCGAAGTACAGGTAGACGCCAAGGGTATCCCGGGCTGCGAGGATGCCGACGACCCCCGTCACCATGAGGACGAGGAGGCCATAGTACCTCCCGGCGCCGCCGGATTCCCTCATGTACCTCGTAGAATACCCGGCGACCGCTATACCAAGTGCGAGCCCTACCGGCGCCAGGAAAAGCCCGAGCTCATCAAGGCCCATATAATTCCAGCTTCTGTAAGGCGGGAACAAAAGCGCGATAGCTACGGTAAACGCACCGGCACTCACAAGTCCCCCTAAAACCCAGCTCAGAGCGCGCTTGCTCCTCGTAAGCGTCGAGACGGCGAAGGCGACGACGGCTCCGGAGGCAAGCGCGGCCATCACCGCGCCAGTATTTCCGACCATTCCTTTCATCGCTCTAGCCCCCTAACCCCAAGGTCTTGACCGCGTAGTCCACCAGGACGGACAGGGGCCTCGGGACGAAACCGATGAGAACGCTTGACAAAGCTAAGACGGCCATAGCTGCGAGCATCGCAGGGGGACTCTCCCTCGCATTTTCATGCCCCGTCCCGGGGCCGAAGAACATCCTGATGATCATCCTCAGAGCGTAGTAAGCCGTGAGCACGCTGCAAGCTACCGCCATAACGCTTACGGTGGTACGGCCGGAATCAAACCCACCGGCGAATATCCGCCATTCGCTGTGGAAAGAACTGAGAGGCGGTGCTCCCGCCAGGCCAAAAGCTGCGGTTATCCCGAAAAGCGCGGAGAGCGGCATCTTTCGGCCCAGTCCCCCGACTTCGTCGAGGTCGTGTGCACCCGTGGCGTGAATGACCGATCCGACCGTCATGAAGAGAAGAGCTTTCGCCAGTCCATGGTTGAGAATATGAAGTACGGACCCGGAGACTCCAGTCCGGGTAAAGCTTCCGATTCCGAACAGCACATATCCCATTTGGCTGATGGTGGAATACGCGGCGATTCTCTTCATCTGCGTCTGGCCGAGAGCTTCCAGCCCTCCATACCACTGGCTGATGACGCCGAATATCATAACGGGCAGGGAAAGAGACTGGAGTATCCCGGAAGGGAACACTCCCAGAAGGAACCGCAGCATACCGTAGATCCCCATGTCCATCATGACCGCGGAGAGCAGAACCGAAACGGGCAAGGGTGCTTCGGAGTGAGCGTCCGGAAGCCAGATGTGAAACGGCACGATAGCCATCTTCACGGCAAATCCGCCCAAGAGAAGCACGGCCATGGTGGTAAGAACTCCGGGAGAAAGCGCTGCCAGGCGGCCGGCGATGAGGTCCATATCCGAGGTTCCGGTGGCGTTCATGATCCACAGGAAGGATATGAGAATCATCAGGGCTCCGACGTGCGTGATGATGAAGTATTTGAAACCGGTAGCTTCAGGATTCTTGCCCGTACCCCAGTAGACGATGAGTGCCGTAGACGGTATCAACATGAGCTCCCACAAGAAGTAGAACTGCATGAGGTCCGTGGACATCACAACGCCAATCATCGAGGCGACGAACAGGGAAATCCATCCGTAGAACGAGCTTCCGACCTCCTCGGGTTTGGTGTATCCGAAGCAATATATGAGGTCGACGAAGCCCATGAAAGCTACGGTAGCCGCCACAAACGCCGAGAGGGCATCGAGCTTAAGACCGAAGGAAATACCCCACGACGGTATCCACGGGTACGATAGTTTCGTGACCGACGCACCGGTGCTGAACGCAAGACAGCCCAGTACCCCTGCAGACAGGCCAAGTGCGCCGAGGGTGATCGTACGGGTTAGCTTAGGAGCTCGCTTGAGAAACAATGCAGATAAAGCTGCGACAAACCCGGGCAACACGCCGCCTATGAGCAACGTCTCTCTACTCACATCCGCACCCCCGTTTCAACGGCGACGATCAATACCACAACGGATAGACCTATAACCAGAGCGATCACCCTCGCGTTGAGGCCGCCCTCATCGATCTCGGCGGTGGTCTTACCGGACTGTTCCGCGGTCTTCCAGAGGAACTGCCCGGAACCTTCGATGAGGCTTCTATCCGCGAACGTGGCCAGGCGAGAAGCAGCAAAAGCGAGTTTTCCGAGGAGGCGCCCAAAGCCCTCGATGAGTTTGTGATCGATTGCGCTGGTAAAGCTCGTCCCGGCCGAGACCGCCTTTTGAAGCCCGCGCGCAGCGAGAACGATTGCGGCATCCAGTGAAGCTACAGCTATGGAGCCCGCCCGGCCTGCGACGGTCAGGAGATTCTGATAAAACCGGTCGAAGTAAAACCCGTCAAACGCCCAGTTCAAGAGGGAACGAGCGAAGTGTGGCATCTGCGAGAACACCCGGTCGTAGTTTCTCACCAGAAGGTAACCGCAGGCCATAATGATGAGGGAGAGGACGAAGCCCGGTCCAGTCAGCGTCTCGCGGACCAGTTCCAACGGGGTCAGGGCGTGCTGGGCTGCCCCGGCAACCCCGACCGGTTCCGGTGACGGGAGTGTCCTGCTCTGCACCCCGATGAGAAGCCAGGATGTTACGGTCCCCGCTGCAAGCACGAGGAGCGGCCACTTCATAGCGGGTTGAACTTCGTGAGCATGCCTGAGTGAGGCCGACACCTCGCCTTCGAAAACCTTGAAGTATGCCCTCCAGGAATAAATGAAAGTTAAAACCGCGCCGAGCACCGCTAACGCAAGAGGTACGTAAGCACGAGCCTCGATGGCTGCGGCGAACACCATGTCCTTGGAGAAGAATCCGTTAAAAGGAGGTACTCCTGACAAGCCCATTACTCCGAGGAGAAAGGCCATTGCCGTAACGGGCATTCTCTTTCTCGCCCCGGAAAGCTCGTCCATGTTCCTCGTGCCGGCTTCGTGGATGATAGCACCCGCTGAGAGGAAGAGCAGGGCCTTGAAAACGGCGTGGGATGCCAAATGGAATTGGCTTGCGAGAATTCCGCCCGCGCCCACCGCGAAAAACATGTAACCGAGCTGGCTCACAGTGGAGTAGGCCAGCATCCTTTTAAGGTCCTTCGCCGCGAGGGCCATAAAGGCTGCTGCGAGCAAGGTAAATACTCCCACCCACATCACGGTCGAAGTCCACCCGGAGACTTTCGAAAAGGCGGGGTACATTCGGGCGACGAGATATACTCCGGCGTTCACCATGGTCGCTGCGTGGATGAGGGCCGAGACCGACGTGGGTGCTTCCATGGCGTCGGGGAGCCATACGTGAAGGGGCACCTGCGCGGACTTACCCATCGCTCCGAGGAGCATGGTATAAGCTGCTAACGCCAAAGCTCCCGGCGCAATTGAGCCGGCGTGTTCCAAAATGGTCGAGATATCGAAGGTATGCGGCGACGTTGAGAAATACAGGGTGAGTATGCCGGCGATAAGCCCGACGTCTCCGATCCTCGTCGTGATGAAGGCCTTGATGGCACCTTTCAGCGCTTTAGGATCCTCATAGTGAAAACCTATGAGCGAGAAACTACATATGCCAACGGTTTCCCAGAAAAAGTAAAGGGAAAGCAAGCTTCCGGACAAAACGAGACCGCTCATGGCGCCTATGAACAGCAATACCAGGGCGTAGTAGCGGGTCTTGCCGTGCTCGTGCTCCATGTATCGAAGGGAGTATACCAGGATGAGTGCTCCCAGAACCGAAGCGATTACGGCTATGATCCCACCGAGGCCGTCGAAAACGACAGTAAAATCGCTGATGCCCGGAAGCCAAGAGCATCTAAAACTCGCTCCGCCTCCAAGGCGGGGGACCATTGCGAGCGCAAAAGCAGCGTTCAGCACCCCTGCCGTGACCGCCAGATGCGGTACCAGCCGCTCGTCGAATAGCCCGGCCAGGGCGACTATAACCGCAGCGACAAGTGGCAGAACCACCGGTAATGCGCTCGTTGTGTTCATGAGATTAACCATCGGTTACTTCCCACCTGCCTTAACAGGCCCGTCGTCCATGCGTTGGTCTTGTAATTCCAGGTCTTGCACGTCCAGCGACCCGGTGTGGCGGTAAACGTTTACCAGGATGGACAGGGTGACCGCTGTCACGACCACTTCGACCAGCATGACTGCGATCATGAAACCCTGCCCAAAAGCAGCGTCGTTCCGGTAATAACCAGCAATCGCGATGGAGAAGGTCACAGCTTTGCTCAAGACATTGAGGCCTATCAGCGCCTTGAACAGGTTCTTGTGAGCTACGAGGC
>DUSS01000019.1 GCA_012842495.1 Candidatus Fermentithermobacillaceae bacterium
GCCCGATTTTTCTCCGCCCAGGCAGAACCCCGTAGGAAGTTCCTCCCCCCGCGTAGCTTTTCCTTTTGGTCAGCCTAATGTGAGACAAAAGGCCTCATTCAGGTCAAAAGAATCTGCGACGGGACACCAGACGAATTCCGAGACTGATTTGGTGGGTGATCCGGCGATTGACGAGAACGGGAACGGCGGGTTTGCCAGGGTGGAATGGTGCATGATGGGTTCAGCTCGAAGTCCGAGCTATGCTCAAGGATCTCTCACATACGCACTCCGTCTAGTGGTCAACAATGAGGATCTCAACGACTACCATTGCGTGGAGTACTATTCCACGTCGGCTCCGAAGGTCACGTGGTACGTTGAGGCTAGTAGCTAGTGCGTCGGTATGCCCGTCAGCCTCTCTAATGAGGCTGACGGGTGATATACTCTTCACGGAGTGATCGAGCATGAATAAAAAGAGAGGATAAAGCTCATGTGCCGAACGCACGGCCCTGGAGGCAGACACCGGGGGTGATCGAGCATGAATAAAAGGACGACACAGCTCATGGTCCTGGCGGCACTGGTGATAAGCGTGGTGGGAAATGTAGTTCTTGTCGGAACGCATCTTCGGGACAGGCGCATGATACTGTCATATGAACGCAGCATGATCGGGCATATCGACTCTCAGTTGAAGGTTGCTATTCGCTACCTCGACCATTCGATCGAGGAATCAACTTACCTGCGTGAGTGGCACAGACCTGCAGCCGAAGCCTTGATTACGGTCGGGGACCTGGTTGGGACCCTTCTTGCCTCCGACGCGCCAAAGCTAAAGCATAACATGAGCGTCGTCCTACCCATGCGGGCATTGGAAGTTGAAAGTGCCGAAGAGGCAATGCGATTGCGAACGACTATCTACGAGATAATGGGATACCTTCATGGCTGGACATCTGAGGCAGGCAATAACGATTTCAAACTTGCTGAGACAAAGGAAGAATTCATTCATCGTTTGACTCTCTACTTCGAGAAAAACCCGTGGCAGGATTAGGATCGAGAGGTTCGGTGACCTAGGACCTTCTCTTATCAACAGGTGCACATTTGTCAAGGCCGGTCGAAGATTGACCCATTTTGGCCGGTTGGATTTTCCCCATCCGCTGTCTTGTTGCCGGTCTTGAGTAGGCGGTCCCAAACAGACCGGCGCGCCTCTTTTCCCGCAACCGCCAGCTCTCGCCCCGGATGTTGATGATATGCGAATAATGCAAGAGCCGGTCGAGGATCGCGGTCGCCACTCCGGTGTCCCCGAAGGTCTCGCCCCACTCCCCGAATGCTTTGTTTGAGGTCAGGATGATGCTCCCACGCTCGTACCTCGCCGAAACCAGTTGGAAGAGCATCGTCGCCCACACGGAGTCGAAAGGTTAGGTAACCCACCTCGTCGATGATGAGCACCTTGGGCGCGAGATACACCCTCATCCCCCTCTCGAGTCTCTGGTCCGCGTAGGCTTTCCGGAGGTCTTGGACGAGAGCGTGGGCTGTAACGAAGTACACGCCGATCCTGTGACGGATGACCTCAATGGCCAAGGCCAGAGCTAGATGCGTTTTTGCGACCCCCGGCGGTTCCAGGGGGATGCCCTTGGCGGCTTCCTGTACGAAGGACAACGTCGCGAGTTCCCTCACCTAACGCTCGTCGATGGACGGCTGGAACGAGAAGTGGAACTGGTCCAGGGTCTTCTGAAACGGCAGGTGCGCAAGCCGTGTCCTCGCCGAGATGCACCGGTCCCTGCGGGCCAGGAGTTCAGCGTCCAGGAGGTCCACCAGGAAGTCGGCGTATGTGAGGTCCTTCTGCGAGGCCGCCTCGAGCCTGCTGTCCAGAAGCCCTGCGGCCTGAGTAAGGCCGAGTTCGATGAGTTGCTGGCGGGCTCTCTCGATGGCTATCATCCTTCAGCCACCTCCGCGACGGCCTCGTAGACCTTTAGAGACCGTACCTCCACGTCAACGCTCCTCACCCGGGCGACCAGCGCCCGCCTGGCGCCACCCTCCGAACCGAGAGGCACTCCGTCCCACTGTCCTGGAAGAGGAACCACGGTGCCAGGTATGACAGCTTTCGGGTGCAGCGCGACTCGTACTCCGGCTGCGTACACCTCGATGTGGCAACCGTTCTCTCCGGGCACTCCTCCGAAGTACTCCAGCGCGTGGATGTGGCACTTTATCAGGGTACTGACATCCTGCCTTTCCACGAATTCCACGTACATGGCGCGCGAGTAACTCATGACCATTACGAAGGCATACACCTGCCGCCTGTGGCCCTCTTCCTCGTACTGGAATACCCCGAAGTCGACCTGAGCCTGCTCTCCTGGTTTCGTCTCGAACCTCATAGTCGCGTTGGGTTTCTGGAGAGGGCGGAGGGGTTTAAGGAATTCCTTTAGAATTGTCTTACCACGGGTGTATCCCAGAGCGCGGATCTTGGCGAACAGCCGGTTGGCGTTGAACACGCCATTCGCCATCCTGGCCTTGAGGTAATCCTTGTAGGGGTCGAGTTTGGATGGCCTGGGAGGCCTCGGTTTGTACTTGGGTACTTCTGTGGAACGGAGATACTTGCGAACGGTTTTCCGGTCGTGTCCGGTTCGCCTGGCTATCTCCCTGATGCTCAGTCCCTGTGAGTGCATGACTTTGATATCCA
>DUSS01000020.1 GCA_012842495.1 Candidatus Fermentithermobacillaceae bacterium
AGAAATGATCATCTAGAAGGACGCCGGGTATGTGTGGTGCACAACGATTTTGCGGTACGGCGTGGGCTTTCGGTGGGGGATAGAATCACGCTCAAGCTGCGGGCAGGGCCCTATGGGCCGTATATCGACCCCGCAAAGGAGCGCCACGCGTGGCACGGTTACGAGACCCACACGGAAGAGTTCGAGATCGTGGGACTGTACGGCAGACTCGCACCGTACCCACAGGACCAGCCCACCTTATTCAGCATCAACGTGTACATCCCCGACTCGTGTATGCCCGCTGGGTACGATTCCACGGAAAGAATCTGGGAAGGTGACTACAGTTTCGTCCTCGACTCACCCGAGCACGAAGACGATTTCCTCGCCGAAACGCAGAAGGTGCTGAAGGATCTGGGCATTGAAGTCCGCTTTGTCGAAACCGGCTGGAACAACTTCCAGGCGACCGCCGTTCCGTTAAAGCAGTCCCTCGCCATAAACGTGCGTGTCTTCTCAGCTGTGCTGGTTGTGGCCATGGCGCTTGCAGCCTTCCTGTACCTCTGGCAGCGAAGGAGGGACTTCGCCATCATGCGTTCGATGGGTGTGCCGAAGTACGAAGCCATCAGGCAGTTGGTGTGGTCCATGGTCGCGATTGGAACGACAGCTGTTGCTGCGGGCGGGATTATTTCGTGGCGGTATGCTCTCGGAAAGGCAGCCGGCACTTTGGCAGTTCTTCAAGGACCGGAGGGTCAGGGACCTTCGGCTGACCTGTCGCCTGTCTGGCTGGGTGTTCTTTGCGCCCTTGCGGTTATCGTGCTGCTGTCTTTCACTACCGCGGGAGCGTGGGTCATGTCGCGGCACCCTGTGTTGGAGCTTCTTCAGGGGGCGGAATCGCGGGCGGTGCGGAAGAGAAGGCTGGCGGCGCGGGAGGAAGGAGGTGTCACCGAGAAAGCGCTCCGGGTGTCACCTGACACTCAGGTTGTGCCGGAGGGCGTAATGGCCCGTCCGGCCCGGGAAGTCCGGGCCCGCAGGACCTCCGGTCGTACCCTGTCGTCCAAATACGTGCTCAGGCATATCCTCCGCGCACCCCTTAAGTCCTTCCTGACCGTGTCGGTGGCCCTGGGCTTTACCGTGGCCCTGGGGTGGCTCGACTGGTCCATAGAGCAGAACAACGCCAGGCTCGATGAGCTCTACCGCGCCACTCAGGTTGAGGTCCAGATCGTGCGGGTCAATCCCTCGCTGAGCATGGAGACAGGCTTCATTCCATCCGGGAAAGTGGATGCGGTACTGAACACCGGATTTGTGAAGGATGCCTACCTCGTGGCAAAGTCAAGCGCGGGGATGGTAGGTGCCTTTGTGAACGGAGAGGGGCCGGAGAGGGACTATAAGCGTTCGGTATCGAAAGTACCGCTGTTGGGTTTCAGCCGGCCGGAATGTTTCTTCAGCGAGATGGGAAGGAACGTCAAGGTTGAATATGCCAAAGGCTGCGATCAGAGTGTCTTCTCAAAGGATTGGACTGGTCAGGCCGGCGGGAAGTTCCCGGTTGTTTTGCCCAGAGCCATGATGTCCAAGATCGGGCTGCGCCTTGGAGATAGCGTGTGGATCCAACACAAGAGCGCATTCAGCTCGATAGACTGCAGGGTGGTCGGGCAGTACGCGGGAACGTTCGGGTTGGGTGAGACGCCGGTCCTGCTTCCCCTGTCTGCGCTGAAAGCCCTCGAGACGAGCTTTCTGCGTTACTCGGTCGCGAGATTCGCCATAGACCCTGAGAAGAACAGGGAGTTGCCGGAGTTTCGCGCCGAGATGAACGCGGTCTTCGGTGAACCCGGCAAGTCCGACGACGCAGGTTTGGCCCTGTTGTTCTGGGACAATCAGCTGACCCAGGTGGTGGAACCGATGGAGAAGAACCTCGTGCTGATAAGGATACTCCGTTCGGTGACCATCACGACTTCGGCGCTCATCGCGGCGGGTCTCGGGGCTCTGATGGTGTTCCAAAAGGCCAAGGAGGCCGCCATCATGCGCGTGCTGGGTGTGACGAAACGCTTGGCCCGTTCCATGCTCTGCGGGGAGCAGGTCTTGCTGTGCCTTTTGGGCTTGGCCCTGGGTTTGGGTTCGTTTGCCGCGTTGCGGGGTGAGGTTTCTGCCGCCTTCACCTTTCCGGCTCTCGGGTGCGCGGGGCTGTACGTGGTCTCGTGCCTTGTCGGGGCATGGTTGGGTGCAAGATCCGTCACCGACCGGCCTCCGCTTGACCTGTTGCAGGTGAAAGAGTGACGGGAACGGCCAAACGCGCGGGGGAACACCTGGGCGCAGTTGATCCTGGAGGTAGTTGATTGGGATTATCGGGAGGGTATGTGAGATGCCTGAACTGAGACTTGAGAATGTCAGCTATCGTTACAAGAACGCAGACCGGCTCGCTGTTAACGACGTGACATGCTCCTTTCGGGGTGGGGAGATCTATGCCGTGGTGGGGCCTTCGGGCAGCGGCAAGACGACGCTTCTTTCGCTCATGGCGGGGCTGGACAAGCCTTCGGCAGGCAGGGTTCTCTTTGACGGAGAAGACCTCGCTACCATGGACCTGGACCGTTACCGCCGGGAGAAGGTGTCCATGATATTTCAGGCGTTTCACCTCTTCCCGCTTCTTACCGTGTTGGAAAACGTGTGCTTTCCGATGGAGCTTAACGGTGTGCCGGACGAGGACGCCAGGGTTCGGGCCCATGAGCTCCTGGCAGCCGTGGGCATCGAGGAGGAAAAGCATGGGCGCTTCCCGGCCAACCTCTCTGGAGGCGAGCAACAGCGGGTGGCGATAGCCAGGGCGCTGGCCAGCGGCGCGCGGGTGCTCCTGGCTGACGAGCCCACGGGGAATCTGGACGTCGCCAACGGCCGGCGGGTGATCGAGATTTTGAGCCGGTTGGCCCACGAAGAGGGATACTGCGTCGTGGTAGTCACCCATAACCTTGCGATAGCGGACGCAGCTGACAAGGTCTGGCGCATGACCGATGGCGCACTCCGTGAGGTCGAGACGGCATGAGGTCCGAGAAGCCTGAGCTCACAGCGAACCCGCCACATCCCATCGAGGGTCGTCACCCACGAACACGGTATGTCGAGGAGCGGCACCCGTCCTGCGAAGGGCTTCGCGGTCTTGACCCCCCATCGATTGCGGTAGAACCCTCCTTTGTTCATTGCGGTGACGTCGCAAGGTAGAAGAGGGCAGCGGAGGCTACCGATGCAACCGCGGCTGCCACAAATGCAGCGCGGATGCCCGCGACCTGTATGAGCGCGCCCCACACGATGGGAGCCACCGCCCAGGACAGGCCTTCGATGGTACCCAGGAGCGACAGGGCCGTGGCTCTTTCCTCGGAGATCTCGCGGTTCCTCAGGAGCACGATGCCCGCGTTTCTGCAATACCGTGCCGCCAGAGTAACGAGTACCAGACCTACGAAGGGCAAAGGCCGCCGCATGGCGGGCATGAGCGCGTACGCGACCGCTCCGGCGAGGGTGGGGTAGAGCAGAACGCGTCTTGTGTTCGACAGCTTGAGCCTGGATAGGAGAAGGCCGGCCACTGCGGAGCCGCACGCCGCCACCCCGAAAGACACGGTCGTTCCGAATTCTCCGACGTCCCACCGCTCGACCAGGTAAGTCAACCACCAGGCGCTGTTCACCCATATGGGCAGAGTGGCGAGGAAACCCTCGATCGCGAGGAGCCTCAGAACCCTCTTCTCCGCGAATTGCTGGAAGCCTGACCTCAGGACCTGGATCCACGTTCGCTCCCTGCGGCCATAGTTCTCGGGAAACGTGAGGATCCACACGGACAAGGCGATGAGCAGCGCCCCGGTTATGAAGATGGGTAGGCGGATTCCGGCCCATGAACTCAGCCAGGCGCCCAGAAACACGGCAGCGAAAGTCATCGGCACGGAAGCCAGGTAGAAAAAGGACATGGCCAGCCCGGTGCCTTCTTCGCCCACGTGGTCATAGAGCCACGCCTCGCGCGACCCGCTCTGAAGTGCCCACGACACCCCCTGAAACAGCGGGACGAGAAAACACTGAGACGCCGTCTTGCATCTTGAAAGCCAGAGCATACCCAGACCGTGAAAGAAGAGACCCAATCCCCAGCTGGAACGTCGCCCCAACTTGTCAGCGACCGCTCCGGTCGGGTAATCCAGCGCCATGCTGACCCAGGAACCCAGCGACACGAAGAGGGCGAACTGGGCCGGGGAGAGGCCTACCCCCCGGCCAGTGGTGAGGAATTGCAGGTAGAACGGATCCATGAGTTTCCAGGCGAAGAACTCCACGCCTCCTGCCGCCAGCACAAACCTTACCGTGTAGTAGCGGTAGGGACGGTGCGCCTCCACGTCCGGTGCCCATCTCTCGCCCGACCGGTCTTGTCTCTCAGCCATGGGGGGTTCCTCCTCTCGATTCCCGCACCAGTGTCCATTCGAGCACGCGTTCGCCTGATCCTCCCCGGGTGGAAAGTGTTGCCGGGCAAGTCGCGACTGCGAGACCGGTGTGAGATTGGCGGGCTAGGGTCCTCTTCGACGAGGTTCTCACCCTCGTTTTCGCCGGCTTCATCCCGCCGGAAGGTGGCACCGGGGTATGCATAGAATGGTCACAGGGGGGTGAGAACCACATGAGAAGGCCGGCCCTACGTGAGCTCTGGAACCCCTTAATTGGGATGGCCATGTTCCTTGCCTTCGCCGTAAGGGGCTACCTCAGGAACGACTCGATAGCGTTCTGGGGTCACGCAGCGGGGTTTTTGTGGTTCCTGGCCGACGCCATCACACGTACTATCGACCGAGACAATTTGAGGAAGGCCATCAAGATCGTGGCTTTCGTCGTTTGCTTCGTCGTGATTGAGGGATACGTGCTATGGCAGCTCTTTCTGGTGCCGCGTCCATGAGCCCGCCGGGCGGATTTCCGGGAACACGAGGGCGCATTCCGTGGTCGCCGACGTGGCAGTTGCCGGGTCACTGATCTCCGAGGTGCCGCTTTACGATCCGGGCGACTTCCCTCCCGGGGGCCAGCCTCGCGATGAGAGGCCGTCCGTCCATGTAAACCCCCCGGGTCATCCCGTACTGCTCTGCGACGGCTCGATCATCGGTGTTCAGAAAGCGCAATTCCACATCGAACTGCCCGAGATAGCGCTTGATCCCGTGGATCATCCAGCCCGCCCAGGGACACTGGCTATTGTACAGCACTTCCACGACGTGTCGGCCCAAGCTGCTGCATGCGTCAGGCCGCGTTTTCGGGCGCAAGAGGGAAGGCCTCGAAGCTCCGCGAAGGTCTAGATGAAGGAGCACTCGGCTTCCGTCCCGGTCCACTTCCTCAAAACCAAACTTCTTGAAGAACCTGGCGGGCATGTATGAAAAATAGCCGAACCACCTGTCTCCCTCATAGCACAGTACGGTCACACCGCCTGCCCCCGGCCCGCCGGGCAGGCGCGAACCGGTGGGGTTTCCCTCCGGCACGAGGTTGAAGTGGTTCATCAACGCCGTCGCAACTCCTTTCTTCCAGTAGGCCGGTAACACCCAGAGGCAGTTGATGAACAACGAGTTCTCTCCGCGAACTGCCTCGGCGGCAAGTTCGATGGGCACGCATTCCATGAGGCCGAGCTTCTGACCCTCTGGCCCGAGAGCTACGGCCAGGCGGAGACCCTTTCCGGCCGTTTCCCGGAGCCATCTCTTTCTCGCCTCCATGTAGGGTGTCATGACCTCCAGCATTTCTTCGGGGTCATCCGGGTGAAGGCACAACCCGTCAATAAGGTCCGGGTTGTCGCCCCTGAATTCCTGGATGCGGATATGCGTCATCTCGAACTTGCATCTCCTGGTTCGCCTTTTCTCCCCAGAGGTGTTCGGGGCATACCCGGCAGGGACCTCCTTTTAGGCTGCGACGCGTCAACCCGCGCGGCCCTTCCCGCTGCGGCCCTTGTGAAGGAGAATGCCGCTGCCTTCCGCTAGCCACGCGGAGACTCGCCGACGTCTTCCCGGCTGACCATATCCCAGCCTGTGTCAATCAGCACGGCTTCGGTGTCAATCGGCGAAGAGCTGAGCGACCAAACCGTACGACCATCCAGGAACCGTGTTCGCACACTGTCCCTATGTTAGTCCAAACGCATGATAGCCTTTGCACGTACTCTTCCACCGACCCACGTGGCTTTCGGGAGCTACTGTTCTCCCTCGACGAACCTCCGGTTAAGCCAGCCCTTCCTCAGTGATTGCATGTATTTGCCACGTTCTTTGGGTCGGTACTTGTGCAGCTTTGCTCCCAGGTCCGCGATTATCTCCTCAACATACGTCAGCGTCGGCCGGCTGGCGTTGGTTCGTGAGTGGTAGTAAAAGAGCAGTTTATACAGGCAGATCTCCTGAAGGCACGGATTTTCCAGGCGGCTCAGAAACTCTTTGAATTTCTGCAGATGGTTAGGTAGCTCAAGATCACTGTAAACCGAGAGCGCCATGAACCTTACAAAATCAGTACTCGCTGACTCGATTAGTGCTTTAAGCTGGTACTCTAGTTTTGGGTTACCGACCGACTGTGTAAGTGCAGTCTGAACTAACAGGGGAACCCATACTCCTACGAAGTACCGCAGGGCGTCCTTCACAGAATCGTCAGCGGTGTTGACAATGTTCTCTGCCTCGCGGAAGAAGACGGCCAAAAGGGTGCAGGAGTCGAGAACTGTCGTCTGCAGCGCTAGAGACTTCTGGTCTGCGGGTAGGAATTCACAGTTTCTGAGTACTCTCGCATACAAGGTGAGAGTCAGAAAGAAGCGTAACCACGCTGACTTCACGTGCGGCTTGGGTTTGGCGTCGGTTTGCCGCACGGGCGGCTCCTCAATTGTGTCCACTATTGCATCCTTTCTTTGTATGATATCTTGTTTATCCTCTTGCTTGGGTCCGGTTTCCTGCATGATCCGCACGAGGACCTGGTCAATCTCTATTTTGTCCAGGTGCCGAATGTCGACATCGGGGAACTGCTCGCGGGCTTGTTGTAGAATCCCTCCGAGGTACTCTAGTACATCTAGGGTGTTCCTCTTGAGTCCTGTGAAGAAGTCAATTTCATTCGCGAACGACAGGTACGAATCGAGAACTCTTTTCTTAAAGGCCGGGTCCTCCATCATGGCTTGAGCACAAAAGTACTCTTCAAACACCCTAAACCGGAAAAAGAGTTCACCACCTGCCTTGACTAGTACCCCACTATCAATAAAGTCCTCCGTGATGCGGTCCGGTTTCCGCATCCCCAATGATTGGAAGTACTGTTCCAAGAAATCATTCCAATCCGTTTCATGTAGTGAATATCGATTCTCGTCACTCATCCGGCGCGCCAGCATAGCCAGCAAGCGAACCTTGTGGGCGAAATCGAAAGACCTCATTTCCGGATCGGCGGGACGAAGCTTGTTGAGGAGTATTTCAATGAATTGCTGAAAAAGTAGGCCTCGGTTTATCGCCTCAAAATCAGGCTCGACTTCGAATATCCTTAGGAACAGTGAGACAACCATCGGGCTCCTGGACATCTGATTCTGCAGGATGAGCTTTACCGCTCGATCACATATCTCGTCTGCATCCCTGCCAAACCACTTTCCGGTCAGAGACCGGATATGTTTTCCCCTCCAAGGATGGATATAGAGTTTCTTAATGGCGATACCAAGGTCCGGCAGCTGTGTCCCGTCGCAGATTCTTTTGACCTGAATGAGGCCTTTTGTCTCACATTAGGCTGACCAAAAGGAAAAGCTACGCGGGGGGAGGAACTTCCTACGGGGTTCTGCCTGGGCGGAGAAAAATCGGGC
>DUSS01000021.1 GCA_012842495.1 Candidatus Fermentithermobacillaceae bacterium
AAAAGCTTTCTTCTGTTTTTCCGAAAGGACCAGGAATTTGCCTGTAGCTGTGGCAGCTACCGTTCCGTCTTCAAGGCGTATCTCGGCCTGCGTTTCAATGACGCGCCTTGATACCTTAACAGGCCAAGCCCTAATCAGGAGAGGCTTTCCGGGAGCGCAAGGGTGCTTAAACTCGACGGTGAGGCGCGTTGTGACCGCCACAACTCCCCTCCCGTAAGCTACGTAACTCATGACTTCGTCCAGGGCCGTCGAAAGCACTCCGCCGTGGACTACGCCCGGCCAACCACAGTGGTAGTCTCGCGGGACAAATGAACCTTCCCACACGCCGTCGTTCTCTTGTAGTTTCAAGTGGAGTCCGTGCGGATTTAAAGGACCGCAGCCAAAGCAGTAGTTAGCGCCGGGAGTAGCATTGTCAGGACCCATCTTGTCACCCTCATATCCATTCAACGCGATTTGCTTGTCATGTTGGGGCCTCGTGACCTGTAATCCGTATTCCAGATCCTTGCCGGTACGCCAAAACAAGCTGACGCACCATTTCCGTCCTACATCAGTTCTTACACCAAAAAAGGATGTCCGTTAATACCGGTTAGGTTTTGCTTTCGCCGGTTCCGTGCGAGAGTTGTTGCCCAACACTCATCCGAGGGAATAGACTTACTATGGGAGCGACTTACAGTGTACTTTCTTACCGGCGAGTTGAAGATAACGGGCGAGCAAGAAGACGGAGGGATTGCGATATGCCTTTAACTGACGGCAAGACCCGGGAACTCGTCCGCGATTACTACAGGCAAGCAGCCCGGGCCGCACAGGGCATTCAAGAAGAGACGGGGCTGCAAGGTCCTATCCTGGGGTGCGGAAGCCCGTTGGACAGGGCGCAGCTCCTCCCTGGCGAGGATGTTTTGGACCTGGGGTGCGGGGCGGGGAGAGAGGTCATCGAGGCAGCCTTGCGAGTTACTCCAGGCGGGATAGCCTACGGGCTCGACATGACCGACGAGATGCTGGCCATTGCTTTGGAAAACCGCCGCAGGGCCGGGGTGAACAACGCCGTTTTCCTGCGAGGTACCATTGAGAACATACCTCTGCCGAACTCATCAGTCGACGTCATCATTTCTAACTGTGTCATCAACCTCTCTGCGGATAAACCTAGAGTCATGAAGGAAATGTACCGCGTGCTCAGACCCGGAGGCCGGCTAGCGATTTCCGACACAGTCACGGATAGGGATGTGCCTGCTGAAGCTAAAGAAGATGCGAGGATGTGGTGCGCGTGTCTGTCCGGGGCACTCCAACCTGAGGAATACCGTCGACTGCTTGAACAGGCTGGCTTCGTTGACGTGAGGGTGGAGGTTACCGGGTGGGACGATGGTATCGAATCCGGACGGGGGTTCCGGGTCGGCAGTGCGCTAGTTTCCGGTAGACGTCCGGAAGAAACCAGAAGTGCTGAGCGCGTCGGGCCTCCGCTACAGGCAGACAGGGGTGACTTGGTCCAAATCCGTAACCTTCTGGATAGCGCTGGGCTTCCTACTGAAGGAGTCACTGAAGTCAGTGTCGACAACTTCGTGACCATGCGAAATGGTGAGGGTTCGATAGTTGGGGTGGCAGGCGTTGAGTTCTACGGGCGGCAGGCACTGCTCCGTTCCGTGTGTGTCCGGCCTGATTATCGTGGTAGGGGGTTGGGGGGAAGGTTGGTAGCTGCAGTTCTCAGGAGGGCGAGAGCCCGGGGCTGCACTGAGGTAGTTCTCCTCACGACCACGGCGGAAAAATACTTTGAGAAGAAAGGTTTCCGCCGGGTGCAAAGGTCCGAGATTACAGGGCCGGTTACCTCGTCGGTGGAGTTTCAAAGAGCCTGTCCCGAGACTGCGATAGCGATGAAAATGGACCTGCGGACGTGCTGCTGCTAAAGTAAGCTTCGAAGCCGGGGTGTTTCATGTCTATAATGATTATTATGCGGTGCCGGGTTTTCTTCCGGCAGAGTACCCCGATGCTTGCAGGAGAGGAGTGGAAGAATGCATGTCTTGTTTCTAGTGTTAAACAAGAAAGAACAGGTAAAACCCGTCTTGAGGGCCCTAATGAATTCAGGTGTATCGGGGGCTACCTTAATGCAATCAACAGGCATGGGCCGGACGCTTGCTGACGAAATTCCCGTTTTCGGAGGGTTGCGGCAGGCATTGAACGGCGACACTGTTGGCAACACGACGATTTTCTCGGTGATCGAAGACGAACGCGTGCTTGAGACGGCGATCCGGCGGATAACTGAAATAGTAGGCGATCTCGAAAAACCTGGCACAGGTATTTTGTTCACGGTTCCAGTTGACAGGGTCATCGGAAGCCGCCGGAAACAGGCAGTAGGAGGCGCCGCGCAAAATTGACCCCGTTTCTTGCTGTAGGTTTGTCTTTCGTCTGTGGTCTTCTCGTCGCCAAGATCGCCAATGTGATGAAACTTCCCGCCGTAACGGGCTACCTTGTCGCCGGCATGATCATCGGTCCTTCGATCGCCTCGATAGTGCCCGCAAGAATTGTCTCCAGCCTTGGATTTATAGAGTCGCTGGCTCTTGCCTTCATAGCTTTCGGTATAGGAAAGGAATTTCAATGGGAGAACTTGAAAAGGGTTGGTCCCGGCATCGTCACCATAACCGTGGTCCAGGGGCTTGCAGCGGTGATTTTTGTGACCGCAGGGCTCCTTATTCTAGGGCAGCCACTGGCTCTCGCTCTGGTCCTGGGATCTATAGCGACGGCTACCGCACCAGCCGCGACGATCCTTGTGATGAAGGAGTACCAGGCCGACGGTCCTATGACCAGGACGCTTCTTCAAGTGGTTGCGCTCGACGACGCGCTCGGTATTATAGTCTTCGGGATGGTTGTGCCGCTCTCCAGGGCCTTAGAAACAGGTGCGAGCCTGAACCTGCTTGAAGTTCTAGCCAGGCCCGTTATGGAGATATTGGGTGCCTTGTTCCTTGGTTTTGCTCTGGGGGTTGCTCTGGCTTTTGCTGTGAAGAAAGTGGATGGTTACCGTAATGGCAGGCTCTGGGTGATAGGTGCAGTTCTTGCGGGAGCAGGGCTCGCCGAGATATTGGGCTGGTCAGAGCTTTTGCTGAATATGGCGTTAGGAACTGCTTTTGTGAACAGCACCAAAGAAGGCCAAGGACTTGCGGAGGATGTGGATGAGACCGTATCGCCGGTCTACGTACCGTTTTTTGTCCTCGCAGGAGCGTCACTGGACCTTTCGCTGATACCAAGACTCGGGTTTCTGGGCGCCGCGTACCTTTTGTTGAGAAGCGCGGGGAAAGTCTCCGGGGCGTGGTTGGGTTCTTCAATGGCGAGAGCGCCCGAAGCGGTCAAAAGGTATTTGGGACTGGGTCTTCTGCCGCAAGCAGGTGTCGCCATAGGTATGGTGTCTATTATACGGCAGTCGTTCCCAGAATTCGCTGGGGTTGTGACCACAGTGATACTTGGATCGGTCATGGTTTACGAATTGCTCGGGCCCGTCATGGCGCGCATAGCCATCTTTAAGGCCGGTGAGGCATATAGGCTTTCCGGCAACAAGGGGTAAATTGCGCATTACTGAACATTCTCTCGGGCCCGGGCAGTTCGTCCCGGGCATCGTAGCCCATTCCTGAAGCTCTCACGGTAATCTCTGAAAGCCTCAGGCACTACCTGCCGAATGGTCTCCTGACTAACCGCCTGGTGCCCGCAAAACTGCTTCAAACTATCTTAGGAGACCGGTGTGAAGGCTAGGACGGGACACTGCGGTACAACTCGGCGAGCCCAGTCTCAAAGTTCTTATGGGAAGCCGACAAGCATCTTCTACCGGGGAAAGGTGGCAGTCTGGTCGTCGTCGAACTTAGATCAAACGCGAGCCCAACAACCAGGTACGTGTGGTGCAGCATGATGGGGGAGGGTTTGCAGTGAGCAAAAGCAAAAGGCCAAGATTTGAGGAGATCGACGTAGAGCGCATCAATATTGTAGATGCGGATGGCAAGGTCAGGATGGCTATTTCCGGCAAGGATAGATCCCCGGGGTGGGTCGTTCGGGGAAAGGAGTTTCCGGGCCGTCCAAAGCACGCTGGCATCATTTTCTACAACGACGATGGCGAAGAATGTGGAGGGCTGGTTTTCGGCAACGAGGGTATTGGCCTCATGTTTGACCAGCGGGATCAGGACCAGATCATCGGGCTCATGTACAGCGAGGAGAACGGTTCGAGATGGTACGGCCTCAACATATGGGACCGCCCCGACAGGCCTCTCCTAGAAATGGTGGAACGCCACCATGCTATTCGCTCTATGCCGGATGGTCCCGAGAGGGAAGAATTGATGCGGGAGTTCGCGAAGGACTTCCCCTGTCCTCTCAGGCTTTTCGTTGGCCGAGAGAAGACTCCGGAAAAGAACGAAGCCAAGGTTATTCTTGCTGACAGTAAAGGCAGGGAGCGAGTGAGGATAGTTGTTGATTCCAGCGATTTTCCTCGGGTTGAGATCCTTGATGAGAACGGGAAGGTCGCTTACAAGATACCGCCGGAGTGATGCTAGGTGGGATGATTTGATTACTTTGACTGCAGTTTGCCCGTATGAGGGGGATCTCTCTGGTCATATCATGAAGCTCGTTCCATGCCTATCCAGCAGGTCCCTGCCCGTGACCTCGCGTGATCTTACGTAGTTCCTCCACTGCTTCCTGGTACCGGGCATCCAGGGCTGCCTTTTCCTCCGAGTCGCGAGCGGCAGCGATCTTCGAAGCGAGGTAAGCCATTCGAATCTTGAGAACGGAGGCTGCCGAACCTGGCGTATCCACCGTATCCGTCTCGTCGCCCGGACGGAGACCCGTTCGATCTCCACCCGGCGTCGGGGGAATGCCGCCGTAAGCTCCCCGGTAGACTTCCAGGTGACCACCCTTAAGATACCAGGTGACGTTGGACACCTTTTTCAGCAAATATCGGTCGTGCGTTGCCACAATGAGGGCACCCGAAAACGCCCGCAAGGCCTCCTCCACTCGTTCTCTGGCAGGGATGTCCAGGTGATTCGTGGGTTCGTCAAGAAGCAGGAGGTCGAAGGACCCGGCGGTAAGGCACGTCAGGGCCACTCTGGTACGCTCGCCCATGCTGAGAAGACCAAGAGGTCTGGTCTGCATTTCTCCGCTTATCCCCATAAGGCCAAGGAGGTTTCTCGCTTCGTGGGGGAGGAGCCCTGTCTTCAACGACACATTCCTATGCGCCGGGAGGTTGGGGTCGAGTTCCTCCAACATCTGTGGCAGAAAACCCACTTTAATGTTGGGATTGCGCCAGAGCACCCCTTTGCAGGGTACAAGTTGGCCGGCGATGAGTTTGAGGAGCGTGGTCTTTCCGGAGCCGTTCGGTCCTACCAGCCCCACTTTTTCACCAGGTCCGATCGCGACCGAGATCGAGTCGAGTACCTGAACGCTGCCGTTGCATGGTTCGACCTCGCATCTAAGTTCCGTGGTCGATGCGGGGCCTGTAGACTGCCGGAACTGCCTGAAGGGGCACGATTCGTCCGGGCGATATTCGGCTGGATAGGAGAATGATACCTCGGTTGCCCGGATGAGGGTTCTCGTCCTGTACCCGCGTTCCCGAAAATCGACCGCCGGACCGTGCTCGATTCTGGGTTTCTCGGGTGGTTGGCTCAGGAGCTTCTCCAGGCGTGCTTCTTTCGCTTTGAACTGCCTGGCGTGTTTTTTCGCCTTTCTCCTGCGAAAATCGTTTTGCCCTGCGTCCCTGTGGGCCTTTTCATACCATGCCCGCCTGTTTGCGATTTCAACCTTGAGATTCCGCACTTGAACCGACCATTTTTCGAACTCGGTCGCGAGGTGGCTCTCCCGGGCTTTCCGGAGCCTAAGATAATCGGAGTATCGCCCCGGATATACCTGCAACTTCCCGTTCCTCAAATCCCAGATTTCTTCCACCACGGAGTCGAGAAAGAACCTGTCGTGGCTTACGAGGAGTACCGTGCCCGAAAACCTCGCAAGGAATGTCTCAAGCCACTCCATACCCTCCATGTCCAGGTGATTGGTGGGTTCGTCAAGGACGATGAGTTCGGGATAGGAGGATAAGGCGGAGGCCAGGGCAACTCTTGTCCTTTGGCCTCCGCTCAGAAGGCGCACGGGGACGTTCCACAGGTGTTTGCCGACTCCGCATTTGCCAAGGAATTCGGCGGACTCGCCCCGGCATATCTCGGCGGGAGTCGTATCAAGGGGAAGGCCCAGGTCCTGAGGGACATAACCTGTGCGGACTTTCTTGACCCACGTAACCTGTCCCTGACACGGCTTAAGATATCCCAGAAGCACCTTCACCAGGCTCGATTTTCCGCTCCCGTTCGGCCCGATTATCCCTGTGCGGCGCCCTTCAACCAGAATGCCGGAGATGTTCTGAAATACGTAGTCACCCTGGTAAGCCAGGGATAAGTTAGAAAACCGCAATAGCGTCATGAGGATCCCTCCTGGTAAGTCGTGGGGGGAAGTCAGCTACAGGACTCTTTCAACCGGTTCTCAGGCTGATTCCCACGTCATCACCGGTGAGGACGGGCAACCACGCAGAGTGCCGTCTTACTACCGGCGTTCAGTTCAAAGAAGTCCTGGCTAAGTTAACGGATCCTCATGGTTGTGGAGTATCTACCCTCCTGGTGGGACCGCTTCTTTGACTGCATTATATCCTGCCGGCATTGCAGGAGTCACTAGTCCAAGGGTTATCTGCAGCCTATTACGCGCCTGCTCGACGACCCCGGAATAGCAGAGGGAGCTGTCGCGGAAGCCATTCGTTCGGTCGAGGCGCCGGACGTGGTGGTCTCGGTTGAGACGGCCACGTCTCGCCGGCAGCCGGCCAGTACTACTTAGGCACCCGTCGTCGGTGTGGCCGTGACTCGAAACAGGTTGAAAAACTCGTGCTGACGAGTAGAATTAAAGGCTATAGTCCGGGAATTGACCTGCCTGGGCTGTCGTTTTTCCATAATTCCAAGGAGGGGGATGTATGAAAAAGATGAGGGTCTTGTCAGCCCTTCTCGCGGTAGTGATGTTTATGCCGCTGATGGCGGGCTGCGCCGGAGGCGAACCGATGCCTCCGATCAAGCTTCTCGCAGGGGATAGAGAAGTTGACAAGAAGTACTCCATGGGTATCCAGGAGATACTCCGGAACAACCTGGGTGTGGAGATTATCATTGAAAACGTCGATATTTCGACGCTCCTGCAAAAAATGCGTCAGGGCGATTTTTCGATGGTACTCTCAGGGTGGTGGGGAGACTATAATGATCCTTCGACGTTCCTGGACTTGTGGACAACGAACTCGCCATACAACGACGTTAAGTGGTCTAACGCGAGATACGACGAGCTCGTAAAGAAGGCGCACGAATCCGGAGACCAACTCGAGCGCATGAAGGCGATGCAGGAAGCTGAAAAGATTCTCCTGAACGAGCTTCCGATTGTACCGTTGTACTGGCCGCAGAGAACCTACGTTGAGCAGGATTATGTGAAGGGCATCCTCACGTCCGTGATGGGACCCGCAATTGATCTCAAGCGAGCATATACGCAGGGACGACCCGGCGGAGATGATCCGCAGCACCTCAACCTGAACCTCACCGATGAACCGCCGGATCTGTTCAGCTGCACCACAACCGATGGTGTATCTTTCATCATCTTGAACGCTATCATGGAAGGTCTAGTCAGGCGTGCGCCCGACGGGACCTATCCGCAGGGTTCTGGTCTCGCCGAGAGTTGGACCGTATCTCAAGACGGAACCCACTACGAGTTTAAGATCAAGCCCACTGCTAAATGGTCCGATGGAACCCCCGTGACCGCTCAGGACTTCGAGTACGCGTGGAAGACAGCGCTCGATCCCAGGACGGCCTCGCAGTACAACTACATGCTGTTTTGGATCAAGGGTGCGGAGGAGCTCGCCAGCATCGAGCTACCCGACAAGGACAACGACCCTGAGGGCTACAAAGCTGCCGTAGCTAAGATCGAAGAAGCCAAAAAGAACGTGGGCGTAAAGGCCGTTGACGATCACACCCTCGTGGTCGATCTGAAGGCCCGAACCCCGTGGTTTATCTCACTCCTGGCGTTTCCCACCTATTTCCCGGTTAAGCAAAGCTTTTACGAGAAATGGGGTGAGAACTACGGCACCGAGAAAGACAAGCTCCTGTACTGTGGTCCGTTCGTGATCGACAAGTGGGTGCATGACTCGGAAATCGTCCTGAAGAGGAACCCGGAATATTGGGACAAGGACAACGTGACGCTCCAGTTCGTCCACTTCGATATGATCAAGGACATCAACACGCCGGTGACGATGTTCGACGCACAGCAGCTGGATATCATCGGTATCCCTGGGGGTATCCCAGGCGAGTTTGTCTCCAAGTACGTTGAGGCAGGTAAGCTTAGGCAGATGCAGGATGTGGCCTGCTCGTACCTGGAGCTCAATCTCAACGACCCGCTGTTCAAGAACGCGAAGATACGAAAGGCGATCTCCCTGGCTTTCGATAGAAAACTCTTCTGCGACAACGTCTTGAGGAACTTCTCTGTGCCGGCGACCAGCTTGACACCACCCAGCATTCAGGGTGAGGACGCTACTGTAAGCTTCGCGCAGAAGTATATAGGCAAGGTTCTCAACGAGACCGCCGAGAAGGAAGAAGCGGTGAATCTCTTTAAGCAAGGCTTGAAGGAACTCGGGTACGCCTACAAGCCGGTTACGAGCGGCAAGTAACCTCGTACACTGACCAGCTGCCCGGCTGGACGGACACATTAGGGGTCCGGCTGGGTCTTTGAAGAGGCAAGGTATACAAAAAGGGCTAGTCACGAGGAGAGGCGCGGGAGATCTGTAGGTTCTCCCGGCCTCTCCTAATGAGCGGAAATAGGTAGATGGGCTGGTCTTGGCTCGTGTCTGGGCGTACCATGGACGGCGTGCTCAAGGCGAGCTGACTGATCCTCTAAGCCGGAGACCTGGAGCAAAGTGTTTTGGGATGGCTGGGAGAGGTTTGTTTTATTCGGATATCTCGTGACCCTTCCGACTCCCGGTGTCACGTTAATCAACCCCCGATCACTCTAGAGAGATCCTCAAAGACGAGATCGGTACTGGGGATTTCGTCATAATATGTCCCCCTGAAAGCAAGGCCGTCTTCCCGGCGCGGAAGGATCCGACGAAATCCAAACTTAAGCTACAAATCCATAACCAACCCCTCACAGGTGAAATCGTCCTTCAGCCCAAGGTGCCTGCCGAAACCGAACTTGTTCTTGGCGTTCTTATATCGGTGAGCCCAACGGAAGCGTTACACCGTGGGTTTCAAATTCACCGTAGAAGCAAGAGGGCTCCTGGACGATTCCGAAATACCAGGGGGAGCTGGTGTGGAAGCCATTCGTCCGCTCTGAGCGTCGGGCGTGGTGGTCTCGGTGATAGGTCCATGCTTCCCGAGGTCATACAGATTTCCTGAAGATAGCCGGAATTACGGGCGCTTAAGGCTTAACGGGTGCGCCTGCAGCCATCCATCTGCATGGCTTCATAAAAGCGAGAGGAACAGCCCAAAGCCTACTTCATCATCTTAACGAGCAGGCCCCCCACAACGCTGAGTATACCGGCCGTTATATACGGCCCCACCGGTAGACCTTTGAACAGCGCCGCCGATACCACTCCACCGAGCAACAGCGGAATGAACATCCCCGCGTTAGCCGGCTGGTTCATGTAGGTGATGCCCCGGCCCGACAGGTAGGTAGTTGCCATAGAAAGCACGAACGCGGTTATCCCCAATGGAGTAAACACGCTGCTCGCAATGGACCGTAGAGTCGTCTCTCCAGTGACCAGCGGGCTCAAGGTCTGGACCAAGACCAGGGCCAGACCGATAGTCCCCAGGGTTGGGGCAGCGTTCTGGAGAAAATTCCCTCCTGGCCCAAGGAGCTGCACGATCAGTATGATGCAAGCTGCGATGGCTACCGATTTGGCCTTCCCTACCAGAGCGACGATAAGAACTGTGACTGGGATCAAGAATTCTGTCAATCCACGCATCTCCCAACGGGTCAGAGTATGTACGTTAAGTGTATAACAGGCGGCCGCCCAGGAGGGTTTTCGGTCATATTGGTCAATAGTGGTCACAACCTGACACGGAAGACTACCATCTACCAGGCTAGAGCCAACTAATCTCCAGCATATCAGTAGAAGGAGCATATGACCTGGTTTACGAATTCCTCATATGCGCACGAGAGCTGTTTGCCAAGCACTACGCGTTGCGCAAGGAGACAGGGATCGATGCCCGACCAGGGATACATAAGCAACACTTTTAATGATCTATTCACTGCAGCTGTCTTTGGTCCGTACTTGAGCCGGATGCAGAGACTGATTCTATTAGTATCCCAGATCGCAGCCGAGCTGCTCGACGCCGACGCCGGAAACGTATGGCTAGTCCGGAATGCCCATCTCCATCTCGCCGTCATCATCAACAGACCTGTCACCCTGCTTGAGACATTCGTGCTCGACTGCAAGGCTGGCCTGAATGCCGAGGTTGTGAAAACCGCACGTCCCGTGTTGTCCAAAGACGTCCAGAAAGATCCCCGGGCCGCCAAACCGGAGGTTGCCCACCGGGAGGGCCTCCGGAGCTTCGTAGGCGCGCCAGTACTGGTGGGCAACAACTGCATCGGTGTCGTTAGCCTGTTTGGACGGACGCCCGGCCAGTTCACTTCCGCCGACCTCCAGACTCTAACTTGGCTGACCAACATGCTCGGTCTGGCCATCCATCACTGCAGCATAGCGCTCGGGGCGTACGAGCAGTGGGAGCGCGCGCTTCGCCACCTGGTTGAATCGCCCGTCCGCTCGCTCAGCGTCGACGGACCCGATCGGGCAAAGAAGAGAGCCAACCCGGTCTGGGTGCTTACGGAACCTGTCCCCAAGGGCATACACCCACTTACCCTGGCAAAAGTCCATCGATTTGTCCTGACGTCGGGGCGGCCGATTTCCTGCGAAGACGTATCTAAGGGAGTCAGCGTCTCGGTAGTGACGGCTCGCAGGTACCTCAGTTACCTGCACGACAGCGGGGCAATCGAGCGCCATGTAAGCTACTCAGGAGTCGGGCGCCCGACCTACCTCTACGAGGCTGTGGACGGTCGTATTCTAGAACCGAAATAGGGCGTTAAGCACAGGACGAGGGGTGGTTGCCCACCCCTCCCTTCAAATGTCGAAAGGGCTTAGATGAGCCCCACCTGCTTTGCAACCGCCTTCAGTTTCTCCTTGTCGGCTTCGGAGAGCTCCAATTGCGGCCTGCGCACCAAATCGTTCGGTATAGCGCCGGTCAGATACGTTACGTATTTGTACCTAGCGTGCAAGTAGACATAAGGCTTAGCTAGCAGGGCGGCTGCCAGCGGCAGGAGACTCTCGTGGATTGTCCGTGCCTCGTCGTATTTGCCCGCCTCGCAAAGGGTCAAAATCTTGTGGAGCTGGGGAGCCACAAAGTTGCCTCCGCCTGCTAAGATTCCGTCCGCCATCTTGAGACATGCCAGCGGGAAAAGCATTGCCGGAGATGTCGGCAGCACGGCGATGTCGGGGTTGATGGCCTTGATTGTTTTGTAGGCGTTCTGGTATGCCACCAAGCTCTTGTAGGTGAGCTTTACAGCCATGAAGTTAGGAACTTCCCTCAAGATGGCCGCTATCGTGGAGGGCGGGTAGGAGTACGGATTGCCCTCCGGGTAGACGAACAGTATGAGCGGAATCGATATTTCCTTCGACAGCCGCCTGTGATAGTCAATAGCGAACTCCGGCGATTCCTCAGGAGACCAGGCATAGATGGGGGGTGGGCAGACCATAACGGCGTCGCATCCTGCCTTTTCCGCGTCCTGTGCTTGCTTAATCATGACACGTAGATCCTGCGAGTCGACGCAGGAGATGATCTTCTTACCTTTCTTGTTCTGGCTCTTGAATATCTCCAAGCACCGCACGCGTTCCTCAAGCGACAGGGTCGCGCCTTCGCCGGCGTGAGCATTCGGAACAACACCGTCCACGGAATCAGACGACAGCAGGTCCGCAGCGAGACGGGTTAACGCTTTTTCGTCCACAGAAAGGTCACCAGCCTTGAACGGGGTGACCGGAGCCGCTAGAACACCGATCTTCGCCATTGATAACCCTCCATTGTAATCTAAATCTCGATTTTGCTTAAGCCACCAGTACTTGCCGCAAGTAGTAAAGTGCGAGAGCTATTAGGGCTCCATAGCTGAGCCATGCCATGACGTTTTGTGTCGAATTGTTCTTGAACTTCCCCATTCCCTTGCTGTTGGCCGCCAGTATCGCGGCGACTCCCAGGACCGGCAGCGAAACGAAGCTGGCAGCATTTGACGCAGACAGGAGCTGCACCGGGCTGTTCCCAAGGGCGATCCCCATTGCCCCGGCGACGACGACAATGCAGGACGCCATGAGCCTGAAGCCCTTGGACTCGAGCTGCGGCTCTTGCCCCAATCCGCCCTGCGCGAGTCCGATCCCGGTCATCGAAGTAACAATTAGCGAGGAGATAGCCGCGCCGAAGAAACCAAGGCCGAAGACATACTTAGCGAAAGGTCCGGCGACCGGCTCAAGTGCCTTAGCCATCGCGATTCCGCTATTAACTACTATATGCTGGGGATTCAAGACAACGGCTGCGGTAATCATGATGAGAAGAGAGATTGTGGTGATGGCGGCGACGGAGAGGCCGACATCCATCGAGATGGCGCCGGAGCGGATGTCATCTACAGACCACTTCTTCTGCCTGCCAAGGTAGGTGCCGAATACCGCGGCATTGAACACGACCGTCGTGCTGAAAAGGCCGAGGGCGGTAAACGGCGCCTGAGCATCAGGAAACTTAGGCATAAGCCCGCCGGCGATTCCCGACAGCGAGGGGAGGCCGGACATGCACAGGGAGATAAGAAAGCTCGAGAGCATGACTAGGACAATCGCTGTCATCACTTTCTGGAGGGCAGCATATACGTCTTTGGCCCAGATGAGAGCGATTGCCAAGACACATCCGACTGCTATTAAGACGTTAATGGGGATTCCGGGCAAGAACAACTGAAGTCCCATGGCGGTGCCCGTTGCGTTACCTATCTGGAATGCGAAACTACTCAGAAAACAGGCTATACCCGTCAAGGCCGCCAGCGTCGGATTATATTCCCTAATGACCTTCATGAGAGGCTTATCCAGGATAATCGCTGTCCGGTACATCATGCTCTGGTACACCCAGCGGACCACCGCGCCGATAGCAACGACCCAGATGAGCGCGTACGCATACTTCGCACCCGCCAGGCAAGCCAGCGTGACGCTACCGGGGCCGATCGTCGCAGCGGCGATGATGAGTCCCGGTCCCGTCCTCTTAAGCCTCTGTGCGAGAGAAGGGCCGGCAATTGGAACCGATTCACTGTTCAATTGAACTACCTCCTTGTATAGGGAACTATGAGCCGACAAGTTTCGGCATCGACTACGCTGACACACCTACAGCACGCACGCGAAATACCCCTATATAGAGTCATAAAAGTCAAAATGAAAAGCGGCGTAGACGCAAGGGAAGCGGGCGGACGGGCGGGTTGCACCCTCATACTTGACTGGGTTCTAGACGCAGGCTTGATTTATAACGGCTTGAGCAGCGACTTGCGGCAACCCGGTGGTACCATCCGTGACAAGTCCCGCAAGGTAGTTCCTTCCGATTCAGACATCCGGCACTGCCTCCCTTGTCTCTACGTGGTACGTCGCCATCGGCTCACCCGAGGTTGCGAATAATGTTATCCACTGGCACTATTACTGTAACAAAAGGGCAGCTGTCGGTCGGACGGCGTCCTCGAAATCGCAGCATCTCGCCTAGGTGGGGGCACGCTCTCGACGACGGAGCCCTCGTTATTCCTGGCGTGGCTTACATCTTAGTAAGTATTTCGGTGAATCGCTACGGCGCGAGCAAAAACCAGGAATCACTCGAGGCAGGATTCATATGTGCCTTAAGCAGGAGTCTTCTAGCCAATTGAGCTGATTTTTGTCCTGCAGGGAATTGCATTTATTGACAATTGTAGGGTATCCCTCAATATCGGGGCGGCAGCACCACGAGGCGTATGACGATGACGGCGGCTCCTGTAAATTCCGAAGGCTAATCGCCACCCTTCTACTCGACTTGTCCCCGCTAGTTCGGAAGATCCCGTCGCCGCAATTAAACGGGTGTGCAAAAGGTTACATTCGAATGTCTCCTGGCACGTTCGAGGTGGCCACGTGGCTGAAGCAAGGAGGCTGTCAAAGAAGGATATCGGTATTTTAAAGTCGTACTACTACAGGGGCTTCTTACGGGTACAGAAATAAAACAGGCGAATAATGGGAGATATAGTTTGGCAGGACGTCATCGATTCACCTTTTTCAAGTTCCAGAGAAACGCAACACTATACCTGCAGAGCATCTCTATGAGCTCCCTGGCACAAGGAGCTTATGGGGTCATACAGGGCCTGTACATCATGTCCCTAGGATTCGACGAAACGGTTCTCGGGACGATCCTATCTACACGGATGCTTGCAGCTGCAATTGCTTCGGTACCAGCCGGGGTAATCTCGGACCGGCTGGGGCGGAAACCGGTCCTGGTCGCGGGGGGCCTTCTCACTACTGCAGGATATCTGGGAATGGCCGTGACTTCCTCTCCGCTTGTAATGATTACTTGCTCGTGTATCGTCGGACTTGCACAAGCATGCCAGATGACGTCGGGAGCGCCGCTTTTGGCCGAGTCGAGCACTCAAGAGGACCGCGCCAGACTGTTTGGGGTCAACTTCAGTCTTTCCATGTTTGTAAACATGGTTGGGAGCTTGCTCGGAGGGTTCCTGCCTCGCCAATTAGGTATGCTCGGCCAAGCTACGGCTTTTCGGGTCTCGCTGGCTCTGTTTTCTCTGGTCACCTTTATTGGCGTCCTTCCCGCATCCAGAATAATTGAGAACTGCCGGCAAACCGGCAGGGTGCTACTGGAAAGTGAAAACAGTCGCGGAACGGAGCCGGCGGACTTCGTGAAAGGTCACGTAGACCACGTAGATGAAGTAGAGAAATGCCGGGGAGTAATTCGGTTGGGAGTGGGAAAAGCTTCCGCGGTTCTCCAAGTTGCACGGGAGGAAATCCGGTCCCTCGCCGTCGTTATGCGGAATAGGGACGTCACCGGCCTTCTGGCCTACAACGTGTTAATCGGCTTCGGCGCGGGACTGGTTATTCCGTTTTTCAATGTGTTTCTTTCGGGAAAATTGGGAGTGGACACCGCGGTTATCGGGCTGATCCTGTCTTTCACCCACGGAGCTACCGCCATTGCCGGGCTCATTGCTCCCGTTCTTGCAACCAAATACGGCAAAGTCAAGACGGTGGTAGCAACGCAGGTGGCGTCTATTCCTTTCCTCCTGCTTATAGCGCTTCCTCCCAACGTATATCTGGTTTCAGTGGCTCTTTTCATCCGGTCAGCCCTCATGAACATGTCAAGTCCTGTGGCGTCCAACTTCTCCATGGAGATCGTCGAACCTGACAAGCGGGGGAAGATATCCAGCTTAATGAGGATTTCAGACAATATCTCCCGAGGTTTTAGCGCCGCGGCAGCCGGGTATATCATGTCCAGGTGGAGTTACGAAGCTCCGTATTTTTTCACGGCCGTTCTGTATCTTCTGGCAAGCTTGGTGTACTGGAGATCATTTCGGGGCAGGGGGTAAGACAGGCGACGCTTCCCGACGGAGAACTGTTGGCCGCAACGTACCGGCAGGAGCGCATACATTTTCGCAGAATCCTTTCAGGTATACTTCTTACGTATACCGCAGAGGGGAGCAATCGATGTGGCGCTGCATGAAAGCACGGTGAACTTTCGAAGCCTCATCAAAGATCTAGCTGAAATGTACCCTTTTGAGGTGGACGAGGTTGTAGTTACCGAGATTGTGGCTAACGCGCTGGACGCGAAGGCTACGCTTATAGCTATAGACTTCGATCCCATGACCGGCGTCCTTATCGTGGAAGATAATGGTAAAGGCATGACCAGAAGTGAGTTTTCGGGTTATCATGATTTCGCCGCGGAACTTAAAAGGCGTGGTACGGGTATAGGCTTTGCGGGTGTTGGGGCGAAGATAAGCTTCCAAATCGCTGACCGCGTGATAACCGAAACGCGGAGCAAGTCTTTTGCTGGAGGGTCAAATTGGTACCTGCAAGACGGCAGACGACTGGTCTGGGAGGAAATCCAGCCAGTTCATCTAAAAGGTACCGGTACCAGGGTCGAGATTCACTTTAGACAAGACGGTCCCCGCTCTTTTCAGACCAGGGACGACCTGGTCAGGCTCATTCGCAGGCACTATCTGCCTCTTTTAGATCCGACTTTTTTAGACCTCTACGACAAGCTCGGTATCTACTCAAGGACTCTCCGATTCCGTATAAACGGCGAGATTGTGGTGCCGGATGACCTAGTGGACGCCCTTGAACTGGAACAGGTGAGAGAATTCTACCCCTTGAGGTGCCGGAAACGATACGGGTACGGCATTCTCGGACTTTCGGTTCGAGAGTATCCCGTGGCGCCGGATCTGTGTGGGGTTCTCGTGTGCACCTACGGGAAAGTAATTAAGCAGGAATTCTTCGGCCAATTTCCTGGTAGTTACAGCCCGAGAATTGTAGGGGTTGTGGAAGTCCCACCGCTCGTTCATTTCCTGACGACAACGAAGACCGACTTTGTGAAACAGGGACGACACAGGGAGTTCGAAGAATTTTACGATCCTTTGCGCCAGGAATTCAAGGAATGGCTCAGGACCCTGGGTGTCGAGCCGCCCGAGACTTCCAACGCATGGGAAGCAGGAAGAATCGAGAAAGAGCTTAAGAAGATAGCGGAGGAGATGCCTGAACTTGGCCAGTTCTTTGGTTTCAAGATCCAGCGAACCCTTTTCCATGAGAGCGACGATGGAGTTCCGGCTGAAGACAAGAAGCCGGAAGCAGCACGGAACATTCCTCCGGTGGAGCCTCTGGAGGGTTCTGAAGGGATATCTGACGAAGCTACCGGTGCCCCGGATGGTGCCGGGAACGGAGCTGCAGAAGAGGACGAAGGCGTAGAAGACCGAAAGCCAAGGGTGTCCCTGGTAAACCCCTTGGACGAAGGCGCTACCAGGGGCAGCCCGGTGAGCAGATCTGCCAGGAGGGGCCCCAAGATAGCGTTTGTGAGGGAACCTGAGAGGCCCGAATTGGCGTGGGTGGAAGGCACGAACGTGATAATCAACGCGGGACATCCTTCTTATGTAAAGGTCCGGGGAAACGCTCAGGCCAGGATAGTCCACAACCTCTTCGCCATCGGTGTCGCTCTCCAAAGGTTCATGGGGACGGACGGGGAGCCGGGTCTCACTCTAGTCGACAGAATGATGGGGGCCTGGGGGAAACGATGAGGAGATTCACGTCTTATTGACCGAAGGATGCAGGCAGCAAGCCTCTGGCGGGAGGTTTGGCGGGGAATGGATGGCGGTAAGAGGAGCTCTGAGCCGCGTATGCGGTTTGTATCGTTCGAGCCCCGGGGGCAGGAGTACGTTGCGTTCATCGCGCTGGAAGATGCTTTTGCGGACTCAGGGGGGGACGGGCCGGAACTTCGCAAGACTTGCATGGACCTCCAGAGCCCTCGCGGCAAGAGAAGCCTTTCGAAGACAACCAGCGCTGTCGAGGCTGGTGAGAGCCCCAAAGCTTCGTGCGGCAAGGGCCGAGGATCCAGTCTTTTCGCAGCCCAAGTCGGGGCAGAAGGTGACCTCGATGACCTTCTTTCCAGGGCAGCTCGGCTGTATGGCGAGTACGTGGAGGAGATACGAAGTCTCATCGCCCAGGCCGACCAAATGAAAAAGGATCTTGTCCCGGTACCGGCGTCGCTCGGGTGGAGGCTCGGCGATGCCGTGTTCCGCCTTAAGGATAAGCTCGAGGAAATGCTCCTGGAAGTAGACGACCTGTACAGCCACCTAGAAAGGGATACGGGCATCGCGCCAGCGTTTCTAAAAGGTGCTGTTAGTTTCAGGAGGTACCTGCCTGATCCAGCGCGGATTCCTTGCGATCTGACGTGGAACCGGTGTAAGCGGGCTCCCCGCAGAGCTGCTTTACAAATAGAGAGAGCGGCGGTTGCCGCTTGTGGAGACCGCGCCGAAAAGCCGGCGGCCACAAGGAGCGAGGGTGAGAAAGAGCAAGCGCGAAAAAGAGCGAGGGTAGGGACGGAAGACGTCTATACACGGAAAAGCCAGTGAATCCAGCATTCAGGGATGGGGTCGAGGACGCGGTGCCAGACGGAGGTGGTGATACTTGGATCTGGGTTGTCTCAAAAATATGGGATATCCAGGTATTAGCTTACCTCTTACCCGCCTGGTTTCTTGCATGCCGGAACCCGCGGCAAAACTGGTCCCCGGCGCTTTAGACCTCGTCGTGAGGAGGATCAGCGCGGCAAGAGATGGGACCTCGGCGGCGACTGAAGCGCATAGTAAAGGTATTAAAACGAGTAGCCAGAACGAGGCCCGACTTACCCGAGTCATAGATTCTTTCATGCGCCGCGGTTTTAACCATTTTGAAGAATATGGAAGTATCGTAAAAGATGTTATTGTGGCAACAGAGGGGCTTTCAGACGGCGACCCAAAAAGCCTCTCTCAAACAGCCCGGATGCTTGGGATTTCCCCTCAGAAAGTCAAGAGCGCGCAGTCTTTGTTCTGGGACTCTATCCTTGAAGAAACAAGACGCCCTCTTCGCCGGAATTCGAAAAGCAGCAAGAAAAGGCCCTTGGGGGTCGCAAAAGCTCGTGCTGCCAGGCGTTGGTTTCTGGCATCTTTTCTCGGTTTGATAGTCGCAAGGGCCGGTAGCCTGGTCATAGACGAATCCGAAGAGAGCCCGAGCAAGGTGGCCAAGCTGCGGTTTTTGGCCCGCTGCTCAGGTGTGGCATATACGAAACTCCGCGGTGGCCCCGGCGGCCCCAAGAGCTGTCCGAGGACTCGGTCCAGCGATTTTTCCCGTACGGGTCTCGACAGGCCGGGGCTTGCCCTGCTGGGACCGGTTGGGTCGCTGGAGGAATCGATTAGTACCGAACCTCCTGATTCCATGTCTCCCGAAGATGTCGACCCGGCGAAGGTTTCCGAATGGCTGGACAGGAAGGAACCGGGTTTGGTACCCCGGGACTTGCAACGCATAGCGAGCTGGATCTGCGCCCAACGAGCCAAAAAGTTAACCCGCATCCAAAAAGTGATCCTTGCTATGAAGCGCCTCGGCCGGCCGGCTCACTATTCAGAAATTACCGAGGTCTACAAGTTCCTGTTTCCACAGGATGATATCAGCGCGAGAAGCATTCATTCGTGCCTTTGGCGGGGGTCGGCGGGGGGCCAACAAAGCGAGATAGTGTGGGCAGGAGGAAAGGGGCTGTTTGCTCTGCGCGAGTGGGGGTACAGCCGTCCCGAGGAACCTCTCGCCGTTGAAGCTTCCAAAGTGGTAACGGAGAAGTATGCGGAAACAGGGCGGCCTGTCCCCCTGACGATCATAGCTGCTGAGCTTGGTGCGAAACGGGCGGTGGTGAAGCGTTCTAGCCTCCTCTCCGCGCTTTTCGGTAACCCCGCTGTCAGGTATCTCGGCGGTGAACTATTCGTCCCGGCAGGCGAAGCAGGGGGTGGAGAAGTCGATTCTCTGGACCGGGCGCTGCGCGAGTTCGAATGCCGGAAGCCCCCCCGCGGTCCGAAAAAGAAGGGAGACGTGTGACTACTTGCCCCTGGCTATTGGGCACGGAAAGGAGGGAGTGCCAGTAGTAGCGTGGAAAATGGCTGGGAGGAGTAGAAGACCGGATGGGAGTGATGACCGGTGGCTAAAGCTTTCAGTGCTGCTCCAGACGAACGGATATTTAAACTCTTTGCCGCGCTGAACGCTGCCGGATATGACGACGAATGGAACAGCGGAGGAATGCACCCGGTCCGGCAGGAAGTGCGTCAGAAGTTAAAAGGATATTCTCCACCGTGGCTTCCGAAGCTGCGCGAAGTTCTGAGTCATACCCACCAGTGGATTCTGGTGTTTTGGGTTCTCAACCACGACAAGGATGATCAAACGGTCTGTGTGGGCCAAGACCTGGGGGAGTACATAAGGACTCATTGGGAGCGGGTAGATGACGGCGATCAAAAAAGGGAATGGTTCAAGCAGTTTCTGAGTGATCTGCCCGGCTTGATGTGTTCCATAATGGCTGATCCTTTCCTCAAACAACTGTGGGAGGACTACCGTTCCTCGCACGTAGCCGAAGCTCTCGCCTACGAGGAGGTTGCGGTTCAAGGAATAGAAACCCTTGAAGCATATCTTCGACCCAAGACCGAACCCGACTGGTCGGTGGTTTTCGTCCCTAACCTGTTGGACAGCTACGCCACCGGCTACGAGGTGGATGCCATAAGCGTGGTTTACGTGGTTCAGGGACCTTCCCAGAGCCGAGGGCCTGGCGCGGTTATACATGAGTACTGTCATAGGCTCGTGAATCCGGTAGTAAATGCTCAGGCAGACTTGCTCAGGGAAACAGCTCACCTGCTCGCGAAATATGCAAACCCCGACGATCCCATGCACCGCCCGTATTTAGAGTGGGGGACATTTGTTGCAGAAAACCTGGTGGAAGCGGTAACTCTTCGCACCAGAAGGTCTGAGCCTGAGATCTATGAGCGAACCCTCAGGCATATAGTTGAGGTCAGGCACCTGACGCTGGTTGAAAAATTTCTCGATCCACTGGTAGAATTCGAGAATTCCGGGGCTCACTACGAGGACTTCTTCCCGGAGATGCTTCGCCGGGTACTCCGGGCGCTCTAGAGGGCGCAGGGTTACAGGATTCTTGCGAGGTCTGATAGATGCCGTTGCGAACGGCATCTGAAGTCCTTTCAAACACTAGGAGGCTCGCAAGGGATAGGTTTGACACCTAAACGGGAAGGGACTCGGGCCTGGAGGCTTGTTAACTGCAGTTTTGGGGAGTGCTTAGTTTTGAGCCTGGGAATACATCACCTCCTGGTCAATTGCAGAACACAATGGGGCGGCTCGTAAGAAATCTCTAGTTTCCACCCGGCTGCATTTGCTCTGTCCTTCCAGACCGTTTCAAATATGGCCCGGTAGTCTTCCTCGGAGATCTGCTCCCTCAAATGTGTGGTACGGTCGTAGAGCTCGAGATAAATCGAACAGAGGCGGACGACTGCCCGCTTTTCGTCAAGATGCTCGAGAGTCACCTGGTTGCCGTTTAGGACAGATTGCTCCCAGCACAGGTATAGGATGAATGCGTCCTGTTCGGGTAAGAGGGGAATCCAAGACCGAGCTGCCAGAAAATAACCTTCACCGTCTTTGAACCAATGAAGAGCAAAGTCCGGGCCCTTTTCCCGTTTCAGATAGTTGAAGAGCCTTACGTCTTCCGTCGCCCGATACTCGGCCCTGATCCACGCCTTCGTCGCTTCTGGTAAGTCGGGGAAGGATGAGAGCGGCACGGAGGGATCGAGTCCAGCGGGGTCAAAATGGTTTCCACGTGGCGGAAAAACCAATGGTTGCCGTCCACTTCAAACCTGAAAACGAAGTTGGTGGGTTCACCCTCGGATTCCAGTGTAACTACGTAAACCAACTGGTTTCCGTTCAGCCGGACGCTTGGGTTCCTCGGCCATTTGACAGGAGGGACTCTTGCGCTCAGGCGGTGAAGGATGTGATATAAAGCTTCTTTCTTTATGGCCTCATGCAGTGGCCTGATCTTCTCCGCGCATATCTGCTCCGCGCTGAGCATATCGAGGAATTCCCCCCATACCGCCTCGGGGTCAAGCACTGCAGTCGTCCTCCTTTCTGGACAAGCTACTGATATGAAGTGTAACCTACGCCTAACGACTCGACTGTAGGCGCCGGCCTCGTTCATTATGACGAGTTAGATCTGTTGCCCCGGGATGTTGGTTCCTTTGTTGAATACCCGGGAACGACCATGGGGCCTGGTGGGCACCTTCAATTGTCAGGTGAGACCGGACGGGTACTTAGCTTCTTCAGCATAACCAGGGCCTTCTTCAGGTAGGCGTCTCCGTTTTCAGGCACGTTCTTGGGTTCGAGTGTTATAAGACCCTTGAATCCCCGCGTTATGAACTCTGTCAAGACTTCGCCGAGTTCGAACCGTCCTCCCGATACCCTGCCCAGGTGTGGTATGCGCCGTTACGGGGTGGTCCTCAAGAGCCTCACCTGAGCCGGAACCCACAGATGCCGCGTCAAGTGCTATAATTCTTTGTATCGTCTTCTAGCAGGCATTTCGAGTTTTGACCTGCAGCGGCGACACTGGGTGTAATCTAGGATGTATCGCGCGAGCGGGGAGGTTTCGAACTTTGCCTCTAACGGTCAGAGAATCTCTTGAATTAGAACCTTTGAAGTCCGTACGCGTCCTTGCGGGCGGCAAGTCTCTTGACCGCACCATATCTTCGGCGAGCATCATAGAGGTCCCCGACGTATGGAAATGGCTACATGGTAACGAGATGCTTTTGACCACACTGTACCCGTTCAGAGATAGCATCGAGGCCCAGCTCAATCTCATACGACAGCTTTCGTCGCGGCACGTCGCATGCCTCGTGGTGAAGCTTCACCGGTTTGTAGAATCGCTTTCGCCGGACGTGATCGAGCTGGCGGAAAAAGAAGCCCTACCGCTCTTGGAGCTTCCCCCGCACGTGAGCTTCATCGACGTGCTCAATGCGGTGTTGAGGCGGGTGTGGAACCGCGATCTCGATGCGATGATCGAATCGGAAAGGGTCGGTAGGGAGGCTCTTAACATGGTAGCGGAGGGCAAGGGAATCCAGGCGCTTGTGTCCTTCATGGCTCAGAGCCTCCGAAATCCCGTTTCCTTCCACGACCCCGAAGGAAAGCTTGTAGCTGTTACCAGTGACAAGAGCGCCGAAAAGGTCCTTGCCTCTCTGGAGAAGCTGGAAATTAAAAAGCTTGCGTCCCTTGCAGAGACCTCCCGCACCATCTTCGAAATCGCAGAATTGAGTACGCGTACAGAAGGAGACCCAGATGCCGCGCAGCAACCGGTGCCGGACATGCAGCATTCGGGTAAGCTCGCAGAACCCAGGTTAGTAGTGCCGGCGGAAGCGAAGGGGCGCAGATACGGTTACCTGGCGATATGGGAGTCTTCCCCGTTGCCCCCGACCCTGCCAAAATTGGCTGATTCCTTCGCTTTGGCCGCCGCTCTGGAAATGGCTCGTGACCAGGCCACCAAAGAGGTTGAACTCAGGCACATTTCCCACTTCGTACGGGAGATCGTCTCCGGCACCATCACAGAGGAAGTGGCAAGGCAACAAGCCGGTGCTCTTGGTATCCGCATCGGTACGTGGAACCTGGTTTTGAGCATTAGCGTAACCAGGGAAATACGCGGAGGGCCTCTCGGCGAAGCGTCGATGGAAATGGTCACACGCGAATCCGTTCTCAGGTACAACCCCGCTGCCGTCACAGCCATCGTAGGCAAGCACGTCGTGGTTCTGTGGCCAGTGTCCGGCGATACCGAGCTTGACAGCAAAGCTGTCAAGGAAATGCTGCAACCATGGAAGCGGTATCTTCTCTCGAGAGTATCATGGCCGGTTATGGTCGGAGTCGGGAAGATCGCCCATTCATTCGCAGAAATACCCGAAGCCTATAGGACATCTCAGGAATGTGTGACGCTGCTCGAACGGTTGAACGGCGACCGGTCCGGTTGGCTCATGTTCGATGAGCTGGGCATAATGCGCATCCTTGCGGTTTGCCCCGACAAAGACCTCGAAACATTCGTGAAAGAAGCCCTAGGCCCGCTCTTGGCGGAGGGCGACGCGGCCAGGGTCTTCGAGGAAACGCTCTATGCTTACCTCGAAAATAACGGCAACCTCCGGGAAACTGCCAGGAAGCTTTACATTCATGCGAACACGCTCAGGTACAGATTAAAGAAGATTTCGGAACTTCTCAATGTCGATCTCGATAAGATGTCCAACCGGGTGACTCTATGGACCGCCTTGACAATCAACCGGCTCAAAAAACCCAGGGCCGCAGGCGCTTCAGACTAAGAGTGCGCTTGACGGCTCGGGAGCAGGTTTGGGAAGACCGTGGACCATGGTCAGCGGTCTTATTTAACGCCGAGGAGCCTGTGCAGCTGTACGGGCTAGACAACGGAATGGCGCGGAATTTGTCCCGTATGTACAAAGGTTTTGGGGCGCCATAGCAGAAATGCCGGAACTACTGGTTATGGGTGCTCTGGTTGTGACGCTGGGGACTCTCCTTTAAGGGTGTCATCTGCATCTCGGACGACCCTTAAACTCAGACGGCCGTTACCAGATTACACCTCAGGGGTACAAGTGTTTGGACAGATGATACATTAATAACGGGAGGGAAAATCCGCATGTCAACCAAGGTCAGACATTTTCTTAAGCTACGTCTTGGAACAGCCGTATTGGCGCTGGTCTTAGCGGCATCCGTTTTGAGCGGCTGCGGCGGCGGAGGCACCAGCTCTTCTGCTACGTTGACGTACGCGGTTGGTACCGACGCCCAGACTCTGGATCCCCAGTTCGTCACGGATATCCCGTCAGCAGTCGCGGTAATGCAAATTCACGAGACCCTTGTGGCCAGGGACGAGAACATGAACTTCATTCCGGGCCTGGCTACAGAATGGTCCGTGGCCGAAGATGGCTGTACCTGGACGTTCAAGCTCCGGCAGGGTGTTAAATTCCACGACGGTGCCGATTTCAACGCCGAAGCTGTGAAGTACAATTTCGACCGGATTCTGGACCCCGCAACTGGCTCTCCCAGGCGTTCCGTTGCCAGCATGATCAAAGAAGTCAAGGTAGTCGGGCCCTACGAAGTTCAGATCATCACAAACGATCCTTACGGTCCTATGCTGGCCCAGATATCCAGCTATAACCTTGCCATAATTAGCCCGAAGAGCGGAGCGGAACTGGGCAAGGGTTACGCGCAAAAACCGGCGGGTACGGGTCCGTTCAAGCTGAAAAGCTGGACTCCTGGACAAAGCTTGGTACTGGAGAGGTTCGACGGGTACTGGGGGGACAAGCCCAAGGTCAAGGAGATTGAGTTCAAAGTGGTTCCCGAAGATGGAACCCGCACGATGCTCCTGAAGACTGGGGGAGCTGACGTAGTCGCCGGTGTTCCCGCGTTCGAGTTGGAGAACTTAAAGAAAGACCCCAACGTAAATCTCATCATGAAGCCGGGCTTCCGGACCATTTACGTCGGCATGAACTGCTCCAAGGAGCCCTTTGACGATCCAAGGGTCCGCCAAGCTGTGAACTACGCTATCGACCGGGAAGCTATCGTGAACTACGTGCTCCGAGGGGCGGCTACAGTTGGAGTGGGTCCCGAGTCGCCTGCGATTCCCGGTGCCGCTAAGAACCTGGTTCCCTACACCTATAACCCGGAAAAAGCTAAACAGCTGTTGAAAGAGGCGGGTTATCCCAACGGGTTCAAGACGGTCTTTCACACTCCCTCGGGTAGGTACCCCATGGACCAGCAGGTGGCGGAAGCTGTAGTGGGCCAGCTCAAAGAAGTAGGAATCGATGCGGAGCTCCAGATTCTGGACTGGGGTGCCTATCAAGCGATGCTGGACAAAGCTGAGGAGTCGCGGCTTTTCCTCCTGGGCAAGGGTTCGCCGTCTGGTGACCCCGACATGACCTTAACGCTTTCCTTCGGGACGAACGAGAAGATGAACAGCGCGAAGTATTCCAATCCCGAAGTGGACGAGCTCATCAAACAGCAGAGGGTGTGCGTGGACCCGGTCGAGCGCCAGCAGATCCTCCAGACGATTCAGGAGAAGATCCACGCGGATGCTCCCTGGGCCGTGCTTTACTACGAGCAGATACTGATCGGAACCCGGTCGAACGTTAAGGGGCTTCAGGTGCTTCCGAACGAGATAGTCCTGTTCAAAGGCGTATCTGTAGAAAAGTAACATTCGGCCAAGACTGGCGTTTATTTCCGGAGAGACGGGCGTCGCGGCCCGCTAACCCGATCCATCTCCCGGCACCGCATGGAGATAATGGCCGGGCCCGGACCAGATGTCTCCGGTGACCAATCCGGTTGGGGTCTAGGAAATGAAGCCGCGCGCCCGTCCGCCGAGTTTCGTGCCCCCCGTGACAGAAGCGGTGGTTACCATTCAGGGTGGTGAGAGGGTTTTGCTCAGGTATATCCGACGACGGTTGCTTATGACGGTGCCTATCTTGTTTGCCGTATCGGTTCTGGTGTTCATGATGGTCCACCTGATGCCGGGCGACCCTGCCAGAATCATAGCGGGGGATTCGGCTACAGAAGAGGACGTCGAAATGATACGGAAAGAAATGGGTCTCGACAAGCCTCTTGTACAGCAATACCTCACGTATGTCTCAAACATCTTCAAAGGCGATTTGGGGATGTCCATGCGGACCAGACGCCCGGTAGCTGTAGAGATATCCTCGCGCCTGCCCAACACCGTGCGGCTCGCGGCTGTCGCTATGGTTATCTCGGTCATTTTCGGCGTTGCGGTGGGAGTGATATCGGCTTCCAGGCCGTACTCGTTGAGCGACAATTTGAGCATGGTGGGAGCGCTGGTCGGGGTTTCAATGCCCACATTCTACTTGGGACTTATGCTCATGCTGCTCTTCTCGGTCAAGATGGGTTGGGTTCCGCTCCTGGCTGACGGGTCGCTGAAAGGGATGATACTCCCCGCGGTGACTCTCGCGGCCAGACCGCTTGCTCTGCTTGCGAGGATGACCAGATCCTCCATGCTCGAGGTCCTGAACCAGGACTACATCCTTGCTGCCAGAGCTCAGGGACTTCCCGAGAGAGTGGTTCTGTATTCCCGAGCGCTGAAAAACTGTATGACGACGATTTTGACCGTGGCCGGGTTGCAGTTCGGGCATTTACTGGCAGGGGCGGTTGTCACTGAACAGGTCTTTGCGTGGCCGGGAATAGGAAGCCTCATCGTCGTTTCGATACGGGCAAGGGATTTTCCGACCATACAAGCATGTGTCCTTCTGATAGCGGTGAGTTTTGTGCTCCTTAATCTCCTAACGGATATCCTTTACAGCGTCGTTAATCCCAGAGTGCGGTTGGGATGAAGGGAGGCAAGGCGGTGACGAGTTCGACTGCAATATCTTACCGAAGCAAAGATACGGAATTGAGGAAGGCCATTCGTCGCTTTGCCAGGCGTAAAGTGGCTGTTATCGGTGCGGCTCTCGTCCTCGTGTTCGTTGCGATTGCGCTTGCCGCTCCCCTTCTCATCACCCAAGATCCGAATGACCAGAACCTCGCGGAGATCTTGAAACCCCCTGGTAAAGAGCATTTTCTTGGTACGGACGAACTCGGACGCGACATCTGGTCGAGAGTAATTTACGGGGCGCGGGTGTCGTTGATCATCGGCATAGCGTCAGTTCTCGTGGCCATCGTGGTGGGGGTCCCTTTAGGTGCCATTGCCGGTTATTACGGTGGGTGGATAGACGAGATTATGATGAGGGTTCTCGACGTCCTCCTGGCTTTTCCGGGAGTGCTTCTGACGATAGTCCTCGTAGTGATCCTGGGACCGAGTCTTCAGAACGTAATAATTTCAGTTGCCGTCTATTCGGTGCCGGGGTTTGCCAGGCTCGCCCGCGGAGAAGCTCTCGGCCTGCGTAACGCCGAATTCATAGAAGCGTCGCAGGCCTTGGGGGCACCCGGGTGGTGGGTGATAGCTACCCATGTAATCCCCAATATCATTTCCCCCGTGATAGTGATGGGCACTCTGTCCGTAGGTAACAATATATTGACCGCTGCGAGCATGGGTTTTCTGGGCATGGGAGTGCCTCCGGACGTGCCCGAGTGGGGCGCGATGCTTTCGAACGGCCGCAAATACCTGCTTGTTGCACCGCATGCTGCCACCATTCCGGGTCTCGCCATACTCCTCTTGGTCCTCGGCCTAAATCTCTTCGGCGACGGCCTAAGGGACATCCTGGATCCGAAAATGAGGGAGTAGGGAAGGAGGAAACCGGAATGTCCCAGGAAATCGATGCGATAAAAAAATCGGTCCGGCGGAACAAGGGGCGGTATATACAGGAGCTCGGGGAGCTCGTCCGGCAGCCGAGTGTAAGCACCACCGGGGAAGGGGTGTCCAGGTGTGCCGAACTTCTCGCATCCTATATGCGGGCCCTTGGCATCTCGACCCACATCTACCCCACCGCGGGACATCCGGTAGTCTTCGGCGAAACGGGACCGGACGTGGGGAAAACGCTTCTGGTTTATGGTCATTATGACGTACAGCCCCCGGATCCGCTTGACGAATGGCAGTCACCTCCGTTCGAACCACAGATAAGAAACGGGAAACTCTACGGGCGGGGCACCTCGGACAACAAAGGTCAGCTTTTCGCACACCTGAAAGGGCTTGAGGTATACAAGGAGCTCTTCGGAGAACCTCCGTTCAAGATTAAGTATATCTTCGAGGGAGAAGAAGAGATCGGAAGTCCCCATTTTGAGCCGTTCGTGGTGGAGCACAAGGAGCTTTGCGAGGGTTCTGTCGCCATTTTCTCCGACAGCCATTACCACGAGTCGGGAAGGCCCGCGTTGATTCTGGGACTGAAAGGGATGCTCTACCTTGAACTCACCGTTCGGGAGCTCGCTGCGGACTGTCACTCAATGAAAGCTGCAGCGCTCCCCAGTGCTGCGTGGCGACTGGTGACCTTGCTTTCCACGCTCAAAGGCGAAGATGGTGTGGTTAAGATTGAAGGTTTTTATGATCGGGTTCGGCCTCCTCTCCCCGAAGAAATTGAGGCGGTAGAAAGCATTCCTTATGATCCCGAGGCCATCCTCAAAGCTCATGGAGCGAAAAAGCTCCTGGTCAATCGCTCGGGGACTAATTATTACCACAACATGGCCTTCGAGCCGACGTGCAATATCGCCGGTATAGTGTCGGGTTACACCGGAAAGGGATCCAAGACAGTGCTGCCTGCTGAAGCTAGAGCAAAAATAGATATCAGGCTTGTTCCCGACCAGACTCCGGGCGACATTCTCGAGAAGTTCCTCGATCACTTGAAGAAGCACGGATTTGACGATGTGGAAGTCCGTCATGAGCAGGGATTTCTACCTTCGCGAACCCCGGTAACCGACCCGTATGTGACGCTTACCCGTGCGGTCATAACCGAGGTGTGGGGTCAGGAGCCGGTGATCCATCCGGGTATCGGAGGTGCCGGCCCGAACTACGTTTTCACCGATCGCCTGCGTGTCCCGTGTATCGTCGTACCATTTGCGGCAGCGGACCAGGCGAACCACGCGCCTAACGAAAGTTTGGATCTGCGAGGTTTTGAGATGGGTGTAGCCACCAGCGCAGCCGTGATAAGGAAGCTTGGCGCTTACTGGGGTCTTCTCTCTGACGGACAAGGATAGGGGGATTGAAGTTCATGGTTTCTGATCATTTACGCTCAGCTGTACGTGCCTATATCGAGGCCAACCGCTTCAGGTTGGTTTCGGAACTGCAGGATTTCCTGCGACTGAAGAGCATCTCGACGGAGAACGTCGGTATGGACGAATGTGCGAGATTTCTCAGGGACGAACTCTTGAGACTGGGGTTTGCCGCGGATGTGGCCACTCTTCCAGGAGCAATGCCCGCAGTGTGGGGTCAGAGCCGTCGCGGTGGCGGACCGAGGGTGCTCGTTTACGGCCATTATGACGTTCAGTCTCCTGATCCCGTGGAGCTATGGGATTATCCTCCCTTTGCCGCGGAGATCAGGGACGGCGTGATATACGCCCGGGGTGCCACGGATGACAAGGGAAACATCTGGGCCAATGTCAAAGCTGTAGAGGTACTTCAAGCTGTCCTGGGCGAGGTGCCGGTCTCGCTCAGGTTCTTGTTCGAGGGTGAGGAGGAAATCGGTAGCCCACACCTGGGCCTGTTCATGAGAGCGCTTGCGGACCGGATCAGCGCTGATATCGCCATCGTCTGCGACCGCGGCATACACGAAAGCGGCAGGCCCCAGCTTTACCTGGGGAATAAGGGGATAGTATCGCTGGAGGTCAGTGCGAAAAGAGCCAAGCGTGACGTGCATTCGGGACACGCTCCCCTGATTCCCAACGCTGCTTACGACCTAATGAAGCTTTTGACCTCCATGAGGGAACCCGACGGCACGGTGACCATAGATGGCTATCTTGAAAACGTCAAGGGCCCGAGTTTCGAGGAAAGACAGCTTCTCGACACTATCCCGTTCGACAGGGAGACCTTCAACAGGGATTACGGGCTGGCTAGCAACCTGGGGCCGCAGGATTCCCGCGGCATGCTGGAAAGGCTCCTTTACTACCCGACGGCCAACATCTCCGGATTCAAGGCCGGCTGGATGGGGGAGCGGGGCAGGACCATCATCCCGCATGAAGCTCGGGCAAGGATGGACTTCCGGTTAGTGCACGCCCAAACCGTGGATGAGGTTAAGGCCAAGATCGCGAGGTTTATCGAGAAGTCTCCTTACGGGCCGTTCGATTTCGCATTCGGGGATGGAAACGAGGAGTACAAGGTCTCCCCGGGGCTTCCTGCTGTGAAAGCTGCAATTGAAAACGCGCGGGCGGTCTATGGAACCGAACCCGTCGTCTGGCCGCTTCTAGACGGTTCGGGACCCCTGTACCTGTTTCCGAAGCACCTGGGTTGCCCGGTTTTCATGATAGGGCTCGGGGCGCCGTTTTCAACGGCGAATACCCACGCTCCAAACGAGAACATTTCGGTGGACCAGTATTTAAAGGGTATTGAGCAAATGGCCGGTTTGCTGGCCACATATGCGGAGTTGATGTAGCATGATGCCTGCGGACATGCTTCTTGAGATTCACAACCTATCTGTAGAGTACAGGACGTTCGACGGAATAGTGAAGGCTGTAAACGGACTGGAACTACGGGTGCGACCCGGCGAAACGGTAGGGCTTGTCGGGGAAACCGGCGCCGGGAAGACCACCACGGCCCTGGCGATATTGAGGCTCCTGCCGCCAAGAGTAGGTCACGTAACGTCGGGAGAGATCTGGTTCGAGGGAAAGAACCTCTTGAATCTTTCCGACCACGAGATGGAAGGGATACGAGGGAACAAGATATCAATGATATTCCAAAACCCCCTTACGTCACTGAATCCTGTCTTTACGGTAGAACAGCAAATAACGGGAGTACTTGCCCGGCATCAGCGCATGACCGGAGAAGAGGCGGTCAGGAGAGCGGGGGATCTCCTTGAGATGGTGGGTATTTCCCGCAACAGGGCCAAGGAATATCCCCACCAGTTCAGCGGCGGAATGCGTCAGCGCGTGAGCATCGCCATAGCTCTAGCCTGCAACCCTCAGCTCCTGATAGCTGACGAACCCACAACTGCCCTGGACGTGACCATCCAGGCACAAGTGCTGCAGCTGATGGGGGAGCTGAAGAAGAAGCTTTCGACCAGCATCATACTGATCACGCACGATCTCGGTGTCGTTGCGGAGAATTGTGATTCTGTGGCGGTCATGTATGCCGGGTCGATAGTCGAAAGGGCTCCTGTAAAAGAGTTGTTCGAAACGCCTTTGCACCCGTACACCACCGGCCTTTTCGGATCCCTGCCTGACATTGATGTCGCGAAGAAGAGGCTGCAACCGATACCGGGTTCACCCCCAGATCCCATGCTGGTCCCGGCGGGCTGTGCCTTCGCGCCCAGGTGCTCCAAGAAAACGGCCGAGTGCGACAATGTGAGGCCCGTCCTGCGGGAAGTCGGGCCCAATCATTTTGTAGCTTGCGAAAACGCCGGCAGATGACGGCGTCGAGCCTTTAGGTGGACCGGTGTTCAACAGGAGGAAAGTGGGGATGATGAGATGACACTTAGCGCCCAGCCAATCGTAGAAGTAAGGGATGTGAAGAAATACTTCCGCGTTCCCCGGGGTACTCTGAGGGCTGTGGATGGAGTAAGCTTTTCCATCGAAAGAGGGGAAACCTTGGGATTGGTCGGTGAAAGCGGCTGCGGTAAATCGACCACGGGACGAGTGGTTCTCAACCTCATTCCCGCGACGGCCGGCACCATCCTGTTCAACGGCGAGGACGTGACAAACTCCGTGGACAGGAGAAAGAGGCGTGAGATGCAAATCATATTCCAGGACCCTTACTCGTCCCTGGACCCGCGAAAGACGGTGGGCAAGATTATCGAAGAGCCGCTGGTGATTCAGGGGATACCAAGGCGGGAAAGGGCCAGCCTTGTCAAGGAAATCATGGCAGATGTGGGCCTATCAGCTGACTACTATACCCGTTTTCCCCATGAACTCGACGGAGGTAGAAGGCAGCGAGTCGGTATCGCGAGAGCTCTGATTCTAAAACCCAAGTTTGTCGTTTGTGACGAGCCCGTTTCCGCGCTGGACGTTTCGATTCAAGCGCAGATCCTCAATCTCCTGCAGGATCTGGGAGAGCAGATGGGTCTTACCTACCTGTTCATTTCGCACAACCTGAGTGTCGTAAAACACCTCAGCAGGCGTGTGGCCGTGATGTACCTTGGGAAGATAGTCGAACTGGCCGAAACCAACGAACTCTTCAAGAACCCCCTGCATCCGTACACACGAGCATTGCTGGCTGCGGTTCCCATCCCCAAATATCGTCCGGGTAAACCGAAAATGGTATTGTCCGGGGACGTGCCCAGTCCCATCGACCCCAAGCCCGGGTGTCGTTTTGCACCGAGATGCCCGGAAGCTACGGAAGTGTGCAGTTCCGAGGATCCCCTATTGCGCGATGCAGGCGCCGGGCACCTTGTCTCGTGTCATTTGGTGAGGTAGCATTAGTGCGCTCCTCCCTTCCGATAGACCCAGCGGGACTACCGGAGCTATCATCCCTGTTGGTGCTGGGTTTATCTGGATGTGACGGCTCAACGATGAGAGAAGGTGTCGCACTTGAACATGGATTCCATCGGGGCCTGCGGGGACTGGTGCGGCAAATGTCCTCATTTTCGCCGAGAATGCCAGGGTTGCAGATCCAAAGCCGGCGAGTGCAAATTCCTTAAGTGCCTTGCCCGACGTGCCATTGAGCACTGTGGCCTGTGTCCGGAGTTTCCCTGTAAGGATCTCGAATCCTTCGTGCCCGATGACAGACTGCCCAGGGGCTATCACATCGAGAGCCTCAGATACAGAAACGAGGTTGGAGCAGACAAGTGGCTGGAACGGTATTCCCGGGAGTGGCGGCACTTCGTCGGCTAGTCATCGCCAGTGACGCTCCGGTGGAAGAGCGTTGGACTTCAGCTACTCCTCCGTAAGGACCACCGTCGAGCGGAAACACACCGCCTACAAGTCGCTCCTTACGGCAGGGACTGCCTCTTGAACGCCCGGTAGCCGAGGGCAAGCAGCAGGAGGGACAGCACTACGCTGGTCATTCCCGGCTTGACCAGTCGAGCTACCACATCCACATCCGAACCCATCAAGAGAAAGGCGTTGGCGTTACCCGGCAGTACTGAGGGCAGATAGGGACTAAGTGCCGATTTGCCCAGAACAGCCCCGGCCAGCGCCGTGGCTATATGGACCGCAAGTCCGGTGCCGCCGGCCGCCAGAGGACTGGGCATGGCCATTGATGCCGCAAAAGTCGTGCTCAAGATGAAAAACGCGTATAGCCAGGTGGATACCGCCGCCGCGAATGTTCTGGCCCAGTCCACGGGGCCGATCAGGCTTCGAGAGTAGAAAGTCGCCACTACGGTCCCGCCAGCCAGGCTGGCAGTCACTGTTCCTAGCAGGACCAGGAATTTGGATAGGACATAGGTTTTCCTGGAAACCGGTTTGGTGACGATAAACGTGGTTACCCCGCTTACTTTCTCACCAGCTACCGAGCCCATGGTAATCGCGATGATGACCAGAAGGCCGATTTCGACCACGTCGCCCAGGAACTGCGCGACTCCTTGCCCGGGCGAAGGGGGAGGCATCACAACGGTGACTCCCCGCGCAAACCGCGCGATGATCTCACCCATGTACCTTACGGATAACGGGTCCATGATGGCGAGCATAAGGAGAATCAAGAATAATGCGGGAAATCGGAAAGACCTCCAGGACTGCCGGATTTCCTTTATCACCAAGACTCTCACTAGCTGTCCCTCCACGTTACTGAGGCTCATAAGCAAGAGGCCACCGGGGAGCTGCATTCACCTGGCCCGGCCGGTCGGCCTCTGTTCCTGGTCAACACCTGTGTTGAGGCGCAGGAACAGGGATTCCAGGTCGGTCTTAACTCTGCCATACTCCGTGACCCGGAGTCCTTCGCCCACCAATTTGGCAATGGTCTCGTCGACCGCCTGCTCTATCATCCCAGGCCGAACGTCCACCAGGACTGCACCGGTTTCGTCTTCGCCCCAAAGGGACTCGACCCAGGGAAGCTTCCGGATAACTTCCTTTCCCCGGACCTTGTCATCCGGGCGCAACTTCACCCTCAAGCGGTCAACGGCGTAGCGGTTCAGGATGTTTTCGATCGATCCTTCGATGACTTTCCTACCCTCTCGTATCATCACGAGCGCATTTGACACTCGTTCTACATCATCAAGGATGTGACTGCTAAACAGCACCGTTGCCTTGCCTTTGAGCTGCTTCAAGATATCAAACACTTCGACCCGGCCTTCCGGGTCCAAAGCCGATACCGGCTCATCAAGGATCAGGAGTTCCGGCTCTGGAAGGAAGCAGGCCGCCAAGCCAAGCCGTTGTTTCATCCCGCGCGAATACGTGCCTACGCTTTGCTTGCCTGCCTTTTCAAGATGAAACTCTCTCAGTAAGGCCTTTCCCCGTTCCCGCGCTGCTGCGGGACTCATCCCGTACAGGCCTCCTACCAGTTCGAGAATCTCCAGCCCGGTATGTCTGTCCGGAAACACGGGATCCTGCGGGAGGTATGCAAGACGCTTCCGCGCCTCAAGTTCTCTCCCAAAGTTCACTTCCTCCCCGAGAATCCTGACTGTCCCGGCATCCTTGGGAAGAAGTCCCAGCAGTATGCGGATGGTCGTTGTCTTACCGGCACCGTTTGGTCCGATGAAGCCGCACACTGTGCCCGCCTTAACTCTGAACGACAGAGCTGATAGCGCTTTCAGTTGTCCAAACGACTTCGTGAGATTGTCAACGTAAATCGCATCCAATCTACATCACTCCGGCAGAATTGATCGGGATCCGGGCCAGACCCAGCGTCTTCTCCCAGAGGTCCCGAGAGATTCCGGGAGACCACCAGGGAATGCCGGGAAATCTACTCTTCGCCCCGTCCGAGGGTGAAGTAGGCGACCGGCCCGAGCGTCTGAATCAATATGACGATGATGATCCATGCACCACGAGAGAGGTGGCGGAAAGTCTTGCGCTTTTTGATATCGAACAAAGCCGCCACCATCAGCAACACCTGAAGGACCATTAGCGGCCAGAATTTTGACAGCATCTCACCTAAGGGCATGTTTCCTAAGGGCATGTTTCGTCTCTCCTTTTCCATCCCGGTTTCGATAATTGACCACAAGCAGGTAGATTATGAGGGAACTCGGAACGTTGAGCAGACCAAGCGCTCCCCAGAGCCACGGGTTGTAGCCCCGGCGCCTGGCGTCGTGGAAAATCCACGCAGCTTGAAGAATGAGCAGGATAGCTAGGACTATCCACACCCAGCCGGGTAAAGGGAAGTCCCGGTTCATGCCCGATTTCCTCCTTGATACTGGCGGCCATCGACACGCAAAATGGCGTATAAGATGAACGGCGCCAGCCAGTTTAGTATGGCATGGAGACCCAGAAACCTTTGCGGTTTGAGGTAGACGAGGGCCAACGCCTGGAAACCCAGAGAAACCCCAGCCATCAACGCAAATCCCACAACTTCCTTCAAAGTAAGCTTAGCTGTTTGAACCGGTGACGTCCGAACCAGGGTGCTTTCCGCCCCGTCGGGGATCTCACCAAGAAGACCCGCCGCTCTTAGCGCTTTCTCCACAGCAAAGCGAGTCTCGCTTGCCGCGACCTGGATATCCGGTTCTACGCTCGTGAGTACCCTTCTGGCCGCGATTAGATCGTCGAGGAACTCCCTGCATTCCGGGCAGGCATCAAGATGCTGCTGGATTTCTCCCGGGAGGGTACGCGGGTCGAACTTTTCAGGACGCCAAGCGGCCTCGAGGATCTCCTCTCGCGGATGTCGCGGTTCCTTTGTCACAGCATCCCCCTCCTCTTAAGTTCTTCCCTGACTGTGAGCACAGCAGCGTGTACTCGGGATTTAACCGTTCCTTCCGGGCAGCGCATTATCCGGCCGATCTCGCGGTACGAGTACCCGTAGTAGGTCCGTAGAACGAGCGCTATCTTTTGCTCTTCCGGTAGGACAGCCAAGACGCTCAGTATCGCCTCACGCTGGATGTTGTCGTGCGCCTGGTCGTCAAGGGATGGACGCGGCCTCCTTGCGAGCAAAGTCCCCGCGTCGGCCGTCGGAACTAACCGGGAGTTCCGGCGCAGGTTGTCGCGGTAGACGTTGGTCGCGATGGTGAAGACCCACGACATGAACCCGGAGGCTCCGTGACTTGGCCGGAAATTCCGCAGGCTGGTGATGATTTTCACCATGGTTTCCTGGGCCACGTCCTGAGCTGAATCTTCGTCGCAGGTGAGCTTCCTCGCGTACCCGAGTAGCCGGGGCCAGACGCGACAGAGTAGTGCGGAAAGGGCATCATCAGCTCCGCCCGGACACCGGGGATTTCCGGGCCGTGCTCCCACTCGACTTTCCTTTGTGGCTGCTACCTGTGCCCGAGCTCTCGCTAGGAGCTCCTCGAGCTCCCGGTCGTTCGAACTCGTTCGACTGCTTTCCGGGGTCTCAAACCGGACGTATGGAACGTTCAGGGTGTTACCGCTTTCCACTGGTTCGATCCTCTCTAAGCCCCTTGTCCCTTGACCATGACAGGCGCAAGGGTATGATTACCAGAAGCGGTGCTCCTGTCACGCTGTGTTCAGCGCACCCATATTGTAGAACGCGGACAGAGGCGTAAGCGTTCGAGTTCGATCAACTACACGGAGGAACGTTACGAAGGCGATGTCAAGCCTCTACGCGACGTGGAAAGACCGGTTCCAGACCCGGTATCGTTTAAGGGCCGCCTCCGCTATCGAGCAGGATTCCTTCAGAGCTCCAGAACTACCGGTCCATTCAGGAGACTCGCTGCGCAAAACCCGGCCTTCGTCGCGGTATTGGAGAATAATAAGTCTCGTACTGATTCGCAGGAGAACGTCAGCGTTCCCTCGAAGATGCAGGTACGAAGAGCATCGTTGCTATTTGGACCTGCCGCACAAAGCGCACAATGCGGAGCAAAGATAAGTAACGAGGAGGCTACATATGGCAGTTGAAAATCCGAGCGCCGGGGGTCCTGTATTGATGACCAACGGGGAAATCAGATCTACCGCCAGGGCCAAGCTTGCCGGGAAGTGGGGAAGAGCAGTTTTAGCGTTTGTGATAGTCACCGTGATCAGCGGAATCGCAGGGGGCGTGGTTTCGTTTTTCGGTGAAGCCGAGCCGGGTCGGGTCGCCCCGGCACTTGTAGTGATGGTGAACCTTCTTGTGGTGCTGATTGAGTTGCCCCTTCAGTACGGTTTTCAGACCTTCTTTTTGAAGCTGGTCAGAGACCAAAACCCCTCCGTCGAAAGGCTCTTTGACGGGTTTCAGATCTTCTGGAAGGCCGTAGCCGTTCAGCTTGTGCGCAATCTCCTGCCGCTCTTATGGGCGCTTGTATTCTTTCTACCTGGTCTAGGTCTCATGTGGTTGCTTATGTACCTTAGTCCGAGTTTTCTCATCAGCTATTTGCAGAATCCCGTGGCGTACTGGACCATACTGCTCGGAGTGACCGCGGCAATAGCGGTCGTTGTCAGCTTCCGTTATGCCCTGGCAGTGTACATTCTTCACGACAATCCGGATTCCCGCACAATGCAGGTTATAAGACTCAGCAGCAAGATGATGAGGGGCCGCAGGTGGAAATTGTTCATGCTGTATCTGAGTTTTATCGGGTGGGCGATTCTTTGCCTTCTGACTCTGGGCATCGGCTATCTCTTCTTAGTTCCCTACGTCGAGGCCTCGGTTGCGGTCTTTTACGAAGACCTGAAACGGTTTGAGGCGGCTTCTGCAGCTGGAGAAGCCCAGGCCTGAGAATTGGTCGGGCAGAAGGGGGCTCGAAGACAAGGTTCACATAAGGGTCCTGGCTTCAAAGCCCCCTGGCTTCCGAAGGGACAGGGAGTCCTCGACGAACGCTGCTCCGCATGGCGGGGAAGAGAAGGCACTCCCGAACCAAACCGCCTTTATTTTCGGGAGGATGCGATTGTGTCGCCGACGATGGCGGCAACCTCTTCCAGAAAGTCCTTGTCGATCTGGTCAAAGGCGGCGAGCTCGTCGCTGTCGATGTCGATTTCACCGATTATTTTGTCTCCAACCCAAATCGGGACGACGATTTCCGAGCGGGTCTCAAGACTACACGCCAGATAGTTGCTTTCTTTCGTTACGTCATCTACAACGATGGTGCTTCGTTCAGCGACTGCTCTTCCGCAAACGCCCTGACCTACTTTGATCCGGACGTGTTGCGTCGGCTTACCCACATAAGGGCCGAGCACCAGCTCGCCGCCCTTCAAGAAGTAGAAGCCGACCCAGTTGTAGTAAGGGATTCGACTGAGCGTATCGACGACTTTCCTATAAAACGCCTCGATGTCGTCAGACTCTTGCGACGCCGCTTTGATCCGGGCGAGCAATCTGTCGCGAAGATCCCCAGTCACGGTTGATTTAGGCCTCCTTCCGAAGCGCGGTTGCACACAATTGTACCATTACTCGAGATTCCCCGGCACGCTCGAACCGTGAGTGTGCCTGCAGCTTGGAAGGGTATCGAGATGTTCTATATCGATGTCATAATCATGTCGTAGAGGTTCGTTGATCGTTAGGATCATCCGTAAGGCGGAGGCCTTCATACCAGGCCGAGAGAATGACGCGCCGGCCGGGGCCATAACAATCTAGGGGGTGGAGCATCGTGAGAGTTCTTCTCCATGGTTGCAACGGAAAAATGGGGCAGGTCATGACGAGGATCCTGGCACAGACTCCAGACGCGGAAATAGTATGCGGCGTAGACGTCGCTCCGGATAAGGTCAAGAACAGCTACCCAGTGTATGATTCTCTTTCACAAGTGAAAGAGACGCCGGACGTCGTCATAGACTTTTCCCACCATTCCGCACTGGACGCGTTGCTCGATTACGGCACGTCGAGAAAGGTGCCGCTGGTAATTTGCACCACGGGGTTTACCCCCGACGAGAGGCAGAGAATGGTAGAAGCGTCGAGGGTCATCCCGATACTGAATTCTGCCAACATGTCGCTGGGCATAAACCTGATCCTGTCCCTGGTCAAACAGGTCGCTCCCATTCTTGCAGAAAGCTTTGATATCGAGATCATCGAAAAGCACCACAACCAGAAAGCCGACTCGCCCAGCGGTACGGCGTTGATGATCGCCGATGCCATAAACTCCAGCCTGGGAAACCGGCTGAAGTTCACGTACGGGAGACACTCCAAGACCGCGCGAAGGGAGCCGGTCGAGCTCGGCATTCACGCAATCCGCGGAGGCGCCATAGTAGGGGAACACACCGTTATATTCGCGGGACAGGGCGAGGTCATAGAGATAACGCACTCCGCCATCTCGCGGGACGTGTTTGCGTACGGCGCTCTGAGAGCTGCCAGGTTTTTGGTGGGCAAGGCGCCTGGATTGTACGGGATGGACGACGTGCTCAGGGTAAACTGACGACGCTTAAATGCTCATAGCGACCTTTTCCGCGTCCAGGATCGCGTCGTCTACCTTGCCGGGCTTTCTCGCGTCACCGATGACGTGAAGCTCCGTTACGGCGCCATCAAGCTGTCTGGCCAGGTCGTCGTCGGATTTCACTCCCACCGCCAGCACCACGCTGTCGAACCCGAGGAAAGCCTCGGGTCGCCCGTTTTTGACGGCCATCGCTCCATCGGGCCTGACTTCGGTGACGGTTGCACCTGTGATCATCACCACGCCTTTTTCCTTCAGCCGCTTAATGAGGAAATACTTAACCGTCTGCTCTACGTCTCTTGCGAGTTCGTCAAGCATCTCAACGATCGTCACCTTCTTGCCCATTTGCGACAGGTAATCCGCCGTCTCACAGCCCACGGATCCACCGCCGATTATGAGGACCGTCTCACCGGTCTTGACCTCTCCTTTGAGGACTGAATGAGCCTGGTGAACGTAGGGAGAATCTGCCCCCGGCACCGGAGGGATGATGGGAGTCGCACCTGTAGCGATAACGACCGCATCCGGCTCCACGCTCTTCACGTAATCCACGTCAACCTTCTGCCCGATCCTCATGTTAACGCCGGCCTTTTGACACGCGCGGACCTGCCACGCGATGAGCTTGGCCAGAGGCTGCTTCTCCGGGGGCAGAGCTGCTAGCCCGAACTGACCCCCGAATCGCTCGGTTTTCTCGACGAGGACGACCTGGTGCCCCCTCTCGGCGAGGACACGTGCAGCTTCCAAACCTGCAGGTCCCCCGCCCACGACCAGCACCCTCTTTCTAGTACGCGTCTTCTCGATGCGCCATTCTCGCTCTCTGCCTACCGCTGGATTAACCACGCACGAGCAGGTCATCTCCGCGCCGTTCAGCCCTCCGATGCACTTTTGGTTGCAGCTTATGCATGGCCGGATATCTTCGAGGTCGCCCGCAGCAGCTTTCAGCGGAAGGTACGGATCCACGATGGATGCTCTGCCCATCGCCACCATATCGGACCTACCGCTGGCTACGACTTGTTCGGCAAAGGCCGGGTCGGGGATCCGTCCGGCTACGATCACGGGAACTTCCACGGTAGCTTTCAGCCTCGACGCGTCAGCAACGTTCAACCCTTCGGGCAAACTGAACGGTGGGACTATATAGGGCATGCTCTCATAAACCCCTGTCGATACGTGAAAGGCATCTACCCCTGCTTCCACCAAATAGGGAGCAATGCTCAGCGTATCCTCGATTTCAAGCCCTCCCGGCACCCGCTCTCGAGCGGATAGCCTGTAAATGATGGGGAAGTCTGCACCCACCGCCCGTCGCACCGCCTTAATGACCATAAGCGGAAAGCGTAGTCGTCCTGACATCGTCCCTCCGTAGCCGTCTGTGCGGCGGTTGGAATAGGGGGAAACAAATTGATTGATAAGGTAGCCGTGAGCACCGTGGATCTCGACGGCGTCTACGCCCGCTTCCCGCGACCGGCGTGCGGCTTCGCCGAAGTCGTGAACCAATCTTTCTATGTCGTGGGGTTGAAGCTCCTGCGGGATATCCCGGCACACGGGGCAGGGCAGACCCGACGGCGCCACTGGAGGGCCACCGAGGAGAGCGGCGTAGGTTTGGCGTCCGGCGTGATAGAGCTGGACCGCCAGTTTGGCGCCGTGCCGGTGGATAGCTTGCGCGAGCCGCTGCAGCGCGGGGATTTGCGAGTCCGAGAACAGGCAGGGCTGTTTTGGAAACCCCCGTCCTTCGGGCGAAACGGCGGTAGCTTCCAGTATGATAAGGCCCCATCCACCTTTCGCCCTCTCCTCCAGGTAGGCAATGGTTCTATCCGTTACGTTTCCGTTTTCATCGCCGTAATTGGTGACCATCGGCGGGACTACGAGCCGGTTTTTGACGGTGACCTGGTTGATGGCGATCGGTTTAAAAAGGGCGCTGAGCTTCAAGTGCGACACCTCCACGGAGGCGGTTCTGATGCCGGGTACCCAAGGTTCGCCCTTGTCTCCTCCCGGAACGTTTCAGGCTGTCCGGGATGCCTCCGGAGCTATGGTCTTACGTATTCAGAGCTTTTATTCGCTGCGCGGTTTGGTGCGTAGCTCACCCGTTCATCCGGGTTGAGGGCGGTCAGGCATCCGGTTTCGGCGACCGTAGAAAAAGGACACCCTAGAGCCGGCATCATTAAAAACACCGGAACTAGGGTGGCCTATTACACCAAGGGCTTTCGCTGGAGAGATATCGGGTGTTACGTACGTGTGGTGGATTTCGGCGAATCCTTTTACGTATCCCTCGGATGAGGTGCTCTCCTTGTAAACCCGCCCGCCACCCAGACTGCTATGGCGACCACGAGCAGGATCCCACTGTACAACGCTGTCCTTCGGCCCAGAACGGAAACGGCTCCTAGTACGGCCTGCGTTACCTCTGTTTCACCTGTTATTTCGACGGGCAGAAGATTCACCAAGACGGGTTTGGCAAGACCTGTTCCGAATGCCGCAGCTAACGCACCGGCGAGCACAAAGACGGAGGAAAGAATGAGCGGCATCGATACCCACCGGAATCCGTCAGGGCGCAAAAGGCAAATAAGGAGCATAAGCAGGGATATCGATCCTGCTGCGAGGAGCGAAAAAGCCGGCACCCGCTCGAGAATGAGATAAGGCCCGGTAAGCTGCGCGAGGATTCCATCGGCGCCCGTCAGGTACCCGGTGATGTCGATGCTGGACGGGATCTCGCTCGGATCGAAGTAAGGTGCTAGGTTCGGGAGCTTCTTTTTGAGTTCCTCCTGTAGCGCGGCCTTGAACTCGTCCAAACTCAGGGTAAATCTCGCGCTCTTCCCGGTGTCAAGATAGTCTTTCGCTTGCTTGAGGAGCTTTTCGAGCTCACGGTCCATCCACCCTTGGCGGAGGGCACCGGATACAGCTTCTATGAGTTTCGCCTGTAGGACTGGATCGTCTACGTCCGCGACCTGGGTTCGGAACGACTCGGCGATAGCTGACCTTATTAGATCGTAAACACCGCCCTTGCGGGCCAGTTCTAGATAAAATGCCGGGTCAAGGATGGACCTGACTGTGACGTTGGAGACCGTAGCAACGGTGGTCGAGATGAAAAGCGCGATTGCCAGAATGGATAATACGAGTTTCTTTACGACGACCATAAGAATTGCCTCCTTTCGGAGGGCCGTGCTCGAAGCTCGTGAATCTTCAAAACACGGGCTTTCGGCAAACGGTACCCCTCCGGTCCAATATTGACCTGGACATCGGCAACAAGTGCGCAGTGTCTTGCAACCTGTTACAATGTTTCTACGGTCGTACCGGTGTTTCCTATGGGCCCGCGGCGACTCTGGATCGCCGGTTTCGCCTTATCGTGCCGAGTACTTCTTCTGGAGGGATGCCCGGTGCTGCCCTTGTACCTTATTGTGCTGATAATCCTGGGGTTACCCGCCTTGTTTTTTCTCTTGTTCTTTAACGTCGGGACCCTTTCGCTGGCCCGATTGGGGCTGTCGCCCCAGGCGGCCTTTTTTGTGTTCGCGCTGTCTCTCGTAGGGTCGGTGGTCAACATCCCCGTGGTGTCCCGAAGGGTCATCACCAGGCGTCCGTTTCCTTTCGATTTTCCGTTCTTTTTCTTTTATCCTCCGGAGATAACCGAGCAGGTGATCGCCGTAAATGTTGGCGGTGCGGTCGTTCCGGTTTTGTTCAGCATCTACTTGATTCCGAGGATACGACCGTTATCGCTTTTGATAGGCGTATCAACCGTCACCCTCGTAGCTTATTCCGTGGCGAGGCCGGTTCCCGGCAGGGGCATCCTGATGCCAGCTTTCGTGCCGCCTTTGGTAGCTGCGGGCGTATCGATGATCGTGTGCCGGAACGACCCTGCGCCGTTAGCTTACGTTTCGGGTACGCTGGGAACGCTCATAGGTGCCGACTTGCTGCACCTACCCGCTATCTTGAGATATGGCAGCGGCATGCTCAGTATTGGAGGCGCCGGGGTCTACGACGGTATATTCCTGGTTGGGATTCTAGCAGCGCTGCTTGCCTGATTACCCCTGACCACTTGTGCAAGGAGCCGCGAGACAGCCAGGGACGTTCCCAGCGGTTACAGGTCTTATTTAAGCTGCCGCTCGGGTGAATCCCGCCGAGCGTTGGGCGGACTTCTAGCTAGACCGTGAAAGGGGCTGGCGGCTGCTAAGAGAACGAAGACTCCGTCGACTCTAATCTTGCTGCTACAAAGAGGCTGAACGGTGTAAACTCCAATAGGGAACCCTGAAGGACGGCCGGGAATCACCCGGGCGGAACGGGAGGTTGATGGGGATGCACCGGGACGTTTTACGTATCCCAAACATCGGCTGCGACCATTGCGTGATGGTTATCAAAAAGGAACTTGGCAAGATCGCGGGAGTAAAGAAGGTCGAAGGTGACGCGAGAACAAAGATGGTCACGGTAGAATGGGACCAGCCTGCGACCTTGGAGCAAATAAAGAGTTCTTTAAGGGCCATCAACTATCCGGCGGAGGATTAGGGGGCTCTTCGTAGTTTGACCGGGATTCGACCATCAAGAGACCCTTAACGCGAAGCTTCGGTGACCCACCGGGAGGGGCGTTATTTGATCATCAGCGCGAGCCGGCGGACAGATATCCCGAGGTTTTTCACCGAGTGGTTTATGCGCAGGGTAAAAGAGGGCTTCTTTTACTCGAGGAATCCGTTTAACCCTTCTGACGTGAAGCGAACCAGCCTTCTTCCTGAAGATGTTGATGTCATCGTCTTTTGGAGCAAAGACCCTACTCCCATCATCAAACATCTTGATGAACTGGGCTCCATGGGGTACAGGTACTACTTTCAATTCACCTTGAACGACTACCCGAGAGTCTTCGAGCCCAACGTCCCGCCTGTCAAGGAGCGTCTAGAGACGTTCCAGCGGTTAGCTGACAGGCTCGGGCCTTCGAGGGTGATCTGGCGCTATGACCCGATCATTGTGAGCACGCTGACGCCGTTCGAGTACCACGTCGGCCGCCTGGCCAGCATCGCCAGAAGCCTCAAAGGGTTCACTGAAAGACTCACCGTAAGCTTTCTTGATTTGTACGGGAAAGTTCGAAAACGACTGAAAGCCTCCGCAGAGCTTTCCCGTATCGGCATCGAGGATATCACACATCCCGACCGGAGGGAGATGCTGCTGGATTTCGCCCGCGACATAGCCCAGATTGCGGCGACTTACGGTATGGAAGTGAGGACCTGCGCCGAGCGAGTAGACCTTAGCGAGGCGGGGATTCGGCCGGGCGCGTGCGTAGACGGCGAACTGATAACCCAGCTGTTAGGTCAACCGGCGCATGCGGGGCCGCGTTTTCCGAAAGACCGTGGCCAGAGACCGGAATGCCTTTGCGTCCAGTCGAGAGACATGGGTGCGTACAACACGTGTAGCCATGCGTGTGTCTATTGCTATGCTAACTACAGCCCGGTTTCGATCCGGAGAAATCTCTCCAGGCACTCACCGGACAGCCCCTGCATGATTGAGTAGGGAAGTAGGACCATCTTTCATAGCAGCGAAGTCGAATTGGGATCTCTCAAACGGATGCTGGCGCATCAACCCGCAACCGCGAAGGAAAGCGCACTGTCGTTTAACTACAGATACCGGTGCATCTAGATCCGGGTTGCGATGACGTTTGAAACAGGTGATTCCGGCAACGACCCTGACCCTGTACACGTCCGAATCCCTGCCCCGGTGCGTTTTGACTATGTGTTGGGGGATTTCTCCAAGGATTGCCGTTTGCTAAAGTAGAATTGGGACAATCCAGACAACGGAGGGAGACGGATAGAGGAATGTACAAAATCGCTGGACGCATTTTCGTTGCCGGTATATTGGTCTCCGTTATATGGAGTATCCTTTCCCTTCCATTTGCAGGCTATACCGAAACGCTGTTTCCGCTCTTTTTTGCGTTAGTGGCATGTGTCCTTTTGAAGAAGCCGTTGAGACGAACCTTCTGGCTTTCCAAGCCGCCAGCATCCCTGGTAACGACTCTGGTTGGCGTAGGGCTTGTTCTTGTAAGTTTTATAATGGGTGTTCAATTTACGGCGGACCTTGTGACGAAAGGAGCGTTGTCGCGCTATTTGGAGCGATTCCCTTCGCCGCCAAGACCTGAATCAGCAGTTTTGGCCGTGCTCATCCTAGGTTTCCTTTTACCTGGTCTTGAGGAACTGTTTTTCAGGGGGTTTTTGCTTAGTGCCTTTTCCCCGGAAGAATTCGGCCCCGGAGGGCACATCTGGCTTCCCGTTCTCATCTTTACGCTATTGCATCCACCTGTGGTTATGCCAAGCGCGCTTATAATGTCGGTGTTCGCTGCGCAGGCAGTGACAAGTAGCAATTCAATCGTACCCGCCATGGTACTGCACTCCGTAAACAACCTCGTGGGCCAGGGATTCGACTATTTGTATACGGTTAACAAGCTTGTGGCACTTACCTCTGCTCTTACAGCAATGGGTTTAGGTGTCGTGATAATCTACGTTCAGCGGCGGGACTTTCTCCGGTTGTGTCGCATGGTGAGTGAGTCTTGGAAGGACTATACTGCTCGATTCAGGGAGACCGGCCGGAAGGTATCCAGCGAATGGTCATACGTGGCTTTGGCCTTACTCATAGTCCTCAATATCATCGCTTTCTTCTTTTACGTCCAAGAGGCACCAGGTAGCTGAAGGCGGACCTATAGTTAGCGGGTGTTCCACAAGATAGGTGCGTCTCTCGCCTGGCTGGACCAGGAAGGTTGGTCCTGGCACTGATCCTTCTGGCAAGTGCCTGGGAGGAGAATGACACACCGATGTTGTATGCATGCACAAACACCGGTCTCGTGGACCGGTGGGCTATTGAGTATTCAAGCTAAGAGGGAGGGACTCCGGTGGAAGGAAAAAACGCGCCGACCTTCAAGAGGTTCGTAAACCCGTACTATGAGTTGTATCCGGAGGGGGACTATTGGGAAAAGCTCAAACCTCAGCGGGAAAAGACGGCCCTGCTCATAATCGATGTTCAAAAGCATTATCAGGGCATTGCCAGCGAACTCAAAGACAGAGGCCACGGGTACCTTTATGATCGTCTCAACAACCTGGTTATACCCAATGCCAGGAAGCTTCTGGATTTCTTCCGGGGGAACAACCTGGTCGTTACGTTTGCCGCAATAGGAAACCAGCGGGCCGACGGCCGCGACAGGTCTCCCACTCAGGCAAGGCCTTTGGATTTGGGGGTGGGACTGGTCGGGCTGCGCGGACTTGAACCGCGGACCTCTTGAACCCCATT
>DUSS01000022.1 GCA_012842495.1 Candidatus Fermentithermobacillaceae bacterium
ACCCTCTCGCGCCGATAGCTTCTTCGTACGGCATATACAACGTATCGTCGGGCTCCACCACTTTAGACACCATACCCCGAGGAACCGGCTCCAGCACCCCTGCTACGATGCACTGCACATCCTCGCCACCCCGAAAACCAGGGAGTACGTCGCCCATCAGCCGAAGGTAGCGGGACGTACCTCGCCCCTCTTCACGCCGGAGGCTATTAAGGAGATCTTGCAGTACGCCCGCTATAACGAGTCGTTGGGCTTAAATCGAACGCCTACTAGGGCCGCGAGATTTTCTAGAAACGATTGTTGCGTGGGACCGCCCGTCAAAATCTCTTCCATTCGGAAGAAACGGCTGGTTGTTGGACTTTCCCTTCTAGCATCATTGAGATCTAGATCTCTGACTCCCACAACCGTCCAGAATTGTTGGGCTTGATTATTCTCTTTACACTTCAGGTGAGTCTTCTCCGCTTCTCCAAGTCGGTTGTGGATGTTGCTCCTGTCCGTGCCGCCCTTCACTTCGATCGCAAGGATCCCCCTACGCCCATCACTCAGTTTTTCCGTGACGAGAATGTCTGGATCTGCACCCAACCGAAACGTGACCTCGCGACCAGCTGCGTTCTCGATTACTAACCACCCGTTCTCGTGCGAAATTACTCTCCTTGCCCGCCGTCCAACCTCCACGGTGATAAGCTGAAAAACCTTGCCGGCTGCCTCCCGCCCAATAAGGTTATTGTAACTGCCTCGGAACTGCGCCCCGAGTGTCAATAATGAAAGATCTCGTAAGAAATCCGCCGTCAAGTCACCAAGTTCATCTAGCAACATGCAAGCCGACTTTATCAGTGTGTTACAAAACTCCTTGACGTCCTCCTCGGTGACCCCGGTATTATCGTGTGGCGACTCTTGGTGCTCTTGTCCTGGAACCGGCTCAAACACCAGAAACTTCTTTAGGGTTGGATACTTTTCGCACTCTTTACGCGAAAGTCCCAAAACCAGCCGGTAGTATCCCGCCAAGTTCGGGCTGTGTTGTATGATACAGGGAACCGGAAAAAGAATCTCGCCGCGCAGGAGAAAGGTGCTCAAGCGTTTCAAATACTTGTCCGGTACTAGGTGGTGCAGTTCCTCATCCACTAATCGAGTATCAATCTCAGAAAGAGTCTTCCGCAGGCCTTCCTGAAGCAGGCTGTTTTGAACTTCTCGCAGCCACTTCGCAAAAGTGATCTGCTGGTACGGAACGGGAGCCGACACTATTGCTACCCCCTCTCGACCCATTGGACGACTCTGGTGACTGAGTGATTCGCCTTTCCGCCATATCTACGTACCGCGGGTTGATTTCGATTCCAATGAAACGCCGGCCCAATTGTGCTGCTACTACTCCTGTCGTCCCTGACCCGAAAAACGGATCGAGCACATAATCTCCTGGTTTGGACCCAGCTAACACACATGGCTCAATAAGTCGCGGAGGGAAGGTTGCAAAATGAGCGTCCGGGAACGGTTGAGTGTTAACCGACCAGACACTTCTCTTATTGCGAAAGCCTCCGCGCTCGGTGGGTTCCTTAACGGCATCGTAGTCATAATAGTATTGCTCACTCTTGCTTAGCAGGAACAGGTACTCATGAGCAATGGTCGGACGATCCTTTACACTTTCGGGGATACAGTTAGGTTTATGCCAAATGATATCACAACGGAGATACCATCCTTCCTCTTGTAACTTGAATGCCAGACGCCAGGGAATGCCAATGAGGTCTTTCGGTTTAAGACCCTTCGGCGTAGGAGGTCGAAAAGGAAGACCTCGGACAACCCTGCCGTTATCGGTTTTTCTATCCGGTGCCCGATATGTTCGGCCTCCACTTGTATAGGCGTCGCCCAAATTGAGCCACAACGTCCCATCGTCCGTCAATACCCGCCAGACCTTCCTGAAAATATCGACAAGCCGTTGCAGATATTCCTCCAAGTCATCTTCGGTGCCGATTTGGCCGTCACAGTCGTAGTCCCGAAGCCCCCAATAGGGCGGGGAAGTAATACAGCAGCGCGCGCACCCCGGAGGAAGTAACGTGAGGAGTTCCTCGGCCTTTCCACAAAAGATGTACGAACCTGACAATTCAGTAAGAGGCTGCTCGGGCTTATCATATACTACATGCATGCCGCCCCAACCACTCGACATATTCAGGGTGCGACTGATTAGGAACAACTGTTCGTGGGCGCCACCCACTGCTGCAACCCTCCTATGGGACCCTAGCTCACCAGCACCCTCCCACACACTAAAGTGGAGGAAAGAGACGCACTGCAGAACAGATTGGCGAGCCGCAAATCGCCTGCAAACCTCTGACACTAGAAGCAGAGTAGAGCTCTCTTACCCGGGACTCATCCCGGTAGACCCTGATGGAACCTGCTTCCCAGCACCCGGTGGCTGGTCCAAAAACCCCAACCGTCTCGCACCACCCTGGAGCTGCCCGCTGCGGGTGTGCTGGCGACGGACCTTACTCTTCTGCGCGCTCGCACACCACGATTCTACATCAGGCTACCGGGTACTTCCATCAGTTGCTCTCACTTAGTTAGTGGGTCGATATGGCGTCGCCCCTACCTCTATAGATAGCTGAATCCGCCGCTTCCCTGAACCGTACTGCTTCGGAGGCGGGGTCGCTTGACTGAGTTATGGCGCCTCCTACTACAACGATTAAATCTACGACGGAATTATGATAGGGTCCGTCCGTTCGGCATTCGGTTCCGGCGATGTGCGCCAAACCCGCAAGCTTCTCGATGTCCGAAAGAACGATGCCGCCGGCCAGCATGAGTCCTGTTTGAGCCTGCGATGAGATGGCCGAGAGCTCGTTCCAATCCCATTCCTTCGTCTTCGAGTCCGTTGGTCGATGATAGCACACGTAGTCAACGCCAAACTTAGCAGCTCGAAGCGACCCCGCAACTCTGTCGGAAGTACCCGTCAAGTCCGCGATGACCTTCCGCCCTGACTCTCGGGCCGCCTGAACTACGGTCGCCAACGTGGCATCTTCTGCGCAACAGAGCACAGAAATCAGGTCAGCACCTGCCCCAAACACCAGACTTGCTTCTCTACGCGCTCCGTCAACTATTTTTACGTCAGCCATGATGCGCTTGTTTGGAAAAGCCCGCTTCAACTCCGAAACTGCTCTCATACCCTCGCTCTTAATGAGGCAGGTGCCGGCTTCGATGATATCGACGAACGGGGCGACTTGCTTTGCTACCGTCATCGCTTCGTCAAGTCTGACAAAGTCCAAAGCAAGCTGAATCAGCAAGAAGGTCCCCCCTCTCGAGATTGTCCTGTGGCACCGGAACTTAAAAGGCCAGCGCACGTCTGGGGTTGTTTATCAGCAGGTCCTCGACCGCTTCTTCCGGGATTCCCTCTTCGAGGAGCCTTGGCACGTACGAACGCAAGGTGTAATCGAAACCGGGGCCCCCGCCGTAAGCCCGCCAGTACGAGCTTCTTCCGCAGTCGCTGCCAAGGAGAATTTGCTTTCCGAAACCAGCTCCTATCATTTTGCGCAAAAGCTCTACGAGAATGCCGTCGGGCCAGTACTTCACACGGGAAGCTCCATCGTAGATGATGAACACTCCTTGACTTGCAACTTGCCTGTGATAATAAAAATCGGGGTTCCGGTCGAGATGCCCGATGATTATCCGTTCGGGCCTGACGCCTTCCGACGTCAGAAGACGGATCTGCTCCAGCGCCATGGTCCCCCTTTCGGTGTGGGTCGAGACCGGTGCTCCCGTCCTCAAGTGGGCTCTGGCTACGGCCCTGAACAGGCGCTCCTCAAGAACCGAGATGCGCTGGTATCCGGACGCCGCCTTGATGACCCCCGCCCTCGCCGGGCTCCGGCGAACGATAGGCCCGCTGTAATCGAAAAGATCGATTCCTTCCGTTATTTCTTTAGCAACGAGTTCAGCGATTTGATCCACGTCGTACCTGTGAACCCAGTGGGTTTTGGGGTAAAACTCCCCTTTATGAAAGCCAGTAGCCGCAATTATCTTAACTGGCGTGTTGTTAGCGATTTCGATCAGTTTCTCAATGTCGCGCCCGCAGCCGATAGCGTTCATTTCGACGAGCGCCTCACCGCCCGCGGAGTGGTACGAGCTGAGTTCTTCAAGTGCAAGGTCGACTCTGTTGAGCAGGAAGTCTTTGTCCCTGTCTACCTCGACCCCGGCAACCCGGATAAGATGGTTATGCATGTCGGTCCTGCCGAGATTGCTCGGTTCAATTCTACCGAGTACAGTTTGAATTCCCTTTTCTGCTGCCATGATAGCCCTCCTATGGAACCCGTAGCGCAGGGGCCTCCTGACTGGGATGAGGGACCGGCCCCTGCGCTGTGCGGTCTATATGACTAACCCCGACCGGCAATGAGTTTCAGGAGCCAGAAGAAGGCGGTCCAAATGGTGCTCTGGTCGATATTGCTGAACATGACGCCTGTCTCAGCTAATGGACCGGTAAGCGGGGTGAGAAACACCACACCAAGATGAACAAGGAGACCTCCGACAAACCCGGCCAGAATCGCCCCTCTCCAGCCACCGTACTTGTCTCCGAAGACGCCTTCTAGGCAGCCGTCGAAGAAGAACGGAATGGGGCCCGGGAAGACCACGATGGGGGACTTGACCAGGATCAGGAATACTGTGACGAGAATTGCCGCAGCGAGGTTCGATAGAAACCCCAGGATAGCACCCATGGGAGCATAGGAGTAAAACACAGGCGCGTCAAGAGCCGGTATGGCACCGGGTATAACCCTTTCGGATATACCCTTGAATGCCGGAACTATGGCGGCCAAGAACATCCTGACTCCCATCAAAAGAATAGCTATACCCGCGGCAAACCATATTCCCTGCATAATGAGCCATACGACCCAGTTCTGGTTTCCGCTGAGCTGGCTGACTGCCGGCTGCCCCGAAGCGAGGCCGATGATGAGAAACAGGACCGGCATCACGGTGGCCATGACGATGGTATTGTCACCGAACATGGACAGGAATTTAGGGAGCTTAAGATTGTCGGCGCTGTCCTCGGGCTTACCTACAAGAGGTGCCAACTTCGCCGCCAGAACCGCACCGACGGCGTTGTGATGACCGAGAGCAACGTCTCCCCCCGTAAATTTCCTGGAGTACTTGTTGACCCACGCCGGCATTAGAGTCCAATATATGGCACAAAGTGCCGCAGAGACTAGAATCAGCGGTACACCTGTGAGACCGAGGATGTTTGAAAGCACGAGATTGAGAAGCGTGGCCATGAACAGCATCATATGGCCTGTCAAGTAAACGAACTTAAACGGCGTTATCAGGACCAACAAGACGTGGAACAGAAATCCCACTATGAACGTGATCACAGCTGTGTTAGCAACCCATTTTAGGGCGGCGCCATATGCGGCTTCATTGGCCGGGACTATACCAACTATTCCGAAGCTTTTCATTAGAAGACCGTTCACTGGGGTTATGGCGCCGACAAGCGTTTTGGCACCTACCTGCAGTATCACTATACCGACGATCGTTTTGAGAGTCCCTTCGACCACTTCGGAAAAGGACTTCCGTTGGAGCAGGAAGCCGACGAGAGCGATCAAGCCCAAGAACACAGGGGCCTGGTCCAAAACCTGCCAGATGATGAAATTCAATATAGAGCGTAGGACCTCCATGGTTTCCCCCTCTTCCTCTACGTTTGCATGAGCCTGTGCCTAGTTGCTCCGTTGACTCTTCCAGCGTTCAAATACCGGCTTAAGCTTCTCCTTCATTTCCTCCTTTCGTATGAAATTGGATATTAGGATGACCTCCTTCCCTTCCACTGTTCCCAAAGCTCGTGCAAGCTCCGGGGTTGTCACAAGCAGGTCACATCGTTGCCCCTTGGCGGTGCCGACATCTGCGGTTTCCACTCGGGCATCTACTCCGAACTCTTTCGCAAGAGCCTCGATATTCATCTTAGCCATGAGACTCGACCCCAGACCCATTCCGCAAACTGTCAATATTTTGTAACTCATACCACTCCCTCCCGCCTCTGTCCTAATCAGTTCCCTTGGAAATGAGGTCTAATACCTCGTCAGCTGTTCTGGCTTCCCGAAGGGCCCTGACATTTTCCTCGTTACCTAAGAACGAAGCCAGTTCCTTGAGCACGTCGATGTGGGTATCATGGTCCTTTGCCGCTAACGGGATAACGATGTCCACAGGGTCATTGGCCGGATTTCCAAAGTCAACTGGCCTGACCAACGTAACAATGCCCAGCGACGTCTCGTTAACGCCGTCCTCCGGGCGGGCATGAGGCATAGCCACGCCCGGCGCTATCACGACGTACGGTCCGAGTTCTTTGATGACCCCGAGCATGGCCGGGACATAGCGGCTCTCCACAGCACCAGTTCTTACAAGCAGGCAACCAGCCTCGGTTACAGCCTCCGCCCAGTCACGAGCTGGGACTTTAAGGGCTATGTGGTCCTTTCTCAATACCTCACATAGCTTCATCTCCACGCCCACCCGTCCTTTGCACATTGCTCATATGTGCATCTCGCGCTCATTTGTTGATGTCTTTCTTCGCTACAGTCGAATCAATTTCCTTCTTTGGTCATACAAAATTTAAGGGATTTTTCCCGGGAAAATGTGGGAGCTCTGAGTGGACCAAAGGTTACAGGGAGTTCAACAATGAGCGCTTAGCGTCGCGTACACTTCAGTCGTTGTGAGTCAGGGACTGCCTCCCGTGCGTGGGATGGCCTCGCCTGCGTGGGGAAGCATCTCATCAGCCCCGCGAGATCTCCAGCACCGTAGTTGCGGTTTTCGCATCCGTGACGACTGTATTAACCAACCTGGAACGGATTGCCCCCACTATGGCATAGGCCTTTGCCAGCCCCCCTGCAACTGCTATCGACCAGGGGACTTTCTGGAGCTGGGTAGACGAAATGGCTACCGTTCTCTTATTTAAATCTGTTTCGTGAAGTGTTCCAAACACGTCAAAAAAGTGCGGAAAGATGTGACCCACTACTCCCTCGCCTAGGAGTGCATTCAGTTCTCCTTCTCCCAACAATCCTTGTTGCACGAGGAAGGAAGTGGGTTCAGGATACAACGCGGCAATGCCGACTAGCGCAACGTCGATTTCATCATAAAATCTTACGGTGTCCTTGATCGCCTGTTCCTTCAAGAGAGAGTCCCTCACACTCGCACTATTCAAAATTGCCGGGGCATATAGAAAGTGTCCTTCGGCTCTGCATTTCTCCGTAATCTGTCTAACCAGCTCGTTTGGATTCACGTCCAATCCCAAAGTCGGGACGCTGCCCGTTATTTGAACAACATGTATCGGCCTGTGGTGAACGGGTATGGCCGAAATAACCTCTCTTACGGTTGACCCGAATGATACCCCGAGCGTTTGCCCCTGCTCCAATATCTCCATGAGAAAATGGGCCGCAGCCCGGCCTATCCCCTGTTTAACCGAACGTTCGTCATCCGTACTTACGCTTACAACGATTGCCTTCTTGAGACCAAACTGCTGTCGCAGCGCACATTCTAGATCGGGAGCTGTATCGAGCGGCTCTACGATACGAATTTGTACGATTCCTTCTGCCCTGGCGCGACTCAACAGCCTAGCCACTTTAAACCGGGAAATACCAACTTTCCTGGCGATGGCGACCTGACTCAGGTTATCTTCATAAAACATCTTCGCGACCCTAGTCATAAGCTCAAGGTCGGCAGGCAAAGCAGAATTTCCTCCCCGGTAAAGCCTCTATATAACCCCCAGTACGCTGCCTGACTGGAAAGGGCACAACGCACGAAGGCACGTAATAAGTTAATCTGGTAGCACTCACAACACACATTTTACAGCATCCGCGCAACTAGCAGTGGCCTGCCGCATACTCTGTCCCTGCAAACAGAGTAGGCAACCTTTCCTCCGCCCATGAACCAGATTCCCTCCCCCGGTCCAAACACGATCTTACGCGGGACGTATTTCACAAATGGGCTGCTCTGGCATGGACCGGCAAGCGCCGGCACCCTCACTCGAAGCCACGCCCCGGTTTCTTCTGCCTTGGCGTCCAGATCAGCCACACCGAACCCCTCCTGCCGTAGCAGCGAGTGCTCTCGCGATGCACGGTCCTAAGGTATGTTGACTTTCAAGGAGGAGATCGAAGGCTGGTATAGAAGCGTCTAACAAGAATACCTCTGGGTCAGTGATGCGCTGTCTAGCTCCGTTTTCCAAGCGGTATCCAAGATACCGCCCTTGCGACGCAAAGATACGGCGCACAACAAGGGGAACGAAAAGAAACCGCGTACAAGAGTATGACAGATGCTGGAAATGTAACGTGCTCTCGGAGACCATCTGGCGCGTACCTTGGGGCTAACCCAAAATCTCGCGTGGATACGACGCACACCGGAAAAACAGAGGTAGTCTACGCAGCATTGATGGGGTACTACCCTCAAAGGGGAGGTGGGCGGAGACAGTGGCCCGTAAGCATCACGCACGTAAACTACCTGCGCTGAAACTAAGACAAGCGCTGGCCTTCCGGATGAAGCGTCAGCACCTGCTCGGTAAAGCCGACGACGTTGTGTCCTCAGTGCGGAGCTCGTGCGGCATTCAGAGCCAGATCCCACAGCAGGCCCGAATTGCGCTGTGGGTCAGGACCCGGGACCTCGCTCCAGATGACGTGGATGAAAGTCTCTGGCGCACCAGAAGCCTCGTTAAAACGTGGTGCATGAGAGCAACCGTCCACATCCTCCCGTCCGCCAGTTTTTACGCTTACATTCAAGCTGTCGGTCCGGAAGTCATCCGTTCCGAAATGAGGTGGGTGTCCAGATACGGACTGAGCGGCCACGTGGTGGACAAGGCGGTCAGTGCGATCTTCGAAGCTCTCGCCGGCGGACCGCTGACCAGAAACGAGCTGGGTGAAAAAGTGGCTCGGCTGGCCGGGGACGATCTCCGTCAATGGGTTGAACGCCGGTGGGGCGGGCTAGTCAAGGTTGCAGCACTTCGAGGGCTGGTGTGTTTCGGCCCCGACCGCGGTCGCGAGGTGACTTTTGTACGGGTCAAAGACTGGCTGCCCGACGCTAATGAACCCCAGACGAACACCCTTTCATCTCAGGCATTCCTGCTCAGGTCGTACCTGGCCTCGTACGGCCCTGCACGAATTTCGGATTTCTCCTATTGGAGTGGTATCAGCACCACGGGCGCCCGGCAAGCTTTGGAACTTCTCCGGGACGAAATCGCCCAGGTGACCGTAGACGGCGAGGAATCCCTTCTCCTTCGGGAAGACCTCTGCGAAGCGGAAGAAGCGGATTTCGACGAACCCGTTGTAAACCTTCTTCCCAGTTTCGACCCATATATGCTAGGCCACCGCCAAAAGTCCCACCTGGTGGACGAGGCGAACTATAAGGCCATATACCGGAAGGCGGGCTGGGTGTCCCCTGTACTATTGCTGAACGGACGCGCTGCGGGGGTGTGGGAGGCCGAGCGCAAAGGTAGCCGTCTAGCAGTTTCTGTAAAGACCTTCGGTCCCATTCGACACGAAGTCCTCGCGGCCGTTGAAATGCAAGCCGAAAGCCTGGCACAGTTTTTCGGATGTAAATCTGTGCTGACCGTCAAGAGCGATTTGGGGTATTAAGTGCCTTCACGAGCATCGTCCCGAAAGACCCCGGTGGAAGCACGAATTTCACCCTGAGCTTCATGCGACCGGGGTAAAGGTCGTCATCGACAAAAGGCCCCCATTGAAAATCGCCGGGAATCACAATCGCGCTTCTCAAAAACGACTGAAAATGAACCTTCCGTACGTCTCTCAGCCCGAACTGCGCGGGACGGACACCGCGCTCTTCGAGCACCTGCCTGATCGCTTCCTCTACCTCACGTTCCGTTGGAGGCATTTTCCGCGACACCGTGGGTATCTCCAAACGCACAAGACGGTGGAAAACTTCCTGTGGGAGGACGCGATAAAAGCGGTAGTCCATGATCTTGCCCCGTACGGAAAACAGACTGTCAAGATGTCCGGCATACGAGGTGAGGATGCGTTCCAGCGTCTTATTCCAAAGAAAGCTCTGGTAAGCAGCAAAAAACATAGAAAGTTCTTCTCGTGGGATTATCTCTATTGCTCGAACAAGATGGCTTCTGCTGGCCCCTTCGCAAAGCGTGCGGCAGATGGCTTTTTCCACCGCTGTCCTCGAAAGCTTTTCGATACCTTTCCAGTCCCTACTCGACCAGAGGGTGGCAATTGCCCTGCGTCGTTGCTTTTCGGCACTGGTTTGGCCGGGATGAATCGTGGTGAAGTAAAGCTTCAGCGCACCCTTGTAATGGCCCACGACCACTTTTTCGGCGAAGAACCCGCCGGGTTCCGAAACGCTACCGAAACGCTGATCGTCGAAGTAATTGGGAAAGCCCCATTCGGATATTTCCGAAAGCCGGGTTTGGATGTCCTGAACGTCGGACGGGTCCACGCTCCTTAAGGTAACCTCGAATTCATTAGCCTCAAGTGACCGGGCGGATATGAAGTCGTCCGAAAAGCCGAGGAAAGTGAGGGTTAGATTGGCTTCGCGCGACCGTAATACGCATTCCCTGGGAACTGAGATGTGTTGAGCCGTATACGCATAACGATCTTTGCGGCCTCCGTACCCGATCTGGGAAAGTCTGACGCCGCTTGCCCTCGCGATTACTTTCAGAGCGTCTATCGTGTTCCAGTAACGCTTTTCCAGAAGGTATATACGATACCGTCCGGAAGGCGCAAAACGCAGCGCTACCTTTTCCCTGACCACAAAGTCGTCTGGAGTAACCTTGATTTTCATTGCCCTGGCCGATCCTCGAAACAGGTTTGCCTCCTGGGCAGCTCGCAACGCCCGGCGGATCTATCTTCCCCGGAGGTACGCACGCCACGCACCCCCGAGTTCAGGGCGTTCGCGAACGAAGTCCATGAGTTTCCTTATTCCCGATATCGCGCCTTCGCTCAAGCTGTGTTCCACCTTCTCGGTATCCTCGAGTGGGTCTGCCACCCCGAGAAAGGAGAAGAAATCCATGAGAATGTCATGGCGCTCGATCAGGTCGCGGCCACGCTTGAGCCCCTGCGCCGTAAGCCGGATCATACCGTATTTCTCGTACCGGACAAATCCATCTTCTGCAAGCTTCTGAACCATCCGCGATGCCGAAGGCGGTTGCACGTGTAAAGCTTCGGCGAGTTCCAGTACACGAGTATACCCGCTTTCGTGACACAGCCGGCACAGCATTTCCAGGTAATCCTCCATGCTGGGAGAAAGGGCATCAGCTCGCCTTGAGTCTCTGAGGGAATATCCTCGGAACGTGTAGAAGCCTCCGGCTCCGGTCATGTTATCCCACCTCCTCTCCTTTCCCAATTTACAGTTTATTCGTCTTCCGAGCGCAAACCACCCCGGGGCTTTGGACTACGAGGATACGCGGGTAAAACGGACGAGAAACACCTTACGAAGTCGAACTGTATCCTTCGTAGGGGCCGGTGGTCGTTTCCACAAAAAGTACAGAACATACGAAAAGCCCCTGATCTAGCCACGAGATCAGGGGCCGGTTGGTGATCATGAACAGACCGGCCCGCATGGAGGAGCCGGCCCGCAAAGAGGACCCACTTGTCTCTACTGTTCCCCCAGATAAACCTTGCGAACCCGGTCATCCCGGAGAAGCTCCTTCCCCGGTCCTTCCAGGGCAACCACTCCGCTCTCGAGGACGTAGGCATAATCGCAGAGCTCCAGAGCTGCCCTGGCGTTTTGCTCGATGAGGAGAATGGTCTTTCCTGATTCGTTGATCCTCTTTATGAGGGCGAAAATCTCCTGAACGAGAACAGGGGCAAGGCCCAAAGACGGTTCGTCCATCATAAGCAGAACCGGGTCCGACATGAGGGCTCTGCCTACCGCGAGCATCTGCTGCTCCCCGCCGGAAAGGGTACCCGCCAGCTGCCCCCGGCGCTCCTCGAGTCTGGGAAAGAGCCTGCAGACGGTTTCGAGGTCCCGGGCGATCGCCGCCTTGTCCGTTCGAGTGAACGCGCCAAGGAGAAGGTTCTCGTACACCGTGAGGTCGGGAAACACACGTCTGCCCTCGGGCACCATGCTGATACCGAGCTTCACGACCTTTTGGGCGGGCCAGTTGGTTATGTCCTTTCCCTCAAATAGGATTTTGCCGGATTTTGCCTTTATAAGGCCGGAGATAGCCCGTAAGGTGGTGCTCTTCCCAGCACCGTTAGCCCCGACCAGCGCCACGATCTTCCCTTTAGGCACAGACAAGCTAAGGCCTTTGACCGCTTCGATGGCCCCGTACGAAACGCGCAGATCCTGAAGTTCAAGCATGCCTCTCAACTCCCAGATACGCTTCGATGACTTTTGGATCCCTCGATATTTTCTCAGGGGAGCCATGCGCTATGGTGGCGCCATGGTCGAGCACCACAATTCTCTCGCAGATGCCCATAACCACCCTCATTTGATGCTCGATAAGGAGCACCGTCAGGTGGAAATCTTTCCGCACCTTCTGAATGAACTCCATGAGGTCCTGGGTCTCCCTGGGATTCATGCCGGCCGCCGGCTCGTCGAGGAGCAAAACCTGGGGCCGAGCTGAGAGGGCACGTGCGATCTCGAGTCTTCTCTGTGAGCCATAAGGAAGGGATGAAGCGAGGTAGTCTGCCAACGGCGCAAGCCCCACCGACTCGAGCAGGGCCATCGCCTTTTTCCGCATCTCCCTCTCTTCGGCGGGATAGCGCAGGATATTGCACGCCGCCTCCAGGAAGGTGGAGCGAAGCCTCCAATGCATGGGCACCATGACGTTTTCCAAAACCGTCATGGAACCGAACAGCCGTATGTTCTGAAACGTCCTAGCTATTCCCAGTCGCGTTATGAGGTCCGGACGCATCCCCGTGATGTCCTTACCGTTGAACAGCACTTGCCCGGATGTGGGTTTGTAAACACCGGTTATGCAGTTGAAGACGGTGGTCTTACCCGCGCCGTTCGGGCCGATTAGCCCCACGAGCTCCCCCGGATTGAGCTCCAGAGAAAAGTCGTCCACGGCCACAAGGCCGCCGAACTTCATGGTCATGTGCCGAATGTCAAGCAAACTCAAGAGGCAACCCTCCTCCGCAAGAGACGCGAAACGGGCGAGGATAAGCTCTCCCAGGTGAGCTCCTTGTTACCCATTAGACCACGCGGGTAGAACACTACCACTATCACGAGAAGAGCCGAGAAAATAACCATACGCAAGCCGGGAACGTGAATCGTGTAGGTGCCCAGTTGCATGGGTTCGTCGACGACTCTGAGGAACTCCGTCATAAAGGTCACGATGAACGCCGCGATGACCGACCCGGACAGGGAGCCCATGCCGCCCAGAACCACCGTGAGAAGGATCTGAAACGTCAAAGGGAACTTGAACATCGCCGGATCGATGGTGGTGAGAAGACTTGCCATCAACCCGCCCCCTATGCCGGTAACAAACGACGATATGGCGAACGCCAAGAGCTTGTGCTTAAATACGTCGATTCCCATGAGTTCCGCGGCAGTCTCGTTGTCCCTGATGGCAATGAGTGCCCTTCCAAAGCTCGACCGCACAAAGCCTCGAATGAAAAGGAATACCGCAACGCCGGTGCCGAACGTCCACCAGAGGTTCACAACCTGAGGAATGCCCTTCAAGCCTAGGGCACCGTTGGTGAGTCGTCTGACATTCTGTAGAATCAGCCTGATTATCTCGGCAAAACCCAGCGTCGCTATGGCCAGATAGTCACCCTTCAAACGTAAGGCCGGTATCCCTACGAGGATGCCGAAAACGCAACTGACGACTCCGCCAACCAGGAGAGCTGGCAGGAACGGGATGCATATGCGGTCAAGGGGTTCAAACATCGGCTCCATAAAGAAGACGACTTTCTTCATCTGCGGCGTCATAACCAGGAGCGAAGTGGTATAGGCGCCCACCGCCATGAACCCGGCATGCCCCAGCGAAAACTGGCCGGTGAATCCGTTTACCAGATTCAAACTCAGGGCTAAGACCGCATTGATCGCGGCAAGGTTCAGAATCCTGACGAAGTACGCATCCCAGGGGCCTATCCCGATGAAACGCAGGTCGCCCTGGGCCCAGGCGAGAAGCAGAATCATCACAGCTGCTACCGCTATGATCCGCAAAGTCCCTTTGCTAGCGTGGGTGGACATAGCTTATACCTTCTCCCCTATCTTCTCTCCCAACAGCCCGGTCGGCCTGAAGAGAAGCGTAGCTATGAGGATGACGAAAGCGAAAGCGTCCCTGTATCCGGAGACCGACGGCAGGAAGGCGACGAGCATGATCTCGGCCACGCCGAGGAGAAACCCGCCGATGACCGCCCCTACCACGTTTCCGATGCCCCCGAAGACGGCAGCGATAAAACATTTGAGACCCGGCATCATCCCCATGAGGGGGTTTATCTGCGGAAACTTCAAAGCCCACATGATTCCTCCCACCGCCGCCAGCGCTGACCCAATGGCAAAGGTGAGAGATATCACGGAATCCACATCCACCCCCATAAGTCTGGCGGTATCAAAGTCCCTGGCCAGAGCCCTCATGGCGATACCAGTCTTGGTCTTGTGGATTACGTAAAGGAGAATCAGGAGCAGAATCGCCGTCACAAAAACAATGACGAACGTGATGTTGCTAACCCTCACACCTGCTATATCTGTAGACGCTCCCAGGAAACCGGGAACCGGGAAGGACTTAGGACGTCCGCTAAAGAGCACGAGGCCCAGGTTCTCCAGGAGGAACGAAACTCCGATTGCCGATATCATGGCCGTTATGCGGGGAGAATCTCTGAGCGGTCTGTAGGCCCTTCTTTCTACGATAACGCCCACTCCAGCTGTGAGGACAATAGCCAATAGTACCGAAATCGCAAAAGGTAGCCTGAAAATCAATATCCCGTAGAACGCGGCGTAAGCAGCCACCATCAGAAGGTCTGCGTGGGCAAAGTTGACGAGCCTCAGAATCCCGTATACCATCGTGTAACCTATGGCGATGAGGGAATACAGACTGCCCAGGGAAACGGCGTTGGCGAGGTTACTCCAAAACAGCGACCAGGTCATAGCTGCTCCTCCAGACGCGCTCCCCGCGGGAGCCCTGTCGTGAAGAGCCCCCGCGGAGAATTGCGCGCGTTATGTTCCTAGTCCGGTTCGACGGTGGTCAGATACACGAACTTGCCGTCTCTGACCTGGAGAATAACCGCGCTCTTGTTGGCGTCCCCGTTCTCATCGAGCGTGATCGTCCCGGTCACTCCTTTGAAGTTCTTCGTCGCGGCGATGGCGTCCCTGATCGCCTGGGGCTCCGCCTTGCCGGCGCGGTTGATCGCGTCGAGAATCAGGCAGTAGGCATCAAAACCCAGAGCTGCGAAGGCATTGGGTTCCTTGTTGTACTTCTTGCGGTAGGCCTCGACGAATTGCTTAGCTGCCTCGGTCCCGGGAGCTTGCGCGCTGTAGTGCGTGGAAAGGGCAGCTCCTTCAACAGCCTCGCCGCCGATCTGGATGAATTCCGGAGCTTCCCAGGTGTCACCACCCAGGAACGGGCAGTTGATCTTCATCTGCCGGGCCTGCCTGATCATTATCGCGGCGTCACCATACGCGCCCGGAGCGAAGATGACATCTGGTTTCTTCGCAGCAGCGGTATTAAGCTGCGCGGTGAAATCCTGGTCTCCCGTGTTATATTCCAGCTCCGCCAGGATGCTGTCGGGGCTTCCCGTGAGAGCCACGAACGCTTTCTTGAAGTACTCGGCGAGGCCCACAGCATAGGGATCCTGGACGTCTCGAATTATGACCGCGGTTTTCGCTTTCAGGTCGTTATAAGCGTACTTCGCCATCACTTTACCCTGGAATGGATCGATGAAGCACACCCTGAAGTAGTAGGGGTTGTCCTTGGTTACCAGGGGATTTGTGGGCGAGCATCCGACCGTAGGGATCTTGTATTTCATCACGATGGGGCCGGCTGCCATCGAAAGTCCTGAACCGTAGCTTCCGATGATGGCGACGACCTTCTTTTGCTCGATCAACCGGGTCACTGCGTTGGCCGCCTCGTTCTTGTCGGTCTTGTTATCCTCCAGGTAGAGAACTACTTTTTTGCCGAGGGCCTCGGGATACAACTCGTTGGCAAGCTGAATCCCTTCCCAGGTCATCTGCCCACCCGCAGCGGAAGCGCCAGTCATCGGCTCGAAGACTCCGATACGGATCTCTTTCGCCTCTTTCTGACCGCACCCGGAAAGCATGCCAAGTACAAGCAGAACAGATATGACGAGCCAAAAGGTCCTTTTCAACACTCCCGTCTTCCCTCCTTTGTGATGGTTTCGCTGTCATGGTTTCTTTCCGACAGCCTGGATGTCCAGTTATACTATCCGGAAAGCCTCAAGTCGCCCCTGGTCGCCGGCTCGATACCAGGGTGTGCCGGAAAACACCGACCCCCACCATACTCCGCTGGGCTCACGGATAACTGAGACTCGATGAGACCACCCCCTCGAAGGGGCCATCCACTTAACGCCTCTCCCGTGCCCCGTTACTCGTTGTTTAGCTCCATGTCCTGGAAGCCGCAGGGCATAAATCACTACCGGCATTCCGTGCTTTGCTTCAATGCTCAGGGTTGATTTTCCTGCCAAACGTTTTTTCGTACTATGATGGTCGCGCTTAAAAGCATTTCTTCGCTTGCTCGGGTGCAATGTAGGGCCACAAGAACCGCTTGGGTACGGTGGGTTTTAAGAAAACGGGTTTACGTGAAAGCTGGCAGCTTATCACAGTGACACCAGCGTCGGGACTAAAAAGGGCGAACAGGGGTTAGTCGGGGAGAGCCTCACCTTGCATGCCGTCGGTATGCAGTCAACCCTACCAAATTGGTGACCCTTGCAACAAAGGAGCTATGCTTGGTCGGGCGGGGAATCGCTACCGGGAACCTCCAGGTGTACAATATGCACAATTACTATTGCGTTGCAAAAACCAGACGCGATGGAGGGAAAGGCTATGCTCACAGGGAAGAAAGTCAACTTGAGAGCTCTTGAACTGTCGGACCTGGACAACAACATGATGTGGATAAACGACCGCGAAGTGACAAGGTGGCTCGTATCATTTACGTGGCCGACATCCAGGAAGACCGAGGAACAATGGCTCACCAACAGACTGACGTCACCAAGCGCGACCGACAGGGTGCTTGCCATTGAAACAAAAGACGGGACGTACCTGGGCAACATCGGGCTTCACGGCATCGACTACATATCCGGAGTCGCAGAACTCGGAATAGTAATCGGCCGAAAGGAACAGTGGGGGAAGGGTTACGGCTCAGATGCCATAAGGACGCTGCTCGACTTCGCGTTCCGCGACCTTAGGCTGAGGAAGATCTTTCTTCGCGTTCTTGGAAACAACATCCGGGCTCAAAAGTGCTACTCTAAGATAGGCTTTAAGGAAGTTGGACGATTGAAAGCTCACCAGCTGAAGGACGGAAACTTTGAAGATCTCATTTACATGGAGATCTTCGCCGAGGAATTCCTGGCTCTAAACGGTTTAACGGGGGATGCCGCATGCGACAAGCGAGAATCGGGGATCTGAAGATTCACCTACGGGAAGAGCCTGACTCGACGGGAGTTCTGGTGGTTAATTCTAACGCCGTCCTCTTCCTGGACAAGATCGCTCTGGATTATTTCAACGCGTTTTTTGCGGTTTGGGAGCAGTCGGCCAAGTCCAGAAGGCGTGAAACCGTTGCCACTCTCGACCCCGTACTAGCCGGAGAGAAATTAACTCCCGCCGTGGTCCGAGCTATAACCAGGAGATACAGAGTCCCTTCGGAACGTGCCGCCCAGGACTGGGGGCGGCTGTGGAACACGGTACTGGCGGTGGCGACGGGTTCTCGTTGTCCCTTTTCCGACTTCGAGGTCAGAAGGGTGGAACCCCTATCTCGCGAGCTTTCAGCCCCATACCGCGTAGACCTGATACTCACATACAGATGCCAGAACAACTGCGCACACTGTTACGCCGGGGGCCCGCGGGTGACGCCCGAGCTTCCAACGGCGGACTGGAAAGATATCATCCAAAAGCTTGCCGACTGGGGAGTTCCCACTCTGACTTTTACGGGTGGAGAGCCTCTGCTCAGAGAAGATCTGGAGGATCTCGTAGCTTACGCGGGAAAATGCGGATGCGTGACCGGGCTCATCACAAACGGAAGGCTCCTGACCCGGGACCGGGTTCAGGCGTTGTTCCGGGCAGGGCTCGATTTTACCCAAATCACCCTGGAATCCAGCGATCCGGAGATACACGACGGAATGACCGGAGTTGAAGGCTCATGGGCCGAGACCGTCGAAGGCATCAAGAACTCAGTCCCGGTCATCTACACCACCACCAACACAACCGTCACCCAAAAGAACAAGGAGACGATCCCCGATACCATCAGGTTCCTCAAGTCCCTGCGGGTCAGCAAATTCGGCATCAATGCGCTTATACGCTCGGGTCGCGGTGTGCGCGAAGAAGGACTCGATCCCCTGGAGCTCCGGTCGTTGCTGGAAGAAGTGATAAGGCTCAGCGCCGCGCTGGACCTGCCGTTCATCTGGTACACTCCCACTTGCTACAGGGAACTCAACCCGGTAGCTCTCGGCCTGGGGGTCAAGACGTGCTCAGCAGCCAGCACGGTACTGGCGGTGGAACCCGACGGCAACGTAATGCCCTGTCAGTCCTACTACAAATCTATCGGGAACGCATTAAAGGACGACTTCCCAAGAATATGGCGGCATCCCCTGGCCATCGCTCTGAGACGAAGGAGAAAGGGCTCTCAGACGCCACACCCGGACTTCCCTGGGCTGCCCGAGAAGTGCTTGACCTGCTCGGAGCTGGCCATGTGCGGCGGCAGCTGCCCGCTGGAGAGGGCAAACCCGGGACCTTGCAGGTAGTGCCTTGCAGGTAGTGGTGCGCGCAGCCTCAGTCTTACGTGCACCCGCCACCTCCGGCGCACGCGCATGCACAAGCGCACGATACACAGGCACAGGCGCAGGCACAGCTGGGCGGGGTGAAAATACCCCCGTGATGGCCCGTGTGTCCGCCCGCAGCCCGTGCAGCCGGCCTCACGGGAACGAATACTGACTCAGTGATTTCTCTGAATCGCCTCTCCTCGCCCCGGAGGATTCGATCCGAGATGCCATAGTAGCCCATAAATACGTAATGGGGCCAAAAGTAGCCAAATGGTCCCACCGGGAATCCCGTCACCCACCATCTGGGGGGAGCGTACCCATGCATCTGCTCGCTTTCGTCGAAAACCTGCTTCAATTGGGCCGAGGATTCTTCCGCTTGCAGGAGCCACAAAAGATGCCTATCCACAGCTTCGAGTTTCATCTCAGGAGTACCCTGCGCCTTCACCTCACCCCAAAGCTCTGCGATTCGCCGGCGGTAGAATTCCTCCGTGTCCCTGCGACAGTAAGGTTTCATCTTCTCGTTTACTGATATCACCAGATACCGGAAAACCGGCACCAGTTTAGCCGGCTCGATCTCTCCCGTTTCTCTGTTAATGGCCTGGATGAAAAGCTTCTCGGCTTCCGACAGATCCCTCTCGTATTCGACGGCGAGCTTCAACGGGTCAGTGGAATAGACTCGAACGATCCCCCTCTTTATCATGGAGAAAAGGAGGAGAGTGATCGTTTTCTCCGGGGGTTGGTTCAGAAGAATTGAGGCCTCGACAGGGGACAAATTCTCGTTAACACCTACGCCCTCCATGCTTACCTGAGGAGAACTATATTGTTCTCTCGAAAGACCGAGCACCACAAACAACATGAACGCCACGACCATCAAGACTACGAGAACGGTCCCGGCACCTTGTTCACCGATCCCAGGCGCGCGGTACTCGGGGTACTGATGCACCGGCTCCGTCTTTCCCCCTTCAAGTTGCGAAGGCAGCGTAACATACTTCTCTGGGAAGCCAACGGTCACCGACACCCGTTCGTCGGGCCTGAGCCCGCGGAAACTCCAGGTCACGACATACGCGCCGGACTGGGTTTGGGCGATCCCATCCCACTTTCTCGAGCCGGTCTTGATCTCCGACTTCTCCACCCCGTTCGGGAGTATCACAGCTATGTCCAGCGACCCGACCTCCGAGGACCACCATCCGGGGATGTACCGCATGGTCACGTAGTCCTCGTTCTGCGTGTCGGGGAAAATAAACTTAGGTACGGTAGCAGTGACGGTAAAACTCCTGGACGTACCGGGCTTAATGGCGGGAAATCCGCGGAGTTTGACGATATATTGCTCCTCCGTGATCTCGACCGAGTAGCGCACGGCATTCCCATCTTCGTCGATCACGGAAGAAACCATCGTGTCGGGGGTGGGAAGTCCTACCCAGATCTCGGTACAAGCTTCTGTAGAAGACCTTGAGACCTCGAACTCAAAATACCGTACGAGTTCGACGTCTGCGTTTTCCTTGATGGTGAGCTGGTCCTGCTGTTTGACGATCCGGTAGATGAACGACGATAACCCCGGGGTCGCCGGGACCAAAAAGATGAATACGACCAGGGATAATGCCAGTGTAAACGCGGTAAGACGCGCCTTTCCCTCGCCAGTAGTCTTCATGCCGCACACTCCTTAAAGGCGTTCTTCGGGCTCTACCGGACATCCTACGTTTTCGTTTAATCCAACGCTGCTCTACGATCCATTTTACTCGCTCGGAAGCCTGGTGGGCATTCATGACCCGGACCCCGAGGTCCAATTGGTCAGGTACCGGTCCACCCTTGAGGCCGCCACGCGTTGCGCCAGAGCGAATATCCCTGCCGCCATCAGTAACAGAATTCCGAAGCTCACCCAAAGAGCGCTCGAGCCGAAGCGCTCGGTAGCCCACCTGAATCCGGGAAGAAGCAACACGAAAGCCATGCCCGCGACCAGGCCCATCGAGCCGAACATGTTCATCAGGAGCTTTCCGGCGTTCTTTCCGCTGGTCTTCGTTTCTCCGAATCCGATCCTCAGGGTGAAATCGGGAAACAGAGAGTCGAGGAGTACCTGGAATGCGGACACCGCAAGCACCATAGCCAAAACCACGAGGATGCACAACCAGATAGGATACATGGAGACGTCCCCGACGAGCTTCACTCCGATCACGTACGCCACGGCGAGAACCGCGCCCGGCGCAAACGCGTAGGCCATCTTCGCTCGGAAAACTTCCTTTCCGCTGCACGGCTGGCAAGCTAGAAGCCAGAACCGGGAAGCTTCAAGGCTTAAAGATACCCCTCCCATCTGGCCGACGCTTACGGCAGCCATGAAGGCGGGCATCACCAGCATTAAGCCTCGCTGTATCGCGAGTCGTTCAGCCGTATCCGGCGCATCGCCCTTCACATTTAGAACGAAGAACACCAGCACGACCACGCCCACCAAGAGGTTATACCAGGTCATGGGGTCCCGAAACATCAGGGTCAGGTCCTTCTTAAGAAGCGCCCACGAAACCCCCTGCAAACTCGCGCCCAGAGGCGCACGGGCGGAACGAGCGCTGGGTCCGACACCGGTCCTCACACCGGTCCTGACACTGGCTCTCTTAATTCGCGTTCCCTCTTCCGATGCGCCGGACCACCCTCGTAAAAACTGTTTGCCTGCCACCGCCACCGTCAGCCATGTAAAGCTGAGAGAGGTAAAAGCCAGCGCAAGAGCTCCCGGCAAAGCTTGTACCCCGAACCCGGGGACCAGACCCAAGCTCATGTTCACGAGCCAGGTCGACGGCAGGTACCAAAGCTGCGTGAGAGACATTGAGCCTAACTGCTGGAGACTCTCAAGAACGTTAGCCTCCGCCATTTTCCTCGTTGCAATTTGAGAGATCAGGACGACTATGAGGCCGAAAACCGCCCCCGCGGTGATGGTCAGTTGTTTCATTCGCCGGCCGGGTATATATCCCATGACTGCCACCATCATTAAAGACACAGTGGAGCAGGCGAGAAGCGTCGCCAGGGCAACGCCTGCAAGGGCAACCGGATAATAGAAAAGCGGAGCCTGCCGGGCCACTCCGTATGCTAGCCAAACCGGCCCTGTAAACATGAGATTTGTTAGCAAGACTTGAACGTACGCACCCAGAAACTTGGATGCGAAAACGGTTCCAATGGGAATCGGTTGCGACAGGAGGAATGGAAGGTCACCCGACTCATAGAGCATTCTGTATATCATCTGCATCTCGGTGACGAAAATCATCACGAAAGCGAAGATGGCGACCACGTTTAAGAGATTGAAATCCAACACGTTGCGAAGACCCGGGAACGCCTGTAACTGCACCTCGGTAAAGGTGAAGAGCTTTCGGGCTCCGTAAAATATCCCCATGACCATTGCGATACTCAGTGCCCACAAGAATGCGGTCAGTATTAATCCCTTGCGACCCGACCTGGACACGGCCAGGGAGTTTTTGACGTCACGTTTTACAATGACCCATAGCAGCCGGAAATCCATAGGGTGCGCCTCCTCACAGAGATTCCTCGGACTCCAGGTGCTTGATAAGCTCCTTGTACTCTTCGCCGCCGGTCAGCCTCAGGAACAGGTCTTCAAGGGAGATTTCCCGGTCCGTGCCGCCGAGCGCTTTGCGCCGGAGCTCGTCCACGGTTCCAACGGCTATCAGCTGCCCTTCCCGGATGATCCCGATCCGGTCGCACATCCTCTCCGCGATCTCCAGAATATGGGTGGACAAGAAAACCGTCCCTCCCCTGTCGGCGAATCGTCGAAGGATGTCCTTCACCAACCTCGCACTTCTCGGATCCAGGCCGACGGTGGGCTCGTCGAGGAACAGAACTTTGGGTTCGCCCAGAAGAGCCTGGGCGATGCAGACTTTTTGCCTCATCCCGTGGGAGTAGCTCCCCAGCAGATCGTCAGCGCGATCCTCGAGACCGAAGAGGGAAAGAAGTTCGGAAATGCGGCTCTCGCACTTCGACGGCTCAATCCGCCGTATGTCTCCGACGAACCTAAGAAACTCCCTGGCCGAGAGCTTTTCGTACACATCTGGAGAATCCGGCACGTAACCGATGAGGGATTTCGCCTTGACAGGGTATCTGGAGACATCGAGTCCACATATTTCGGCCGTTCCGGACGTGGGGGTAAGCATTCCGGCGAGCATCTTTATGGTGGTTGTCTTACCCGCTCCGTTCGGTCCGAGGAACCCGAATACTTCCCCGGCCTTAACCTCGAGGTTCAGATTCTTTACCGCTTCGTTGTTTCCGTATTTCTTCGACAGCCCGATCGCTCTTATCACGGTATCAGACCCCCTGCCTATGGCGTTCTTTAGTACGCGCACCCAAGTTCCCCGTTCGCCGAACAACCCATACTCGCCGTATCATAACAGAATCACGAAAAGGTGACGAGAAGGTGACGCACTTGTATCGCAATCTTAACTATCTGCTGTCCTGGTCACCGCGAGTGCGCCCGGCTAGGTATTTCTCGGTAAAGAACCTCCGGAGCTCGGCAACGTCACCTTCGGGTAGGAGTCGAACCCCTCCGAGAAGCGTTCCGTAGATCAGCACCATGGCCGCCTTCTCCACCACCTGACAGACGAGAAAAGCCTCGTCCAGGTCGGCACCCACCGCAACAACGCCGTGATTTGCCAGGAGAACGGCATTCCGGCCCTCAAGAGCTTCTACCGCGTTGCAGGCAAGCTCCTTGGTCCCAGGCAGAGCGTAGCGAGCAACCCGGACAGGCCCACCGGCGACCTGAGCTACCTCCTCGAGGACGGCAGGAATATCCTTGCCGCAAGCGGCTACAGTCGAAGCGAAAACGGAATGCGCATGGATAACGGCGCCCACTTCCGGCCTGGCTTTATATATCAGCGAGTGCAGGGGCGCCTCGGTGGAGGGTTTCCTTGGACCCGACCACTCCCCCGTTTCCACGTCCACGACCGCTATGTCCTCGGGTTCGATCTTGAGGTAATCCATCCCGCTGGGGGTAATAACCATCCGCTTTTTGTCCAACCGGGCGCTGACGTTTCCCCATGTTCCCAGGACCAGCCCGGCCGCCAGAAGTTTTTTCCCCATGTCCCGAACAAGTTGCCTTATCCCGATTCCATCCATGGCAATCACCTCGCAAGAGGCTCTTAACTCCGATGTTCCTCCCTTTACGGCGAGATTCCTTCACAAACGCCGTACTGACTCAGTGTAACTCTGCTTTCCCCGGGCGCTTGGGCTAGTGGCCGGGTTGTTCGTAGGGGTCGTGGCAGGTCTTATCACGCCTTGACCGCCGGCCGTCCCGTTCTGACAAGCGGTTCCGTTAACAGGGACGCCGCCTTGACGCTGGTCCAAACTCCAAACTACAGAAGCTACTTCTTTTCGATGATCACCAGAGCGTTGCTGACGTTTCTGCCGGGTTGTACGATGTACTTACCCTGAAAGTAAAGTCCCGATGAACCGCCGCTGTCCATCTGCATTGCATTGTAGCTTCCGAGGTCAAGCATAGCTTGGCCAAACTCTTGCGGGGTCATCCTCGTACACAGGACAAACATCACTATGTTGTCCTGTGTAACACCCACCGCACCCCTGTTCGCTGCCAGGATGGTCTGCTTGTCCTCGGTTATGTTTTCACGTAGAGGGTTCACCGAAACCCGTCCGTCGGTGACCAGGCGCGGACCCGCCCCTATCGCGTGGACCACGTTTTTCCACTTGGCAGCTTCCTCGGGCGGATAGGGTCTGTCATCGTGAGTGCGCAGATTCACTACGTACTCCGGCCGGCCTCCAACGTAGAACATTTTGTCGGTCCACTCATTTATGCGGCTGTTGGAAACGAATATCACATACCCATCCTCAGGGATGGGCACATCAGGACCCCCTCGCGATACGATGCGACCCTCTTTGACGGTGAAGGTTACGCCGTCCGTCATCGCTGTGGTTGCGCCCCTGTACTTGTTGAATATCCCAATAATGTCGGGTGACGTGTGATTCATGGACCACGCCTCCCAGGGAACCCCGTAGTTGTATCCGTCAATATGCATGCGGATGGGCGCCATGAGGATTTGTTTGTCCCTGGTGATGCCGAGGGTGGTTCCCTGGTAGGTGAAATGGATCCACTCGCCGTCAATCATCAGAGTGTTGTAAGGCTCCCACAGATCCGGGGGATTCTTGTCCGGGTAACATGAAAAATACGTCCCGTTGATGGCGGCAATCGCCCCGCTTTTCTCGGCGATCTCTTTAAGAGGCGCCACATCCCGCACGGTACCGGCCAAGGCGGGCCTGATTTCGATTTCATCGCGGTTGAAATTGATCCTCACAACGCGGAGGGTGTTCATGCCGCTCTCCGCCTGGTACTTGTACTCTTCATACCAGTACGCCGGTCTTACCTTGGGGTCGAGCATTCTCAGGACGATGACGCTGGCTTCGGCTCTTGTGGTGGAAGCGTATGCTCCGAAGGTCCCATCGGGCCTGCCCGTGACGAACCCGTGGTTTACAGCTACCGTAACGTATCCTCGTCCCCAGTCAGGAATCGGGTCCTTGAAGATGGTAAGCTGAGCTCTTTTGGCCGTTTCTTTTTCGAGGCCGGCAGCTCTCACCAGCATCACGACTATCTCAATCCTCGTGATGGGTTCACCCGGACTGAATTTGAAGTCGTAATCCTCCGGATGGATGATGCCCGCTTCCACAGCGGACTGTATGTAGCGGTACGACCATCGCTCCGCGGGTACGTCCGAAAAAGTAGGCGGCCCTTTTGGGTCGGGAAGCTTTGCGGCTTTACATAGAATGGTGGCAAATTGCTCCCTGGTAATGGGGTCGTCCGGTCCGAAACGCCCGTCGGGGTAGCCGCTGATGAGGTCCATCCCGACCATCCTGGTTATGTAAGGTTCTGCCCAGTGTCCCGACACGTCGGAAAGACCAGCAGCCGACGCGGACCAGTAAGGTAGAAGCATACCGAGGGTTATGAAGATGATGAGAATTACAAGGAAGACTTGTCTTACCCTGTGTCCCATTCCCTAGTACCTCCTTCAAGAAACTTGACTGTTTTTATCTCCAACCAAGCTGGCCCAGGAGCAGGCTTTTTCCTCCTTTCCGGATTACTTGATTTGCCCCCGAGGGGCAGGGCGACAGGGGACCTCGGCGCGACGCCGCTGTGCAGAAGGAGCTTCTTGTACAGGCGCTCCAGGAAAGCCTTAACCGTTAAGGACAGGCAATCATAGTAAAATGTTCTCAAGCTCTGCAAACCGCCATCGTGGCTGTTATGAGAAATGGAGTTTGATTCTGTTACCCGTAACTGAGACGGAACGATATAGCATTTCTCCGTCGCGGTTTGAATTTCCTCCCCAAAAGGCATCAACACCCAGCGCGGCTGTGGCGCCTCGAACAGTGCCTGATAAAGGGAAAAGGAAGTAGCCGGACCGGCGGTGAACTGATTTCAGACGGCGACCGTTGCAAAGGGGGATGGGCGATGCTGGAGGATCTCCGGTTCGGTGTATATAGATTTCTCATGCGCGCAAAGGAACCAGTCGTCCTGCCCGAGTTTAAGGGAGGAGTGCTTCGTGGCGCTTTCGGGACCGTGTTTAAAAAGATGGCTTGCTCCAGGTCACGAGGTCTGGACAAGATTATAGTGGCGCCCGACTTCCGGCCTGAACGTGGGCGACTTGACCGCGGGAACCGGATTCCCGCGGAAGCTCCCACCGGTTTGAGCGAAGCTTACGACTCGAGTAATTCGCCAGCTGCTGCAACACACCTCGCGAGCTCTCAAGAGGGGTCATCCGGACAGGAAGGACCATTGGTAAGCGGGACGGAGTTCACGGAATTTAACGAGGATTTCTCCGAAGATGCCGAGGTCGAAGAACTCCAGGAGACCGGCGAAAAGAAACTTCAGGAGGATTCCACCGAAAAGGAGGGCCGCGCGCGGGAAAGGACTTCTGGTCGGGAAGAAAGGCCATGCCGGCAGTGCCCTGTGGCAGTGGGTTGCGTGTACAAAGCGATATTTGAACCCTCCCCTCCTCCCGGTTCGGAACGACTCAAGAACCTCGAGGATATCCCCAGGCCTTTTGTCTTCCGGATTCCCCCTGATCCCAGAAGGATTCTCAACGCCGGTGAGCTTCTCATATGGGAGATGGTACTGATCGGTAATGCCATCGGAGCGCTGCCTTACTTCATCGTAGCATTTAAGGAGATTGGAGAGATTGGTTTCGGTCTGTGGCATGACGGACGCCGTTCCAAAGCCCACCTCGAAGCTGTGCACTCGGTGAATCCCTTCGACCAGAGCGCGTTCCGGATATACTCGGGGAACACCAACACCGTCGATCTCTCAAGACACATCGAAATCACCGGTGAAGACATCATGGCCGAGGCCAAAAAACTTCCTCGCGATTTCATAATGGTGGAGTTCAAGACACCGACCCGCATGAGATACCAGAGCAGATACGTACAAGTACCCGAATTCCATGTTCTGATAAGGAATCTCCTCCGGCGCCTTTCGACGTTGTCCTACTTCTACCAGGGGAAAGAGGTGAATGTCGATTTCCAGGGCCTTATCTCGAGAGCTTCTAAAGTGAGGATAAACGCCTCGGACCTCACCTGGAAACCATGGTTGAGGTATTCCGGTCGCTCCAAAATGCGGATGGACTTTGGAGGTTTCATGGGCAAAGTATGGTACGAAGGCCCGCTCGAGGAATTCCTGCCCCTCCTGGTCTACGGAACCCTCTCAAACGTAGGCAAGACGGCCACGTTTGGTTTAGGTCAGTATACGTTAGGGAAGTCTCGAACAGGATGAGGGAGGTCGGGGGAAGTAACCCGACCTCCTGTTACACGTGCAGGTTCAAGTGCGGTTCGCGCGTTCTTTGTACTATCCGCGCTCACATCGTCAGAACCAACCTGTAGGTCCCACCCGAAGAAGCCCGCCTGAGAGCCTCCTCGGCTTTATCCAGCGGGTAAATGTCCTCAATGAGGGGCCTGGGTTTGACTAGCCGGGCCGAAAGCAATAACGCCGCTTGCCACAGGTCTTTGTAGTTCTTACCCGATGACCCCGTAATCCATATCCCCGAGTGGTGAATGAAGTTCGGATCGATCGTAAGCGGAGTTGCCGGATGAGCTGAGGCGAAAAGCATAATGCGACCCTGGGGCCCGACGATCTTGAGGGCATCTTCGTTAGCTTTTCCGTTTCCGATCGCCACGATGACCACATCGGCCCCGCGACCGTCGTTAAGCTGCCTTACCTGCTCCCCCGCCGGTCCAGCCGTGGGATCTATAACCGCATACGCTCCCAGTTCGAGGGCCTTCTGTCTCCTCGATGGATCTATTTCACTCACTATTACCTTGGCTCCCTTGAGCTGAGACACCATTACGTTCAACAGGCCCATCGTCCCGGCGCCGATGACGACAACGGTTTCGCCGAGCTGAATGTTCAACTTGTTTGCGCTTTGAACTACGCAAGAAACGGGCTCGGCGAAGGCAGCTTCCTCAAAAGGAAGGTCGTCGGCGACTTTTACCGCGCGGTCCGAGCGCACCACCGAGTATTCCGCCATCCCAAATATGCCGGTGACCCCGGCCACCTGCGGAAGACCGTGACGCTGGGAGCACGCCACGTCGTGTCCGGTAGCACAGTAGTAGCACTGCCCACAAAACATGCCTGCCCCGAGCACTACGTGATCTCCGGGCTTCAACGATGTTTCGCAGTCCTCGCCCACCTTTTCCACTACTCCCGACACTTCATGCCCCCAGCAACCGGGGTAGGGCAGCTTCAAGATCCCCTTGAATACCCGCTGTTCCATTGTGCAAATTGCGCACGCATGTTGTCTGACCAGGATCTCGCCGCGACCCGGTTCCGGTACCGGGAGTTCCCGGATCTCCACCTTCTCCGGAGCGACGATCACCGCAGCTTTCATCGTCTTTTTCATCCTTTACGCCTTCCTTTCATTTTTGCCATAGTCTCTTTATTGGCGGCCAGGATCTGCCCAACGTCAGCAATGCCCAGAGCGGCAAGTTTCCTCTGATCCGGGACCCCTTCGGAATCCAGCGCGCGTAGGCGGTAGTATTCCCGCAGGGACCGTTCGAAATCGTATCCCGGGATGGCGTCGAGAATCCTTCTAGGTAGGCGGTCTTCATCTGGCGATAAGCCGCACAATAAGTTGTAAACGCGTTTCACGTACCAGGTCCTTTCACCCACCCTCCAAAGGTCCTCCCAGGACCATGTCTTGCCGGTCGCCGCACTGACGATGGCGGCAAAGGAATCGGGCGGAATGCACATCATGACGTAATTGCACATCACCGCCGAACTTATTGCGCCCGCCTGATTTTGCGAGTAGACGAGACCTTCTTCGGGACTGGACACCCCTGGGTACCGCGATGACGCGGAACCTTGGAGGTGGCAAGCTCCTCTGGGGTTGGTTGCATACGCGAGGGCACCACCGCCTTTTGAAGCTTTTGGATGATGCATGGGAGCTTCAAGACCTTTGGAGTGGATGGCGAACTCCTCGGCACCCCGCCCTATGAAGGCCGCTGCTCTCTTCACGCCCATTCCGAGGATCTCCCCAAGCCCTCTCTTGAAGGCCATGTCCTCCACAAGTCCCACTACGGTCTCTGGATCACCCCAGGTCAAAGCGGGGGAAGTACCGTCAGCCACCCCGAAAGAAGCCGCCCGGTCGCCGGTTAGGAGCCCTCTTTCCTTGCACTCCATGGCGAAAGCTATGGCACTGCCCGCACTTATGGTGTCGAGGCCCAACCGGTTGCACAGGTCGTTGGCGTAGCAGAGAGCCTCGGGGTCACTCAGCAGCGTCAACGGACCGAGAGCGGCGGCGCTTTCGTACTCGGGTGCGGGGACTTGCCCCCTAGTTCTGAAAGTCCCCGAGTCGATGCGAATAGTCCTCTTGCAGGCGATGGGGCAGGCAAAGCAAGATCCGGGTTTTACCGGATAGTTCTTCGCCAGTTCCAGCCCGCCGACTTTCTGAGCGAGATCGAAAAGGTCATCCCGGCGCCAGTTCTGCATCGGAACATCCTTCATCCGTGCTGCCAGTTCCATGCCGCCGTTGGTGCCGTATGTGTGGATGAGGTCGATGAAGCCGTTTTCTTTTGAGCGAAATCTCAAGAGAAACGATTCTAGTTCTCTGGCAAGAAGGTCTGGAAAACGTGGTTCGATCTTCCGCGTGCCCCTGACCACAATCGCCTTGAGTTTTTTTGACCCCATGAGAGCTCCCAGACCAGCCCTGGCTGCGACATGCCCTTTCCCGTGGATTATCGAGGCAATCGGAACCTCGTTTTCTCCGGCTGGCCCGACACAAACCACCTGAGAACCCTTGCCGGCCGCCTCTTTAAGAGTCTCTTCCGTCTCAAAGGTGTCCTTGCCCCAGAGTTCCGGGCACTCCTTGATTTCCGCGTACCCATCCCGGATCACCAGGAACACGGGAATCTCAGAAGCCCCGCGAACGACGACGCCGTCGAAACCGGAGAACCGCAATTCCGCGCCCCAGAAACCTCCCGCGCTGGACTCACCCCAGAGCCCGGTTAAAGGGGAACGCCCCGATACCTCAAATCTTCCGGCTCCGGGAAACCTGAGGCCGGTCACGGGACCGGTCATGAACGCGAGGGAGCTCTTGGGCGAGAGGGGGTCTTCCTCGGGAGAAAGTTCATCCAAAAGCATCCTGGCAGCATACCCCGTGCCACCCAGGAACTTCTCTTTCCATTCCTCCGTAGCTTCCTCCGTACAAATCTCTCGCGTCTCCAGATCGACAACCAGAACCCTTCCCCACGCTTGTGCTTCGCTTGTCATATTCATACCCTCCCGTAACCGGCCTTCAATCGAACGAAGGAAGAGTCTAGAGCTGCTTGAGGGCCGAGTCCACCGAGCTCCCCCCGTGGACGATCTCCGCTATAGCGGCGACTATCCGGTCGGGATGTTCGTGCTGCCACAAATTCCGACCCATGCATACACCGGCCGCCCCACCCTCCAAAGCACCGGCCACGGTCTCAAGAAGAGCCTTATCGCTGTCCATTTTGGGCCCGCCAAGCACGAGAATGGGAACGTAACATGCATGCGCCACCTTTGCCATCCCCCGTGGGGAACCCGGATAACTCGTCTTGATGAAGTCCGCTCCAAGCTCCGCTGCCACGCGACAGGCCACCGCCACGGCATCTTCTGGAGCCATCGACTTCGCTTTTTGTCCTCTTGGAAGCGCTTCGACGAGGAATGGAATCTGGAGTTTCTGGCATTCTTCGCTTAAAGAAGCGACGTAACTCCAGTGGCCGTACTCGTCCGGTGCGCCCGCAAATCCCATACTGCACACCGCATCAGCCCCCAGAGTCAAAGCCATCGAAGGTCCGAACAACTTTCCGAACCCTTCTCCGCTACCCAGAATGGTACTGCCGCCGTCGACGCGAAGAATCACCCCGGCGCGACCGAACTTCGAGCCGAAGCGGGTGATGACTCCGGGTGTCGTCATGATGGCGTCGACACCGCCCTTAACGAGCTTCTCTACGGCGCCCTCGGGGTTTTCGATTCCAGGTAGAGGACCCATACCTGAAGCGTGATCCAGGGCCACCACCACCGCCCGCCCATCCTGCCTGAAGATCTTGTTTAGCCGCAACGTCTTGCCGCCAACCATAGTCCCTGTACTCTCCCTTCGTTTGTTTTTGACCACGGTTTTCCGTGCCAACCCTCTGTGCCGGCCCAGGCAGAGCTAATGCCCACCGCCCAGCTCTGGAGCGGGCCCGACTCAACCGGACCGGTCATTACCTGGGTGACTCCGGACCGGATCCGGTCACATCTGAGTCGGGCCCGAGCCGAATTTCAACTGGTCCCGGCCCCTGTGCCGGGAATTAAACCCGACCATGACCGGCCTGCGGTCGATCACAGCGGGCTAAGCCCCGGTCAAGCCAGAAATCCAAAGAACGCGCCGAGCACCGCGAAAGCCATCAACGCCAGGGTGATCCAAAGTGCGGAAACGCCCTTCTTCAGCAACCAGTAGATCACGAAGACCAACGCGAGCTCGGGAAGCTTCGGCATGAACCCGTTCAAAATCTTCTGCAGTTCGATAACCTGACCCCCGGCGGTATAGGACACTTTGAATGCGACGTTAGAAAGTTTGGCCGCCATGGTGCCGGCGACGACGAGACCTGTTATTTTCGCACCCTCAGCAATCCTGTCGATGAGACCGCCCGCCCGCAGCTGGGTAAGGACATTGACACCGAGCCTGTAACCGTAATCCAGTAGATACCAGATAGCCCCTGCGTACATCAGCAGGAGAAGAACGACGGAAAGCCACAGACCAAAGGAGTTCCCCGCCTGCACCATAGCAGAACCGAGCGCTAGGATTATCGGGGCCAAGGTGGCGTGGAAAATCGAATCGCCTATTCCCGCAAGAGGCCCCATCGTTGCCACCTTGACGCTCTGTACGGTTTCTGCCGTAACCCGCTGCGGATCCTCCGCATGCTCCTCCTCCAGGGCTACGACCATTCCGGGGATCACTGCGCCGGCGTGAATATTCGTGTTCCAGAACGTCATATGCCTGGACAATGCCTCAGCTCTGTCCTTCCCGTCGGGGTAAAGCCTTCTGATGACCGGAACCATCTGATAGGCAAAGCCCCACCCGCCGAGAACATCCCACGAAGCCACGTTAAACCAGCAGGTGTTCCGCCACCAGAGAGATACCCTCTCCGAAAGGGAAAGCCGCCTCCCACCGGAACCACCCACCTGGGCGCCGGCGGACTCCAGCACCATCTCCTCCCCAGCCTCGCGCCCTCTCAGGGTCTCGACGAATATGGCCAGGCAAATGGCAATTGCCGCCATGGCCAGGGGAGGAACGTTGGCAAGAGTGCCTACGATGAAACCGGCGATGAAGAGCACAGTGAGACTACCCGGGACCATGGTATAAAGAAGCAGCGCAAACCCGAGAAGCGGCAAGATACCTCCCAGTTTGCCGAACCCTGCGGTGAGCCACGCCGGAAAGGCCTGAACCACCTTCTGAACAAGCCCCGTTCCGAAATAGACGCCCAGAAAGGCCGGAATGCAGTTGATGAGCACCATCAGCGGCTGCAGAAGGGCGTTTGTAAACTCGACTTTCTTGATATCCCCGTCCGCCGCGGCTTTCGCGCCAATTTGATAGAAGAAGGAGTTCCATGTCAGACACGCCATCATCAGCATCTGGGAAAGCACGGCCACCGGCAAAACAAAGGCGACCGCCTCACCCACGCTCGCCCCCGCCCGGCTTACGAAGACTACGGCCAGCGCCGTGGCGACCAGCGGGTTTGGCGGAATGGAGGCACCTACCACGAAAACGCCAAGGAACATGAGCTGAACGACGGCACCAACTTCGAGCCCGGTTTTGAAGTCCCCTATCAAAAGCCCTGTAAGGGCACCGACGATGAGCGGTCGCTGCATGATGTTCCTAATGTTGTGTATGATCCCGAGGACGATGCCTTCGGCGGTGGACTCCTTTTGCCTGGAAGCTATAAGGAGCTGAATCGGCCAGCCGCTGAGCAGGTACCATCCGCCTGTAGTTAGAAACGCCGCAATCGCAGGCCACAACATCCTTCATCTTCCCTCCCATTTCCCTTTGATGAGTTCCATGACGTCCACCGGCCGGTCCTGAGGGACGACCCGGATCTCGCATTTCACCCCCAGGGCGTCCAGTGCTCTGAAAGCTTCGACGTCTTCCTCCCCTACCGAAACGGACTTGAAAATCTGCTTTCTCCCTTTGGCCCCTTGCATGTTTCCGATACCCCCGATGTTGCCCACATTAATCGTGGTGATGGGAACACCCCTTTTCACCAGTTCCAGGGCCTCTTTTGGGGAGGTGCACAGCACCATGACTTTCTCGATGGGGGAAGACAGGGGGCCTTTTAGAAGTTCGCTCGCTCGGGTGAGATCCGTTACCTCTGTGACCACTCCCTTAGGGGCGGCCAGTTTCACTACCATCTTCCTGAGCTCGTCTTTCGCCACGTCATCGCTGGCGATCAGGATTCGCCGGGCTCCGCACGACGAAAGCCAAGCAGTGGTCACCTGTCCGTGAATCAGCCTGTCATCGATCCTTAGCAAAGCTAGAGCCAATGCCGTCCCTCCCACAGGTTCCTCCATTGAACACCAAAT
>DUSS01000023.1 GCA_012842495.1 Candidatus Fermentithermobacillaceae bacterium
GATCCGGCCGGGGGCAACCTGCGGTAGGCGCAAGGCCTGGCTGGGACCGGTACTTTATGGAAATAGCGGGGGTCGTGGCCAGACGTTCGACGTGCCTGAGACGCCAGGTTGGCGCCGTTCTCGTGTACGAGAAGCGCATCCTGGCGACGGGCTACAACGGTGCCCCCACGGGGCTCCCCCACTGCATCGAAGTAGGTTGCCTGCGGGAAAAGCTGGGTGTTCCGCCTGGAGAGAGACACGAACTGTGCAGGGGACTTCATGCCGAGCAAAACGCTTTGATACAGGCGGCCAAATACGGCATCCCGGTGGCGGGCTCGACTTTATATACAACAGCCGAACCTTGCAGCGTTTGCTCGAAAATGTTGATCAATGCGGGAATCAGGAAAATCGTCTTCGGGGAAGAGTACCCGGATGAGCTTGGAAGGCGAATGCTAAAGGAAGCGGGCGTGATCGTGGAGAAGTTCCACTAGCCGTATAATGCGATGCGTGTGGAATGCGATATCAAGGAAAGGAAGATAGGCAGAAACTGAGGCACACGGACCATGGCTAAGGCGGTGGAACTTTTCGCGCCGTATTAGAGTCGAATACCCGGGGCGACGCAGTACGAGGACCGAGTCTGGTTTGACCGGGGTGCCTGTACCTAAAGGTGAGTCAAGCATGCAACAAGTATTACCGTTCGTCGCAGCTTTTGCTTTGTCCCTGGCGCTGACGCCCGTGATGAGGTGGGTGGCCAGGCGTACGGGAGCCGTGGCTTACCCGAATTCCCGCTCCGTCCACCGGTATCCCATTCCGTACCTGGGCGGAGTCGCGATATTCGCCGCATCCGTGGCCGCCGTCGTCGTATCCGGTTTCAGGGACGGACCTTCCTGGCGAGCTTTGCTTTTGGGCGGTCTTTTCATCCTCGTTGTCGGCCTTATAGACGACCTTATCACCCTGAAGCCTTGGCAAAAACTTATAGGGCAAGTGATTTCCGGTGCCATTGTCGTAGCTGCGGGCATCAGGATAAGCTTCATTACTAACCCGGTTTCGGGTGAGATCCATCTTCTGCCCGACTGGATAGCTGTAGGTTTCACGGTCTTCTGGGTGGTCTCCTTCGAGAACCTCATCAACCTCTCGGATGGGCTTGATGGTCTGGCCGCAGGGGTTGTGGGCATAGCTTCCACCGTCATGACGCTGTCCGCCGTGAGATCGGGAAACGCCGGAGTCGTGCCCCAGGCCCTGGCGATCGCCGGTGCGGTTGCCGGGTTTCTTCCGTATAACTTTCACCCTGCTCGCATTTTCATGGGAGACGCCGGCGCGATGTATCTCGGACTTGCGCTGGCGTGCATATCCGCGGAAGGTCTCGTGAAATCCACCGCCGCCATGGCTTTGCTCGCTCCTATCCTGGCGCTGCTCGTGCCCATATCCGATGCAGCTTTCGCCATAGTCCGCAGGAGACTCGCCGGTCAGCCCGTGAGCCGGGCCGACCATGACCACATCCACCACAGACTGCTTGAGATGGGCCTCAGCCACAGGCAGGTGGTACTCCTCATATACGGCGTGTCGGTCCTGCTCGGCGGGTTGGGGCTGTTTTCCAGCCTGGTTCCGGTAGAGATGGGTGCGCCTGCAGCTATCATCGGAGTTTCGGCGCTTTACTTAATCTGCTGGCGGTTCGGCCTCTTCAGTCTGAAGGGGCTATATGATAAACAAAAGCTGGGGGACAAGGGAAGGCCGTCCTCCCGGTAAACTTAATGGCGGGTGTGGGTCGGGCAGTGCCGGCCCACAGGCATACGCCTCCGAATTGCCGGGGCTTCCGGACCGTACTGGCGGGGAGTGTTGGTTGCATTGGGCAAAATCAAAGTAATGTCGGTGTTCGGTACGAGACCTGAAGCTATCAAGATGGCCCCTGTCATCAAAGCGCTGGAAGCGACACCGGAAGTCGAGTCCCGCGTCGCGGTTACCGCCCAGCACCGGGAAATGCTCGACCAGGTGCTGGACTGTTTTTCGATTAAAGTCGACTACGACCTCGACATTATGGATTACAACCAGAGCCTCGCCCAGGTAACCGTCAGGGTTCTGGAACGGTTGACGCCCGTCCTGGAAAAGGAGCGGCCCGACATGCTCCTGGTGCATGGTGATACGGCCACCACGGCTGCTTCGGCCCTGTCCGCGTACTACCTTAAAGTTCCATGCGGACACGTGGAGGCCGGACTGAGGACCTACGATAAGTACGCCCCTTTTCCCGAGGAAGCAATGAGGAAAATCGCGGATGACATATCCGATCTTCACTTCGCTCCGACTGCCAGGGCCAAGGAAAACCTGCTCAAGGAAGGGTTCTCGCAGGAGACCATATTTGTTACGGGGAACACCGCTGTCGATGCGCTGCTTATGACCGTGAGAGATAACTATGCGTTCAAAAACCCCCGCTTGCGTGCGATCCTGTCGCGCCCGGGGGCACCTTTTGACCGGGCCGGCAGTACCAAAGACATACTGGTGGAGGTTCACCGGCGGGAAAACTTCGGAACGGGGATGGAAGAAATAGGCCGCGCTCTCAGGTGGATTGCAGAAAACCGGGAGGACGTCCGTCTTCTTGTCTCCGTGCATCCCAACCCCAACGTCAGGGAGCCCATTATGCGCTGGCTGAAAGGCGCTCCGAGGACCGTGACGTTCGATCCCCTGGACTACCCGGATTACGTAAATCTCATGGCCAGGTGCTATCTAGTTATTTCGGACTCGGGCGGAGTTCAGGAAGAAGCGCCCTCTGTCGGCGTTCCGGTGGTTTTATGCCGGGAGAAAACCGAACGACCTGAAGCTGTCGATGCCGGCGTGGTGGTGCTGGTTGGTACCAGATTTTCTGCCATTACTTCTATCGTTTCGCATCTTTTAGCCGGCGGACCCGATTATGAGGTGATGAGACCCGGGAAAAACCCGTTTGGGGACGGTTTTGCGGCCAAGCGTATTGTCGATGCAATTCTGTATAGGTACAATCTAATTTGTGTGCGTCCTCACGAGTTCGGCGAAGAGGGGGATGGCGGTGTCCGTATCCAGGGAGTTTGAGGCGATTCGCAAGGCGGAAGCTGAAGCGGAAAACCGGATAGCGGAATCCCGGAGAAAGGCCGGTGAAATCCTCGAGCAAGCCGAAGCAGAAGCTTCAGCCATTCTGGCAAAGGCGAAGGAGAAAGCTGAAAACGAAGCCCGCTCTATGCTGGCGGAGGCCGAAGCTCGGGCCAGGGAAATCGAAGAAAGCCTCGTTAAAGAAGCGGAAAAAGAAGCGGCCCTGCTTAGGGAAAAGACTCAGACGAAAATCCCCGATGCCGTTCGGGCGGTGGTCGAAAGGATCGTGAAAGGTCATGGCGGTCGCCCGGATGCGTAAGGTTTTCATATTTGCCAGTAAGGACCTCAACGAGACGATTTTCGAACGTCTGAGGGACATGGAGATCATGCAGGTTACGGACGTGAGCTTCCCCGAAGGTGGGCCCGCAGCGGAGGCCGGCACGGGGCAGCTGTACGCGGTCGAGTCCGAGAGTGCACTTGACCTTGACGAGCAGGAGATTTCCGCAGTCCTATCCAAACTTACGTACGTTAAGAACTACCTCACCAAGTACAAACCCATCAAGAAGGGTTTTATCGAAATGTTCGCCGGCTCGAGACCCGAAGTCTCCACGGCGCGCCTTCAAGAGATCATCCGGGATTTTGATGTGGACGAGTGGTTTGAGAAATGCCGCAGGGCGGATGAAAGGCAAAAGGAGATCACCCTTCAGGTGTCGCAGATTCGGTCCCGTCTGGAGATGCTTCTCCCGTGGAAAGAGCTGGACGTTCCCCTCGAATCCATTAGGCCCACCAGGTACTGTGACGTTGCCCTGGTGACCCTGCCCGTTGCGGCCTGGGAGGACTCGCTCAAAGCGTTCGACGACGCTCAAGGCTTTCTGGTTGAGGTTTCCCGGGATGCTTCAACTTTGCGGGCCGTAGCAGTGCTCCCCCGCGACGAAGAACGCCCGGAGCCTGGGGATCTCGTGAGCTCTCTCGGGGGTGAAAGGGTCATCCTGGAAGGCGCGGGATTCGTCCGGGACATTATTGCGTCCCTGGAGAGCGAGACCGCATCCTTAAACGAGGAGTCCAAGAAGCTCGAAGAGCAAAGCTACGATTGGGCGAACCGCCTCCTGGATGTGATGGCCCTCTACGACTACTACCTTGACAAGCTGAATCTCGTTCGGGAACAGGCCAAAGTTACGAAGACCAAAGAGACAGCGGTAATCCAGGGTTGGGTCCGGCAACGGGATATTAGTAGGTTGAAAGAAGGCTTTTCGGATATCGAGGAAATCGAAATCGTCGACGTCGCGCCCGAGCCGGGCGAAAACGTGCCGGTATACCTCGAAAATCCCCCGCTGATACGGCCTTTTGAAGTCATTACCAACATATACGGGTACCCTGGGTACGATGAGATCGACCCCACGCCTATTCTCGCTCCTTTCTTTTGGGTTTTCTTCGGCATATGTCTCGGGGACGCGGTTTACGGCGTGGTTCTCTCCTTGGTGTCCTGGTACTTCCTGAAGCGCTACAAGCTGAGCGACGGAGGACAGAAACTAATGCGGCTCCTCCTGTACTCGGGAATATCCACGACCATCGCAGGAGCTCTCATGGGAAGCTGGCTCGGCGATTTGCCGACGGTGTTTTTCCCGGGGAGCGCTTTCGAGCGCTTCGTGTTGAGCATAAAAGTGGTCGATCCCATCGGTCAACCCCTCGTCCTCATGGTTGTATCGTTCCTCATGGGCATCTTCCAAATATGGATCGGTATCATCGTGAAGATGTACTCGCTGATAAAGAGCGGCCAAGCTTTTGAGGGAATCATGTCTCAGGGATCGTGGGTCTTGTTCCTTCCCGGCTTGCTTGTCTGGGCTGCGTCCCGTGCAGGTCTCGTTCACGGGGTTTGGCCTCAGTACTGGGCGCTGGCTGGGGCGGTTATGGTTATGGTAAACGCTGCCAGAGGGCAAAAGAACTGGTTATTGAAACCTTTTTCGGGAATATACGGACTTTATGGTGTTGTCGGTTACTTCTCGGACACGATGTCCTATGCCCGGTTACTGGCTCTCGGCCTATCCAGCGGAGTAGTAGCTGTCGTCGTGAACAAACTGGCCGAACTCGTGGTCAACATGATCCCTGTTCTCGGCTGGGGGATCGTTCCCGTCGTGTTACTGGCGGGACACGTGTTCAACCTGGTGATAAACGCTCTCGGAAGTTTCATCCACTCGGGGCGTCTCCAGTTTGTCGAGTTCTTTACCAAGTTCTTTGAGGGAGGGGGGAAACCTTTCAAGCCTCTAACAAGGCACAGCCAATTTGTTTCGATTGAATGAATCTTGCATAGAGCTCCGGCCGGCTCAACTCCGCCGGACCTACTCCAAGGAGGGAACTCACGGTGTTTGGAGGACTTACCAGCTCCATAGTCGCACTGGGATTCGGACTCGTTGGTCTCGTGGTTCTACTTGTCGTTTTCGCTTTCGGGGGGATGCTCAGCGGTAACGCCATAGCTCTTGCCGGTGCAGGATTTGCCGTCTTCCTTGCGGGCATCGGTTCCACGGTCGGTGTGGGGGTGGCTGGCGAGAAGGCCGCGGGGATTACGGCGGAAGATCCTGAGAAATTCGGTAGGCTGCTCCTGCTGCAGGCGCTCCCGGGCACCCAGGGTATATACGGCTTCCTTGTGGGCTTCCTTGCTATGTTCAGGATGGGTGCCTTTGCAGGCGGAATGAATCTCACACCGGATCAGGGATGGCAAATCTTTTTTGCTTGCCTGCCCGTGGCGGTGGCCGGATTGGTCTCCGGTCTCTATCAGGCGAGAGTGTCCGTAGCCGGAATGGATATCGTGGCCAAGCACCCGGAGGAGTCCGGTAAAGCGCTGATCCTCCCGGCGATGGTTGAGACCTACGCCGTCCTGGGTCTTCTTGCGTCGGTCTTGCTTTTGATGTTCGCCGTAAGGGTGTGAGGAGGCCTGAAGCGGAATGGGCCTTTCCGACATAATCAGGAAAATCGAAGAAAAGGCGAGGCACGAAGCCGACGGTATTCTCTCCTCGGCCCGGCGACAAGCGGAAGAGAAGATCGCCGCGGCCCGGTCTGAGGGCGAAGCTCTCATCAAACAAAAGCGCGAGGATACGCTGAACAAGATCGCTTCAATCGAAAAGACCGCGCGCGGACGCGGGGAGATGAAAGCGCGTCAGGTCGTCCAACGGACCAAGGCCCAGATCATCGACGAGGTCCTGGATAGATGTCTTCGGGAACTGCAGGAGATGCCAGCTGCGGACTACCGGCAGTTTATTCTGGAACTCGTCGCTTCCCAGGCCCGCGGTGACGAGGAGCTCGTCCTGGAGGAGGCCGATAAAGAGCGGCTCGGAGCGGATTTCCCTCAGGTTGTTTCCGAGAAAGTTCGAGAACGAACCGGAAAAACCGATCTTAAGGTGGTCTTTGAGCAGGCGCCTTTGGGCGGGGGATTTATTTTGAGGTCTCGCGGGATCGAACTGGATTCGACGTTCCCGGCGATTATGAACAGCATGAGGGATTCGCTCGAACTTTTCCTAGCCCGCTTTCTCTTCGGAGTGAATGAGGATGGACGAGTATAACTGGGCTTCATCGGTGGGTCATGTGAGGATTTTGGAGCTGGGTCTTTTGACGGGTGCGGACTTTTCGAAACTGGCCGAGACCGAGGACCTCCGCGCTGCCGTTTCGGCTCTGAGGGACACGGATTACGGGAAACAGCTTGAAGCTCTGGGGAACCTGGAGGAATTCGGTCCGGCGCTGGAGCGGGCGCTGGGGGACGAGTATGAGTATGTGCTCTCTTTTTCTCCCGAGCCAGGGCCTATTTTATGTTTTCTCTCGAAATACGACTTTCACAATCTAAAAGTGCTGGCGAAAGAGTTGCTTCTCGGTATGCCGATGGAGCCGAGAGCGGTCTCCCCCCTTTCGATAATCCCCTTCGATGACCTCAGGGGGGCCTGCGCCGTAATAGGTGAGGATGGAATTCCGAGCCTGCTTCCGCAGCTCCTGGAGAGAGCCAGGTCGAGGTATGGGGCGCGTAATGGTCACGGAGAACAGGTCGCCTCCTTCGTTTCAAAAGATCTGGTGCCCGCCCTGGTCAATACCTTTGAGGAAGCACGTCGGCAAGGGCTGGAAGAAGGGGGTCCCTTCGGAGTTGACTCCTCGATAGACAGGGGCTGGATGTCCTGGGTAAGCGGTTATTACCGAAAGCGTGGCTATGAGCTCCTTGCAAACTTCGCCGCCGCGGAAGCGGATCTAACCAATCTGAGGATCGTCATGAGGTCTCTATTCCACGGGCTCGATCCAGCTGTAGTGACGAAAATCCTTCTTCCTGGGGGGACCATCTCCCCGCGGGATATAGGAGACGCTTATGCTGCCGGCCCCGAAGCTCTTGAGAGGGTTTATCTGTGTGTCCGGTGGGTGGAGCTATTCAGGAGAGGTCTTGAAAGAGTCCAGAGACGGGAATCTCTCACTGAATGGGAAAAGGAATGCGAGGATACCCTGGTCGAAATCTACCGGATGGCGCGCACCAGGGCGCTCGGCCCGGAGCCGGTTCTCGGGTTCTTATATGGGAAAGAAAACGAGGTGAAAAACCTGCGGATCGTCCTATCGGGGAAGCAGTCCCTGGCGCCTAAAGAGCGGATTCTCGCTAGGATCCGGAGAAGTTACGCTTAAATCGATGAGCGGAAGAAAGGACGCGTGAAGTACATGCCTCAAGTGGCGATTCTCGGGCCGAGAGACGCCGTTTTGGGCCTCAAAGCTTCAGGTGTACGGGCTTTTGTTGCGGATAACCCTGCGGAAGCCCGGGAAGCTCTTTCTCGCATCCTCGAGGGTGGCTACGCAGTCCTTTTTGTCACCGAAAGCGCCTACCGTATGGTTCAAGAAGAGATCCGCCCCATCCAGGAAAGGAACCTGCCTATCGTATCGATTCTCACCGACGTGAGGAATCCTCAGGATATCGGCAGGTCCCTTCTGAAACGATATGTGGAGCGGGCGGTAGGGACCGAACTAGCTTTTAAGGGAGAGGAATGATGGCGATGGCTCGGGATACCGGTATCATCGGGAAAATTGTGCGAGTCTCCGGACCTCTTGTGGTGGCGTCGGGGATGTCCGGTGCCAGGATGTTCGACGTAGTAAGGGTCGGAGAAAAGCGGGTCATCGGGGAGATAATCGAACTCCGGGGAGACACCGCTTCCATACAGGTGTATGAGGAGACGTCCGGGATCGGACCGGGCGAGCCCGTAGTTTCCACTGGGGTACCCCTGAGCGTTGAGCTGGGGCCCGGACTCATCAGCTCTATATTCGACGGAATACAAAGGCCGTTGAACGTCATTCAGTCCATCGCCGGCGACTATGTCACGAGAGGTATAGACGTTCCTGGACTCGACAGAGAGAGAAAATGGCACTTTGTACCGGCCGTGAAACCCGGGGACGCCGTGGCGTCCGGGGATGTGCTCGGAACGGTTCAGGAGACTCCCCTTGTGGTCCACAAGATCATGGTGCCTCCCGGAATTGAGAACGCAAAAGTGGCCGAGATCAAAGAGGGTGACTTCACGGTCGAAGAAATCGTGGCTGTTCTCGATGCGGGTGGCCAGAAAAAGCCTCTAGCCATGATGCAAAAGTGGCCAGTTCGCGTCCCGAGACCGGTACGGGAGAAGCTCCCGCCGGAAGAGCAGCTGGTCACCGGCCAGCGCGTGATCGACACGTTTTTCCCGATAGCTAAGGGTGGAACAGCCTGCGTGCCCGGGCCGTTCGGCTCCGGAAAAACCGTGATTCAGCACCAGCTGGCCAAATGGTCGGATGCCCAGATCATCGTGTTCGTCGGATGTGGTGAGCGGGGCAACGAGATGACCGACGTGCTTATGGAATTCCCGGAACTCACCGACCCCAGGAGCGGAAGGCCCCTGATGGAAAGGACGGTCCTCGTGGCCAACACATCTAATATGCCGGTTGCCGCGAGGGAAGCTTCGATTTACACCGGGATAACCCTGGCCGAGTATTTCCGGGACATGGGATACAGCGTCGCTCTTATGGCCGACTCGACTTCCCGGTGGGCCGAGGCGCTGAGAGAGATCTCCGGACGCCTTGAGGAGATGCCCGGAGAAGAAGGGTACCCCGCGTACCTCGGCTCGCGACTAGCCGAGTTTTACGAGCGGGCCGGCAGAGTGGTTGCTCTCGGCAGCGATCGGAGAGAAGGTGCTCTGAGCGTGATCGGAGCGGTTTCGCCTCCCGGCGGCGACCTGTCAGAACCTGTGACCCAGGCAACCTTGAGGATCGTCAAGGTGTTCTGGGGACTCGACGACCGCCTAGCTGCGAGGAAGCATTTCCCCGCGATCAACTGGCTCACAAGCTATTCGCTGTATACGGACAGGCTTGACTCCTACTTCAGAAAGGCCCTGGGAGACGATTTCCCGGAAATGCGCGACGAAGCTATAGCCATCCTCCAGCAGGAGGAGGAGCTTCAGGAGATCGTGCGTCTGGTCGGGGTGGACGCCCTGGGCGGAAGGGACAGGATGATCCTGGAGACGGCCAAATCCCTCCGGGAAGACTTCCTGTACCAGAGCGCATTTCACGAAGTGGACACGTACTGCTCGCAAAGGAAGATGTACGGGATGCTCGAGGTGATCTTGATGAGGCATCATAAGGCCATGGAAGCTATCGAGGCTGGGGCAGACCTCGACCTGATCCTGGAGGATCCCATGAAGGAGAAGATCGCCCGAGCCCGGGTAACGCCGGAAGAAGAATGGCCTAAGCTTCACGATGAGATCGTCGCCGCGATTCGACAGGGTTTTTCGGCCAGGACCAGGGCTGTCTCGTAAGGAGTGATGGAATGTGCCGCTAGAGTACACGACAATAAGCCAGATTTCCGGTCCTCTCATCATGGTGGAGCAGGTGAGAGAGGTTCACTTTGACGAGCTCGTAGAGGTTGAGACTCAGACAGGGGAAATCCGCAGAGGCCGGGTCTTGGAAGCGCAGGAAGGAAGAGCGCTCGTCCAGCTTTTCGAGGGCACTGCGGGACTGGATGTTTCCAAATCGAAAGTGAGATTTCTCGGGCGGGTCCTGGAGATCCCGGTCAGCCGCGATATGCTCGGCAGGATTTTCGACGGAGCGGGCAGACCCATAGACGGGGGCCCCCGGATCGTACCGGAGAAACGTCTTGACATAAATGGCAACCCCATCAACCCTTATGCGAGGGCGTACCCGTCGGAGTTTATCCAGACCGGCATATCGGCTATCGACTGCATGAATCCGCTGGTTCGCGGTCAAAAGCTGCCCATCTTCTCAGGTGCCGGTCTTCCGCATGCTGCCATGGCGGCGCAGATAGCCCGGCAAGCTACCGTGCTGGGTTCTCAGGAACCCTTCGCAGTGGTGTTCGGCGCCATGGGGATAACCTTCGAGGAAGCCGACTACTTCATCTCCGATTTCAGGAGGACCGGCGCTTTGGAGAGAGCGGTCCTGTTCGTGAACCTTGCGAACGACCCGGTTATCGAGAGGATAGCGACTCCGAGGATGGCCCTGACCGTCGCCGAGTATCTGGCCTTCGATCTTGGTATGCACGTGCTGGTCATCCTGACCGACATGACGAACTACGCGGAAGCTCTCAGAGAGGTTTCTGCCGCTCGAAAGGAAGTGCCGGGCCGGCGCGGCTATCCCGGTTACATGTATACCGACCTCGCAACCATGTACGAACGAGCCGGCAGAATAAAGGGCAAAAAGGGGTCCATAACCCAAATCCCCATCCTGACCATGCCGGAAGATGACAAGACCCACCCCATCCCGGACCTGACCGGATACATTACCGAGGGGCAAATCATCCTCTCGAGAGATCTTCATAAGAAGGGTATTTACCCGCCGGTTAACGTTTCGATTTCCCTGTCTAGATTGAAAGACAAGGGGATTGGCAAGGGGAAGACGCGTGAAGACCACGCCGACGTGCTGAACCAGCTGTCCGATGCCTACGACAGAGGCAAAGAGGCGAGAGAACTCGCAGTAGTGCTGGGAGAAGCGGCACTGACTCCCACGGACAGGCTGTTTTTGAAGTTCGCAGACGAATTCGAACGCAGGTTTATCAAGCAAGGGCCTAACGAAAACAGACCGATAGAGAGGACGCTGGACATCGGGTGGGAGCTCATGGCCATGCTGCCCAGGTCCGAGTTGAAGCGCCTATCCGACAGAAACATCGAGAAGTATATGCCGAAAAGGCAAGCGGCAGCCGACGACTGATCTGCCGGCTGCGCGACGCCGGAACGACCGGACCGGGACCCGACCGGTGGTTCTGGGCCCAGAGGATGCTGGGAGGCCCGTGGCCAGTGCCGAGGGGGATGCAAGACCGTGGAGATAAGGGTGAACGCTACCCGCCAGGAGCTCACGAGACTCAAGGCGAGGCTTAAGACAGCTCGAAGAGGCCATAAACTGTTGAAGGACAAAAGAGACGAGCTCATGAGGGAATTCTTGGCCCTAATCGACGAGGCGCGAAAGCTCCGGGAACAGGTTGACGCGAAGCTTTCTGCAGCATACCGCGACTTCTCCATGGCCAGGGCCGTACTTTCCTCCGCAGTGCTGGAAGAATCGCTGATGGCAGGCCGGAAGCCGGTTGAGGTTTCCGTACGTTTCAGGCAAATCATGAACGTGCGGGTTCCGGAGATAGAGATAGATTCCCCCGGCGACCTCCCTGGAGCTCCCGCGGTTCCTCCTTACGGTTTCGCCGCTACCTCCAGCGATCTTGACTCGGCCATCGAGGCTTTTTCGGGCGTCCTGGTGGACATGCTTAGAATGGCGGAGCTCGAGAAGAAGTGCGAACTCCTGGCGGCCGAGATCGAGAAGACCCGGCGAAGGGTCAACGCCTTGGAATACGTCCTCATTCCCGAGCTGGAGCGAGCAGCAAAAGACGTGCAAATGCGGTTGTCGGAGATGGAGCGCGCCAATGCCTCAAGGCTCATGAGAATCAAAGAAATAGTGAGAGCTCACTAGGTGCCGGCGCCGGTTCCTTACCCGTTAATTCCTTACCTGCCTTACCATTCCGGTAACCCCTCTTTTGACCTTTCTGTACGCCAAGCCGGAACGAAGGTGAACCGCGTCCTGCTAGGCGAGTCAGGGTGTCGTTGTCCCGGTCCGAGCCGGAGACCCGGCACGAAGAGAAGCCATACACGCCGGATATCTTCGGTTCATCCGGTCCGACAATATAAGGGAGCTTCGGCGAGGGGTAATGCATGGAAAAGATAGTCATCGAGGGGCAGGTACCCCTCAAAGGAAAGGTGCGTTGTGAGGGTGCCAAAAATGCGGCCCTTCCGATAATGGCGGCTACCCTGCTTTGCGAGGAGCCGTGCGTTTTGTCGGGTGTGCCGCCTCTCAAAGACGTCGAGAGCATGTCGAGAGTGCTTTCCTCTATCGGCCTCGATGTTACGATGGAAGACGGTACGATCAGCGTTCGTCAGCGAGGTCCTCTCGGGCTCGAGCCTCCCTACGAAGCTGTCAGGGCGATGAGAGCTTCCTTCCTGGTTCTAGGCCCCCTCCTTTGCCGGCTGGGTGCGGCAAGGATCCCGTTGCCGGGAGGTTGTGACATCGGTCAAAGACCCGTGGATCTCCACTTGAAAGGACTTCAAGCTATGGGGGCCAGCATCGAATTAAAGGGAGGCTACGTTGAGGCAAAAGCCAGGCGACTTTCTGGTGCCACAATATACCTGGACTTTCCCTCAGTCGGCGCCACGGAAAACCTGATGATGGCAGCCAGTCAAGCAGCCGGAGAGACCGTCATCGAAAACGCCGCCCAGGAACCGGAAGTCGTTGACCTTGCTAATTTCCTCAATGCCATAGGCGCCAACGTCCGAGGAGCCGGGACCTCGCGAATCCGCATCACCGGGAGAAGAGGTTTCGGAGGAGGTGAGTATACCATTATCCCCGACAGGCTTGAGGCGGCTACTTACCTCCTCGCCGGAATCTCGACCGGTGGTTCCATCAGGGTAGAAAACGTTATACCCGAGCACCTTACCGCCTTTCTTGCCAAGATCCAGGAGGCCGGGGCTGAAGTCAGCACGGGCCTCAGGTATGTGGCGGCGTCCATGGAAAGACGAGCCAACCCCGTGAACGTGAAGACTCTGCCGTACCCCGGCTTTCCCACAGACCTTCAGGCCCCGATAATGTCGTTTCTCACAACCGCCAGAGGAACAAGCATCATCATCGAAGGGGTCTTCGAAAGGCGCTTTGCTCACGTAGAGGAGCTTAACAGGATGGGGGCCAAAATCCGGGCCGAAGGTTCTCACGCAGTGGTCGAGGGTGTCGAGGAACTCACGGGCGCATCGGTGGAAGCCTCGGATTTGAGAGCCGGTGCCGCGCTGGTTCTGGCGGGTCTACAGGCCAGAGGGAGGACCGAAGTGTCCGGCGTTTCCCACATCAAGAGAGGCTATTACCAATTAGTGGAAAAGCTCAAGCGTGTGGGCGCCCGGATCGAACTCGCCCACTACGAAAAAAACCCTTAAAGCCGGCCACAGCTCCTCGCTAAGGACATGCATTGTCCCCGCGTTCCCCATATGCATTGAGAGTTTACCGAACGGTGTTACCTTGTGGCGGTCCAAGACATACATCGTCCTCCGGTCCCATATCCATTGAGAGACTGGAGGATTTATTATGAAGAAGGCTATCCTTCTCTTGTTGTTCATCGCCGGTTTACTTCTCGGCGTCAGTACCGGCGGACAGATGTCTGATGGTGGAGTCCTTCTCCCGCTGCCCCGGCCCTCAAAGGGTCAACCGTTCATTCGGATAGACGTGTATTATGTGCCGCAAGGGAAAGTGGTCAGCTTGGACCTGGAGGAATACGTAAAAGGGGTTGTGGCTTCAGAAATGCCTCCCACCTTCCACTACGAAGCCCTCAAGGCCCAGGCCGTAGTGGCCCGAACGTACGCCGTCAGGAAGATGAAAATCTTTGGGGGAACCCCTTCCCGACCTGACGCCGATGTCGTGTCCGATCACAACGTGGACCAGGCCTGGGCGCCGGAGCCCGAAATAAAGAGGAAATGGGGCGTACTCTTCGCGTGGAGATACTGGGCCAAAGTAAGCAGGGCGGTGGAGGAGACCGAAGGACTAATCCTGGCTTACGATGGGATGCCTGCTGAGGCCGTTTACCATTCCACTTCGGCAGGTCCTACCGAGCCGGCCGTAGACGTTTGGGGCCGAGATGTGCCGTATCTCCGGAGCGTGCCATGCGAGTTCTGCTCCCACTCCCCCTATTACAACGCTCAGACCGTAAGAATACCCGTTGCTGTAATAGCTAAAAACCTCAGTTCGCTCGGGACCGCTGTACCTGTGACGCAGATGGTCGACGCCTACTCCATCGTGCCGACCGAGATTTCGCCTACCGGGCGGGTCAAGGAGGTCACCGTTTCGGGTACAAAGATACGGGGTCTAGAGTTCAGAAAGGCTCTGGGGCTCAAGTCCACCAAGGTCTACTGGGAGGTGAGCGGCGAAGATCTGGTTCTTACCGTACGCGGTTACGGGCACGGAGTAGGTATGTGCCAGTACGGTGCTGATGGCTTAGCCCGACTTGGTAAAACGTACCTCGACATACTGTCATACTATTACCCCGGAACGCAAGTAGTCTACATTTTCGACGAATAGGGTCCGAACTCCGGGGTCCTCTTGCGGGGACCCCGTTACAGCAGCGCGAACACAGGCCCAGCGCGTATACCTCCGGCAAATTATGGCAATGCTTTAACCGGAGGTGTCCATATGCGGGATCGACTGAGAAAAGCGTTTTCCCAGTTCCTCGCGGGAAGCCACCGCATACTCGCGGTGAGGTGGACAAGGGCGACAGCTACCATTCTTATGTGCCTCCTCCTGTTCTGCACGGGGTTATACCTGGGGCTGCGGTCGGCCCTGAAGGTGGCAGTCTTTCCGCCGGCCACCGCAACCGACAACCCTGCCCCGAACGGCTCCAGCTCCGCCCCACCGGCTCAGGCGACGTCGAAGGACGGTGAAGCGGGGCCGGGTATCTCCTCGACGACACTCGCAACGGCGGCGGAAACAGGTGCCAGGCAATCAGGCGCAAGTCCTGGGGGACAGGGCTCGAGCCCAGTGGGATCTGAAACCACCCCCGTGGACCCGGAATCGACTCCGGTGACTGTCCAAGCGAGGACCCTCGCAGAGATCCTAAAGGATTTATCTCTGCCCGTTGAGGGCCAAATACGCAGGAAGGAAGGCTGGTACTACCTGGAAGTGTTTTCCGAGTGGAGGTACCACAGAGGAATCGACTTCCAGGCTCCGGCCGGACACCCCGTCAAAGCGCCCCTCGCGGGAACCGTAAAGGATCTCTACCAGAACGTCCACCTGGGAACAGTTGTCATTCTTTCGCATGAGGGAGATGTCGAGACGCTTTACGGTTGTATTACCCCCGGTGAAGATATCCTTCCCGGGAAGAAAGTCGCCAAGGGAGAAGTGCTCGGGTGTATTTCCGATTCTGGACCCCGCGAAGGAGATTCTACACCTCACCTTCATTTCGAGGTTCATTTCCGGGGTGAATTGGTCCTTTCCGACCGCTACCTTGGCGCACGCTAAGTCAACTTTACGCGAACCCGGTTTGAGCACGCAAGAGATGGGACGTCTGCAAACGGCCGGATACGCACCCCTTTGGGCTGCATATATATTTAGCGTAACTCTGACGAGGGAGGCCGGGCTATGAATGACGCGATATGGAAACGCGCGATCGACGTGGGCGAGTACATCTACGAGAACCGGGCAACGGTCCGGGATGCGGCCCGGGCGTTCGGAGTCTCCAAAAGTACGGTGCACAAAGACGTTACGGATCGACTTCCAATCATCCGGCCAGCTCTGGCGAAGTTAGTCCGCCAAATCCTGGACGTGAATAAAGCAGAAAGACACATACGGGGCGGTGAAGCTACGCGGAGAAAATACAAAAAATGATGGTTGCCTGGTGCCCTAACGGTCCGGCACTACACCGGCGGATGGAATTCGGGAAGTATGCGTAAACCAGCTCACGGGTGACAGACGAATCTTTGACTTGCTTCGTCGAATTTCGCCACGTTTACAGGAAATCCCCGGTCTTTGTCGAAAGATTGGCTTAAGTGAGCGAAGCGACTCCCACCGAAACCGGAGGAGGCCTCATCCATGTTTCCCATATTCGGACCGGGAGACGTAGCTGTCGATCTCGGAACATGTACTGTGCTTGTATACATAAAAGGACGCGGTGTCGTGTTGAACGAACCATCAGTCGTCGCAAGGGACCACCACACCGGGGCCGTTCTTGCAGTAGGCGACGAAGCGCGTAAAATGATCGGTCGCACGCCCGGCACCATCGACGCCATTCGACCTCTCAGGGCGGGAGTCATTTCGGACTTCGAAGTTACAGAGATGATGTTGCGCTACTTCCTGAAAAAGGCCATTGGTAGCAGGGTCTACCTGAAACCAAGGGTGATCATATGCGTTCCTACCGCCGTCACTTCTGTAGAAAGGCGGGCGGTGCTTCAGGCCGGCCTCGGCGCCGGCGCCAGGAAGGTTTATCTGGTTGAAGAGCCTCTCGCCGCTGCTTTGGGAGCCGGATTGGACATCAGCGGGGCCTCAGGATACATGGTCGTGGATGTTGGAGGAGGGACCACCGACATCGCCGTCCTTTCCCTTAACGGTGTGGTGGTCAGTACCTCGACCCGGATAGGCGGAGATGCCCTGGATGAGGCTATAGTCAGATACGTCAAAAAGACTTTCCAGCTCGCTATCGGTGAACCCACGGCTGAACTGGCTCGAATTACAGCGGGGACGCTTGTGCAGGGTGCCAGAAATGAGCAGTATGAGATGCGCGGACGGGACCTCGTGACCGGGCTTCCCAGGAGCATTGTCGTAACCTCGGATGATCTGGCAAAAGCTATGGAGGAGCCGGCCGCCCTCATCGTCGAAGCTTGCCGGCAAGTTTTGGAGAAGACTCCTCCGGAAATAGCTTCCGACATCGTGGACCACGGAATGGTCTTAACGGGTGGAGGAGCGCTTACTCACGGCATGGATGTGCTCTTGCAAAAGGGCACCGGTTTAAAAGTCTCTCTCGCGGAGGACCCTGTCACCTGCGTGGTAAGAGGTGCGGGGCTTGTCTTAGAGGATATTCCCAAGTACCAAGAACACATCCGAAGCCTAACTGTCTAAAGCTAAACAGCCGGTCCCCTTCTTTCGATAACACATAAGAGGGGGGACGCTTCATGTTTCGAGGCGTTTTAGCCGGCATCACGGGGATGCGTGCCCAGCTGTTGCGGCAGGACGTCATCGCTAATAACCTCGCAAATGCAGCTACACCTGGGTACAGGCAGGACACAGTAGCGTTTTCTACTTATCTCGACACCTACATGTACAGAGCTGACCAGCAAGGATTGAGTTACCTCGGAAGCTTCACTCCAGCCATGGTGCTTTACGAGACCAAGACCATTCACGTGCCGGGACCCGTCGAGACCACCGGCAATCCTCTGGATATAACGTTATCGCCCGGTGCCTACCTGTCGGTGGAAGCTCCCGGCGGAGTTCGGTACACGAGAAGGGGAGACCTCACCCTATCGGCCGAGGGCTACCTGGAGGTCGGAGGGTACAGAGTTCTAGGGCGCTCGGGGCAGATCAGGATACCTGAACAGGCAGGGCTGGTTCACATCGGTCAGGACGGGACCGTTTTTTGCGGTGAAGAAGAAGTGGATAAGCTGGCGATAGTCGGTTTCGAGGACGAGTCGATCTTACGAAAAGAAGGTTCTTGCCTGTTTGCAGCTGACGAAGGAGCTGCCCGGGAGGTCGAAGCAAGCGTGTTAAGCGGCTGTCTCGAAAAATCCTCGGTGGACGCGGTGACGGAGATGGTTCACCTTGTAGATGCCTTTAGGGCCTATGAAGCTTCCCAGCGGGCAATTCAGGCGCAGGATGAAGCCACTGCTGAAGCTGTGAACAGAGTCGGCAAAGTCTGAAACAGGGGGCGAAAGTAATGCTCAGAGCTTTGTGGACCGGCGCTACCGGCATGAATGCCCAACAGTTCATGATTGATACCATCGCTAACAATCTGGCCAACGTGAACACCACAGGGTATAAGCGGCAGCGGGTTAACTTTAAGGACCTATACTATCAGGAACTTCGGATGGGTCGGAACGACATCATCTCGGTAGGTCACGGGTCCAGAGTGTCCGACTCGGTGAGGAGTTTTGCCCCTGGTAACCTGGAGAAGACGGATGACCCGCTGTCTCTGGCCATTGAAGGTCTGGGGTTTTTTTGCGTACAACTTCCCGATGGCACCGCTTACACCAGGGATGGGAACTTTCGGGTGGATGGCGAAGGGATGCTGGTGACATCCGACGGCTATCCGGTCGTCTCGGAAGGCGGCTACGGAGGAGAGATTACCATCCCTCAGGATGCCACCGAAGTCATGGTTTCGGCCGACGGAACGGTCCTCGCCAGGGTAGGCGACGAGCTTAGGGACGTGGGGCAAATAAGATTGGCGATGTTTCCCAATCCGGCCGGACTGGAAGCTATTGGGAGAAACTTGTTCAAGGCCACCGTGGCATCGGGCGAGCCCAGGACCGTCACCCCGGGGGAGGAAGGGAGCGGAAGGATTCTGTCGGGCTTCCTGGAGACTTCCAATGTACAAATAGTCACCGAAATGGTGAACCTCATAGTAGCTCAGCGCGCCTTCGAACTCAACTCCAAGGCGGTTGAAACGGCGGACCAAATGCTGGGTGTAGCCAATAATCTCAAGCGGTGACGGCGGGAGGCGGGACGATAAATGGTGATGGGCCATCCGAACTCCATCTTGGGCGTTACGGGGACGGCCGGCAACATCGGACATGTGAGAGCTGATGCTGCTCTGCGCAGGCCTCAGGAAGCTTCCACAGATGGGGGAGCCCGGAAGAAAGACGACTTCCAACTCATGAAAGCTTGCCTCGAGTTCGAGGGCATATTCCTTTCGATGCTCTTCAGAGCTATGATGAATACGACGGGCGCAAAGGACCAGGGACCGTACGGGACCATTGCCGAGCAAGCTTTTGGCCAGAAGATGGCGGAGGCGGGTGGCATAGGACTGGCGAAGGTGTTGTTCAACTCGCTGGCGAAATCATCTCCTGAGATTCAACGCAGGAGATGATCGTGATGGAGGAGAGCTGCCTGCCTGACGGGAGCGGGCCGCAAAACGCTAACCAGGTTCTCTGCGGCGGACCGGAGTTCATCACCGGGATCCTTCCGCACCGGGAACCGTTTTTGTTTATATCCAGGACCATCTCGGTTGTTCCGGGGAAGGAAGCTACAGCCGAGTACGACGTTCCCAAGGACTTTGACATCTTCCGGGGGCACTTTCCCGGCCATCCCATCATGCCGGGGGTTCTCATCCTCGAGTTCATGGCCCAAGCGGGGGCTCTGGCGCTGCTGTCTCTACCTCAGTACAAGGGAAAGATAGCTTACCTTGCCGGTATAGACCGGGCGCGCTTCAAGCGTCCTGTTTGGCCCGGTACGACTTTGAGGGCCCGGGTCAAAATAGGTGCGGTCCGCAGGGGTATCGGAAGGGGCAGCGCCACCGCGTTTATAGGAGACGACGAAATTGCCAGCGCGACAATGGTTTTTGCCGTCGTTGTAGAGGACAACGGGGTTTGACGAGCTTTTGCGGTCCATGCTAAGATGAAGCGACCCGCAATTCAGAGGCACAGTGTGCCGCTCTTATCAAGAGAAGGGTGAGGGAACCGGCCCGATGAACCCTCGGCAACCGGCCTAATTGGCGCGGTGCCAATCCCGGCGGATGAATGGTGCGGTCGCGCCAAATCCGAAGGATAGGAGTTCACTTCCCTTCGGAAACGCACAAGCGCATCATGAAAGGAAGCTCTTCTTCGAAGGGAGGACGAGGTTCATGCCTACTATGGGTCCGGGTCGCAGGATGTTTACATCGGAATCCGTGACAGAAGGACACCCCGATAAAGTTGCAGACCAGATAGCTGACGCTGTTTTGGATGCGATTCTCGAGAAAGACCCGGCTGCCAGGGTCGCATGTGAGTGCTTGGTCAAAACCGGCTTCGTTTTGATCGCCGGCGAGATATCCACCGAGTGTTACGTGGATATGCCTCACATCGCAAGGACCAAGATTAAAGACATCGGCTACACCAGGGCTAAATATGGCTTCGATGGGGATACTTGCGCCGTGCTCACCGCCATCGAGGACCAGTCGCCCGACATAGCCCTGGGAGTAGATAAGGCACTCGAGTCAAAGCAGGGCCAAATGGTGGATACGCTCGGTGCTGGTGACCAGGGCATGATGTTTGGGTATGCATGTACTGAGACGGATGTCCTCATGCCCCTTCCCATTTTCCTGGCTCATCAAATGGCACGGAGGCTGGCCGAGGTGAGGAAGGATAAAGTGCTTCCGTACCTCCGTCCCGATGGGAAAACCCAGGTCACCGTGGAGTATGAGGACGGAATACCCAAACGAATAGACAGCGTGATAGTATCTGCGCAGCATGCCGGGGAAGTCCCTCTTGAGATAGTCCGCGCCGACATAGAAAAGCACGTTATCAGGCCGTCCGTGCCCGAAAACTTTCTGGATGAGAGGACCAAGTTCTTCGTGAACGCGACCGGCCGGTTCGTCATCGGCGGTCCCCAGGGGGATTCGGGGCTGAGCGGAAGGAAGATCATCGTGGATACGTACGGCGGATACGCGCGGCACGGCGGAGGTTCTTTCTCGGGGAAAGACCCCACGAAGGTCGACCGAAGCGCAAGTTACGCCGCAAGATACGTCGCCAAAAACGTCGTTGCTGCGGGACTGGCCTCAGAGTGCGAAGTCATGGTTTCCTACGTCATCGGAGTGGCAAGGCCCACCGCGGTCGTAGTAGATACCAAGGGTACGGGCAAGTACCCGGACCATAGGATTCTCGACGCGGTCTTGGAAGCCTTCGACTTTCGTCCCGCTGCCATAATAGAAAGGTTCGACCTGAGGAGGCCCATATACTCCCAGGTGTCGGTGTACGGACACTTCGGCAGGCCGGATCTGGACCTACCCTGGGAGAAGACGGACCTGGCGGATGAAATCCTGAGAAAGCTGTAAGATAAAATGCCAGAAGGTTTACGGCGAGATCGAATTTATCCCCTCTCCCTGTTTCGCACATATACTGCGTCAGAAGCGGGGAGAGGGGCGGATTCACGTGGTATCTGCGGAGTGTCTGGTTCTGGTCGCAGTAGCTGTCGTCGCAGCACTGGATGTCCTCCTCTCGTTGAGAGCGAGATCAGAGAAAGGTTGGCGGCCCCTGGTTGTGATCCTTGTTACAGGCAATTCAGCTAACGTGGTCGAAGGTACCGTTCGACGTATATTATGGGAGGATTTCAAGTCGAGGGGTATGTCTTCAGAAATCCGGGCACTAGACCTGGATTCTTCGGACGAAACTCCTGAGATTCTGACACTCCTGGAGCGCGACGGAATACTGTCGGTACTGTCGCCGGCGGATTTGGTGGATCCCGACGCTATCGTCTTGAATCTGCAGGATATGAGAGGGAGAGAGGCGGAAACCGTGCCTGACTAAGGGGGTCTTCTCTTGGACCCAAAGGTATCCAAAGCGTATGCCTGGGCCGTGGGTGCAGCCGGGGGACTTCTTCTGTTTGTTGTGGCCTTGAGTCACCCTGGAGAGTATGGATTTCTCGCGACAAGCTCTTTCATTCTGTTTTTCCTGCTGGAAATCGCGCTTACGATAGGCGCGATACCCGTTGGTAAGTTCCATGTGTCCCTCGATTTCTCGATCGTTTTGGCCACTTACATGATTCACGGATTCGTTGCGGCATGCGTGGTGAATCTAGCGGTTATTCCAGCCCTTATCTTTCGCAGACGTCCTGCGAGGATAATCGCAATGGATGTAGGCGCTCTGATATCTTCCACCGTAATAGCGGGGTCATTCGCATCTACCCTGAACGGTCACATCGAAAAGTCGGCAGCCGGTGGATTCACCCTTGCGTTCGTGCGAGAGGTGGTCTTGTTTACGGTGGTCAGCTACCTGGTCAACACCGCCCTGATAGTCTTTTATGCGCTGATATCCGCCAGGCCTTACGAGAATGTGAAGAGCCGGGAGCTTATTCAGACATCCGGCTTCAACGCCGTCTGCACGGTCCTGGGCGCGCTCCTGGGAATCGTCATTGCCCTGAACCTTCCCAAATGGGGTAACGTTGAGCTTTACCTGTTCTCGGTTTCTCTAGGAGGGCTTGTATTCCTCACCGCCATTCTCGGTCGCATGGCGAGAACCCATGCGGACCTGGCCCGCCTTTACGAAGCTGCTTCCGCAATCAACGCGGTCATGCGACTGGAGGACGTATTTGCCAAATCGTGTGATGCCGTGTCCCAGTTCATTAAGTGGGACTTCTGGTGGCTCACTCTTCAGGGTGCCGACGGCGATGCACGGGTTTTCAAAACGAAGACTGTACCCGGCCTGTCCGAGAAAGAAGCTCTCGATTGGCTCGAGCGAATGCAAGAGCGGCGGAAAACAGTGGATGCGAAGGCTAGATACTACTGGAACAAGGAACGGTGCCCCTCCGAGGGGTCTTCGCCTTTTGGAGCAGCGCTGTTCATGCCGCTTACCAGGGGAGACAGGTTGATCGGAGAGTTCGGAGTGGCCAAGGTTTCCTCCGAGGAGATCGAGGCGGACACCCTGCGGCTTTATCCGCTTCTTTCCGCGCAAATATCTCTCGCCGTGGATAACGCCATGCAATGGGAAAGAGTGACGGAGCTTGCCGCACGGGATCCTTTAACTGGCCTTTATAACTACAGGGAGTTTTGCTCCCGGTTGGCGTGGGCGATCGAGAAAGCTAAGCTTTCGGGTTCCAAGGTATCGTTGATCTTCATCGACCTCGATCATTTCCGAAAAGTGAATAATTTGTACGGTCATATGGTCGGCGACGAAGCCCTCAAAGAAATCGCCGATAGCATACGGCGAACGGTTCGGGACAGTGATTATGCGTGCAGATACGGCGGAGACGAGTTCACCATTATCCTACCGTCGGCGGGAAAAGACGGCGCAAGGAAAGTAGCGGAAAGGATCATGAGGAATATCGCGGAGACAAGGATTTCTTACAGGGGAGAACCCCTCGACCTAACAGGAGTCGTATCGGCATCTTGGGGCGTTGCCACCTTCCCGGAAGATGGAGAGACCCTCGAAGAGCTGGTGAACAAGGCCGACCTTGACATGTACTCGGTTAAGAGGGAATCAAAGGAGAGCTCGGAGAAAGAACAATTGTGATCGCTCTGGTAAACGACATCGGTGGACGCTTTGTGGGTTTTCTAATGGGCGTTACTTGTCGCTGCGCCCTTTGCGGCGACGTGCTATCTACCGACGTGCTGGACAGGGGAATTTGTTCTGCCTGCGCGAGCCGTATGGCGGCGGAGATGCGGTGGACTTGCCGAATCTGCGGTGTTCCTGTTCGACCCGGTCAAGGTTACTGCCCGGCGTGTACGACCAAAGCTTACTGGTTTGATGCTATAAAGGCTGCCGGAATATACCACGGTAGCCTCAAAGAGGCGGTAATAAGGATGAAGTACCGCGGAGAAAGGAATCTCAGAACACCTCTGGGAAAGCTGCTCATAAACGTAGCTCTAAAGCTTCCTCCCTGTGACGTGATAGTACCGGTGCCCATAGACCCTGCTCGCAAGGGGTTGCGAGGCTTCGACCAAGCTCGCGATCTCGCCGAGGAGCTCTCGCGGGGCTTGGGACTCGACCTGAATGACGCACTCGAGCGACGAAAGTCGAACATATCCATGACCGGTCTTTCCAGACGAGATAGATGGGAGGAAGTCAAAGACGCCATAAAGCTCGGCAGTTCCTCTCGAGCTCGCCGCCTGGCGGGATCTCGCGTGCTTCTAGTGGACGATGTGGTGACGACAGGCGCCACGGCCAACGCTTGCAGCCGGGTGCTGAAAAAGGCAGGGGTGGTCGAGGTGTACGTCGCAGCTTTAGCCAGGACGGCGATTTAGGGGTGAGGGTCGAATGGATTCAATGAGACCGGAAGTCCGCAACTGTCAGCGCTGCGGAAAGCTTTTTAGATACGTGGGAGTTCCCATTTGCCGGGAGTGTCAGGCTAAGGAAGAGGAGCAATATGCGGCCGTAAAAGCTTATCTTAGCGAAAATCCCGGCGCCACAGTGCCGGAGGTTCACAAGGCTACCGGGGTACCGGTCGAAGTCATCGTGGACTTCGTAAAGACGGGATTACTGGTTATAGCTGGCACCGGTGACCTCGAACCCAGGTGTAAGATATGTGGAAAGCCAATATCAGCCGGGCAGATCTGTTCTGAGTGCCTCCAAGCTCTATCGTCTTTCAACCGGGAGGGAGGCGCAAAAGCGGAGGAACCCAGGACGGTTTCGGTGAAGGAGCCGGACGAAAAGGTGTCCGGACAGGTATACATCATGGACATGATAAGCAGACGCAGGAAGACCTGAGGGCTCGGCTGACCTGGTGCTGTGATTACGGAGAAACAGCGCGTCGTGACACCCGTCTTAGAACAAACTCACACAAAAAGCTAAACGATACCGTCCCGTTCTTCGATGAATGAAAGTGGACGGTGGCCTAGGTGGAGAAAGAGGTTGGAGCAGTATGATGATATCGCGTGCCCAGATCAATCAGATTCTGAAGGTGTACAGAACCTCTTCGACGGGAAAGCTCAGCCCGAGCGCTCGTCCGGACGAGTTACCCGCGGGAGGGCTCCCGGATGCTTTGTCCATCTCCGTATCACCTCAGGACGTGAGCATGGTCAAAAGCGTCATAAAGAATATCCCTGAAGTGCGGGAGGAGAAAGTGCGGGAGATATCCCGTCGCCTTCGGGAAGGGACCTATCACGTAGAACCTGAGGAGGTTGCAGAGAAGCTTCTGGGCAGGTTAATGGCGGATAAACTTCGCTAAACAGGCCGCCGTCCCGGGAGGGACGGGAATGAGCGAGGTCTCCAAGGTAATTCCACTTCTTGAAGAAATTCTAGTTCTCCTTGAGAATCTTTTATCGCTGGCCTCGCGGCAGATGAACGTGCTGGTCTACGGTGACGTTGTTGAGATCCAGGATATCAATGCAAAGCAAGAAGCTGTTCTCGACAAACTGAAAGAACTCGAAGAAAAGCGGCTCTCCATAATTTCTTCATGCTTTGAGGGAGATCCCACCAGCATCACGTTATCCCGCCTTTACCCGTACCTTGAGCCAGCTGAACAGGCAAGGTTGTCCGTTCTGGCCGACAGACTGAACACCACCAGTGCCTGCCTCAAAGTGATAGGGAAGCGAAACCAGGAGCTCGCCCGGCGCAGCCTGGAGATTATCCAGAAAGAGCTGAGCCTCTTGCTGCCGGAGCAATCCTACCAGCGAATCGGAGAGAAAAAGGCCATAAAATCCCTGGTTTTAGACAGAAAAACTTGACTGTGTATGAAACGAAGAGGCATGGCCGAGCACTCGGAGAGAGCGATTACTGGCTGGGCAAGGAACCGGAGGCAATGGGTTTGAGAAGAGGGGGAATATCGAGTGCCGTCGAGTTTCACCGCGTTGCAAATAGGCCTGACCGGACTGCGGGCGCACAGGCGCGCCATGGAAGTGACCGGACATAACGTAGCCAACGCCGCGACCGAAGGTTACTCCAGGCAGGAGGTGCTTCTGGAGCCGCTCATTCAAACCAACATGACGATGGAAGCGGGCACCGCTGGTCTGGGCGTCCGCATAAGGGATGTGAGGCGCGTGAGGGACCGGTTCATCGACGCGATCCTCAGGGGAGAGCAATCGCGCAAGACCGCATTGGAATCAGAGAAAGTGGTCCTCGACCACCTGCAAGTAGTCGTGGGGGAGCCTTCGGGCTCCAGCATCCAATCGGCTCTGAACGACTTTTGGGCTTCCTGGCACGACCTGGCTTCAGAGCCGCACCTGGTGTCAGCCAGAGCCACGGTAATGGAGAGGGGCAAGAACCTGGTGAGCCTGTTTAAAAGCCTCGGGGCCCAAATGGACTCAATGGCTCACGATATCGAGGTGGATATCAAAGCTACCGTTGCAAGGGTGAACTACCTGTCCAGAGAGATAGCTAAGACCACGTTGGAGATCCAACGGGCTCTGGCCAGGCACGAGCCTCTTGGTGATCTTCTTGACAAGCGCGATCTCATGCTGGACGAGATAACGGCTCTCACGGGTGCGACCGTAACGTTGAAAGACGCAGAATCCTTGCGCGTGACGGTAGGAGGTTTGCCTCTCGTTGACGGACAGGTTGTTTACGAGCTGGAGGTTGCGTTTACCAATTCCGGCACCGAATTCAGGTGGCGGCCGCTTTCGTCCCCCAGCGGACAGTACGAAACCGTGACCGCCATGGGGGGCAAGCTGGGAGGACTTAAGACCGCCAGAGACGAGACGGTTTATGGGTTTAAGGCTCAAATCGAGGGACTCTTCAAGGACTTCGTAGACCAGGTTAACCGCCAACATGCCCAGGGCTATCACCTCTACTCGACCACGGGGGAGCCGGTCCCGGATCCAAATGACCCCGCCAACTGGTTCTTCTCGGTAGGCGATCCCGCGGATTACCTCGATTCGGTTGAGGTGAATCCGTCGATAGCCACAGATCCTGGCTACATACGAGCTTCGAGCGTGGCCGGGGATCCCCTGAACGGGCGCAACGCTCTGGCGGTGGGGGACCTAATCGAAGGTGCGAATAATCCTTCTAACGTGCCCACGTTCAACGAAAGGTGGCAATCGGAAGTGGGGACGCTGGGGGTTAGAGCGCAGAAGGTTCAGTCAGGTATTACCACTCAAGAACTGCTGGTCAAGGAGCTTGCGAACCGAAAGGATTCTATAAGTGGAGTGTCCACGGACGAGGAAATGGCCAACCTCATACGGTTCCAGCACGCGTACGACGCGTGTGCCAGGGTAATCACGGTCGCCGATGAAATGCTGGACACGATCATCAATCGCATGGGGATTACCGGGAGGTAGGTGAGGGCGATGAGGATAACCGACAACATGGTAGAGAGGAATGTCCTGTATGAACTGAGTTACGCGGAGCGCCGGTTGCTGAGGCTTCAGGACATGGCTTCCTCCGGTAAAAGGATCTCGCGACCGGAAGATGATCCTGTCGGAACTGAGCGATCGATGTCCTTGAGAACTCACATGGCCCGCAATGACCAGTTCATGCGGAATCTGGTACGGGCCAGAGGCTGGATGGAACAGATCGAAGAATCCCTCTCCGAACTCAGCTCGGTGCTAACGAGGGCCACAGAACTCGGGATCTATGGGGCTACTGACTCCACATCGCCTCAGGCGCGGCAGGCGTTGGCGGTCGAAATAGCTCAATTGGCCGAAGAGGTGTTGAATATCGGCAACACGGAAACGGAGGGCCGCAAGCTCTTAACCGGTACTCGCCCCGAGTGGAAGCTTGGTCCGGGAGTCATCGTCACCGTCGAGAATCACGGCCCGGTGGCCGAAGGAGGAACCGGGCTGTTAGATGAGATATACTCGGGCCTTAAAAACCTTGAGGCAGCTCTGGTGGCGGGTGGTACCGGCGATACGTCGCTCATCGCTTCCGCCACGCAAGCTCTGGACGGTTCCATAGATAGAGTATTGTCCTATCGCGTAATAAACGGCGCCCGGTTGAGGAGGCTCGATATCCTCGACAATCGCGGTAAGGAAACAAACATAGAGTACACCAAGCTCTTGTCGGACGTGGAGGACGTGGACCTGTCTTACGTTCTCGTGGATTTACAGGCTAAGGAGGCAGCCTACAGAGCTACTCTGGGAGTGGCAGCTAGAATCATCCAGCCCACCCTCCTCGACTTCCTCAAATAACCGGAGGATAAGGGATGGTCCGGGCTTGACTCAAAGGTGGTGCCGGGATGGAAGTGATAAACACGGCATTCGGGCCGCTACAGGTGGACTCGGAGAAGGTGATTACGTTCCCCACGGGACTCATAGGTTTTCCGCAGTTCCACCGTTTCGTCGTGGTCGACCGGGATGGTGGAAGAGGCGTCTTGAAGTACCTTCAGTGTCTGGATGAGCCCTCCTTGGGGTTCGTGACTGTCGACCCCCGGGTCGTTTTTGCCGATTACGCTCCAGAAATGCCCCGGCAAGACCTGGAATCTATCGGGATTTCCTCTCTTGATGAAGCTCTGTTGCTTTGCGTAGTAGTGGTGCCTCCGGATATCAAGAAGATGACCTGTAACCTTCGGGCGCCCGTCGTGGTGAATCCCGAGACCAGGATGGCGAAGCAAATCATCAGTATATCGCCGGAGTACGAAACCAGGTACTACGTGTTTCCGGTCCTCGAGAGCTTGCTGCAAAGGACTGGGTAGGCATGCTTGTTCTTACCAGGAAGGTTAATGAGGCCATCATCGTCGGAAACGATGTCGTCGTCAGAGTTCTTGAGGTGAAGGGGACCGGGCCGAAAGCTTCGGTGAAACTAGGGATCGAAGCGCCTCAGGGAACGAAGATTCTCAGAGAAGAAATAGAGAGAGAAATTGCTCAGGAGATGTCCAGGGCGGCTTCTTCGAGCAAAGACATAGCCAGGCTCATGAGACAAGTTAAAGAAGAAGCGGAGAAACGAGAGAAGCGCGAAAACCCGTTAGGCAAGAGGTGAAATCTCATGTCGGACCTGAGAGTGGTACCCACGTTGACCGGGCTCGACACGGAAGCTATAATCCAGGAGCTCATGAACGTAGAGCGGCGCCCTATCGCGCTTCTAACCGAACGCCAGTCGTTGCTCAGCAAGCAGAAGCAGGCGTGGGATGAGGTACGATCAAGCCTTGAGGCCCTTGCCTCCAAGATCGCGCCGCTGACCTACTCCTTTAACTTTTACAAGAAGACGGTGGAGGTGGGAGATCAGTCTGTCCTCACAGCTACAGCCTCAACGGACGCGGCCAATGCCTCGTACGAAATCAAAATAACGAGCCTCGCTCGGGCTCAGGTAATCCAGTCGCAGGCCTATGCCGATCCCGCCGCCTCCCTTGGGCTTGTAGGAACCATCAGCATCAATGGGAAAGACGTGGTTATCGCCGCTGAGGACAGCCTCAACTTGCTGGCCCAGAAGATAAATGGGACGACCGGGGTAGGGGCTCAAGCATCTGTCGTTCAGGTAGCACCCGGCGACTACAGGCTCCTTATCACCTCGTCTCAGACAGGCACCGCCAACAAACTTTCCCTCGGAGGAGACATGGCTTTATGGCAGCAGCTGGGCTTCGTTGACGCCACCGGAAAGGTTAACGAAGTGGTCGCCGCCGCTGACGCGGTGTTCACCATCAACGGGGTGCAGTTTACCAGACCCACCAACGTCGTCTCCGACGCCATACCCGGAGTCACGTTGAGCTTGAAGACGCAGGCGGATCCGGTGACGGGAGCGGGGGGCACTACGCTCCTGACGGTGTCATGGGACGATTCGTCCCTCATCCAACAGGTTAAAGACCTAATCGCCGCTTACAACTCCTTTATAGATACCGCGCGCAAGTACAGCGGCTGGGACCCGGCGACCCTTAAAGGAGGCATCTTGTTCGGCGACCCCCTACTACAACGACTTCTTGCGGAGATCAGGCGCCTGATATTCCAGCAGGTTCCCGGGTCGGTCCCTGGGTATGAATCGGCGGTGATGGTGGGGATATCAACGGGGCCGCTGGGGGCATTTTCTAAAGAAGGGAAGCTCAGCTTCGATGAGACCAAGTTCCTGGACAAGCTCAAAACTAACCGGGATGCCGTTGCGTATCTTTTCACCTCTGCAGAAGGCATCGCCACATCCGTTTCAAAGGGTGTTTCAGCCTATACCAAGAGCGATGGGTATCTCGAAGCGAGGATGACCCGGCTCACCGAAGAGGACAGGTCTATATCCGACCGAATCGAGGATCTGGAAAGACGGCTTGACATGCGCCTTGCTACCCTTCGGAAACAATTCACGGCTCTCCAAACCATGCTGGCGAAGATGAACTCGCTGGGCATGTGGCTGGCTCAGCAAGTTACCAGTATGACACAGGGGACCACGACCGCGTAAAGGTTGAAGTCAAGTGGCCTGAGCACGACTGGGAGGCCTGAGAGGTGACTGAAATGGGGCACTTTGCCGGTGCGGTGGAAAAGAAGGCGCTAGATGTTTATGCACAATCTAGAGTGTCAACCGCTTCACCTTCAGAACTGGTGCTGATGATGTACGATGCAGCTATCAAAAACATGAAAGCGGCGTTCGAACACATCGCCGGGAAGAATTTTGCCGCGGCCAATATTGCCATTACCAAAGCCGAGGACATAGTGGAAGAGCTGCGGTCGTCGCTGAACGTAGAAGCAGGGGAAGTAGCTCTAGCTCTCGATTCTATCTATGATTACGTGTACAGGAGTCTCATCATGTCCAACGTTAAGAAAGACGCAGAGATTCTCTCTAACTGCATCAAGGTGCTGGAACACATCAGAGGGGCCTGGGCGGAAATGGCGCGGACACGCACACGTCCCGAGGAAGCCTGGGGGTGATCCACCGAACATGCTAGAGGCCTACGGCAGGATGCTGGATCTAGCAAAAGCCCACCGCGATGCAGTGATGAGGGGCGACTTCGATGCGGGCGAGGCGCTTTTGGAACGCCAGGAGGCCTTAGCGAAGTCTATATCATCGGAGGACCTGGCACGAATACCCGAGGAGGAAAAGGGGCCAATTCTCGAAACCATCCGGGAGATACAGCGGATTCACGAGGAAATCTGCTCAAAGCTCCGGGAAGAGGTGAGGGCACGCAGCGAGGCGATCTTATCTACGATTGGTGAGCAGAAGGCGTTGGAAGCTTACGGGCAGTCAGAAGGAGGGGCGGATACCCGTTTCGACAGGATAAAATGAAAGGTCCCGGCTGGCAAGCAGCCGGGACCGCCGGTTTTCCGAGGTCAGGAAATCTTCACGACGTTAGCTGCCTGAAGGCCGCGCGGCCCCTGAACGATCTCGAATTCGACGAGGTCGCCCTGGTTAAGGCTGCGAAAGCCCTGACTCTGGATGGCCGTGTAATGGACGAAGACGTCAGGTCCGTCCGCCCTTTCGATAAACCCGTAGCCCTTTTCCGCGTTAAACCACTTGACTTTACCTTGCATGTCGGGGCATTCCTCCTAATTCTCGACGACGGGTTCCCAGCCGCGTCGCCAGCGAGCCACTTTCAGGCTCGTGTTCGCACTATAGCATGCCCCGAAGTAATCGTCAACAGACGTTTAAATAATGCGTCTTGTGGATATTGTGAATAACTCTGTTGATAAGCAGCACAAGACGTAAATCAGCTTGGGATTATACTGTGGACTGTCGAATCAACACGGTATAGGATGAATTCCGTCGAAGTACCGAAGAACGTAACTGCGGTCTAGGCTGTGAGCTCGGCCCGTTTCAGGCCACTTTCGCGCGGGGAGGGGGTGCTCTGGAAGGATTTAGCTAAGGCTGCGGGAATACTGATCTTTAAATACGGGGAATCGGGAGGAGAGAGCTCATGAGAGTCATCGTAACCGGTAAGAACATGGATATCAGCCCGGCGTTACGAGATTATGCTGAAAAGAAGTTGAAAAAGCTTTCGAAGTACGTGAAGCGATCGGTTACAGCCCAGGCCACTTTTAGTACGGAACGAGGCAGACACATACTCGAAGTTACGGCGCCTCTCGATGGATATCTCCTTCGCGGCGAGGAGCAAGCTGCCGACCCTATGACGTGTGTAGATCAGGTTGTGGAGAAGCTCGAAAGGCAACTGGAAAAGCATAAAACGAAATTGTTAAAACGGGCCTCCAAAACCCCCGCCCAGGATACGGTCACAGAGGGAGCTGGAACGTCCGCCGAAAAGCAGGATGGAAACGGGATGATCGTTAAGGTGAAGAGGTTTGCCATCAAGCCGATGTCCCCCGAAGAAGCTGTTACCCAAATGGACCTTCTGGGTCACGACTTCTTCGTTTTCACTAATGCCGAAACGGGACTGGTAAGCGTTGTCTACAGGCGTAAGGACGGAAACTATGGACTGATCGAGCCTGAAGCATAGGTTTCATCATCAAAGAAGCGAGGAGGCGCGTCTTTTGAAGAAACCGGCGGTCACGGCGGTTGTATTCGAGGGTGGACAAGCCCATTCTGACATCGAAGAAGAGATCGTCCAGGTTCGAAAGGAAGTATGCTTGGATACCCTCGAAAAGCTTACGCGCGTTCCTGAAATCGATGGCGTGGTTCTGGTCACCAACCATCCGGATCTTATCCGCCGTGCCGGAGAACTCGGCGTTCTAACCCGCCTGACCGGGCAACGGAAGTTCCATTTCGGCAACGAGCTCAGGGACGTGATAGTGGAGTACGGCATCGACAACGTCCTCTATTTGAGCGGCGGGGCGGTTCCACTCATGACCGAGAGCGAGTTCCTGCAGATCGCTCTGGAACTTAAGAGGCGAAAAAACGTAGTTGTGATGAACAACGTTCAATCCGCGGATCTCATTGCTTTTTCCCCGGCAAGAGCGATAGACGAAATCCCCTTGCCGGACCGGGATAATCCTCTGGGAACGCTCCTTAAAGACATCGGGCTCAGGCGCGTTCTCGTACCCAATTCCGGACGGGTGAACTTCGATGTGGACACGCCCACCGACGTCCTGATTCTCGGCCTTCACCCGAGCTGCGGGAAAAGGGCGAAAAAAGCTATACAAAACCTCTCATGGAATCGAGAAAACATAATGAAGGCGTGGGATCTGCTCCGGGACGGTTGTAGGGAGATTGCGGTGCTGGGGAGGGTGGGACCGTCGGTCATCACCTACATCAACTCCAACATGGTTCACAGGATGCGGGTGTTTTCGGAAGAGCGGGGGATGAAAGCCCTGGGTAGAGAGGATCAGGGGATGGTCGTTTCGCTTATAGGGCATGTCATCGAAGCTTTGGGGGCGGAACAGTTCTTCCGGTACCTCGGTTCGGTGGCGGATTGTGCCTTCTTCGATACGAGGGTGGTGTTCTCTCACCTGAAGAAGCGCTTTTCCGACCGGGACCGGTTTAACTCCGACCTCATGAGATGGGATATGATTGAAGATCCCTGGTTGAGGGATTTTACAAGGGCTTCTCAGGAGGCGTCCATACCGATCGTACTGGGAGGCCACAGTTTGGTGTCGGCGGGACTCTGGGTAATGGCAGAGACCGTTGTAGCGGAGCGAAGACAACCGGACTACCAGAGAGGAACCGAGATTATGCCCAGGGTGATAACGTCATAGGTTCCTCTTACAGGTCTCCGGAGCGCGTCATGCGCCAGTACAGCTAAGAGATGAGCCAGTCTTACGCTTTGGCGAGAGAGGTTGGTTCGATGAATGAAAGATACGAGGACCGGGGGCGCCTGTACGAGGAAACTTTGAAGAAGATTCGAGGTGTCATCGGCTGCAGGGTTGTGATGAATTCCTCCGGCGAGATCGAAGAAATCCATATCCTGGCGGAGGATGTGCGGCCGGCAAAACGCCTTTTGCGGGACGTGGAGTCGGCGTTGATGGCAGGGCACGGGGTCTCCTTTGACAGGCGCAAGGTGTCCATAGCCATGGTGTCGCAGGAGAAGGTTACGAGCCCCGCCAGAGTGCGCCTTACCAAGACCGAGATGATCGCCGAGGACAGGGTCTATCGCGTCAAAGTCACGCTGGTCCTTGGTTCGAACGAGATGACGGGAGAGGCATGGGAGGAGAAGAGCGAGCGGGGATGGATTAAAGTAGCTGTCCGTGCTTGCCTGGAAGCTCTTAGCTTGCTCATTTCCCGCCAGGCCCGGATTTCCCTGGTTGACGCGCACGTAGTCAGGATGAAAGACCGGGACGTCGCTTTGGTTGCGTTATGGTGCACCATCGGCAGTGAGGAGCATCTTTTAACCGGCTCGTGCCCGGTAGGAACAGACGAACGGGAAGCAGCCATCAGGGCTACCCTGGACGC
>DUSS01000024.1 GCA_012842495.1 Candidatus Fermentithermobacillaceae bacterium
CCCCGAACCTACGTAAATCGGGGAGGCTCACTGCGATGACCAAGACTCAGCAGCAGAGGTGGCAACAGTGGCAGCAGTGGATACCGGAGTACACGGCCAGCGGTCTTAGCGCCAGGGAATGGTGCGCGTCCTACGGCGTAAATCCCCACCGGTTGTGGTACTGGTTGCGGCGCTTCAGGACGGAAGAGGAGTCGGGGCAAAGAGCGGCTTGCCATCAATCTTCTCACGTTGCCGCCACGATCTCCAAGATGGCACCGAGAGACTTAATGGGACCAGCGCATTTTGATAGGAATCCTGATAGGAATGTGGGTGGAAAGCGGTCAAAAAGATAGAGCTTGATGGAAACAAACGGGCAGCGTATGAACGCTACGAAACACCTGTGGACGGTCTGGATATAATCGGGGACCATGAGGCCCCGGGTTCAGGTCCCGGCTCCCCGACCATCTTCGAGCCCCAACACCGCTCTGGCTGTGTCCTCATCGGTAACGAGCGTGGTGATCAGCTTCCCTCGAAGGATGGCCCGGATCGCTCTGGCTTTTGAAACACCGCCGGCAACCGCAACCACTTCCCGCGCCTTTCGAAGCTGATGCGGTTCGATTGCGACTACGAATTTCCCCCCGGCCTCCTGCCCGTCCTGGGTAAAAAAGCGGCCGCAGAAGTCCGCCACGATTTCCTGAGACTCTGAAGCTCTTACTCGGGCCATGAAGTACGGATCCTCAGCGTCAAGCGCTCCTATGCCCACCAAAGCGCAGCTTATCCTGTCCCACAACTCGGTGGAACGAGCAATAGAAGGATCTGTCATGAGGAGTCTGGCGATAGATGGGTCGTCCACGTAGAGTGGAGCGTTGAGAAGAAAACATTCGGCATGAATCTTAGCGGCCAGATCGCGTGCCACTTCGTTTACCTGGCGGGAACCTGCCACGTGAGGCGTCCCGCCTGCCAGCGGAACTACCTTCAGCCCGGTGGCATGCCTCAATTCGTTCAACAGATCCACCGTAGCTGAAACGCTCCTACCGGGGCCGACGCCTATCACGTCCCCATTTTGGATTAGGTCCTCGAAAAGGCAAGCGGCAGCATAAGCTACCCGCATCCTGACCCGCTCGGGGTCCGGAACGGACGGGGTGACCTTGCACCTTCGCAGCGAAAAGCAGCTGCACATCTCGTCTTCCAGACCCTTGAACCTGGTAGCGGGATCCACTACGGTAACTCTAACCAGCCCCTGAGCCCTGGCGGCCGCCAAAAGTTGCGATACGAGAGGCCTTGAGATGCCGAAGTAATCGGCTATCTCTCGCTGAGTCTTGCCTTCGATGTAGTACATCTGAGACACGGTAAAGAGGAATTCCGTGTCATCTTCGGGCGATTGCGACAAAACCTTCCTCTTACGCGTGGTTGCCTTCAACACGCCCGTCCGGGCACCTCCGCGATGGAATTTCATCCTTTTCACCTGGAATTTCGATAACCCGGCCGAGTTTCCCTTTAGGCCGCAAGTGGTACTCGGTAGATTCCTGCGCGGGAATGTAGCGAACTAGCAGGAGCGGGTAAACCGTGATCAGAGATTTTCAACAGCTGTTCGGGAAATCGAGAAGGATTTCTCCGCCCGAGAGTCGAATTAACATACGTCAAAACAAACGTTACACCAGAACCGTTGGCCGAAAGGAAGTTGACGCCCGCGGGAAGAACCGGCCTCGAGTTTTCCCGTCCGCCGGATAACGTTCGTGGGTGTTTTCTATCCTGGCCAAAGGTTCCGTTGTAGAGGAGGGAGGACTACTTGTTACAGGCTCTATTGATCGCAATTTATGCCTGGTGGTTGGGAAGTCCACTGAACTTGAACACAAGCTTTATCGCGTTCATGCGCCCGCTGGTGTCCGGTTTGGTGGTCGGACTCATCCTTGGAGATCCGGTGAAGGGTGTACTCATCGGCGCCGCGATAAATGCCGTCTACATCGGTTATATGTCGGTGGGCGGCGCCCATACCGGTGACATCCTCATCGCTGGCGTCCTTGGTACGGCCCTGGGAATCCTGGCGAATATGAATGTGGAGACCGCTCTGGCTTTCGCCATTCCTGTGGGCATGCTCGGCAACTCTGTCTCGGTTTTGAAGATGTCGCTTTTCTCGGTGTTCACGCACTGGGCTGACCGGTTCGCAGAACGCGGGAACTCCAGAGGCATCGCTCTTTTGAATCTCGTGCCCGGCAGCATTTTCGCCATTCTGTATCCAGGTATCCCCGTATTCTTGGCAGTGCAATACGGAGTCGAACCTGTTCAAGCGCTCCTCAATATCATGCCGGCAAAACTCATCGCCGGGCTCGCCGTGGTCGGAAAGCTTCTTCCCGCAGTCGGTTACGCATTGCTTCTGAGGTATATGTGCAGCTCCAGGGAAGATTTCCCGCTATACCTCATCGGCTTCGTCCTCGCAGCTTACCTGAAGATGGATGTGATAGGCATCGTCATCCTGGCGGTGTGCCTTGCGCTGGTTCTCTACTTCCGCAACGGGAAGGAGGTTTCGCAAAATGAAGCTTGAGGGTCAGGAGTCCAAGAAACTCTCGAAAGCGGCCCTGGTTCGCTCGTGGTTCATATGGGCAGCTTTTCTTCACGGCATGTATAACTGGGAGAGGATGCAGGCTATCGGAGTTTGCCACGCGATGGTGCCCATCATCCACGATCTTTACAAGAAGACCGAGGATATCGCCGCCGGGCTCAAGCGACATCTTAACTTCTTCAATACCAACCCGCAGATAGGGTCTATCGCAGCCGGTATAATGGCTTCGATGGAAGAGCAGAAAGCTAACGGCTCCGAACTCGACGATGAGACCATCAACGCAGTGAAGACTTCCCTGATGGGCCCGCTGGCCGGGTTGGGAGATTCGATTATGCAGGGTCTTGTGTTTCCCGTCCTTCTAGCTATCGGGATTTCCCTGGGACTTCAAGGTAACGTGGCAGGCCCGGTCCTTTACACGGTGCTATCGATTGGGGTCGCCTTCGGTTTATCGTACTGGTGCTACATGCAGGGTTATGTCAAGGGCGGCACTTTAGTTCAGCAGTTGACCGAAAGCGGACTCGTCCGCCAGCTGTCCAAAGCAGCGAGTTTCGTGGGTCTTCTTGCTCTGGGCGGCCTGACTGCCCGGTATGTGAATTTCAAGCTGGTTTATAAAATTGCCATTTCCGATATATCCGTCATCGACCTTCAAGCCCAGGTACTCGACAAGATCGTGCCCGGACTATTGCCCCTCTTGGCTGTAACGGGCGTTTGGCTCCTTCTTAAGAAGGGTGTGAGGGCCGACAGGATAATCTGGGGTATATTCGTCATCGGCATAATCCTCGGATATCTCGGAATTCTGGGGTAGCTGAATTTCCGGCTTGTCGCGTTTAGCGGCGTGGAATTTAGTGTCTTTTCAGGAGGCGTGCGAAGTGAAGTCAAAGGCAGCGGTAATAGTCGGGCCACGAAAAGTGGAAATCCGGGAGATAACCATACCCGAGCCCGGCCCTGGTCAGGTGCTGATCCGGCAGAAGGCGTGCGCCATATGCACGCTCGAGCAGAGGATATACACCAACGTGGTGTCCTTCGGTTACCCCGGCGTGTGGGGCCATGAGGTATCCGGAGTGGTGGAGGCAATAGGCCCGGGTGTCGTGGCGCCCCTGTCGGTAGGAGACCACGTTGCGAGGGGCGGTTCAAGTGCATGCGGGCAGTGCTACTACTGCGCTATGGGATTCGATGTGGCCTGCGTCAGGGAAGCGGAGAGACTCCGCAACCAGTCGAAGATGGACGACAACCCCGGTAGTTTAAAGGGCATATTCGGGATGAGCGAGTATGCGGTGGTTGATTCGCACAACCTGGTCAAAGTATCGCCGGCGGTTCCCTTCGAGGAAGCTTGCCTAGTCGAACCGCTAGCTTGCGTCACGCAAAGCGCCAATAAGCTCGATGTGGAGCTCGGCCAAACCGTCGTCATCATCGGCGCGGGTACGATGGGTCTCCTCAACGCGCTCGTGGCCAAACTGCGCGGGGCCTTCGTCATCGTGAGCGAGCCCGATCCGCGAAGAAGGGCCAAAGCGCTGGAACTCGGGGTGCACGCGGCGATCGATCCGTCCCAAGGCGATGCTGCGGAGCAGGTGAAAAAGCTCAACGACGGGCGCGGAGCCGATGCGGTAATAGTGGCGATAGGCAATGAGAAGGCCAACGCCGATGCTCTGAAGATGCTCGGGCCTCAAGGCAAGATGATGCTGTTCGCATCGGCGCACCCCGGTGTCCCTATACCCCTGGATCCCAACGTGGTTCATAGGTCCGGAATATGGATAACCGGTTCTACAAGCAAGAACTTTAAGGACTTCTTCCAGGCCTCGCTTTTAATATCGAGAGGGATCTTGAACGTGAGGCCGCTGATAGAAAAGGTGCTGCCGCTGGACAGGGTGGGGGAAGCTCTTGAACTCGCGTCCAGCGGGGGTACCTACAGAATCGTGGTTACCATGTAACGAGGCCGGGCAAACCGGAAACACTTGGCACAGCGTTTTGGGATAAAGACGGTAGGGTCGGAGCGAGGTGGCCGCTGCAGGCGTATTCAGACCCGACGGGCTGAGCCAGGGTGGAATCAGATTAGCTGATTGGCGGCGGCCGCCTTGAGGCTCCGTGTCGACCCGATCTGACTGATCCAAAACGCGGCAAGAAGGAGATGGGTACATTGTTGATCAGCATGGCGCCGTTGCTGAAAGATGCTAGGGAGAAGGGGTACGGAATAGCTGCTCCGGGCATTTACGACCTCCAGACCGCCGCCGCGGCACTGAGTGCCGCCGCCGAACTCAAAAGCCCCATCATCCTCGATGTTTACCAGAACAACGACCTCGAGGCCATCGGCGACATCGTGCGGTTTCTTTCATCGAGATTCGAGTCGGTGCCATTCGCATTGAACCTCGACCACGGTGAGTCCTTCGAGGTTACGGTACGCGCCATTCGAGCCGGGTTCAGCTCGGTGATGATCGACTGCTCGACCAAACCATTCGCCGAGAACGTGGCACTCACCTCGGAAGTGGTCAAAATGGCCCACGCGGTAGGAGTTTCGGTTGAGGCGGAGCTCGGGCACGTGGGAAGCGGGGCCAGATACGAGGAAGACAGAGATAAGGGTCTGACTGACCCGGCTGAGGCCGTGGAATTCGTAAGGCAAACGGGTGTCGATTGCCTGGCTGTTGCCGTCGGGACAGCCCACGGAAAATACGCCGGGACTCCCAGGATCGACTTCGAGCGCCTTGCGAAACTCAGAGAGGTAGTTCCGGCGCCGCTGGTGCTGCATGGAGGGTCGTCTACCGGCGATGAGAATCTCAGCAAAGCGGTTCGACAGGGGATCACGAAGGTGAACCTCTTTACGGACCTGGTGTTTGCAGGCGCTCTGGGGATCAAAACGGCGCTGTCGTCAGGCAAGGACCTACCGCTGCCGGCTCTGTATGCCGCAGGGGTAACAGGGTACAAGGATATGCTCAAGCACTACATCGAGCTTTTCGGTTCGGCGGGCAAGGCGTAACGGGTCCCGGGGGGCGGAAGACGAAATGGGGAACCCGGAGAGAGGAAGTCTACAAGTCGGGTTCCCCGGGGTTTTTCGCATGGAGCCCCCTATTGAAACCCCCTGAGTCCTCTAGCTACTTGCCGCTACCACCGAAGTACTTCAGGAGCTCAACGGGGATCGGGAACACCACGGTGGAGTTCTGCTCCGCAGCTATCTCCGTCAGCGTTTGAAGGAAACGAAGTTGCATGGTGAGCGGCTGCGAACTCATGATCTGAGCAGCTTCGGCGAGCTTCTGAGAAGCCTGGAGCTCGCCTTCCGCCGCTATGATCTTACCTCTGCGTTCCCGCTCGGCCTCAGCTTGCCGCGCCATAGCGCGCTTCATGGTGTCCGGAAGTTCGATGGACTTTATCTCAACCATGGACACCTTGATGCCCCACGGGTCCGTCGCTTCGTCCAGCAGTTGCCGGAGCACGGAGTTGAGTTCCTGCCGCTTGCTTAAGATCTCATCCAGTTCGTGCTGGCCCAGAATAGAGCGGAGGATGGTCTGTCCAAGAAGGCTCGTGCTGTGTACATAATTGGCCACCTTCACCACGGCCAGCACCGGGTCGAATACGTTGAAATACACGACGGCGTCGACCATCACCGGGATGTTATCTTTGGTGATTATCTCCTGCTTGGGGACGTCTATCGTGAAGGTCCGGATATCGACCATCTTTACCTGGTCTACCCCGAAAGGCATGATCACGCTTATCCCCGGATTCAGAATTCCGTGCATCCGGCCGAAGCGAAACACGACCCCCCTCATGTACTCGGATACTACCCTGACAGACGACAAGACTATCGCTGCGAGAACGGCGGCGCCAATAAACCCGCCAGCTGTGAGGAAGATATACGATGGCACGAGAATAAGCAGTCCGATTACGGCGTGGGTGATCGCCGTCGCCGTTTCCTTCCGGCTGAGAGCTACGACTATCCCCACGACCCATATGAGGGCTCCGGCGCCGACAATTGCCAATCCCACATCGTACGGCACAAACATCACGAAAACCTCCCTATACGGTATATATACGGCACTGAAGTGCCGGTACCGCCTTACTGCCGCCCGACCGTCTTACACTTGCGGCCACGCCGTTGCCCGGGCAACCTGCACGTTTCCGCGTGAGATGCTGGTGACTCACCGTAATCTGGCAAGTCCCTGTTGAAGGTCGGCGATGATATCGTCGGGATGTTCGAGCCCTACCGACAGCCTGACGAGACCTTCCGATATCCCGGCAGCTTGACGTTGTTCCGGCGTCAGGACCGAATGGGTCATGGAAGCCGGATGTTCTATCAAAGTGCTGGTCTCGCCCAAACTCACCGCCAGATGGCACAGCTTCACCGAGTCCATGAGAGTGCGGCCGGCCTCGAAGCCGCCCTTCAACTCGAACGACATCATTCCTCCGAATCCAGTCATCCGCTTCTTTCCTATTGCGTATTGCGGATGGGACGGCAGCCCCGGATAATAGACACGTTTGACCGCGGGATGCTTCTCGAGAAACTCCGCCACTTTCATGGCGTTCTTTTCATGACGTTCCATCCTCACGGCGAGGGTCTTGATCCCTCTTAAAATGAGCCACGCATCAAAGGGAGACATGATCCCACCGACATCCTTTTGGGTAGTGGTCCTGACGAGATCGATGAGTTCGGCCCTGCCGACGATGAGCCCCCCGAGGACGTCCCCGTGCCCTCCCAGGTATTTCGTGGCGCTGTGAATCACGATGTCTACTCCCCATTCCGCCGGCCTCTGGAAGTAGGGACTCATAAAAGTGTTGTCTACCACGGTGATTATGCCACGGGGTTTGGCCAACCGGGTTACCGCTTCCATATCCACCATTTTCATCATCGGGTTGGCCGGAGTTTCGAAGTAGATTACCCGGGTGTTCGGCTTCACAGATGCGGCGACCTGCGCGGTGTCCGAGCAGTCAACGAAGTCTACTTCCACACCGAACCGCGTAAGCGTGGCCGCCAGAAAAGTGTGTGTCGACCCGTAAATGCATCTGTCAGCTATAACGTGATCCCCGGACTTCAGGATAGCTAGGAACAATGCGGAAATCGCCGCCATGCCCGAAGCGAAGGCAAGTCCCTTCTCGGCACCCTCCAGCGCGCTCACGCACCTTTCGAGGGCTGCTACAGTGGGGTTGCCCAGCCTCGTGTAAATGTAGCCTTCGCGCTCGCCCCTGAAACGGGCGGCGCCCTCATCCACATTGGGAAATACGAAGGTCGAAGTCTGGTAAATCGGAGTGGTTATAGATCCTGTGTAGGGGTCGGGCTCGTGGCCTACGTGCATAACCTTGGTTTCAAAGTGCATTTGATCTTTATCCATCTTTGCGCCTCCAAATCAGCGAGTACTGTTGAGGAGTGCCTCGGTATTTCTAGTTCTTCACAACGGCGGAACATTCCTTGATAGTATTGTCGGGTTGTTTGTCTACGCCGGCGCCGTTCGAAGTACTCATCCATGGGGTCTTTGGGGGGCTGAGCCTGTGTATCACGAATTTACGCCACGGGTTGTTGGGGTTGGCAGCGTACATTTTAAGTGGGAAGCTTGTCCGGCAAAAGTCGAAGAACCTTCTTTTAAAAAAGAACCGTTGTTCTGTGGTTAAGCAGCCCTTCGCAAAAAAGGAGAATCGGGGTGGTGGATTGTAGTTCTGATCGACCAGTGGAAGACGAAGGAGGAGAGCAGCATTGGACGCCTATGGGCTTAATAACGAAGGAATGGGCAAGGGTCAGGTAGGAGCTTCCGCAGAGGCGCACAAGGCTTTCGGAAACGTGCTGGTTCTGGGCATCGGCGGCAGTCCGAGACAATCCGGGAATACCGAGTATCTGGTGAAATATGTCCTGGAACGCGTTGCGGAAAAGGGATTTCGGACGGAATACATCTCCCTATCGGGCAAGGTAATACATCCGTGCAAGGCTTGTTACGGTTGCCGCGAAACCGGACGGTGCACACAAAAGGGTGACGACTTTGAGCCGGTTTACGCCAGGATGCGTGAAGCGGACGCACTTATAGTGGGAAGCCCCGTGCATTACGGTTCAGCGAGCCCCATCGTCATGTCCTTGCTGGACAGGGCTGCCTTTTCCTCTCGCAAGGAGGGCAGGATCTTCTCCCGTAAAGTGGGCGTGCCCATAGCTGTGGCTCGCCGAGCTGGACACAACTTCGCACTGGCTCAGCTCTTATACTGGTTCCTCATCAACGACATGATCGTGCCGGGCTCTACGTACTGGACGGTGGCTCTTGCGGGGGCGGGAGGGGCCAGGGACGCCGCAAATGATAGGGAAGCTCTGGCGACTCTGGATCACTTGGCCGAGAACATCGCGTGGTTACTGGAGAAGACGAGGTAGCCGTAGAACCCGGTACTGGGGCCCGGCATGGTCCGTATGGCAGAAACCAGGACAAGTCCTCACGCAGTCCTGATCTTCTTACTTTCCAGGTGACGTCCCAAGTCCCACAGGCACCCCCGCTGTTGCCCTGGAGGCACGTATGATAGGTTTTAGGGGGATTGGCTTGGGAAGGAAGTGGATGCTGTGGGCATACTGGACCGTGTCTTGGAGTGGGAATTTAACGGCAGAGTGCTTACCATAATCACAGCTGCGGCCAGGGTTGCTCTAACGCCCCTGGCGGAAGATCTGGTGAGGATGACGATTTCCGCGGCGGGGGGCCGTGGCGTGATCCCTACCGGAGCTGTGGTCAAGAAGGCCTGGCCTCCAGTTAGGGCAACAGTTACCCGGACCGGGCAGGGGGTTTCTCTTTCTGTCTCCCGGGAGGCGCCGGGCGAAGCGAACTCTGGCTCCGGCATCCGGGTGAAAATAGGCTTTTCTCCCCTTCAAGTAAAATGGTACCGTGGCGGTCGCTTATTTGCCACGGATGAAGCGATTGAGGTTTGCCGGGACCGCATAGCGATTCACCGGGTTCTCGGGCCAAACGAACGCTTTTACGGCCTCGGGCAGAAGATGGGCTTCCTCGATAGGCGGGGAAGGAAGTACGAGATGTGGGCCACGGACGACCCTCTTCACACCCCCGGAACTGACCCGATGTACCAGAGCATTCCGTTTCTCATTGGCCTTCGCAAAGGGAAAGCTCACGGACTTTTCGTGGATTGCGCTGCCCGGAGCTTCTTCGACCTGGGTTCTTGCGAGCCGGCGGGTACGTATTCAGTAGAGGTCTTGAGCCCTGTCCTCGACGCGTACGTCTTTGCGGGTCCGAGCATGAGGGATATAATCGTCCGGTATACCGAGCTAACAGGAAGAATGGAGCTTCCGCCTTTGTGGGCCCTGGGATATCACCAGTGCCGGTACAGCTACTATCCGGAAGCTCGAGTCCGCGAGGTGGCGAAAGCTTTTCGGGAGAAGGACATACCCTGCGACGCAATCTGGCTCGACATCCATTACATGGATGGATACCGGGTATTCACATGGGACAAAGAGCGCTTTCCCAACCCTGAGCGTTTGGTCGAGGATCTGGCGCGGGACGGCTTCAAGGTGGTGACCATAGTAGATCCGGGCATCAAGGTGGACCCCGAGTTTGACGTATACCGAGAGGGGATGGAGGGACGTCACTTCATAACGAACCCTGACGGTACGGTTCACGTGGGGGAAGCCTGGCCCGGTCCATCAGCTTTCCCCGACTTCATTCGGGAGAAAACGAGGTTGTGGTGGGGAAAGAAATTGAAGGAAGCCTACATCGACAAAGGAGTCAGCGGCGTCTGGCTGGACATGAACGAGCCCGCAAGCTTCAGGAAAAACCTTCAGGGTGAGCGCACTCTTCCTCACGATGTTCTCCAGGGCGAGGATGGCAGGCGGGTTCAGCACAAGGACGTCCATAACCTTTACGGCTTCACCATGAGTCGAGCTACCTACGACGCCCTGAGACGCTACGCGCCGGAGAAAAGACCTTTTATCCTAACGCGTTCCGGCTACGCAGGTATTCAGCGATACGCCGCCGTATGGATGGGCGACAACCATTCCTGGTGGGAACACGTTCTCGCCTCGGTGCCCCTTTGCATGGGAATGGGGCTGTCCGGCGTTCCTTTTGTGGGCGTCGACGTCGGAGGTTTCGGCGGTGACGCCACGGCCGAACTGTACGCCAGGTGGATGGAAATGGGGGCTTTCATGCCTTTCTTTCGGGGGCATACCGCCTTGGGCACCAGAGACCAGGAACCATGGTCGTTCGGGCCGGAGGTGGAAGATATCTGCCGTCGTTACATCAAGATTCGCTACCGGCTGCTCCCGCTCTTTTACACGTTGTTCGAGGAAGCTTCCCGCACCGGGCTGCCGGTTATGAGGCCCCTGATCCTCGAGGAACAGGGTGACGAGCGGGTGGAGAATCTGAGCGACGAGTTTCTGCTGGGACGGGATATCCTGGTCGCGCCGGTCTACCTTCCCGGACAGACCAAAAGGCTTGTGTATCTCCCGCGGGGTGAATGGTACGATTTCTGGACGGGTCGCCGCTACCGCGGCGGAAGGCATATCGTAGCTAATGCGCCCCTCGACATCGTGCCGGTTTTCGTTCGGGCAGGCGGGGTGGTGCCGATGGGCCCCGAGATCTCACACACGAGCGCGTATCGTTGTGCCGGTGTATCTCCTACGCGAACGATGCAGTCCGCCGAAGATCCCTTTGATACGCTGACGCTCCACGTGTTCGCCGGGGAAGGCGTCTTTGAACTGTACGAAGACGAAGGGGACGGATACGCCTACAGGAACGGAGCATTCGGTCGCACGAGGATCACCGTGACGAAGGAACGAATTACCGTCGGAACGCCCCGCGGTGACTATAGGCCGCTCTGGAGGCGGGTGGAGATGTTCCTCTACGGCTTTGGGGACATAATCTCCGTAGACGGTGAGCTGGTCAAGACCCAGGAGCGTTTTAAGAGTGATTTCCTCTCGATACCTACTGCTGAGGTTCTTTCAGACGCAAGGCGCACGCTAAAGGTAGTAGTGGAGAAGCAGGGCGGGTTCACCGTGGAGACCCGGTGTTCATAACGTCTTCGCTACGTAGGCTTACCATGGGGGTTGTAGCTATGATTCCGGACTGGACGGCCCATGCCTGGCTCCAGAACGAATCCACCGGGCGGTGAGAAAGCCCTACCTCACCACCCAGTGGAAGGACCCTGTGGGATGGCTTAGTCCAGAGGTGGAGGAGCTTTGGCCTCTAGGTCCGATACATAAAGCCTCGATGAATCCGGCGGATACGGGGGTCGGTAGGGCCGGACTCCGGTACAGCGTACGCCCGGACGATAAAGGGCAGTGGCTTAGTACTACCGCACGAAGGCCCTTGCCAGGTGAAAACTGATCTGGGGATCTAATGCTCCCTCGATACTGGGTTAGGCGGAGCTCGACATTCTTATGTAGTATCGACTGAACGACTCCGTAAGACCATCCGCCATACGAGTGGAGGCACACGGGTATGCTTCTGGTGCAGAGCTCCCTCGCGCCTGGGTCGTGATCTGTACATTGCTCAGCAGGGTCACGTGCGATATGTCGAGAAGTCGCACTCCACTCAGTCATTTTGCTGGCCCTCTGTCCGCTGCGCGGGTTGGTCTCGCACATCCGTCCCGCAGACGCTCATTGGTAGCCTGCTTGAGGGACGCCAGCTTCTGCATCAACTCAGCGAAGAGTTGCTGCTGGCGGTATACATGATGCTGCCACCCAAGAGGTCCATGCCCAGGCCCCTTCGCGCCCTTTTGCGTCCCTGCCGGTCGTTACCCCGCGTCACCCGCGGGCGTGTCTGGGCACCCGGCACGAGCCGGCCCGGAGGTGGAGCCGCCCGTCATCCAGCCGTACGGGGCAGTTCCCAGCGCGCAAACTGCTCCAGCCGTTGTCGGAACTCCCGAGAACCCAGCACCGCTGCGCTGATCGACCGCGCCCTCTCCTCGGGGAGCTCCAGAAGCGCGTGATGCCTCCCTGAGGTAAAGCCGGCCTGCTTTGCTTGCGGGCAGCGCTCGCTGCACAACCCGCACCGGAATACCGTCGGGTCTGCTGAGAAGGCGGGAAGGGTGAAAACGAAAGCCTTGCAGTGGACCCGATCGTGGCCTCGTGGAGGTTCTACAGACGGGTCTATCGCCCCTGCCGGGCACAGGTCCGCGCAAAGCTGGCACCCGCGGCACGGGTCGAATTGCGCGAGGGCTTCATCGCAGTCGAACGGGTAGTCGGTCAGGATTGCCCTGAAGTACACCTGAGAGCCGTACTCAGGCGTAATAATGGTGCTATTACGCCCGTAAACCCCCAGGCCCGCTTCGTAGGCTGCCAGCTTCATAGAGAAGGGAACGATTCTGCCTTCTTCCAGCTTAACTGGAGAACTGGCCTGCGCGTCGCTTCCGACCGTCTCCAGCGTATCCGGAACCACATATGACTTGATTCCCCGGCGGTACAGGAACTGAGATACGGCTAGGGCGATCGAGTCGATCAGCCAGCTTGCTGGTCGCGTGAAGGGTTCGCCTCCGTAGTGGCTGACCACTGCGGGACGAGAGCCGTTACGTGGTTAAAGACGTTCGGAAGGGTACGATTGCCACGTTGCTCGGGGATGTGGAATACTGCCGCCGGTATTACTTTGACAAGAAGACGGCGGGGTATGTGTACCTGTTGGACGAAGCGTTGGGTATGGGCAGGAGAAGGATCAGCCCTGGTCTGGCTGTAGTAGCAGCGATTCAGGCCGTAATCGGGCCTTCATACCGGGCCGCCAGGGACAGTTTGAAACGGTTTTACGGGCATCAGGTGGTAAGTCACGAAAGCATTCGGCAGTTGATATTGCGGCTGGGAGAGTTTGTGGAAGAGGAAGAAACGCGCAAACGGGAAGAACCCGATGGCAAGAGACAAGTTCCGGTGCTTTTTGTTGAAGTGGACGGGTACTGGGTGTCCATGCAGAAGGAAAAGGACCGGGAGGTTCGGATGATGGTATCCGACGAAGGGTGGAAGCCGAGGACTCCCGGGAGCGACGAGTACGAACTGGTCAACAAGTCGCACTACCTCGAGACAGACATGCAACGCGAGGATTTTTGGGATAAAGCCAGCCGCCATCTTTATAGCATGTACGACATAGACGAGAAGACTCTGGTGATAATCAACGGGGACCGGGCGAAATGGATCCGCAAGGGTGTCGAGTACTTCCCCAAAGCCATCTACCAGGTAGACCGGTACCACCTGAAAAGGGAGTTGAGGGATTTACTGCGTGATACTCAGCACCTTGAAAACGGTCTTGGGGCGGTTGACAGGAGTGACGTCGATGGCCTGACGGAGGTGCTGAAGAGAGTTCGAAGAGAAGTGCGGGAGCCTGTTCGACATACGAAAATAAACGAACTGCTGGCGGCCATTCGAGAGATGCCCGAGGCCTTCAGGGATTACCGGGTGCGACTTGAGGAGATGGGCTACGACACTCGGGGGATGAGGGGAATGGGAGCAACGGAGTCGAACGTGAACAAGTTTTCTATGCGGTTGAAAAAGCGCGGCCAGAGTTGGAGTTTGGAAGGACTCAACGCGATGATTCACTCGATGGTGAAATACTTCGAGGACAAGCTGGACCGGTATGCGGAGCATGTGAGCCGAGTACATAACCTTCTCAGCGAGGAGAAGGTCGCCCAGACGACGGAGGAGATAGCATCGAAAGTGACCACCGACATCTACGAAGCCAAACGAGGCGGGGTGCCGCTGCTCAACGTCGGAACAAGCCGATCAGGCGGGTTATCCAAAGTGCTTCGGCGTCTCGTATTACCAGATCCTGCCATAACATAAGTCCAACATATGGGGGCGTGGCTTCTCACCCACAACTACTTGACAGACACGTTTTGCGACCGTTATTGTACTTTTCGCCAAGTGGCATAGACCTGGCAGAGGGCTGAGGGTCCCAGGCGCAAGGACTTATTAGCTTTCCTACTGATTAGGGGAATGGTCAGTTGAAAAGCGCGCCGCATACTGAGCCCCAGTGCCAGCGGGAGGTGCGGTTGTGAGACATTACTTCGGTATTGTCATTGAGCAATCTCTGCGGAGCCCGGACGTACTGCCCCAGGCGCAGATCATAGCCCGGAAGCAGGTGGGGACCTGGCGGTTCCTGCTCACGAGCGTGGTGGAAAGCGAGATAGACGAACACATCCGGACACTGCAGGCCGGTATGGTTACCGATGACAACTGGTACGCCCATTACTTCCTCGGGGAAGAGTTGGTTGTGGTTTTCCGGGACGCGTCCTTCCGAGTCACCACGGATCCGGCCACCTGGGGGCCGGCGGTTGACCACGGCCTGCGAAGCGGCATTCCCATGAAGCAGCTGGACTTCAAGCCGCGTACCGTGCCGGATGCCGAGGCCTTTTTTGCACTGGAGGTGCCCCTACAGCCCTGACGGCTTTTGCGAAACAGCCCTTCACGACCGGCTGACCCGATGTGAAAGGGGCAGCTCCGACGATAGGGTAGGTACACAAGCGGCCACTAGTTGTGGGCTGCCGACACGTTAGACTCCCCGTTGTACCAGTGAACGCTCGGCGCGAAGCAGGTCTTCCTTGCTATCCTCTCTGGCCGCCCTGATTAGATCCCTCAGGGCCTCATCATCTCCGCTGGGTGTCCATACCCCTGTCAGTTCGGCTGCTACTACTACAACGCACTTCACTCCCATGGACTCAAGTTGACGCTTAAGCACATACCCTGAAGGGCCTGCTTCGTCACACACTTCCACCTTGCACACGGCAGGACCACCGTTACAGGGGGACGAATAATCGAGTGCGGTGCTTAAAACGGGGTGACGAAGGCGGATGGGTAAGACAGTTGGAGTCGGAAGTCCAGGACGTACGCTCGAAATCCGGTCGCCCCGCAGTCCTGTTTACTTCGCAGCCAGATATGTTCTGGCGGTGGGAGCGGTCGAGTTCTTCGCCTGGAAGATACTGGACCCGTTCTACCTGCAATTTCTGACCACCCAACGGGGCTTGAACCTTTCTCCGTCTCAGTTCGCCCTCTTCGTTTCGCTGGGATCATGGATCAGCATGATACTGGACTATCCGACGGGAGCTGTGGCGGATAAGCTGGGCCGCCGGTTGAGCTGGGCCCTCGCCATGTTTTCCCATGCCGTAGGGATGCTATGGTTGAGCCAGGCGCGGACTTTTGCCCAATGCTTGGTGGTCCCCGTGTTCCAGGGGATCTCCTGGGGTTTTCAGAGTGGGTCACGGGAGGCGTGGCTTTACGACCACGTGGGGGAAGAGGGCACGAAAAGAGCCATGTCCCTCTTGTACGTGGCCTCCGTCCCCATGACCTTGATCGGTGTAGGCATTGCCACCTCGTTGGGAACCTGGGCTGACGTGAGACTGCCCATAGCTATCACCGGACTTATACTTCTCGTGGTCGCTTTCGGAGTGCTCACCTTTCCGGAAAACTACGGCCATCGGGAACGAAGATGGCTTGAGGTATTGAAGTCGGGATTAACGCAGTTCCGGCGAAGCAGAATCCTTCAGTTCCTGGCGGTGGAGAGCTTTTTCATGACCCTGCCCGTGTGGATGAACAGCGCATGGTGGTTGACTTACCTGGTCAAGCGGTGGGAGGTTGGGGTGCTAGGGGCCACCGCCTCTTTCGGAGTCACCGCTTGTGGCTCGGCGGTAGCTGGTTTCGTCCTGTCCAGAACCAGATATACGAAGTACCGGGCTCTTTTGGTGTACCCCACTCTTGGCGCCGGAATCGCGTTCTGTCTCGTGCCGGTAGCTCCTGCTCCCATTATTGTGGTCGTCCTCGTCCTCGTCACCATCGCGGCAAGATATTTTCGTAACGTTGGGGTAACTCTTCTGAGAAACCGTGAAATAGTCGAAGAGAGAGCTACCGCCCTATCGTTTCTGGGTACGCTTGAAGGTGCTTTTTGGACCTTGGGACCGCTTTTGTGGGGCGCGCTCATCGAAACGGTGGGTCTCGGGATGTCGTTCGTTGCTGCGGGAGTCTGCTCTTTCATTTGCGCGGGCCTGTTTATCGCTGCGACAGCGAAGGAGCGAAGATAGTGGACCGCGTTATGGCAGACCGCGTTTTCTTTTACCGGTGCTTTTATGTATCCTTTTGCTGCACGCCGCAGCGGGCCACCCGGGTCACGCTGCGAATTGTGCAAATAGACTTCGGATACAGGGAAGGGGCAGTTGCCCGTGAATAGCTTCTTGTTAGATAGAAGGTCCTGGCTCGAAGAAAGGCGCAGACTCACCGAGGTCAGATACGACGCCGTGTTTTCTCGCGACTACGATGAGAAATACGGGGACATCAGCCCGACTCACAGGCGATTTGTGGAAAAACTGCTCTCGCTCACTCCTCCAAACGCCCGAATCCTTGACGCTGCCTGCGGGACAGGAAAATACTGGACGATGATCCTCGAAGCGGGGAGGACAGTCGTGGGGATAGACCAGTCATCGGAAATGCTCAAGCTGGCAGCTTTGAAGCACCCCGAAGTGCCTACGGAAAAGGTAGGTCTTCAAGAGATGACCTATGTCTCCGAGTTTTCCGCTGCGATGTGCGTGGATGCCATGGAAAACGTGTGCCCCGAAGACTGGCCTCTAGTGCTCGGAAACTTAGCTTCTGCGTTGAAAAAAGACGGCCATCTTTATCTTACCGTAGAAGTCATAGCCGAAGACGAGCTCGAGGAGGCCTACAGAAAGGCCCGGGAGATGGGGCTGCCTGTGGTCTTCGGCGAATACGCTCACCACGGAGGTTACCACTACTATCCGAAGCCAGAGCAGGTGGAGGAGTGGCTATCCCGGGCCGGCTTCGAGATCCTCGAGAAGGCATTGGGAGACGGGTACCTGCACTATCTGGCGAGGAAGAGATGAGAACCGTTTCTGACGCTCCTACCCAACCACTATAAGGTGTTCTAAGGCGGGTTCCTAACACCTGCCAGAAGGTTTTTGAAAGGGAGCATGTTAGCTGCCGCGATGCTCTGGTTAGGGATCGGATTCTCGATTAATTCGGATTCTGCGAAAGACCCGGAGGGCAGCCGAAAACGAAGGGTACGACAAGGCGTCAGTGACCGCTCCCAAGATTCCAGTCACTCCTGGACTTAGAACGAGGGGGAGCGCGCCCGCTTGCACGCCTGCGAAATTCCTTCCGAGGACCGCGTTCTTGGAACGGATTGATAGCTCCTTTCCGGGAGGGTAATTTGGTTTTGGTGAGTTTTCCCTGGAGGGACCAGAGGCGCTGAATTGAGTATTCTGCGAGCGATTAACCGGGGGTCTGAAGGATGGGCTACGGGTATCTGAGGGAGATCAGCGTAGACCAAGTTGCCGAAGCGGTAAAGCGCTTGTGCATAGAGTCTAACGTGAAGATGCCGGCCGAGCTTTCGTACGCCGTCGCGCAGGCTCTTGAACGCGAGGAATCACCAGCAGGCAGAAAGATCCTAAAGCAAATTCTGGAAAACCACCGGATTGCCGCAGAAGAAGCTATTCCCGCCTGTCAGGACACGGGTATAACTCTTGTGTTTCTCGAAATTGGCCAGGATGTTCATTTGATAGGTGGAGACCTCTACGACGCTGTGAACCGGGGTGTAAGGGCAGGGTATATTGAAGGTTACCTGCGTAAGTCCGTGGTCAAAGACCCGCTCTTCCAGCGGGAAAACTCCGGTGACAACACTCCCGCGATGACCTACGTTGAGATAGTCCCGGGAAACAGCATTAGAATCACGGTGGTTCCAAAGGGCGCGGGGGCAGAAAACGCGAGCGCTCTGCGTATGCTTCCCCCTCATGCAGGCCTGGAAGGGGTCAAACGATTCGTCGTTGAAACCGTCGAGGCGGCGGGACCGGACGCGTGCCCACCTTACGTGGTAGGTGTCGGTATCGGGGGAACCTTCGACAGAGCGCCCTTGCTGGCGAAGAAGGCTCTCGTACGTCCGCTCGGCACCCGTCACGGCGACCCGCGCTACGCTGTACTAGAGCAGGAACTTCTGGAAGAGATAAACCAGCTGGGCATAGGTCCGCAGGGCCTTGGGGGGCGAGTGACAGCTTTTGCCGTTCACGTTGAGACCGCTCCGTGTCACATTGCTTCGCTGCCTGTAGCCGTTAATCTCGGTTGCCATGTCAACCGAGCGGCCAGAGTGACTTTATAACCCGGAAGCTTTTTTGGTAGCTGTAGCGGTAAATGACCGCCGTACCCGTGAACGACCGGGAGGAAACGACGGAAAACGGCGGGATACAATGACAGGAGACGGGGTTATCGTTTTTGCCGCAGGGCAGGGGGGATCGCGCTTGGTCGTACAGATCCAGACGCCTCTTTCCGATGAAGTTGTTCTAGGGCTCAAGGCCGGGGACGAAGTGAGGATAACGGGGGTTCTGTATACGGCACGTGATGCCGCGCACGAAAAACTCAAGCGCCTCCTCCTCGAGGGGAAGGAACTCCCCTTTGACATCCGTGGCCAGATAATCTATTACGCGGGACCAACCCCGGCAAAGCCTGGCCGCGCCGTCGGCGCCTGCGGACCCACGACGTCAAGGCGAATGGATCCGTATGTACCACTCCTGCTCGCGCACGGGTTAAAGGGGATGATCGGCAAAGGCAGGAGGTCCGCTTCGGTGACGCAGGCTATAGCGCAGCACCATGCTGTGTATATGGTAACTATCGGAGGTGCAGCAGCTCTTTTGTCACGGCATATTCGTAAGGCCGAGGTGGTAGCGTATCCTGAGATGGGCCCCGAGGCCATCTATAAACTGACCATCGAAGAGTTTCCCGCAATAGTTGCTACGGACGCTTACGGAAACGACGTCTTTGCTCAAGTCAGCAATTCATGGCGGCGGCCTTGAGATGCCGGAAAACGTACAGGTCAACCCCGCAGTCCCGAGTGCCAGCGGAGTCAAAGACGCTCCCACAAGTAAATTCCCCCAAGTAAAATCCGCCAAAAAGCAGTTAATTTCCCGGCCGGAAACCCGGTGGTACTGTTGACACTCACTGCCTACCGGCATAGTATGATAGTGTTTCGTATCCGAAATACGTAATCCGGGAGGTGCTCACCATCGGGGAAGATCGCAGTGCTCAGAGGGCCATAGACGTCCTGGTTGATCTAGGCTTTACCGAGTACGAAGCTCGCACATATCTGGCGCTCCTCAAAAGCAACCCGGCCACAGGATACCAGATAAGTAAAGATTCAGGCATCCCCAGGTCAATGGTGTACGAAGCTCTCGGACGACTGGTTCACAGAGGGGCGGTCATGTCGTTGCCGTCGGGAGATACGACGCGATACGCTCCCGTTCCAATAAATACGGTTCTCGATAACCTCAGGCACAAATACGAGGAAGCGCTGGACGCAGCTCACCTGGAGCTTTCCAAGCACGAGAGCCGCACGCCGTTGGAACAGGTCTGGAATATCGACGGTCGCGAAGCTGTACTGGCAAGAGCCAGAGAAATGATCCGCCAATCGGAGCGGGAAATACTCGTCTCCGTCGACGACCGTACCCTTCTCGACCTGATGCAATTCCTGGAAGAAGCTTCTTTTCGTGGAGTCAGGATCAGGCTGCTTCTCTCCGGTGACGCCGACGTGAAGTTCGGGGAAGTGACGAGGCACCCTCAGGCGGAAACCGCGCTTCAGCGAACCGGGGAAGGGCTTGTTCTCGTCGTCGACTCCAGCCAGTGCTTGGTAGGTGGGACAAGTAGTAACGGTACGGCCATTTGGACGGGTAATACCCACGTGGTGTTCGTGGCGCGGCAGTATATCTGGCAGGAAATATTTACGCAAAAGGTTTTAAAGCGCTTGGAGAAGGAGATTTGGACGATACTCTCGCCGGAAGAGCGCAGAGCTATTATCGGCGAGGTTTAGGTGCAAAAAGACTAAGGCAGACGAGGTGGACCAAATGATACCGGTGGTACAGGCGCCCAATGTCAATGGCGGGAAATTCAACGGCCTGGATGAAGACGAGGTTCAAAAACGAAGGCGAGAGTACGGGGAGAACGTACTTCCGTCAGGGAAAAAAGTTTCTCCCCTGGCGATCTTGTTGTCGCAGGTTAAAAGCCCGCTTGTTTACGTGATACTCGCCGCTGCGCTCGTGTCCCTTTTTATGGGGGAGACGATGGATTTCTTCATAATCATGGCCGTGGTCGTGTTCGACGTAATCCTCGGGTTCATCCAGGAGTATCAAGCGAACAGGACGTACGAAAGCCTCAAAGGACTCGTAAAACCGGTTGCCACAGTCATTCGCGGTGGACAACGAAAAGAGGTTGAAGTCAAAGAACTCGTACCCGGTGATGTGGTGCTGGTGGATTCGGGTGAGAGGGTCCCAGCTGATGGAATACTTGAAGAAGCTTATGCTCTAAACCTCAATGAGAGCATCCTCACGGGTGAGAGCGAGGCTGTGGCGAAAAGGGCTCAAGACCCCGTCTACATGGGCACCATCGTACTCACCGGACGTGGTGTGATGACGGTCACCGCCACGGGTGCCCGTACCGAACTGGGTAAAATCGCTTCGACCCTTGCTGAGACTCCGGAACAGGAGACTCCCCTTCAGCGCCGGCTCGAAGGGTTCAGCCGGACACTCACCAGGATAGTCATCGGTGTAACGGTGCTTCTGTTCCTAATCGGCGTGGCAACAGGCAGGCCCGCCTTGGAGATGGTTAGAGTAGCCATCATCCTGGCCATAGCGGCCATCCCGGAGGGACTCCTGATTGCGGTGACCATGATACTGGTAATAGGGATGAAGAACATCTTACGGCGAAGGGGACTGGTGAAAAAACTCCTCGCGGTCGAAACCCTTGGATCGGTGACGACGGTTTGCACCGACAAGACGGGCACTCTGACCGAAGGCCAGATGAAGGTTACGCGCTGGGACTTGACCGATCCCGGCATGGCCAAACTGGTACTGGTGCTGGACAACAATCTCAGCGATTCCCTTGAAGCTTCGCTGTGGGAGTTCGCGGGCAAAAACTGGGGCGAAGATCCTCAGGAGATCGCCGGTAAATACCCGCGCCTGGACGAAGTCCCCTTTTCCAGTGAGACCAAGTATATGAAGACCGTACACCTTGTGAACGGCAACAGGATATCCCTGATTAAAGGAGCTCCCGAAGTCGTTATCGCGATGTGCGATGTGGATTCAGCCGAAGAACAAAAACTCAGAGCACAGTGGGATGCGTGGGCGGGTGAGGGACTGAAGCTCCTTGGGCTGGCATATAAGCTTGAGTCCGCGGCCGGATTGGATGATAAAGCGCCGGCGGATTCCCGCGAAAAAAGGAGCGCTAGTACTGACGGGAATCCGGGACGTAACTCGGGTGGCGTAGAATGTTCAACCGAGGCCGCAAACACTGGTGAGGATATGAGCGGCTACACCTGGGCAGGTCTTGTGGGTCTAGAGGACCCGGTGCGGCCGGAGGTCCCGGGAGCCGTAGAGGTTTGCCGGAAGGCCGGAATTAAGGTAAAGATGATAACCGGAGACCACAAGCGGACCGCCATGAAAGTGGCGAGTTTCATCGGCCTGAAAGCAGGGGAAGACTCGGTCCTCGAAGGAAGCGACCTGGACGCTATGGACGACGCGACGCTCGAGCGAAGAGTCCTCGATACTGTGGTATTCTCCCGCATCGCGCCCCATCAAAAGCTGAGGATAGTTAAGGCTCTCCAATCTCGTGGGGAAGTCGTGGCGATGGTGGGTGACGGCGTTAACGATGCCCCTGCCCTCAAGAAGTCCGATATTGGAGTGGTGGTTGGAGATGCTACGGACGTTGCCAAAGAGACTTCCGACCTCATCCTGCTCGACTCGAACTTCAAGACGATCGTAGATGCCATCGAAGAGGGAAGGGTGATCTTTCAAAACATACGCAAAGTCGTTTCGTACACCCTGTCCAACTCCTTCGCCGAAATCCTTCTGATGTTTGTGGCCATGATCCTGGGGTGGCCTGCACCTTTGGTGGTGGCTCAGATTTTGTGGGTGCACCTCATATGCGACGGCCCGGTGGATATCGCCCTTGGGTTTGAGCCCAAGGAAGAAGGAATTATGGAGGAGAAACCGCGCCCCGTCTCCGAGCCTTTCCTGGACCGGTTGGGGATGTTTCTCATCGCGGCCATAAGCGTGTCCGCAGCTGCCGGATGTTTGTATATGTTCGGCCACTACTGGCGCGTTCACGGTGATCTATCCCTGGCGAGGACTTTCGCCTTCGAGACCCTGGCGGTGATTTCTCTGGTGTACGTGTTCGCCTACAGGAGTATGCGGCGGAGCTTGTTTCACACCGGTCACTTAACCGCAAATAAGCCGCTTCTGGTGTTCGTGACCATTGGTTTCATCCTGGCGCTGGTCCCGGTGCTCGTCCCAGGTTTGAGGGAGGTGCTGGGAGTGGTACCGCTGAGCGCGGGCCAGTGGGCGCTGGTTTTCGGTATCAGCCTGGGACTGCTCATGATAGTGGAAACCGGGAAGTGGCTCAAACTGCGGCGGAACAAGGAGGAACGGTCGGGAGCTCGGTAGAAACCAGCTTTTAGCACGAAAGGTGCTGTAAAACCCGGTAGAACTTGGTGCGTACGGAGGTCCTGGATGCTCCTTTCGACTTGCAGCTACATACCGCTGGAAATCCCGTTGAGCCTGGGGATTCCGGCAAAACGCCTCTTTTTGCAGGGTATTGCTTCGGGGGCGGAGTCTTACGTACCCCGGGATTTCTGTCCGTACGCGAAAGGGGTGTTGGGCTACGTTTCCGGGTCTGCTGTTAGAGGGGAACCCATCTCTTTGGCCCTTGCAGGCTCATGCGACGCAATGAGACGAGTCGCTGACCTGGTGAGATTATACTGGAGAGGCGTGAAAGCTTACTATGTCGACGTGCCCCGGACGTCGAATGACTATGCTGTGGATTACTACGCGTCAGTCCTACGAGAGTTCAGCTGCGAGCTGGCCTGCGAGGCTTGCGACGACAACTCCAATACTCTTCCGGAGACTATTCGGATGATGAATCGCCTCCGTCGCCAACTGGGGGGTCTGTTCCGTGAGGCCCGCGACTCTTCGCAAGAAAAGCCGTGGACTCGCGCCATTGACTGTCTGCTGAGCGCCGGCGAGTTTTTGGGGTCAGGCGCGCAGGGTGTTGCTGGTGAGCAGGTGCTGTACTTGGAAGAAACCGGGTCCGGCGGCAAGGGCTCACCCGGAGCCGGAAATGTTGCCGGCGAGGAGGTGCCCTGCTCGGAAGAAGCTGGGTTTCAGCGGGTATGGCGGCCGTCTGTTATCGTAACCGGGAGCATGTGTTTGGACAGGACCCTTACATCAACTATAGAAGAAGTCGGATTCAGAATCGGAGCTTTGGATTCCTGTCTGGGAGAGAGGTCCATTAACTTTCAGATCGATGAGAATGATCCCGATTGCTTTCACGCTCTCGCGGAAGGGTACCTACGAAAGCCACCTTGTCCCAGGATGCTCGATTATGGGAGGAGGATGGCTTACCTTGATGAAATGCTTCGAGGTACCGATCCCTCGATGGATGACGGCCCGGGCGGGTTAATCTACTTTGTTCCCAAGTTCTGCGACCACGGTTATTACGATTACGTCGAGGTGAAACGGCACCTGGCGGGGAGCTCCACACCCATGCTTTTACTGGAAGGTGAGTTCGGGGTGGGCAACTCGGCCCAGGTGAGGACGAGGTTGGCTGCATTCCGGGAGATGCTCGAAATGAGAAGAGCGCGTGTTTTCTGCCCCCCGCTAGGGGACGTAACGGGACGGACGGTGCGGTCTAGGCTATGAGATGGGAGAGGTTTCCTGCGTTCCTTCCCCTTGTTCTTAAGAGCAAGCTTACATACCGGGTAGCCGGCCTCGCACTCCGGTATTTGGGCGGAAGGATGTCTCCGTACCAACTTGCGGCGGTTAAAGGCGTCATGTCGGAACTGGGTGATGCCTATTCGGGGAGAAAGCCGGTTATATTCACGAGCGCCTTTGTTCCCACGGAAATTGTATATGGACTAGGAGCGGTGCCCTACCTGCCCGAGATGTGGAGCGGGTTTGCGGCAGCTTTTGGCGTGTCGGTACGGGGGATCGACGAATCGGAGGCCAAGGGGTATTCGCAAGATCTGTGCAGCTTCCACAGGTGCCACCTGGGTCTCGAAGAGCTCAGCTTGCTTCCCAAACCCTCAGCCATAATTGTCTCTTCACACCTGTGCGACGGCGGGCGGCGTTCCCTCTACGCGCACAGCGTTTCCACCGGGTGCCCTTTTTACGTTGTAGACGTTCCCTACCTGATGACTGACTCCAGCGTCAGGTGGCTTTCTTGCCAGGTCGAGCGCATCTGCGAAGATATTTCCCGGCGGGTACCGGGCTTGAGCCTTGACGGGATGGCCCGCGCGATCGAAAACTCGAACCGCGCCAGGAAGATTTACCTTGACGTGTGCCAGCTGAGGAGAAACAAACCGGCGCCTTGGTCCGGAAGCGAAGCTTTAAACTACGTCTTCGCATTTTTGTCTGGTTGGGGAAGCGAGTGGTTGGTCGATTTCTACGCAAACCTCGGAAAAACGCTGAAGCAGCGTATCGAGCAATCGAACTACCCCGTTCCGCAGGAGCGACTGAGGCTTCTGTGGCTTAACTTAAAGCCGTACTACGGAAGCCCCTTATTCCAGTATCTAGCACAGTGGGGAGTGTCTGTAGCGTTCGAGGAGTACAGCTACGTTTACTGGCCCGAGATGCATGAGCGCAGGTGGGCTGAAGGAGTCGCCACCAAGATGCTTTCCAACTTCGGGTGGGGGCCTATCGAGCGGAGGCTCGATGCCGTCTGGAACATGGTAAACGACTACGGGGTGGACGGCGTGGTCCAGTTTGATCAGTGGGGTTGCCGGCAATCAAACGGAGGGGCGCGCGTACTCGCTGACTTTCTGCGGGAAAAGGGGATCCCGTTTTTGGAGTTGGACGGCGACGGTGTGGATCCGCGCAACAGCTCTGTGGCTCAGGCGCTCACCCGCCTTCAAGCTTTCATCGAAGTGATGGATGCCAGAGGGTAACGACCGAAGAAGTCAGGGTGCAGTCCGGCCCTCGGGAGCGAATGCAGCAGAAAGTGGCGTACGTGAATGAGGGGAGCGGGGCGAAGACCTGGCCTGGGGTCTGGCTTAACCCAAATAATAACAGCAGCTTTTAGCGAGGGAGCAACGGATGATCACCGTGGGAATTGACTCGGGTTCCACAGCTACCAAGGTTGCGGTGGTGTCGGGCGGTAGAATCCTCGCAGCCGTCAAGGCGGAGACAGGTACGGACCCCGCGCTCACGGCGTCGCTTTGCCTGGACGACGCCTTGAAGAGCTGCGGCCTGTCACGGAAGGACGTAGTTTCGATAGTTACGACCGGCTACGGACGTGACCTGATCCCTGGCAGGAAGAAAAGCGTCACCGAAATAACGTGCCATGCCCGAGGGGCGTCCCAGAGCGTGCCCGGGGCGAAGACGGTGGTAGATATCGGGGGTCAGGATTCTAAAATAATCCGGCTCGACGGGGCCGGTCTGGTTCTGGACTTCGTGATGAATGACAAGTGCGCCGCAGGTACCGGACGGTTTCTCGAAGTGATGGCTGGGAGATTGGGGCTCGATCTCAAAGAGTTTGAGAGAGAGTGGAAAGCTGCGCGGGAAGCTTCGAAAATCTCCAGTACCTGCACGGTTTTTGCCGAGTCAGAGGTGGTGAGCCTGATTTCTCAAGGGGTGTCGACAAGCTCGGTGGTGAGAGGTTTGTGCGATGCCATTGCTAGCAGGATCGCCAGCATGGGAAGGAGAGTCGGCATCGAACGACCTGTGGTCCTGACGGGGGGTGTGAGCCTCAACGGTGGAGTGAGGAGGTCCCTGGAGAGAGTTCTGGGCAGCGAGATCGTCGTGCCTCCGATGTCGGTCTTCATGGGTGCGTACGGGGCGGCTCTCATAGCCGCAAGTTCTTGACGGTGGGCCAGCACGGCGCGTACGCCTGAAGCATGATTGGGTACGGGTGCCATATCTCGCGTTTTAGCCCTCGTGCCCCCGGGATAGCCTTGTCCACACGTCCATAAAGTTAGCGGCTCGTTATTTTCGATCACGAGTGGGGTGGCGCAACGCTACCATGTTCACGGATGCGCTCCAGACTTTCTAACACGAACGCAGCGGCCACGCCTGCAAAGGCACCCAGGAGCGTACCGACGGCGATGTTCAGCGCGACTCTCGGAGAAGCCGGGTGCCCTGGTAGGGTCGGTCCTTCGAATACCTCCACGAGCGGTGTATCTGACTGTTCCACTGCGATCATGCGACATGCTTCCGCGGTGAAGCTTTCGAGCCACCGCTCGGCCCTGTTCTGGGCTTCGCGGGCGGTCGGCGCCGATACCGTCACCGTCAATACTCGTGACGCGGCATCCAATTTCACGTTAAACGAGCTTCTCAAAACGGCCAGTTCCGTATCTTGACTCACAGCGAGGAGAACCCGGTCGCTTACGGCAAAAGGGACGAGGGTTTGTGGGGTAACACCTGCGGCCCGGGCTTGGGGCAAATCTCGAATGAAGACGGTGATGACCGCCTCATATCGCTTGGGTGCCATTATGCTGCCAACCAACGTGGTGGTGACCGTGACGGCGAGAATAATAAGCGCGATCTTCCGCCGTTTTACCAGCGTCTGCATGACGGCGACTAGATCTATCGTGTCCGTGAGTTCGCCTGGTTCATGCGTATGGAACTCGGAGGGAACGTCAGGTCGAACGTTTGCTTCGCGAAGCGGTTCTTGTGCGCAGGTCCGAGCGTCTTCCACCATGCTCCGTCCTCCCCTCGTTTTCTTGCTTCTCGTTGCCTTGATCATTGCGACGGATGGTGTGAAAATTCTTATAAGCTCGTCCATATGTTGTATAACCTGAGTTTCACTCCCCTATTCATTCCGGCGGACCAGAGTGAAGGGCACAGACGGTCAGGGGGCTGTAATAGATCCTTGAGCCGCAAGTCTCCGTCCTTGACCTTCGCTGATGTTTCTTGTAGAATCGAAATGCCCTGACAGGGTCGCAGGTCCGGTCACGCCGGGTGGTGTTTTTGGAGCGAACTAGACCCGAGGGCACGGCAACGAGCGGGTGTAGCTCAATGGTAGAGCTCCAGCCTTCCAAGCTGGCAACGTGGGTTCGATTCCCATCACCCGCTCCATGTGCGCCTGTAGCTCAGGGGATAGAGCACCTGCCTTCTAAGCAGGGAGTCGCAGGTTCGAATCCTGCCAGGCGCACCAATAAACGGGACAAAGTGGTGGATGTAGCTCAGTCGGCTAGAGCGCCAGGTTGTGGCCCTGGAGGTCGGGGGTTCAAGTCCCCTCATTCACCCCAACTTTTTTGATAAGTCTTGTGAGAGCTCCCTTGTGGAGCTCGTATTGCCTGATCCGGAAGGCGCCCGTAGCTCAATCTGGATAGAGCTGCAGACTTCGGATCTGAAGGTTGCAGGTTCGAGTCCTGCCGGGCGCACCACGATGGGGCGTCGCCAAGCGGAAAGGCATCAGCCTTTGGAGCTGACATTCGCAGGTTCGAATCCTGCCGCCCCAGCCAGTGTGGGCCATTAGCTCAGTGGTAGAGCACCCGCCTTTTAAGCGGGGAGTCGATGGTTCGATCCCATCATGGCCCACCAGTTCTTTATTTTGATGTTCCGCAAGTTCGCATTTATAGTGTTGGGAAGAGTCGAGGGAAAATACCATCCTAACCAAATCCCTGCCCTGAATTCATGGAAAAGGTCGGGGCACGCGAGAGGCATATCCGGTGCTGTTGCGGGTGGTACCGACAAAAGGGCGTTACAAAAGGGCGTTACATTTGTAAGGCAGTGCGAGGGTGTCGGAACTGGCAGACGAGCTGGACTTAGGATCCAGTGCCGCAAGGCGTAGGGGTTCAAATCCCCTCCCTCGCACCAGCTAAGCGGCTTAGCCGCTTTTTTCTATGTCTAGGGGCATGTTTGTCAGAGAAAGTGATTTCATATTGCCCGGGTTTTGGTGTATGTTCATTGGTGTGCCGCTGTACGGGATTCCCTTCCCAGCACCGTAGGCACCGTACAAGACCGGTGACGATAACTTTCATGCGGAAGCCGGTACGTCGAACGGAGGGGTTTTCGTGAACGTTTCAAAGCAAGAGATGCCAGGATCGCTGGTGGAGATCGCGGTGGAAGAAACGCCGGAATTCGTAAGCGAAGCTCTCGATAAAGCTTACCGGCGTCTTGTGAAGAGGGTGGATGTGCCTGGATGGCGGAGAGGCAAGGCACCCAGGCATATCCTGGAACGGCATGTGGGCAAGCGTGCTCTTTGCGAGGAAGCGGAGAGGTATGCCGTACCGGAGCTTTACGAGAGAGCCAGGCAAGAGCTGTGCCTTGACGTGGTGGGAGAACCTGAGTTCAAAGACATAACTTTCGAACCGGGCGAACCCCTTCGTTTTAAAGCACTCGTGCCCGTGCGCCCAAAAGCTCAACCGGGCGACTATAAGTCCTTGGCAATTCCGTTTCCGGAAATCAGCGTCAGCCGGGATGAAGTGGAGGAGGGAATCAAGAGAACTAGGGAAAGCCTCGCTCACCTCGATATCCTGCCGGCGGATCGGCCTCTAAAGGAAGGGGAGTATGCGCGGGTTCACGTTAAAGGGCTCGAGGGAGGCGAGGTCTCTGTCGAGTTGGATCGAGACTTTGAGCTTGTTAAGGCCGGTTCCGAAGAGCATCCGCTCATACCGGGTCTTGCAGCAACACTGGTCGGGATGAAGAAGGGCGAATCCCGGGAATTCACCGGCAAATACGTGGTGAGGGCGACAAAGCCGGAAGAAAAGACCGGGGTCCAGCCGGCTGGTGGAGGAACCGGCCCCGGTAAGGAGCCCGGGGCCGCCAAATCCGAAGGCAAACCCCAGGGTGCCGGACTAGAAAACGCCGAATGCAGCGGCGAAGCAGTCACCCCGGAAGGTGAAACCAGGACTGTGGAAGCCAGGTTCCAGGTGGTAGTCCTCGAGGCTTATTCGAAGCACATGCCCACGGACGAAGAGTTCTTGAGAGAAGTGGGCAAGCCTTCAATGGAAGAAATGGAAAAGGACATGGAGTCCTTCATCAAGTCGCAAAAACTCGAGCGTGCATGGAGAGCTCACACCGAAAAGGTGGAGGATGCCCTCTTAGAAAAAGGCTCGGTGGAAATACCGGATGTCATGATCGAGAATCGCACCAGGACTCTTCTGGACGATTTCCTTCGCGACCTTGAGAAGATGGGAGTCAAGCCAGAAGATTACTTAAGACGGACGGGCTTGACGTGGGAAACAATAGTCTCAGATTTGAAAGAGAGAGCGAAGAGGCAGATTAAACTCGAGCTCATCCTGGATGCCATCGCTGAAAACGAAGGTATTCAGGCCGGCGAGGACCAGGTGAATGCGGTGGTATCCGGCATCGCTAAAGACGCCGGCAGGGATGAAGATACCGTAAAGGCTACTTTGGAAATGCGAGGTGTTATGGACGGGATCAAGAGAGAGTTGACCCGGTCTAAAACTTTGAGGAAGATAGCACTGGAGGCGGCGGAAAGGGCAGGCAAGCCCGTTCCCGAAGTCGCTGTGAAGCCCGAGGCAGTTGAAGATAAAGGTGCCGGCGAAGCCGGTGAGGTACAAGGGCGGTTAGAGACAGGACATGCAGAAGAGCAGGGGCCGTTACAGACGGCAGGGGAACAAATTGGTCAGGAACCGGGCCAAGGCGTAAAAAGCTGAACCGGGATGGAAGATCAAGCGGAACCTGGACAAAAGGCCTTCAATAACAAGGAATAAGAAATGATGTAGAGCCGGGGAGGGGAAAGAGATGAGTTATCTCATTCCTATGGTCATAGAGCAAACAGGTCGGGGGGAGAGAGCTTACGATATCTACTCGAGGCTGCTCAAGGACCGGATTATCTTCCTCGGGACCCCCGTGGATGACCAGGTGGGCAACCTGGTCGTGGCCCAGCTTCTTTTCCTCCAAGCGGAAGACCCGGACAAAGAGATATCGTTGTACATCAACTCCCCTGGGGGTTCGGTTACTGCAGGTCTGGCAATATACGACACCATCCAGCACATTCGCCCGCCGGTTTCCACCATTTGCGTGGGACTAGCGGCGAGCATAGCTGCGGTCGTTCTGGCCGGAGGAACCAAAGGTCGCAGGTTCTGCCTGCCTAACTCCAAGACCCTGATTCATCAGCCTCTTGGAGGTGTGCAGGGGCAGGCCACCGAGGTTCAGATCGCGGCTAAAGAGATACTCCGGACCAAAGAGCTCATCAACAGGATTCTGGCCAAACACACAGGCCAGCCTATTGAAAAAATAGAAAAAGATACCGAAAGGGATTTTTGGATGAACGCTGAAGAAGCGAAAGCGTACGGGCTTGTCGATGCGATTCTTCAGCCGCTGGCCAAGGCGAAGGAATAGACGGCTAGCGGGTGAGTAAGTATAACCGGGCTTCATCACAAACGGGGTGGAAACATGTTTAAGTTCGAAGAACAAAAGGGCCTGAAGTGCTCATTTTGCGGTAAGTATCAGGACCAGGTAAGGCGACTCATAGCCGGGCCCGGTGTTTACATTTGCGACGAGTGTATCGAACTCTGTTCGGAAATCATCGGGGAAGAGCTGGCTGAAGAAGCTGAACTCGAAGTCCGGGATCTACCGAAACCCGCAGAGATCAAAGCTTACCTTGACCAGTATGTCATCGGCCAGGAGCGGGCGAAGAAGATCCTCTCCGTAGCCGTGTACAATCACTACAAGCGAATCGCCAGGGCCGGTCACTTTGACGATGTGGAGATCCAGAAATCCAACATTCTGATGCTGGGGCCCACCGGCAGCGGCAAGACCTACCTTGCCGAAACCCTGGCGAGATTCCTGAAGGTCCCGTTCGCCATCGCGGATGCGACGACGCTGACGGAAGCGGGTTATGTCGGGGAGGACGTGGAGAACATCCTTCTCAGGCTGGTTCAGGCGGCCGACTACGATATCGAGAAGGCAGAAAAGGGCATCGTCTATATCGATGAGATAGACAAGATAGCCAGGAAATCAGAAAATCCATCCATAACCAGGGATGTGTCTGGCGAGGGTGTCCAGCAAGCTCTCCTCAAAATACTGGAAGGTACGGTGGCCAACGTCCCGCCGCAAGGGGGTCGGAAGCACCCTCACCAGGAGTTCATTCAGGTCGATACCACAAATATCCTGTTCATATGCGGCGGTTCTTTTGAGTCCATCGAGAAAATCATCCAGGCAAGAATCGGCCAGAAAGTGCTGGGGTTTAAGGCGGAAGTCAGACCCAGGACCGAGTACAACGTAGGTGAAATCCTGTCCCAGATCCTCCCCCAGGACCTGTTGAAGTTCGGGATGATCCCCGAGTTCATCGGGCGCGTCCCCGTCATCGTGACGTTTGACGCTCTCAACGAAGATGACCTGGTGCGAATCCTGGTGGAGCCCAAAAACGCCCTGATCAAGCAGTATCAGAGGATGTTTGCCCTGGACGGGGTGAGCCTGGAGTTCACCGATGAAGCCATCCGGTCGGTGGCGAAAGAAGCGATTAAGCGAGGAACGGGGGCTCGCGGGCTGAGGGCGGTTCTGGAGGAAAAAATGCTGGACATCATGTACGACTTGCCGAGCAGGCGCGATGTGACCAAGTGCATCATAACCAAGGAAACCGTCCTTAAAGGCGAGCCGCCCATCCTGATAAGTGCCGAGAAGAAGCTGCGCAAGAAGGAAGAAACCGCATAATCTCCCTTCAAGGTTTGTCCGGCAAGAGCTTCTGCCGGACTTTTCCGGACCTCGAACCCGGCTATAAATCTACCCGGTGAGGCGCAAACTTTCACCGGGTGGTCGCGTTGGATAGCGTTTTTTATTTGCAGCTCGCCCTGGCTGCGGCACTCGTCCTATGTCTTGTCCATTCGACAAAGGTGAGAGAAACTCCCCGCGTAGCCGTGGGTAGAGAGGCCCAAAGGGAGCTGGAAAAGCTTAGGCACCTCCGGCAAATCAAGCTCACCGAACCCCTTTCGGAGAAGATCAGATCTACGTCCTTCGCCGATGTTGTCGGCCAAGAGGACGGAATCAGAGCGCTGCGAGCGTGTCTGTGCGGACCCAACCCCCAGCACGTTATCATGTACGGGCCACCAGGTGTAGGGAAAACCACCGCTGCCAGGCTGGTGCTGGAGGAGGCCAAGAAGAACCCTGCCTCGCCCTTCGGCCCGGAAGCCGCCTTCGTGGAAATCGATGCCACCACCTTGCGTTTCGATGAGCGAGGTATAGCTGATCCCCTCATTGGGTCCGTTCACGACCCGATTTATCAGGGTGCGGGACCTCTGGGTCTGGCCGGGATACCTCAGCCCAAACCCGGAGCGGTGACCAAAGCTCACGGAGGAATACTGTTTATCGACGAAATCGGAGAGCTCCATCCCGTTCAGATGAACAAGCTCCTGAAGGTCCTCGAAGACAGAAAGGTGTTTCTGGAAAGCGCCTACTACTCCCGGGACGATTCGACCATTCCCGCCTACATCCACGATATCTTTCAAAACGGACTGCCCGCCGACTTCAGGCTGGTTGCGGCTACCACAAGACCGCCCGAGGAAATCTCCCAGGCACTCAGGTCCAGGTGCGCCGAGGTGTTCTTCCGCGCTCTCGGACCCGCCGAGATCGCCCGCATCTCGGAGATCGCTGCCAGGAAAGCCGGCGTCTCCCTGGAAGAAGGCGCCAAGCTTCTTCTTAGAGATTATGCATCCAGCGGGAGGGAAGTCGTAAACATGCTGGAGATCGCCGCCGGACTGGCCCTCTCCGAGGGGAGAACCAGCGTGACTTCGGAAGATGTCGAATGGGTTATCTCCTTTTCTCAGCTTACTCCCAGGCAAAGGAAAAGCTCTTTGCGGGCTCCGGCGATAGGTATAGCTCTGGGTCTTGCGGTGTTAGGACCCGGTCTCGCCTCGGTTATCGACGTAGAAGCTCAGGCGGTTCCGGCAGCAGGCCCGCGAGGAGATATCACGGTCACGGGGATTATCGAAGAGGAGGAGCTCGGTCATCACGGTCGCACGTTGCGACGGAAGAGTATGGTTTACGCTTCGGTGGAAAACGTCAGGACCGCATTGCGGGTGGTTACCGACTCAAACCCCTTTACCCATGACATTCACGTGAACTTCCCAGGAGGGGTGCCGGTGGACGGACCGTCGGCAGGGCTGGCGATAGCGGCGGCGATGTACTCGGCCATTAAGAGGGTTCCTCTGGATAAATCCACCGCCATGACGGGGGAAATCTCCATCACAGGTGCGGTGAGACCGGTCGGTGGGATAGAGGAGAAGGTCAGAGCGGGACGGGAAGCAGGACTGGACCGTGTCCTCATACCTAAGGACAACTGGCAGGAGCGGTTTTCCAGGGCAGCCGGCATCGACGTAGTACCCGTCTCCTCCCTGGAGGAAGCGCTTGCCCTGGTAGTTGACGGGGTTCCGGCGACACCGTAGCCTTCGACAGGGTCCCAGCCATAGCTCGGACGCTCATGCCCCCATATCCATTACTTTCCGCTCCGTGGTCTTTTTCCAGGCCGCTATTCCTAAAGGAAATCCGCCTTTGGCATCGAAATAGCTAATGTACTTGTACACGCTGGACTTCGCCATGTCATAACCGATTTCGATTTAATACCATGAAAGTGGTCCCCATGAAAGGGGAGGTGAGTTCGTTGACGGATCCTCAAATGAAATCGTACCCTTTGCTTCCTCTCAGAAATATGATCCTTTTTCCGAGGACCAGCGTGGTTATGGAGATAGGCCGTCCTAAATCTAAGGAGGCTATAAATATCGCGCTTTCCCGTGACTCCCTGATCGTCGCATCCTCGCAGAAGAACGCTGAGGTTCTCGATCCCGCTCCTGAGGAAGTGCAATCCGTAGGTACCCTGGCGCTCATCAAAGAAGCTGCCGCCACCGCCTCGGGAAACCTGAGGGTTATGCTGGAGGGGAAAACCAGGGTTGAAATCACCGCTTGTGTTTCGAAGGAACCCGCCAACGTGGTTTCCGTTAGAGAGCTGGTGGGCGCTCCCGTTACGGAGAAGGAAAAGGACCTACTGGTCAAAGCCCTGGTTGAGCATTATGAGGAGTATATCCGGGTGAAAAAGGTCCCGGCGGAAGTGTTGATTTCCCTCGCCACTATCAGCGACCCCGGCGACCTGTGTGACTTCATAGCTTCCCATCTCAGGGTCGGTCTCGAGGACAAGCAGGCCATTCTCGAATGCGTTCCCGTGAGAGAGCGGGTGGAGAAGGTTCTCGACATAATGTCCAGGGAAATAGAGATTGTGTCTCTGGAAAAGCGGATCAACATGCGCGTTAAGAAAGAAATCGAAAGAACCCAGAAGGAATACTGGCTGAGAGAGCAGCTCAAAGCGATACAAAAAGAGCTCGGTGACACGGGTGACGAGTTATCCGAGGCGGAGGAATACAGAAAGAAAATAGCCGAGGCGAAACTCCCCAAGGAAGTGGCGGACAAGGCCCTTCACGAGGTGGACCGGCTGGAGAAAATGCCCTCCGCTGCGGCCGAAGCGGTAGTGGTTCGGACCTATCTCGACTGGATTCTCTCTCTTCCCTGGACGACGGTGACCGAAGACAGCCGCGATCTCAACCTCGCCCAGAAGATACTGGACGAGGACCATTACGGTCTGACGGAGGTTAAAGAACGGATCCTCGAGTATCTCGCCATAAGGCAGCTGGTGGAAAAGCCCAAGGGCCCGATCCTGTGCTTCGTCGGTCCGCCCGGGGTAGGCAAGACTTCCCTCGCTAAGTCCATCGCCAGGGCGCTGGGACGCAAGTTCGTTCGCATATCTCTCGGCGGTGTTAGGGACGAAGCTGAAATCAGGGGTCATCGCAGGACGTACGTGGGCGCTCTGCCCGGCAGGATCATCCAGGGGATGAAAAATGCCGGTTCCAAGAATCCTGTGTTTCTCATGGACGAAGTGGACAAAATGGCTTCGGATTTCCGCGGAGATCCCGCCGCAGCGCTCCTCGAAGTTCTCGATCCCGAGCAGAACTGTAGCTTTTCCGACCACTACCTCGAGATCCCCTTCGACCTGTCCCAGGTGATGTTCATCACCACGGCCAATGTGGTCCACACCATTCCCCGGGCGCTGGTCGACAGGATGGAGGTTATCAACCTCCCGGGTTACACCGAGGAAGAGAAGATGGAAATAGCCAGAAGGTTTTTGTACCCCAGAGAACTGAAGGAGCACGGGCTCACCCAGGATAACCTGGTGATCCGCGACGAAGCTTTTCGAGAAATGATACGGTCCTACACCAGGGAAGCCGGGGTCAGGAACCTGGAAAGGCAGATCGCGACGATTTGCCGGAAAACCGCTAAAGACGTCGTGAGCGGGAAGTCCAAGAAGAGGCTGATTACTTCCAAATCCCTCAAGAAGTACCTGGGCATTCCGAGGTTCCGCCGGGAGCAGATCGAAAGGGAAAACCAGGTCGGGGTAGCTTTGGCGCTGGCCGTGACCGAGGCCGGTGGAGAAGTCATGGCGGTCGAGGTCTCGGTAGTGAAAGGCAAAGGCAATCTCATCCTTACCGGGCAGCTCGGCGACGTGATGAAAGAGTCAGCTCAGGCGGCGTTGAGCTATCTCAGGTCGCGGTCCCGGGATCTTGGGCTCGACGATGACTTTTACGAGCACAACGACATTCACGTTCACGTTCCCGAAGGATCCATCCCCAAGGACGGCCCTTCCGCAGGAATAACGATGGCTTCAGCTATCGCGTCGGCTCTGACGGGGCGGGCTGTGAGGCATGACTTGGCCATGACGGGGGAGATCACCCTGAGAGGTCGAGTGCTCCCTGTCGGAGGTGTCAAAGAGAAGGTCCTGGCAGCTCACCGTGCGGGCATCTACAGAGTGGTTCTTCCGTCGCAGAATGAGAAGGACGTGGAAGAAATCCCCGAGCACATCAGGAAAGAAGTCCAGATCATTCTGGTGGACCACATGGACCAGGTGTTGGAGAATGTGCTGGCCGACGCCGCCGAAAGCCCGGTGAAATACATGCCTCCCGGTCAGGAGGTCAGCCAACAGCCCCAGGTCATGAGCTAAAGCGTCAGCCGGCTATGGGTCCAAAATTCTCATTGACCCCTCTGTGGCACCGTGCCATAATACCCCTGACCATCAATCGAAGGAGGAGTCGATGGGAGCATGGCCACTGTCGGCCTGATGTACAACCTGAAGGGGGAACCTCCGGATGACGGAGAACCTCCGGACCTTGGTGCGGAACTTGATTCGGAAACCACGGTAATGGCGGTGGCCGAGGCTCTGAGAGCCGGCGGCCACGAAGTAGTTCTCATTGAAGGAAACGATGTTGCTTATCTCAGGCTCCTCGAAAAACCGGTGGACATCGTCTTCAACATGTGCGAGGGATTGAGAGGTGAATCCCGCGAAAGTCACATCCCAGCGATCCTGGAAATGCTCGGGATCCCCTACACAGGTTCCGGGGTGCTCACGCTTGCCCTCACGCTCGATAAAGCCCTGGCCAAGAAGGTGCTGGCGTATCACGGCATTCCCACAGCTCCCTTTAAGGTCTTCGACAACGGGGAACCGGTGGATGTAACGGGACTGGAGTTTCCCCTTTTCGTCAAGCCTCTCCACGAAGGTTCGAGCATGGGTGTGGGTTCCAACTCCATTGTATCCAGTGTTACCGACCTGGAGCGCGAGGTATCCCGGCTGACAAGGTTGTACAAGCAGCCGGCCCTCGTCGAGGAGTTTCTGCCGGGTCGGGAGTTCACCGTAGGCATTCTCGGTAACACGAGCCCGCTCGTGCTTCCGATTATGGAGATCAACTTCAACCCGTGTCCTGCGGAACACGGTAGGGTGTACTCGAGGCAGTTCAAAGTCGAGTGGTACCAGGACGAGTTCTACCTGTGCCCTGCTCCCATCGACGATGAGTTGAAACGGACAATAGAGGATCTGGCGTTAAAGACGTACCGGGTTCTGGGGTGCAGGGACATGGCCAGGATCGACATGAGGCTCGACCGGAAGGGTGTCCCCAACGTGATGGAGGTCAACCCGCTTCCCGGAATGACCCCGGGGTTTTCTGACTTCCCCAGGATCGCTGAGAAGGGCGGATTTACCTATGTCGAACTCGTCAACAGCATCCTCGCATGTGCTCTTAGGCGCTACGGGCTCGAACACCTTCTTAGTTCCGAGGGGATCCTCGCACGGCGAATAGCGTGAGCCAGCGGGGACCCGAGGGAGATCGGGTCGACCCCAGGCAACAAAAGGTTTAAGGGAAACCCGGCCCTGGCCGGGTACCAGAAGAGCAATAGTAAAGAGCTCCCGGAAGGGAGCTCTTTCATTTTCACGTAACATTTACATCACCGTTCGCTGGAGGTTTTGTCATCCGGCGCATCGAAATAGCCGTTCACCGACCCAGGGAGCGCAGATTATGCTCGCCCTGGTTGTTCACATAGGCAAGAGCAAGGGTAAAGCTGGAGGGACAAAGCAGAGGGTGACGATGAATTGGAGCTGACTAAGCACTTCCCGGTCGAGGGGTGCCGCGTTCGCGTGCGACCAGTCAAGCCGGGAGACCTGGAAAGTTTCGTGAAATGGGATAATGACGATGAAATAGTGAGGTGGTCCGGGAAGAAGTTCGACGGGCTGAGGGATGCAAGAGATTGGTACTTCAACGGAAATGGCTCGAGAGTGAGCATGGCTATAGAGACGCTTTCGGGCGAGCTCATCGGGGAAGTAGAGCTTCTGAACATCTCCTGGAGGCTACATACGGGGGAACTCAGGATAGTCATCGGCGAGAAGAATCTTTGGGATTTGGGTCTGGGCCAGGAGGCCGTGACCCTGTTTGTCGACGGCATATTCCGGGCTTTGCCCTTGAAAAAGATATTCTTGAGAGTAAATAAGGACAATAAGCGAGCCATTAGATGCTACACCAAATGCGGCTTTAAACGACGGGGCGTCGTCAAACTCTCGCCGCGCTACGGCGTCCCTCCGCTGCTTCTGATGGATATCGCAGCTGAGGATGTCGCGAGGTGCGGGAGTTAGGACGGATTCCGGCAAGCGGAAGGACCGGGCCGGACAGGAGGGGGTGCGATTGCTCATCGTACGCACCCCGTGTATAATCTGAGAAAACGGCACAATCGATGACGGGGAGGAGTAGGCGGAGACGCCGGTCAGAGAGCGGGACGCGCTGGTGGAAGTCTCGTCCGCGCAGGACCGCCGAAGGTCGCCCCCGAGGTTCCGGGCTGAAATCCTGAGTCATCGGGGTTTTATCGTTATATCCCGGCTCCGCCCCGGAAAGACTGCGGGTACCGGAAGGGAAGATAGAACCCGGCTTCCTCAGTTGCGAGGGAAACTAGGCCCGGACGGCAGAGCCCGTTAAAGCTGAGAGCGCCGGCAGCAGAGGGTCCCGGCTTCTGCCATTCGCGGGCAGCCAGTTTACCCGGTGTACACGCCCGAGCGGCGGAAAGGCTGGACCGGGATAGATGCTTGCGGCCGGAAGCAGGGTGGTAACGCGAAAACGGCCCCTTCGTCCTTGCGAGGGGGCCTTGTCATTTGATCACGATAATTCAGCAAGGAAAGGGAGAGTCCGATGGCGGAAAAAACTTCGTTGCCTACCGCATACGATCCGGCGGAGTTTGAAACCAAATGGTATAAATGGTGGTTGGAGAAGGGGTTCTTTAAAGCTCGCGTCCACCCGGGCAAGAAGCGTTTTTCCATCGTAATACCGCCCCCCAACGTCACTGGCGCGCTTCACATGGGCCACGCGCTGGACACTACGCTTCAGGACGTGTTTGTCAGGTACAGAAGGATGCAGGGGTACGAAACACTATGGTTGCCCGGAACCGACCACGCCTCCATAGCCACTCACGCTAAGATCGAGGAGATGCTGGCAGAGGAGGGCACCTCCAGGTGGGAGCTGGGCCGGGAGAAATTCCTGGAGAGAGCGTGGGCCTGGAAGGAGAAGTATGGTCACATCATCACCGACCAGCTCAAGCGCCTCGGCGCTTCGTGTGACTGGTCAAGGGAGCGCTTTACCATGGACGAAGGGTGCTCCCGCGCGGTAACCGAAGTCTTTGTGCGCTTATACGAGAAGGGCCTCATCTACAGGGGAAAATACATGGTGAACTTCTGCCCTGGCTGTCGCACCGTCATATCCGATATCGAGGTCGAGCACGAGGAGATCGATGGGCACCTGTGGTACCTGCGATATCCCCTGGAAGGCGGCGGCGAAATCCAGGTGGCGACCACCCGGCCCGAGACGATGCTGGGAGATACAGCGGTGGCCGTGAATCCCGCCGATGGCAGGTACCGCAACCTAATAGGACGGTTCGCCATTCTTCCGCTGGTGGGAAGACGCCTCCCCATCATCGCCGACGACGCGGTCAAGCCGGACTTCGGCACCGGCGCCGTCAAAGTGACCCCATCTCACGACCCCGATGACTTCGAGATGGCCCGGCGGCACAACTTGGATTTCGTGACCGTCATCGATACCGACGGCAAGATGACAGAGGGAGCTTTAAAGTACCGCGGACTTGACAGGTACGAAGCCCGGAAAGCTGTACTAAGGGACCTGGAAGCCGGCGGCTACCTGGTAAAGACCGAGCCATACAGGTTCGCTCAGGGAAGATGTCACCGGTGCGACTCCCCGGTCGAACCGCTCATTTCCGAGCAGTGGTTCGTGAAGATGGAGCCATTGAAGGGTCCTGCCATCCAGGTGGTCAAGGACGGGATCGTGCGATTCGTGCCCGAGCGGTTCACCAAGATATATCTGAATTGGATGGAGAACGTCAGGGACTGGTGCATATCCCGGCAGCTCTGGTGGGGTCACCGGATACCGGCTTGGTACTGCCAGAGCTGCGGGAAAGTGATAGTGGCCCGCGAGGCGCCGTCCGGTTGTTCCGAATGCGGAGGAGAGGTCAAACAGGACGAAGACGTGCTTGATACGTGGTTTTCTTCGGCCCTGTGGCCGTTTTCCACCCTGGGCTGGCCGGAGAAAACGGCTGACCTCGACTACTTCTTCCCCACCGATATACTGGTGACCGGCTACGACATCATCTTCTTCTGGGTGGCGAGGATGATCTTCTCCTCCCTCGAATTCACGGGAAGAGAACCGTTTAAAGACGTCCTCATCCACGGACTTGTCAGGGACGCGCTGGGGCGAAAGATGTCCAAGTCCCTGGGAAACGGCGTCGATCCCCTCGAGGTGGTGGAAAAGTACGGCGCTGACGCCCTGAGAATATCGTTGACCTCGGGCGTGACGATGGGTAACGACATGAGGTTCTACTGGGAAAAGGTAGAAGGGTCGCGGAACTTCTGCAACAAACTGTGGAACGCTGCCCGGTTCATCCTCATGAACATCACGGGCTGGTCTCCGCCAGCGGAGCCGGTTTCTCCACGGACCCTCGAAGGTAAGTGGATTTTATCGCGACTTTCCCATACAATCGACCGGGTCATAGACGCTATGGAGAGGTTCGAACCGGGCGAAGCTATCGATATCATAACTACCTTCGTTTGGGACGAGTTCTGCGACTGGTACATCGAGATCTCCAAGGCGAGTCTAAAGGATCCGGAGGCGTCAGAAGAAACCAGGTATATTCTCTGGAAGACGCTGGAGACCTCTCTCAGGCTATTGCACCCGTTCATCCCCTTCATCACCGAGGAGATCTGGCAAGCTCTGCCGCGACCTGCCGACGCTGCAGCGGATAAAGGGGCCTGCGAGCCCGGTGAAACTCGAACAGTAGCGGAGAGCATCATGGTGGCCCCTTATCCTGAGAAAGGGGAGTTCCCCGGGTACGAAGAAGCTGAGGCGTCCATCTCGATGATGATAGAAGCGACGAGGGCCATCCGGAATCTCAGGGCCGAGGTCTCCGTCCCCACCGGTAAGGAAGTCAGAGTGGTGCTCGTCGGCGATCCCGCCAAATGGGAGCCCCTCCTTCCCTATATAAAGCGGCTGGCCTGGGCAAATCCCCTCGAACTCGGCAAAGACCGGCCCCGTCAGGCGCTGGCCGCTGTCATCTCGGGTGCAGAGGTTTACCTGCCCCTGGCCGGAATCGTGGACCTCGAAAAGGAGATCTCTCGTCTTAATAAGCAGGTGAAGTCGATTTCTTCCGAGATCCAGCGCTCCCGGACGAAACTGTCCGACAGCACTTTCCTGGAAAAGGCGCCCGTCGAGGTCGTCGAGAAAGAGAGAGCTAAACTTGAAGATCTCCAGGAAAAGCTGGCCAGGCTGGAGGAACGTCTAAAGGCGCTGGGCGCGGAGATCCCTGCCTCCGGCGAAGGTCAGAATGGGCAGGGCTCCGGCCCAGGTGGCGGACCGCACACGGGTTAGGATGACGTGGGTTGGATAGACACCGGTAGATACGGGTTTATACAGAAGGAGCAAGGAACGTGGACTACGAAGAAGCGCTCAACTGGATTCATTCGACGTACAGGTTTGGATCCCAACTGGGCCTGGAGCGGATAAGTGTACTTCTGGACCTCCTCGGGAGACCGCAGGATTCAGGACGGTTTGTGCACGTCGCCGGCACAAACGGGAAGGGTTCCGTCACGGCGATGGTGGCCTCCATCCTCAAGGAGGCCGGGTATCGAACGGGGACTTATACTTCGCCGCACCTGGAGGATTTCCGGGAACGGATTCGCCTGGGTGGGAGGAAGATCGGCAAGGAAGAGGTAGCCGAGCTCGTCCCCCGGGTAAAAGCTCAGGTTGAAAGGATGATGAGCGCAGGCTATCCTCATCCTACCGAGTTCGAAATAGTGACGGCAATGGCGTTTCTATATTTCAAGGAATCCGGATGCGATTGGGTATCCCTCGAAGTGGGTCTCGGCGGCAGGTTCGACGCGACCAACGTGGTAACCCCGGCGGTTTCGGTTATAACGCCGGTCTCACTTGACCACACGGACAGACTTGGGAACACCCTGGGCGAGATAGCTTTCGAAAAAGCTGGAATCATAAAGCCCGGCGTTCCGGTGGTGGTGGCACCGCAGCCGCCCGAGGCGCTCGCGGTAATCCTCGATAGAGCGCGTGCGCTTGGGTGCAGGGTCATGCTGGTGGGAGAAGACATATCGTGGCGGGTGGAAGCCGAGTCCATCCGCGGTCAGGAGATTCAAGTCGTGGCCGGGCGGACTGAACTCGGGCGCCTCTTCGTTCCGCTAGCTGGCCCACATCAGGCTGTCAACGCGGCGACGGCCGTAGCTGTCGCCCGGATTTTGACCGAGTCAGGGGCCGAGATCGGCTGGGAGACCATCAAAGCTGGGATTGCCCGCACCAGGTGGCCGGGAAGACTCGAGGTTGTAGCTGAAAGGCCCCTGGTTATCCTGGACGGGGCGCACAATCCGGGAGGGGCGGCTGCCCTGGTCCGCTCGCTGCCGCTTATTCCCCGGCGGAAGCTTATTTCCGTCGTGGGAATGTTGAAAGACAAGGACTACCGGCAGGTGTTGTCCCAGGTGTTACATTTCTGCGATGTGGTAGTGGCAACATCCCCGGTATCCGAAAGAGCTCTCGATGCGGGTGTGCTGGCGGAGGAAGCTTCAAAGTACTGTTCCGACGTGACGGTGGCAGGAAACGTGAAAGATGCTCTGGAACTCTCGCTCCAGCGGGCTTCTTCCGAAGACGCGGTGCTGATTTGGGGTTCCCTTTACCTCGTGGGCGCCGCCAGGATGCTACTCAGGGAGAAGCTTGGCATTCTTTTGGACGAGGACGAATAGCATTTAGAGACGTATCGGGGGAGATACCTTTGGCCGGACCGCGGGAACTCCAATGGCTACAGGTGGATCTCGAAATCCAACCCTGGCCCGAACTCCTGGAACGAAGGATGTTCATGGTATTCGGTGACGAAGAATCGCTGAAACTAACCTATGGCGCGACTTCTTACAAACCCGCGGTGAATTTCGAAAGGAACTACCTGGTTGCGATCCATCAAGGGCTTTGCCCTACAGGAGGGCACGGGATCAAGATTCACGCCGTACTCCTTCGGGACCGGGAGATCCGGGTAATCCTCAGCTTCAGAACTCCCGGGCCGGGGGAGTTTGTAACGATGGCCATGACAACCCCGAGGGCGTTCGTCCTGGTTCCAAAGATAGATTCCAGGCCCGAGCCGAGATTCACCTTCCACCTTCCAACCGGAGAGAAACTCGCCGAAGAAAAGCCCCGGTACGGTCTAAAGACGCCCGAAAGGAGGGTTTGACATGCGTAGAACCCGAATGTCGAGACCGAAAGGGATTTCGTCGCGTCTTTCGGCATTGTTCGTCTTCGTCCTCGTCGCTGTGGCCCTGGTGGGCGCCGGCTATCTTCTGGGAAGGTTCGTCCTTTCGTCCATCCTATCCAGACCTCCCGGTGCGCCTGTCAGCGGTCTTCCCGGGGAAAACAAGGCTGGGTCTGGGTCCGAGACCGTGACGGCGACGATATCCCTGGATGCATTCACGGTCTACAGGATTCAGGTGGGTGCCTTCTCCAGCAAGGATAATGCCACAAAACTCGCCCAGGCGTGTCTTGGAAAGGGTGTGCCGGCTTATGTTATGGCGCCGGACCCCCTTCATAAGGTCTACTGCGGAGTTCTGGCGTCCAGGCAGGCGGCGGACAAGATGGCCGAGGGCGTGATGGCGAAAATATCTGGGACAGTCATTCCCGCAGAAGACAAGCTTTACATCGGTGCCCTCGAAGTCCCGGCCGTCCAGGTGCGGGTCGCGGGTGACAAGAAGTACGTGTCCGCGCTAGATGCCGCGGTAAAAAAGGCCGGTCCGGCGCTACATGCGCTCCTCGGCTTCTGGGATTCGTATTACCTGAAGACTGCCCCGGTGGACGTAAGATCCCCTGCCAGAGACGTAGCTTCGGCCCTGGAAGCTTTGAAAGCGGTCGAGCCCCCGGAAAGCCTGAAGAGCACCCATTCTGCCTGCGTGGCCGCCCTCGAGTCGCTGTCGAAAGCTCTCGCCGGCGCCGAGGCCGTCTACGGCGGGGATGCTTCGAAAGGACCCGAAGCCATGACGGAGTTCATGAAGCTCGTGGACATTCTGGCAAGCTTCGGCAAATGACCTGGCGGCAGAAGGAGGTCAGCGCGGAGCCAGGGGCTTGTCCTGATGCAGCGGTGTATCCCCTGTGACAGCCGGCAAGTTGCGCTGTCCACTGTAGGAACCGGCAGTGTACGGTTTAAGTGTGAGCCAGCAGTGTTTTTCGGTTGGAGCTGGCCCGGTTGACCAGTTATGTATCTTGAGAATACAATCTAAAGTGTGTGCGCCCCTGCTATGCAGGGGTTAAGTTTTGAACTCTGATCGGGGGATCTGGGTTAAGGTTGAACGGTCGGTGAGGTTATCCGGTCAGCGGTAGCATACGGATTCATACGAGGTGGTGCTGGTGTTAAGGACGAGAGCATTGTCGGGAGGGGTCCATCTCGACGACAGGAAAATCTCTTCCGGGAAACCTGTGGAGTTTGCAGGCATTCCGCCAGAGATAGTTCTGTTCATGTCACAGCACACCGGGGCTCCGGCAAAACCCGTGGTAAAAGCGGGAGACCATGTGCTGGCGGGCCAGGTCGTGGGAGAGGCACAATCTTTCGTTTCGGCTTCGGTTCACGCTTCTACTTCCGGGACTGTAAAAGCTGTAGAAGACCGGTATCATCCCATTCTCGCGAAGCCGTCAACGGCGGTGGTGATCGAGCCTGACGGCAAGGGCGAGATATGGGAAGGTATAGCTCCAGGGTCTGACGATATATCCACCTTATCTCCGGAAGACATCGTCAAGATCGCGAGAAACGCCGGTCTCGTCGGGTTGGGAGGGGCAGCTTTTCCGACCGCGGTTAAGCTTTCTCCCCCGAAGGACAAGCCCATCGACGTTTACCTTTTAAACGGTGCGGAATGCGAGCCTTACCTCACCTGTGACGCCAGGCTCATGGTGGAAGAAGCGGATGAAATAGTATTCGGGTTCAGGGCCATGATGAAGGCGGTCGGTGCTCCCAGGGGGATCGTTTGTATCGAAGACAACAAGCCCGAAGCTATCATGGCCATGGAAAGAGCCATTTCGGGAAAGTCCGGCATCGAACTTTGCATCTTGAAAACCAGATACCCGCAGGGCGGCGAAAAGCAGCTGATCCAGGTAGTTCTGGGACGAGAGGTTCCTCCCCCTCCGGGACTGCCTTTCGATGTGGGTGTCGTCGTTTCGAACGTAGGTACTGCGTACTCTCTGGCAAAGGCCATCCGAACGGGCATGCCTCTCGTGGATAGAGTCGTCACGGTGACCGGCGCCGTTGGGTCGCCTTCTAATTTCCGGGTTCTTTTGGGGACACCGGTTTCGTTCTTGATCGAGAAGGCAGGTGGGTACACCGGTGAACCCGGCAAGGTCATAATGGGAGGCCCGATGATGGGAATATCCCTTCCCCGGACGGATGTGCCCGTGCTCAAGGGTACTACCGGCATCGTCGTGATGACTAAAGACGAAGTAAACCTAGATAAGCCGCTTCCGTGCATCCGGTGCGGGCGCTGCGTGGATTCCTGTCCGTTGAGACTCCTGCCCGTATGGATAGCGGCGTACTCGGATAGGGGCATGTACGAAGAAGCTGAAAAATACAGGGCTCTCGACTGCTGCGAATGCGGCGTATGCGCCTACAGGTGTCCTTCCCGGCGGCCTTTGGTCCAATCCATCAGGCTGGCCAAACAGGCCATCATGGAAGAGCGCAGGGCCCGGGCGCAAAAGGTTTCCGGTTGAACGCAACCGGGAGCGAAAAGATCTCTTGAGAGCTCAGGGACGGAGGTAGCGATATATGACGGAACGGTTGGTGGTGTCGCCGTCGCCCCACTGGAAGACGGGTAAAACAGTACCCGCTCTCATGCTCGACGTAGTTATGGCTCTAATGCCCGCGGTTGTAGCTTCCGTGGTGTTTTTCGGATGGAAAGCTCTTGCCATCATCTTGACTTCGGTGTCGTCGGCGGTGATTTCCGAGGCCGTCTACGAGAAGGCAGTCAAGCGGGAGGTTACCATAAAAGACTATTCCGCTGTAATCACCGGGATACTCCTGGCCATGAACATGCCCCCGGGAGTGCCCTTGTGGATGCCGGCGATAGGGTCAGCTTTTGCGATTGTGATCGCAAAGCAGCTTTTCGGCGGCCTGGGTTGCAACTTCGTCAACCCTGCTCTGGCCGGTCGGGCGTTTTTGATGGCGGCGTGGCCCCTTCACATGACCAGGGACTGGTTAGCGCCCGGGTTCTTCGGGGGCGTAGATGCGGCAGCTTCGGCTACGCCTCTCGCGGTCCTCAAGGGTGCGTCCGGCGGGGCTCTGCCGGGGATTTGGGATATGCTCCTAGGGAATCGGGCCGGGTGTCTCGGCGAGACGAGCATCATTGCCATCCTGATAGGAGGCATCTACCTGATCTGGAAGGAAGTAATCGACCCGAGGATCCCCTTGGGCTTCATAGGAACCGTGTTTGTCCTCACCTGGGTATTCGGAAAGCCTGGTGCCTTCTTCCAGGGGAACGCCGTGTACCACATCCTTTCGGGCGGGCTTTTCCTGGGTGCCTTCTTTATGGCTACCGATTACGTTACGAGCCCGGTGACGGCTAAAGGAAGGCTTTTGATGGGTATAGGCTGCGGAGCTATAACGGTCCTGATCAGGCTGTGGGGTGGGTACCCCGAAGGGGTTTCGTACTCGATTCTCCTCATGAACCTGGTGACGCCGCTGATCGACAGGGTGGTGGTACCCAGGTACTACGGGTGGAAGGGCGAAGCCCGGAAGGAAAAGGCTCTCTAATGAAAGCGAGGCGAGGGTCTTGAGAAGAAGCGTGTTTTACGATTTCATCAAGGGTTTTATAGAGGAAAATCCCACGTTCCGGCTGGTCATCGGAATGTGCCCGACCCTGGCGGTGACCACCAGCGTGGTGAACGGGTTTTGGATGGGTGTGAGCGTCATATTCGTTCTGGTCTTCGCCAACGTGTTCGTTTCCCTGCTGAGGAAGGTTACGCCCGACGAAATCAGGCTTCCCGTGTTCGTAATATTGATAGCCACGCCCGTGGTCATCGTCGAACTGGTTATGAGGGCGTACTTGCCGGCCATGTACGAGATTCTCGGGATATTCGTGCCTCTTATCGTGGTGAACTGCATTATCATCGCGAGAGCCGAGGCCTTTGCCTTTAAGCAGCCGGTGCTGAATTCCTTCGCCGACGGACTGGGGATAGGAGCCGGATATACCTTAAACCTCATCCTCATATCGGGTATAAGGGAATTCCTCGGAACCGGCCAAATAACCGTGGGAAGCTTCCGCTTCCCGGCAGCTCCCTTTTTTGAACCGGCGGCGGTCATGTTGACCCCTCCAGGAGGCTTCATCTGTCTCGGACTGCTCATGGCGGTCCTCAACGTCCTCCTGGCCCGGCGGGAGCGCAAGGCGAAAGCTCAGGCAGTTTAGGGGGGTATTTGGGTTTTCGGAGTACGGGAGGAGGGGTTCTCGTTGGAGATAATCGCCATCATTTTAGGCGGGGTGCTGATAAACAACTTCGTGTTCATGCAATACCTCGGCCTCTGTCCCTTCGTGGGAGTATCGAGGCAGCTGGAAACAGCGTTGGGGATGTCGGGCGCGGTGATCTTCGTCATGACCATGGCTTCTGCGGTCACGTCGGTCCTTGAGATCTACGTGCTGGCGCCGCTGGGTCTCGGCTATCTCAGGACCATCGCCTACATTCTAGTTATCGCCTCATTTGTCCAGTTAGTCGAGATATTCATGAAAAAGGCGGCGCCCGGTCTGTACAAAGCCCTCGGCATCTACCTTCCGCTAATAACGACGAACTGCGCCGTTCTGGGAGTGACCATGCTTAACGTGAGACATTCGTACGGCATCTTTCTGTCCACCCTGAACGGCCTTGCGGGTGCGCTGGGATGGAGCCTCGCCATAATCATCTTCGCGGGCATTCGCGAGAGATGGCGGCTGATGGACATTCCCAAAACTCTCGAGGGATTTCCGCTCGCTCTGGTTTCCACAGGGCTCATGTCCCTGGCGTTCCTCGGATTCCAGAACCTTTTCAAGGCGGTATTCCGCTGAGAACGAGAAACGGTTCAGAGGTGAAGCACTATGATCGAAGCTATTCTGACGCTGGGGATAAGCGGACTGGCCTTCGGGGTTCTCTTGGGGGTAGCCGCGAGGAAGTTCAGAGTGGAGCAGGACCCTAGGATATCCAAGATAATCGAAGTTCTTCCGGGGGCCAACTGCGGCGGGTGCGGCTTTCCCGGATGCTCGGGGCTGGCTGCAGCTATCGTGGGGGGGCAGGCTCCTGTTAACGCGTGCACCGTCGGGGGAAACGCCGTTGCCGAGAAGGTGGCCGAGATAATGGGGGTGCAGGCCCTGGCGGTAGCGGCTAAGGTAGCCGTGGTTTACTGCCAGGGTTCCCTGGATGTGGCTGAGAAAAAGGCCGAATACGTCGGAATCGAAGACTGCCGGGCGCTGGACCAGCTTGGCGGTGTCAAAGGATGCCCGTACGGCTGCCTTGGTCTGGGAAGCTGCGTGAAAGCTTGCAAGTTCGGGGCAATGTACATGAGCCCTCAGGGGATACCTGTAGTCATCAGGGAAAAGTGCACGGGTTGTGGCGCGTGTGTCAAGGCCTGCCCGAGAAAGATCATCGAACTGGTCCCAGCGGACAAGCAGGTTCATATCCTCTGCCGGTCTTACGACAAAGGTCCGCAGGTCCGGAAGTACTGCAAGCTGGGCTGCATAGCTTGCCAGGCTTGTGTGAGAGCGTGCCCACTCAAGGCGATTTCCACGGATAGGGGCACCCTTGCCCGGATCGACTACTCGCTGTGCGATAACTGTGAGATTTGCGTGTCCAAATGCCCTGTGAAGACCATCGTTTCGTACAAGGTGAGGGAGGAGAAAGCCGTATCCTGACAACCGAGCGGTAATACTGGCAAGTTCAGGGGACACTTTAATGGGTTCGTGACGCCCGTCGTAAGCAGGGGTTTTTACGGCGGGCGTCATTGTATCCACACTTAAATACTGATAAACTAAGGTGTCAGATGTCGCGAAGCTGTCATGGGCGAAGGGGAAGAAGCACGTTGCTCAGGGATTGCAGAGATCGCCGCAGGAATTTTGTGAGGGGGCTACCGGCGCGTTTTTCCCGTTTCCGCATGTTCGCCGCCGTTCCGGCACTCGTCGTCCTGTTGGCGGGAGCTCTTTCCTCGGGTTGTCGCCACTCCGAAGAGCCGGTATCCCGCGAAGAACTGGGTCTATTCGATACACTGATCGAAATCCGCGCCTACGGAAAGAACGCAAAAAAGGCTGTGAACCAGGCCTTCGACGAATTCCGCCGCCTACACAATCTCTTGAACGCCTATGATCCAAACTCCGAAATATCCAAAGTGAACTCCAACGCCGGCAGGGCGCCCGTGAAGGTGAGTTCGGATACCCTCGAGGTTGTGGATCGCGCGCTCTACTTCGCCCGTATTTCCGGTGGGGCTTTTGACCCCACTGTGCTGCCGCTAGCGAAACTCTGGAATGTGGGTGCCGAAAACCCGAGGGTCCCAGAGGAAGAGGACATCCGCAATGCACTTGCCCTGGTGGATTACAGGAAGGTACTGGTGGACCGGGAGAACTCTACGATATTCCTGGAGGTTCCCGGTATGGGCCTCGACCTCGGCGCAATAGCTAAGGGGTACGCTGTGGACAAAGCCGTATCGGTGCTACGGAAGAACGGGGTCAATTCCTTTTTGATCAACGCCGGCGGAAATGTTTACGTGAGCGGAAAAAAGCCGGGAGAGACCCTTTGGCGGGTCGGGATTACGGATCCCCTGGCAGATCCCTCGGGAACCGAGACATACCTCGGGATTTTCACTGGGACGGACATTTCCGTAGTAAGCTCCGGCGATTATCAAAGATATTTTGAGGTCAACGGCGTGCGGTACCACCACATTCTGGACCCAAAGACGGGATACCCTGCGAAGAATCTCAAAGGAACCACCGTGATAGGAGTATCGTCTACCGACTGTGACGGCCTGTCAACGACCCTGTTTGTAGTGGGCGTCGATAAAGGAAAAGAAATCCTGTCTGCGTTTCCCGGAGTGGGAGCTATCTTCGTAAAGGCGGACGGGAGCATTGAGATGACGCCGAATCTAAAGGATAAAGTCAAGCTGGAGAGGTGAGGGTAGTCCCTCGCCGTATGTTCCGGAATGAGTAGTATATGGTATACTTTAGGAGGCAATAACATGAGACGGAATTCGCGACTATGGCTGTTAGTCTTATTGCTGACGGCGGGGGCGATCGTGGGCAGTATCATCGGGGAAATCGTGGGCAATACCTGGCCTAACCTGGCCATTCTGGCAAAAGGATTTAGGGTCGGGGTCGTGCCTCCGTTTACCCTGGACCTCAATGTTCTCGCGATTACGTTAGGGTTCAGCCTCCATCTCAACGTGCTGGGTGGAATAGTGGTCCTCCTCTTATTGTTGTGGCTCGGGAGGTAGGTTTCGCTTTTTCCTGGGGTGGCAAAGGGCGCCGGACGAGGGAGATAGGTCGTTGTTCAACCGATGAAGGACAGGTTAACGATAAAGGACTGGCCCGATGCGGAGAGGCCTCGGGAGCGGCTAATCCGGATTGGGCCGGCAGCGCTTTCCGATGCGGAAGTGGTTGCGATCCTCCTGGGCTCGGGGAGCGCCGGTGAGACTGCGGTCGACCAGGCCAAGCGGGTTCTGGCTGCGGGAGAAGAGGAGTACGGTTCGGGGCTGAAACTCCTGGTGGAGAGTTCCGTAGAGGAGCTCATCCGGGTACGGGGTCTCGGCCCGGCCAAAGCTGCCCGCATAAAGGCCGCCGTGGAACTCGGGAGGCGTCTTAGTGGGGGTATTGAGGAGCCGCCGGTCTGCGTGAGAAATGCGATGGACGTTTACAGATTGGTCAGAGGGGACATGGAATCCTTGGACAGAGAGCACTTTTGTATATTGATGCTCAACGCCAGAAACCAGGTACTCAGGCGCGAGGTGGTTTCCGTTGGATGCCTCGACTCGACCATAGTTCACCCGAGGGAAATATTTAAGAACTGTATAAAGAGAAGCGCAGCGTCGGTCATCTTGGTGCATAACCACCCCTCGGGAGATCCTACTCCCAGCAGTGAGGATCTGGAGATCACCAGGAGGCTCTCGGAAGGGGGGAAGCTTCTGGGGATCACAGTGTTGGATCACGTAATCATCGGAAAGGGCCGGTACTCAAGCCTGCGCGAGAGCGGGTTACCGGCGTTATCCGGTTAGAGGCATATAGAAACGTAAACTACTCGGCAAGGGAAGGGAGAAGTGGCTACGGTGCAGGGTCTTACGAACTACCTGACCCGGGACATGGGAATAGACCTGGGGACGGCCAACACCCTGGTTCATGTTAGGGGGAAAGGGATCGTCCTGATGGAGCCCTCGGTCGTTGCTATCCACTCGGAAACCAAGGAAGTCCTGGCGGTGGGCTCCGAGGCGAAGAAGATGATAGGCCGTACTCCCGGGAACATCATCGCCATAAGGCCGATGAAGGACGGGGTCATCGCAGACTTCGATATCACTCAGACAATGCTCAGGTACTTCATTCGTAAAGCTTATAAGCGAGGGCTCCTCAAACCCCGGGTGATCGTAGCCGTACCTTCGGGCTGCACCGAAGTGGAGAGAAGAGCGGTGCTAGATGCCGCAGTTCAGGCCGGAGCACGGGAGGCTTATACGGTAGAAGAGCCGATGGCTGCAGCTATTGGCTCGGGACTCCCCGTGAACGAACCCACCGGCAACCTGATCGTGGATATCGGCGGCGGTACCTGCGAGGTTGCCGTAATATCTCTGGGAGGAATCGTGACGTCCAAATCGATCCGGGTCGCCGGTGACGAGATGGACGAGGCTATCGCCGGTTATATCAAGAGGGCCTACAACCTCTTGGTGGGTGAGCGCACTGCGGAAGAAGTGAAGATAAGGATAGGAACAGCGTTCGACATCGGAGAAGAAGAGAGCATGGAAGTGCGGGGAAGGGACCTGGTATCGGGTCTTCCCAGGACGATATCGGTGACGTCCTCCGAGGTCAGAAAGGCCCTCGCCGAGCCCGTGGCGGCGATAGTCGAAGCTATCAGGGAAACCCTGGAGAATACGCCTCCCGAGCTCGCCGCTGACGTGATGGATAGAGGAATAATGTTGACCGGTGGCAGCTCCATGCTGAAGGGACTGGATAAACGGATTAGTCACGAGACGGGCATGCCCGTTCATCTGGTGGACGAGCCCCTTTACGCTGTCGTCAGGGGCGCTGGCAAGATCCTGGATGAGTTAGACACATTAAAGCGTGTTCTTACCTCGGCAAAGAAGTCTTAAAAAGTCCCGGGGTCGACCGGATTGCAGAGAAAATCGGCCCTCCCGGCGGTGGCTCGCAGTGATATAGACGCGTTCAGGAGAGGGGAAGGGGAGGAAGAGTGAGGCGGTCTCTTCCCTACAAATCGATAGCCCTTTGCCTGGCGGCGGTACTAGCGTCGGTTTCTTTGATGAACGTTACCGGCCGTCCGCGTCAGGGGTTATCCTTTTGGGAGCGGGTATGGCTCTCCTTGGTGAGCCGGGTTTCCCTGGCCTTTGGTGCTGCTTACTCCTGGGGCGAATCACTGATCTCGGGTTTTTCTTCAAAGCAAAAGCTCTTCGAGGAAAACAAGAGACTCAAGCAGGAGCTTTCCGTCATCGACAGTCTCGAAGCCAAGGTCAACGAGCTCGAAGCTGAAGTGAGCAGGTTGAAGAATCTTCTGGATTTCCAGGAGCAAACCACGGAAAAGTATGTTGCGGCCAGGGTGACAGGAAGAACGCCCAGCAAGTGGTTTTCTACCCTTGTCGTGTCCGTTGGAAAAAGGCAGGGAGTATACCCCAATGCGCCGGTTATCTCCAGGAGCGGCCTGGTAGGGCGAGTCATATCCGTGGCAGACGACTGGTCCGTCGTGCTCCTCCTGACCGATCCTGAGTCAAGCGTGGGAGCGGTTGTGGCGGATTCCAGGGACCATGGCATAGTTTCGGGCGGTTCGTCAAGGCCTTTTCTTTCCATGCAGTTCTTCTCCCGCGAGGCGGAGGTTAAGCCGGGAGACAAAGTGGTCACGTCGGGTATGGGAAGCCTTTACCCCGCCGGAATTCTCATAGGCGAGGTGGAATCCGTATCCGTTCCCAAACCGGGGCTGGTGAAAGTGGCCATGGTGAGACCGGCCACGGATTTTGACCATCTGGAGGAGGTTCTCGTGGCGGTGAGTCCGCGATGATATGGACCGTGGTTGTCTCCTGTGCCTTGTTGCTCCTGGGCGTATTCGCTCTGGAGATGTCAATTCTGCCGGCACAATCGGGGGGCCACGCTTGGGCCGATCCTCTGGCCGCCCTGGTTTCGGCTATTGGGTGGCATTGGGGAAGCGTCGCCGGCTTTGCCTCCGGCATGTGTCTCGGGCTCCTTGAAGACTGCCTGGTCTCTCGCTTTATCGGTCACCGGGCGGTCGGTTTGGCCGTAGCCGGCCTGGTTTCCGGAGCTTTGCGGAAGTTAATCGAAAGGGACGCCTTTTTCTCCATGAGTTTGGTCGGGGCAGTCGCGTGCGTGACAGGGGATGTGGCTACTTATGCGTCGCTGTGGATCCAGAACCTCCGTTTAAGCCTGGGGTTTCTGATCACGCAGATCCTACCCTATCAGGCGCTGTCCGGCGCCCTGCTGGTGCTTCCCGCTGATGCCCTTATGAACCTCATCGTCAGGCAGTATGCCTGGGCGGTGCGACGACCAGCCGCAAGACTGGGGAGCAGGGGATGAGGAGAAGCGTCAGGACCATATATCAGGACAGGGAGGAAAAGACCAATCTTCCCGCCAGGGAACTTGATAGGCGGAGGAAGATAGCCGCTTTGGTCCTTTTCTTCTTACTGGCCATCCTTGTTGGACAGCTCTTCAACCTGCAAGTGGTTAAAGGCGAAAAATTCCTCGAGCTTTCCAAGCGAAACTGCCTGATGATCACTCCGATACCAGCTCCCCGGGGCGAGATCGTCGACCGGGACGGGGAAGTCCTCGTAACATCAAGACCGTCTTATAACGTTTTATACTGGTACGTGAACCCTTCCGAAGCTGAGCAAACGCTTGACCGGCTTGCGGAGATCCTCGGTATGGACCCCAGCGTGCTCCAGAGGAGGATTCGAGATTACTCGGGAAGGTACTTCGAACCGATCCTGCTGGTTAAGGACCTCTCGCCGGAGCAGTGCGTGAAGGTAGCTGAGCATGCCCCCGAGATCCCCGGGGTGTTCATCGACGTCCAACCCGTTCGGTACTACCCCGGGGGTACGTTGGCCGCTCCGGTTCTCGGGTATGTGGGAGAAATCTCCTCGTCCCAGCTGAAATCCGAACGTTTTAAGGGTTACAAGATCGGGGACATAGTGGGGCAGGAAGGACTGGAATCGTATTACGAGCCGTACCTTAAGGGGACACCCGGAGGTTACCAGGTGGAGGTGGATTACCGGGGCAGGCCCACGGGGAACGTGGGACCGGGCGTCCCTCCTGAACCCGGAAAGACCCTGGTTCTGGAGATGAGTGCGTCCCTCCAGAGGGTATGCGAGGAAGCTCTCACCCAGGTTCTCCAGAAAAAACCGAAGGCCAAGGCAGGCGTGGCAGTGGTGATCGACGTTAAGACGGGAGGAATTCTTGCCATGGCTTCGGTCCCCGGTTTCGATCCCAACCGCCTGATTCAGGGGATTAGTTACAGAGAACTGACGGAAGTCTTGTCCACGGGACAGTGGCGATTTCTTAACCTGGCCATATCAGGTTTATATCCACCCGGCTCCTGTTTCAAAGTGGTGACGGCCGTAGCTGCCTTGCAGGAAGGCGCGGTTACTCCGGGCGAGACCTTCGTTTGCAAAGGTTATCACCCTATGGCACCCACTCTAGGATGTTGGCAGAAGCAAGGTCACGGCAGGGTCAACCTGGAAGACGCCCTGGGACAATCCTGCAACGTGTTTTTTTACGAATTGGGAAGGCGGCTTGGAACCGATACCATAGCCAAATACGCTTTACAAATGGGGCTTGGTCAAAAGACCGGCGTCGACCTTTTCGGTGAGGCGATGGGAACCGTCCCTACGAGCGCATGGAAAGAGAAAGCATACTCCGAGGGAAGGGTGAGCGAGCCGGAGCTCCTCCTGTCCGAGCATATGATGGTCGCCATGGGACAGGTGTTCCATATGTACACCCCCCTTCAAATGGCCATCGTTGCACAGACCATAGCTAACGACGGAGTCAGGATGAAGCCTCGTATGGTGAAGGCCATTGTTGACGCCGATGGGCGGACAGTTAAGGAGTTTCCCCCCGAAGTCGCGGAGAACATGAATCTGCCCGCACAGGTGATAGACGAGGTTAAGAGGGGAATGTTGAAGGTAACACAGAAGGGTGGCACCGCGTACTGGAGCTTTTACGATTTTCCCGTGCCAGTTGCAGGGAAAACGGGCACTGCGGAGAATCCCCTGGGAGAGACGCATGCCTGGTTCATCGGGTTTGCTCCCTACGAATCGCCAGAGATCGCTGTGGCGGTCCTGATAGACCAGGGCGGCGGCGGTTCGGAGGTGGCGGCACCGGTGGCCAGAGCGATTTTCCAGGAATATTTCAAGGTGACCCCTCTTCGGGGGAGGTAGCCGCGGTGTCCGAAAAGCAGGATGTGATATTCACCGGGACTAAAGATGGGCTGTATCTCGTCCTTAACGACCGCCAAGATCTCAACGTGCTCAAAGAAAAGATCAGGTCTCACCTGGAGAAATCCGAGTTCTTCTTTCATGGTGCGCAGGTGATCCTCGATGTCGGTGCCATGAACCTCGATACCGACGAGATCTTGGATATTCAGAACGCCGTCTTCAGCCCGTATGGCTTGAAAATCAAGAAAGTCGTTCACGGGGAAAGAGGTGGTGCGCTGCGCCGTAGGGCCAGTTCCCCGCTGGTGCCGGGGGCTTTGGGGAGCGCATCTCAAATCCAAGCTGCCGGGAGCTATCGATCCCAGAGCTCCAGTCGCGTTTCAGAAAGTTATGCCTCGGGTTCGGAAGCGGAGACCAACTCCCAGACACAACGTTTGGTGCCAAAACCTGGTCTGACGGATAGGTTAATGGATTCCGAACGTAAAGAGGCCCTTTACCGCGAAGTATCCCGCAAGCTTTTGGAGGGCGCAAGGACTCAGACCCCGGCGAGTGCTCCTGCCGGGCGGCCCGTCTCTGAATCCGGCCCGCGTGTCTCTGAATCCGGCGAGCGTGTGGAAGGGCCTCGGCCGGTGGTAGAAACTCTGCTCTATCGGGGTACCGTCCGCTCAGGGCAAAGAGTTTACCATCCGGGGAACCTGGTCATCCTCGGAGATGTGAATCCCGGGGGTCTGGTGCAGGCAGGAGGGGACATAGTCGTGATGGGGGCGTTGCGGGGGGTGGCTCACGCCGGTGCGGGAGGGGACGTGGACTCGGCGATTTACGCTTTAAAGCTCGAGCCGACCCAGATACGGATCGCTAACGTGATAGGCAGGCCCCCTGAGGGGGAGGAACGAGGACCGTGGAAAGGCCCGGAAACGGCCCGCCTCAAAGATGGAGCTATCATTATCGAAGCGATGGATAACACCAGATAAGGAGGGGAGGAGCCCTGTGGGAGAATCTCTGGTAATCACCTCAGGCAAGGGTGGTGTGGGTAAGACTACGGCTACCGCCAACATTGGAGCAGCCTTAGCCATGATGAACCAGAAGGTCGTACTGGTTGATGCGGATATCGGGTTGAGGAACCTGGATGTCGTCATGGGTTTGGAGAACCGCATCGTGTACGATCTCGTTGACGTCGTGGAAGGATTCTGCAAGCTCAAACAGGCGCTGATCAAGGACAAACGCGTAGAAGGGTTGCACCTCCTGCCGGCCGCCCAGACTAGAGAGAAGACGGCGGTCACGCCCGAGCAAATGAAGAATCTGGTAGGGCAGCTCAAAGAGGAGTTCGACTACGTCATCGTAGACTGTCCCGCTGGAATCGAGCAGGGGTTCAGAAACGCGGTGGCGGGCGCAGATAGGGCTATAGTTATAACGACGCCGGACGTATCATCGGTGAGGGATGCCGACAGAGTGATCGGGCTTTTGGAGTCCTCCGGCTTTGAGCGGCCCCTTCTAATCGTCAACAGAATAAAGCCGAAAATGGTGGATCGCGGTGATATGATGGATATCGGTGATATCCTGGACGTTCTAGCTATAGACCTGGTCGGCGTGGTCCCCGAAGATGAGGCCATACTCGTCTCTACCAACAGGGGGGAGCCTGCCGTGTTTAACGGTTCCTCCAGGGCGGGCCAAGCTTTTCGCAACATCGCCAGGAGGCTGAGGGGGGAAGAGGTCCCCTTCATGAACTTGGCGGAAGTTCAGGGGTTATGGGGTCGCTTGCGGAAGTTCGTCGGTCTTGAATAGGGGGTGCAGAACATGTCCCCGTTTCGAAGGAGCAAGTCGGGTGATGTGGCCCGGGAACGCCTTCGTGTTGTATTGATGCAAGACAGAATATCTCTCGCCCCCCAGTTGATGGAGAGAATGAAAGAAGATCTGGTAGACGTGATTTCTCGTTACGTCGACGTGGACCGGGGTAAAATAGAGGTCGAGTGGCGACGAGCCGACGGCGAGCCGGCCCTTGTTGCAAATATTCCTGTAAGATCGGTCAGAAGGAGCGTTGCGTCAGACGATAGAGCTTCCAACCGGGCACTTTGACAGAAGAGTTGTAAAATACTTGGATTATTACATCGTGGGCTGCGTAGTTATATTGTATCTTCTCTCGTTGGCCCTTATAGACAGTGCTACTCGAGACGTACCTGGTCATTACTACCTAAAAAAGCAGGGTCTTCTTGTAAGTCTTGCCGCCGCGGCTCTCGCTACCGGCACGTTCATCAACCTCGACGACCTGGTGGCACTGGGCTGGTATCTGTATGGAGGAAACATGCTCATGCTCGCCGCCGTCTTTGTGGTGGGAAAATCGGTTATGGGGTCGACCCGTTGGATCTCCCTGGGCGTTTTCGATTTTCAACCTTCGGAAGTCGCAAAGCTCGCGACGATCTTGTTCCTGGCGTACATGGCCGATAGGCGAGAACGAGCCCCGCGGACTTTTTGGGATTTAGCCCTCTTTTACGCCGTCTGTGCTCCGCCTGCCGTTCTCATCCTCCTCCAGCCGGACCTCGGTACGGCACTGGTCCTTTTCGCGGTAGCCACGGGATGTTTGTACTTCGCGGGTGCTCCCGAGAAACTCCTCGTCAAGTTCCTTGCCATCGTCGCAGCCACGGGAGTCTGTCTTCTTCTACTACACTTTTACGCCGGCCTCAAGTTGCCCCTGGAGGAGTACCAGATCAACAGGATATTATCGGTATTTGATCCCCAACGGGATCCGCTGGGTTCCAGGTATCAGGTCAACCAGTCGATGATCGCCATCGGGTCGGGTACCTGGTGGGGAAAAGGCCTTGCTAAAGGGACCCAGAACCGGTTGGGATTTATCCCCGAGCAACACACGGACTTCATATTCTCCGTAGCCGGCGAAGAGCTGGGTTTCACCGGGAGCATCGCCATACTGAGCTGTTACGGACTCCTCCTGTACCGTTGCATCCTGGCTGCGTCGAGAGCCCCGACGAGAAGGGGGACCATCGTAGCCGGAGGAGTTTTCTCCATGCTCCTTTTCCACGTCTTCGTCAACGTTGGGATGACCATTGGAATTATGCCGGTGACGGGTGTACCCTTACCTTTCCTGAGCTACGGAGGTTCCGCCCTCATAGTGAACTCATTTGCGATAGGTCTCGTTCTTAACGTGGGTTGGACGAGGCAGAAAATACTGTTCTAGTAGCCCCAGGTTGGGTTCAAACGGGCGAATGAAGTTTCGCCTGATAAGGGAGAGATCGCGCGGTGAAGGAAACCGGAAAGGTGGTTGGTTTCAGAAACGGACTGGTCGAGGTGGAGGTCAGACGGACCGAGCAATGCGGCCGGTGCGGAAGGTGCGCTCACTTTTCTCTCGCCGAACCCACCCTGATCGTGGAAGCGAGACCTGCCGGGACCATGCAAGTTGGAGACGTCGTGGAACTCGAGCTTCGGGACAGGGACTTCCTAACCCTCAGCTTCCTCATGTATATAATGCCTCTACTTGGAGCGGGAGCGGCCGGGCTGGTGGGATACGCCCTAGGGGCTCTCTGGGGAACCCCTGGGCTCCTGGCCGGTCTTTTTGCCCTGTTGGGATTGGGCTTCTCTTTCGGCGCCATCGTCGCCATAGACAGAAAGTCCAGGAGAGAGGGGCGGTTTCTGCCCGTCGCCAGACCTCTCGTGTTCCCCGAAGACCGGGACCTCGCGTGATGTCCGGGCCTCTTCCGGGAATTTCGGCATATATCCTTCGTCTACCAGGGCCCTTGATACCTCGGCCCGGGCTGACCTGTCGATCCTCAGGCAAAGAGGACCAAGTCGCTCAATTACGTAGGGTCCTAGCTTCCTGGAAACCGAAAGTTCATCGGCGAGTTCGGGGCTATCGCATTTGATAATGAGGGCGTCAATCAGTTCGACCCGTCCGTACGCACCCGCCCAATGGGCTATGCTGTATGCGACGTTCTGGGGCAAGGGCGACCTCGAATGTGCCTGAAGAAAACGCACCAGGGAAGCGGGGTCGATTCCATGCTGGACGGCCCGGTATACGGAAGTGCGACTCAGTTTGAATATCATCATTTGATCGGCCCGGACCAGGTCCGCCACAAAATCGATATCCCACAGGACCGCCGGGTGGATGCCGGACGGCACCATCACTTCGAAATTGGGCTCAACGTAGATCTTATCTTCAAAGTTTTCTTCGGGCCAGGGACCGAGACCCACGAGAGCTCTTCCAAGAGGAGTCACCCTGACCGAGGTGTTACCGAAACCCCTGGATACGTCCAGGGCACCCAGGTACTCCAGGTCGCGCACCAGGTTTCTCTCAGCTCTGATGTTGAATCCACTGGGGGCGTGGTTTAAAGTAAGATCTTCCATCTGTTCGAGCAACCTCTCCAGGGAAAGCCACGAACCTTCTGGAGAGCGCATCATGATCCAGAACAACGTTGTGAGGTCCGCATCGTGAGACATGAACGTTTGCATCCAGTAGTCGAACAGGTCCTTACGTAGGGCCTTCACGTCCTGAGTCCTCCACTCGGCCGCTCTCGCTCCAAGGACCAACATGCCGTCCTCCTCTTTAACCAGGGCCCGGGACTTGGCGAAAAACACGATGAAGGCAAGGCGCGGGGGATATCTTACGGGGAACAGAGCATCGTCTGCGGTCTCGTCCCGTCCCAAGAAGACTTCCATTTCCTGCTGGGTTCTTTTGAATAGAGCGCCGTTCTGAGTGAGTTTGCATCCGTTCTTTCTTACGTACGATAGAAACAAGAAAACGTGCCTGAGGCAAGCATTCGGATCGGAGAAACGGCGAGGTCCGCCCGGTGGATCGGATTGGACCGCCCGCGCATATAACTCTTCCAGAAACCAGGCAGCGAGGAGCGACCTCAGATCCTCCGGCACGTAGTAGGCCTGGCGGTAACCCTGTTTTTCTGTGAAAACGAGTCCGCGCTTGATAAGTCCCTCGACCACTCTGGCCCCGTTTCGCCGCCACTTTCTCGAGATCTGGTTCAGGCGCTGATGACACTGTTCCATCACAACACCTGCTCCGTTCCGGCTGAGGGTGATCAGTCTTGCGGCTGTAAGCTCTTCGCCGTCGAGTCCCTTTATTACGACCATAAGATTAGATGGGACAAGGAGGTGTCTTGTGATTTTCATGGCCAGTTCGGAGGAATCCCCGCCGGCCATGCGGCCCTCGCCGGATACACGGGGGTCGCCGGGCGGGCCTGACCCCCCCGACCGCCACGCGCCGTCTTGAGCTTCCCCGCAGGCCGCGAGGCCGTAGAAAGCCGCGATTTCCCGCAGCCTCTCGGCGGGCAGAGAAGAAAGGGACTCGTACAGGTTCAAAGAAGTATCACCTCCCCGGCCCGTTTCCACCGGCGTCCGTCAAGACGCTTCGCGGGTGAGTGGCGCCTGAGGTGCTCCCGGTGGAAGCTTTCGCTATGGCCTGGATAAAGGTGTCTTCTTCCCAAATCGTATATCTGTAGCCCTGTTCTGTCAGAAAAAGCTGCCTGTGCTGGGCGAACAGTTGCTCCTTTGTGTTCCTCGACACGATGGAGTAAAAACGCGCCGGTCGTCCCGATGACTTCGGCCTGAGGATCCTTCCCAGGCGCTGTGCTTCTTCCTGCCGTGAACCAAACGTTCCGGAAATCTGGATCGCTACACTGGCCTCGGGAATATCCACCGCGAAGTTAGCTATTTTGGAAGCCACCAGCACCTTCAGCTCGCCCCGTCTGAAGGCGTCGTAAAACGCCTGGCGCTCCGAGTTGGGGGTATGCCCCGAAACGAACGGGGCGCCCAGCATTGCGGCGACCTCCGAAAGCTGGTCTATGTATTGGCCGATGATGAGAATCCTCTCGTCGCGTAGGCTTTCCACTATCGCCTTCACTACCGGCAACTTGCGACGATTTACCGCTGCCACCCCGTACTTTTCCTTTTCCGAAGCCAGCGCGTATTTGAGCCTGTCATCCTGGTCGAGATCGACTCTGATTTCGTGACATTCCGCCTGCGCGATCCAGCTTTCCGCCTCCAGTTCCTTCCACGGCTTATCGAACTTCTTCGGACCTATGAGGGAAAAAACATCGTCCTCCCTACCGTCCTCCCTGAGAAGGGTAGCTGTCAGCCCGAGTCTCCTTTTCCCCTGAAGATCCGCGGTTATGCGAAAGACGGGAGCAGGCAAAAGGTGTACCTCATCGTAGATGATAAGTCCCCAGTTCCGTTCGTTGAATATGGAGAAATGAGGATACCCAGCGGCGCCTTTCTTTCTGTAAGTGAGCATCTGATAGGTGGTGACCGTCACCGGCGCCAGCTCCTTTTTCTCGCCGCTGTACTCGCCGATCTGGTCTTCGCGGAGGTCTGTCTTGTCCAGGATCTCGTCTATCCACTGACGCAGAGCCACCACGTTGGTGGTAAGGATCAGGGTCTGGGTGCAAAGTTTGGCCATTACGTCCAGCCCCACCACGGTTTTACCCGCCCCACAAGGGAGTACGATCACCCCGCTGCCTCCGGTGGCGTGTCCACCCGCGTAAAACGCGTTGGACGCCTCAATCTGATAGGGTCGAAGAAAAAACGGGAGTCCGCGCCTGGTCACGCTTCGAAGGCGGACCTCGAGGGGGTCGCCATCCACATAACCGGCCAGGTCCTCGGCGGGGTATCCCATCTTGATGAGGGCTTGCTTAACGAATCCCCTGGAATTGGGCCTGAGGATGACGGCGTTCTCCCGGTGTTTCGCCTCTATGTAAGGGGCGAGTCTTTCGCTGGATGTGACTTCCATGAACACCATAGGATCTCTCGAAGAAAGGATGAGATTCCCGTCTTGCATGTATATCCTAAGAATCCCGTACCGTTCCGTGGTAGTTCGAATCATATGCTTTACATTTTCAGGAACGGCGTACCTCGAGAACGCCTCCAGATCGCGGATTATCTCTTCCGCACCGAGGCCGCAGGCGGCTGCGTTCCATAAGGACAGGGGTGAGATCCTGTAAGTGTACATGTGCTCGGGACTTTTCACCAGGTCCGAAAACCTCATGAAACAATCCCTGGCTCTCTCGAAGAGGGGGTTATGTACCTCAAGAAAGATCGTCCCGTCGCTCTGAATAACCGCTGGAAGAGGCGAAGCCAAACACATTCCTCCCGCTGATCTCTTTTATGGATGCTCCATCCAGTCCAGACCGGCGCCGTTTTAAGGATTAGCGTTGCTCCGCGCCGCTTTGAAAAATCACCTTAAATTCAGCATCATTCGTCGTCAGTCTTAAAAAGTCCTGTTTTTCGACAAATACTTCGGAATACGTAAGATTCGAACTTGATAAGGAGGAATGCCGTAACGCAAAGAGAATAATACGGTTACGCGGGCTATCTGAAGGAGGTGTGAAGGGTGAAAGAACTGACGCGAAAGGCTCTGGATGTTGTAAAGGAGCTGGGAGCGTCTTACGGGGATATCCGGATCGTGGAGACAAGGACGCAAACGATCAGGACGAGAAACGGAAACGTGGACGCGCTCAGTTCTACGCGATCGAAGGGCTTCGGGGTCCGAGTTCTTTACGACGGTGCGTGGGGGTTCTCATCCAGCTCCACTCTCACCGAGGATGAGGTTGTCAGGGTCGCAAAGGAAGCGGTGGAGATAGCCAGAGCTTCGGCTACCGTCAAAAGAGATAAAGACGTGGTGCTATCTCCCGTAAAACCGGTGGTATCGAAGTGGGCATCGGCGGTGAAGACCGACCCGTTTTCGGTGAAGACCGAGGATAAGATCGCCCTTTTGCTCGAAGCTGACAGGCTCATGGCCGGCTGCAAAGAAGTGAAGGTGCGCATAGGAAGCATGGCCTGCCAGCGCGAGGACAAGATATTCGCATCCACCGAGGGCAGTTACATTGAGCAAACCAAGATCGAAACAGGGGCCGGCATTGAAGCTACCGCAGCCGACCGTGGGGAGCTCCAGCGTCGTTCGTACCCGACCTCGTTCGGGGGAAATTGGGCTACAGCCGGGTACGAGATAGTCGAGCAGATGAGGCTCCTGGACCACGCCGAGAGGGTATCCCGGGAAGCGGTGGAACTTCTGTCCGCCAAGCAGTGCCCGAGCGGAGTGATGGACGTCATCATAGAGTCGAGCCAGCTTGCTCTGCAGATCCACGAATCCTGTGGCCATCCCATCGAACTTGACCGGGTGTTAGGACAGGAGGCAAGTTATGCCGGAACCAGTTTTCTCACTCCGGAAAAGCTCGGTACTTTCCAGTACGGATCGGAAGAGGTCACCATAACGGCCGACGCCACCCTGCCGAGAGGTCTCGGGAGTTTCGGCTTCGATGATGAAGGGGTTCCAGCTCAGCGTGTCACCATCGTCGATAAGGGCATCTTTAAAAACTACCTCACGTCGCGGGAAACGGCGCACGAGTTGGGTCAGGTGTCCAACGGGGCGATGAGGGCGGACGGCTGGAACAGGATACCGATTATCCGGATGACAAATATAAGTCTTGAGCCGGGTGACTGGACCCTCGACGAGATGATCAAGGACACGAAAGAAGGGATTCTGGTAGCTACGAACAAGTCCTGGTCCATTGACGACAAACGCCTCAACTTCCAGTTCGGGACCGAGATAGCTTGGGAGATCAAAGACGGCTCCCTCGGTGCTATGCTGAAAAATCCAACATATACGGGGATAACCTACGAGTTCTGGCGTTCCTGCGACGCCGTCGCCGGTAAAGACGAGTGGGAACTCTGGGGGCTTCCCAACTGCGGCAAGGGTGAGCCGGGACAGCTCGCGCACGTCGGACATGGGGCAAGTCCGGCCAGATTCCGCCGGGTTAAGGTGGGTGTGGGCAAATGGTAGGCAAAAAGCTGCTGGGAAGGGAAAACGCCCTCGATATGATCGACAAACTCATCCGCTGGTCGCCAGGGGATCTCACCGAAGTAGTCCTGAGGTCGGACTTTACGGCCCTCACCCGCTTCGCTAAGAACTACATCCATCAGAACGTCGCCGAGAGCGATTACAGGGTGACGGTCAGGGTGATTTTCGGGAAGAAGATAGGTTCGGCCACCACGAACTCCCTGGATGATGACTCCTTGAAGGAAGCCGTCGAGGACGCAGCTGCCATCGCCAAACTCCAGCCTCCCAACGAAGAGTTCGAGGGACTTCCCGAACCGGAACCCTTGCCGGACGTGAACTGCTTCGTTCCCGAAACAGACTCCTTTTCGGCGAAAGACAGAGCAGCGGCAGTAAAGGAAGTCGTTGAGGTCGCGAAGGAGCGCGGGTTCGAAGCTTCCGGCGCGTTTTCCACCCGGAGTGCCGAACTTGCCGTGGGCAACTCCAGGGGCGTAAGGGCCTACAACGCCTCCACGTACGCGGCTTTGAGCACCGTAATGGCGGGAGGCGACGGGACGGGTTACGCCGAAGCGTCGGGGCGAGATGTCCGGGAAATCCGCCCCGGAGAAGTGGCCAGGGTAGCTCGGGACAAGTGTGCGATGGCCCAAAACCCCGTGTCTGTGCCGCCCGGCGAATATGAGGTCGTTCTCGAGCCCCTCGCCGTAGCGGACTTGCTGGACTACCTGGGTAGGGCAGGATTCTCGGCTCTGGCGGTGAGGGAGGGCAGAAGCTTCCTCGCGGGAAAACTCGGCCAAAAGCTGTTCGATGAGAAGTTCACCATGTGGGATGACGGGCTTGATCCCCGCGGATTCCCCATTCCGTTTGATCTGGAGGGCGTCCCCAAGCGAAAAGTCATGCTGGTGGAAAATGGCGTAGCCAAAGGGCTGGTGTATGACTACGCCACGGCGAAGAGGGAAGGCAAAAAATCCACAGGTCACGGCGGCTTTAGGGGATGGGGGCCCGTGCCGGCGAACCTTTTCATGGGCGAAGGTACCGCTACCCTTGAAGAGATGATCCGGTCTACGAAACGAGGCATTCTCGTGACGAGGTTCCACTATACGAACATGGCGCACCCCTTGAAAGTGTTGATTACCGGGATGACCAGGGACGGCACTTTCCTCATAGAAGATGGGCGAATTACGAAAGCCGTTAAGAACTTCCGGTTCACCGAAAGTGCACTGAGAGTGTTCTCAACCCTGGACATGATAGGTCGGGAAGCGGTGAGAGTGGAAAGAACGGTCGTCCCGGCCGTCAGAGTTCCCGCTTTCAACTTTACAGGGGTAACCGAGTTCTGAGCGTGCCCCGAGGATTGCCTCCGGGTTCCGTTGACCTTGCGCTTCGGCGGATGTAAAATTGCCATTGTTCGAGGACTGAAAACTGCGGCGGAGGGAGGGATTCGGGAGTTGCCGGAGGTAAAGATAGACAAGAACGAACCGTTCGACAAGGCCCTGCGCCGCTTCAAACGGGAATGCCAGAAAGAAGGTATTCTAGCTGAACTGCGGAAGAGGGAACATTACGAGAGTCCGAGCGTAAAGCGGAAAAAGAAGTCGCAGGCGGCAAGAAGGAGAAGATACCGCACGTAGCGTCGTTCGGCTTTTTCCGGCGGCCCGGTGAATATTCCGGGCCGCCTTCCATTTTCGCTGCATCACCCGTCCTCCCTTCCTGAATTGCGCTTTTAACGGGGACCTCTCGTTTACTGCCAGCCGGTTTCGTCTCATAGAATTCATCGGGATGTGCCTATCAAGAGGAGGATTTTCGTTGCGTTCCAGGATGAAGGAAGTTTACAGAGCGATGGCGGAAAGTCTTGGGCTTCCCCTTGACCTCGCTCTGGATCTCCCGCGGGTCATCGTGGTAGGCGCCGTGCAGGTCATCATACTTAATCACAGAGGTCTCATACAGTACAGCAAAACAAAACTGGTCGTCGGGGTAGGGGGCGGCCAGGTGGTCGTGGACGGCGAGGATTTGGAGATCCAGGAGATTGGCCCGGAAGACATGGCCGTAAAAGGCGTTATCCGGTCCGTACACATGGAGGCTTGATGGGAACAGCACCTTTTTTATGGAACCTCATAGGCGCAGTGAAGGTGCGGGTTAAAGGACCGAACCCGGCCAGATTCTTGAATCTGTGCGTCTCATCGGGGATCCCCGTCTCGGGGATACGCGAGGAGGACGGCGCCCTCATCTTTTATACCCGCCCCTGGCGGTACCGGGAATTGAGACCGCTCGCCTTCAAAACCCGTTCGAAGCCGGAAGTCATCGGTCGCAGCGGCCTATGGTTTCTGTGGTTGAAGGTTCGAAGAAGGCAGGTGTTGGTCGCCACCATCTTAGTCCTCTGCGGAGTCTTTTATTACCTATCCGGTTCGATTTGGGCCGTCGACGTACGAGGAAACAGCCGGGTATCCCGGGAACGCATCCTCGAGGCGGCTCTAAAGGCCGGGCTGTACAAGGGCGCCAGAAAAGCTTTGGTTTCCACCGAGTTTATAGACGCAGCCATAAGTAGGGACATACCGGAACTGGGATGGGTTTACACCAGCATCCGTGGGACTGTGGCCGTAATCGAGGTGAGAGAGAAAGTAGATCACCCTCCAGACCGTCCCGGTGACATCGTGGCAAGAAGGGATGGGCTGGTCAAATCCGTCCTCGTTCTCTCCGGTAACCCTCTGGTGAAGGCCGGCGACACCGTAAAAGCCGGTGATATCCTCATAGCTGGGGACCCGTCGGTGCCTTCGGGAGGGGCTAGGGGCGAGGTGGTGGCGAGCACTTGGTACAAAGCATCTGTGGAAGTCCCTTTGCGCGAGGTCCAGCCGCGAAGGACCGGGCGGCGAGTCGAAGTCCGGCTACTGAACGTGCGAGGTAACCTCATTCCCCTGTTTGGGTCAAGGACAGTTCCATTCCAATGGTATGAAGTCGAAGACACTGGGGCGGGAGGTGGAAAAAGGCCGGAAACGACTATTTCCGTCATAACCCGTACGTACTATGAGCTTGTGTGGGTCAAGGTGGAAAGGAGTCCTGCCGAAGCTCGAGAACTGGCAAGGAAACGGTTGGAAGATATTGTTCGCAAGCAGTTGCCTCCTTCTGTAAAATTGATAGACTTTAGTATAGAGGTAAAGATAGCGCCGGACCAAGGGATGGTCTTAGCGACAGGTCTCGCCCAGGCGGAAGAGAACATCGCCGTGTTGAGACCGTGGCCTTAATGAAAATAAAAAATGAAGATGGATTCTCCCTCGCGGTCTTGACGAACGCCGTGAATCCGGTCCGGCGCCGGTAGAGAAATGGAGGTATCCGTAGGGACTTGGCAAACTCGGAGAAACTGTTCGTTCTCGCTTCCAACGACGAAGCTTTCCGGTTGTTCGGTTCTTACGATCAAAACCTGACTCTTCTCGAAGATGCCCTCGACGTGAAGTTGGTGGCCAGGGGAAGGAACCTATTGATTTCGGGGCCCAACGAAGAGGTGGCCAAAGCCGAAGAAGTCATAAACCACCTCATGGAGCACGTGCGCAGCGGGAGGAACGTCACTGCCCAGGACCTGCGCTACGCGTTACGCATCGTGAATGCCGGGGAGAAACTGGAAGATCCAGGTGAGCAAATCCTTACCGGAATCAGGGGAAAGGTCATAGGACCCAGGACTCAGGGGCAGAAGGAATACGTGAAAGCCATTGCCGAAAATCCGCTGACGTTCGGGATCGGGCCGGCCGGAACCGGCAAGACGTATTTGGCGGTAGCTATGGCCGTCAGAGCGTTCAGGCGCAAGGAAGTTGAGAGGATAATCCTGACCCGGCCTGCGGTGGAGGCCGGAGAGCGCCTTGGGTTCCTTCCCGGTGACATACAGGAAAAGGTGAACCCCTACTTGAGGCCCCTGTACGATGCGCTCTTTGATATGATCGGTCTTGAAGCGTTCGAGAAATACATGCAGAAGGGGCTTATCGAAGTAGCACCCCTAGCTTACATGCGCGGACGGACGCTCGAGTCCTGCTTCGTCATACTTGACGAGGCTCAGAACACTACTCCCGAACAGATGAAGATGTTCCTTACGAGCCTAGGCGTGAACTCGAAAGCGGTCGTCACGGGCGATATCACCCAGATCGACCTGCCTAAAGGGGTATATTCAGGTCTGGAACAGGTGCGGGTTGTCTTGAAGGGCGTCGAGGGAGTGAAATTCGTGTATCTCACCGAGCGGGACGTGGTTCGTCACGAGCTGGTTTCCAGGATAGTCAAGGCGTACGAGCGTTTTGAAGCCATCGAGAAAGGGGACAGAGACCGTATTGCCGTTGAAGGAGCAAAACGGGGGCAAAGTAAATAGAGAAAACGGGCGGAAATCCAGGACTGCCAAAACTCGCCTTTCCGGTGTCGCCTTTTTGCTCGACTCTTCGAAAAGTTCCCTCTTTTGGACGGGGTTTACCTACCTGGTGGTGACCATCCTCATATACCTTTCTCTGAGGCCCATGACGCTCTACCTCAAAGAAGGGGATATCTCGCCCGTGGATGTGAGGGCTCCTCAGGAAATCATCGATGAAGTTCAAACGGAAAAGCTCAGGGAAGAGAGGGCAAGGGCCGTGTCGACAGTTGTCGACAACGATCCCAAAGTGCTTCAAGATATCCTGTCCCGGCTGGACGCAATCCGCACAGACCTCGAGTCTCTGAGGAGCACGGCGGATCTCACTACCGAGAAAATCGTGTCCACTTTGAGACCGTACGTCGGCCCTGAACTTTCGAACTCGGATATCGTGGCAGCCGCGGCCACTTCGTCTCCGTCGGCAGACGCGGCCATTGGAAGGGCCAAGGACATAGCCCGGCAGATCCTGACCCGCGGCATAAGGGAGGAAGACCTCAAAGCCGCCGTCGCCGAAGTGGAAAACATGGTAAAGAACGACCCGGCGATACCGAGCTCGTTCTCTCCTTTCCTCGTAGCGTATTTCCGAGAAAACCTTCGCCCCAACCTCATTTACAATCAGGAAGAGACGGAACGGAGGATGGCGGAAGCGAGAGCTTCGGTGGAGCCCGTGAGGATAAGGCGGGGGCAGATCGTCCTGAAGGCAGGAGAAACCGTCACCCGGGAGCACATAGCTCTATTGGATAAACTGGGCATGCTGGGTCCTGGTGTGAGACCTTCCGACGTGGGCGGTGCGGTGCTCATGGGGGCCCTGGTGGTCGCCTTGCCCCAAGGGTACCTGAGCGTATTCGTGCCCGAAACCAAAAGACAAAAGGGAGCGTCCTTGATTGCCTCCGTGACAGTTCTCACAGCTCTTTTGGTACGGGGCTTTTCGGCGGTGTCGCCCTACCTGGCGCCGGTGGCCGCCGGTGTGATGTTGTCTGCGACGCTGGTGGACCGGCGGTTCGGCGTGGTTTTCGGTTTTTCCATGACGCTGCTCCTGGCGGTGTTTACCGGTTTCGACGTCAGGTACTTAGTGGTGTTTTTGACCTCTAGCGTAGCGGCGGTTCTCGTAATAACCAGGAGCTTTCAGCGTTCCCATCTGATGAAGGCCGGCGCCGCAGTTTCCGCCGCCAACCTCCTTTCCTTCCTGGGCCTGGGCCTCTCGGGGGGAGTAACTCAATGGGATCTGAAGGTTCTTCCCGATTATATGTGGCTTATCTTCAACGGCCCGTTGTGCGCCATCCTGGCCATAGGTTCCCTGCCCTTTTTCGAGGCGGTGTTCGACATTCTCACTCCGATAAGGCTGATCGAGCTTTCCAATCCGGAACATCCGTTGCTCCACCGCTTGCTTCTGGAGGCCCCGGGCACATATCACCATAGTATCATGGTGGGAAATCTAGCCGAAGCGGCGGCGCAGGCGGTGGGCGCGGACAGCTTGCTCACCAGGGTCGGGTCATACTATCACGACATAGGCAAGGTAAAACGTCCGTACATGTTCGTGGAAAATCAAGTTCCCGGACTGGAGAATCCCCACGATAGGCTCAACCCGGGCTTGTCAGCATCGGTGATAATCGCGCACGTCAAAGACGGACTGGAACTGGCGGAACAGGCGAGAATCCCCGAGGATATCCGGCGTTTCATTGCCGAACACCATGGAACCACGCTGGTGTCGTACTTCTTCACGAAAGCTTCGGAAGACGCCAAAGAAAAAGAAAACCGTCCGCCGGCCGAGTGGGATTTCCGGTACGAAGGACCCCGTCCTTCTACCAGGGAGTCGGCCATCGTAATGTTGGCCGACGGCGTCGAAGCTGCCACCAGGGCGCTTTCCCGGCCGACTCCGGCCCGGATCGAATCGGTGGTCAGGAAGATCATCCAGGACAGGCTGATCGACCACCAGCTGGACCGGTCGGATCTAACGTTGAAAGATCTGGACATCATCGCCGCCACTTTTACCCGGATCCTGACCGGTGTGTTTCATACGAGGATAGAGTATCCTTCCCCGGATAAGCTGGGAGTAGCCAGGGATTATCCGGAAAAGAACGGACCTGGTCGGGACTCGATAAATAAAGATGAGACCGAGTCAGGAGGCAGGTTGAGGGAGAGCGGGACGGCGGGCAAAGAGAATGCGAGGGACGGTACCAACGAATCCGAGACAGCTGGTGATGACCATGAGCGTCGAAGTTGACTTCGTGTTGCCCCGGCAAATCGACGAGCAGGAGGAGAACGTCCTGAGGTCGCTCGCGGACCGGGCGATATCCATCGTCTTGGACATGGAGGGAAGAAGCAAGGAGATGTACGAAGTGTCGGTGCTCTACACCGACGACTCATTCATCAGAGAACTTAACGACCAGTACCGGGGCGAGGACAGCGCCACCGACGTGCTCTCGTTTCCCATGATGTGCCCGGAGGAGATGGATATTTCTTCCGGATTTCCGGAGGTACTGGGCGACATAGTGATATCTCTGGATACCGCCGAAAGGCAGGCGAAGGAGAGAGGGGTTGCCCTCCAGGATGAGGTAGGACTCCTCCTCATTCACGGTTGCCTCCACCTTTTAGGTTATGACCACGATGACGCGAACGAAGAGGCGATAATGTGGCGAAAGCAGGAAACCGCGCTGAATTTACTAAGGAAGACGGTAAAAGGCCAGAGGTAGGGGAGGGTCGTCGTACGCCGGCCCGAAGAGATACCGGCTTTTTCAGGGCGCGGTCCCTCAGAGCGAGTTTCGGATACGCCTGGGAGGGCCTTTCTTACGTTTGGGCAACCCAGCGCAATATGAGAATCCACGCCCTGGTCGGATCGCTCGTGGTTTCGGCTGCTCTCTTACTCGGACTGGACAGAGTGGACTTTCTTTTGGTGGTCTTCGCCATCACTCTTGTCCTCTCCGCAGAGGTCCTGAATACCCTGGCCGAAGCTTTGGTGGATCTGCTCACCCCGGACTACGCTCCCATGGCGAAGGTGGTAAAGGATGTGGCCGCCGGGGGAGTGCTCTTAGCTTCCGTCTTTTCCGTGATAACGGGCTTCGCCGTATTCGTTCCTGCGCTGCGCGGGCTCGTTCGAGCGGGATGGGGCGACGTCGCCGCCCACTTAAGCGGGCGACTACCCTGGGCAGTTCCCGCCCTAACAGCACTCGTGCTTCCTGCCTTAGTTGGGCTTTTTCTTCCGGTGAAAGGTGGAAAAAGATAACACCGCCATGGGGCTTTACCAGACCGAAGGCGTGGTCCTCCATAAAAGACCTGCAGGAGAATACGACAAGACCGTCGTGTTGCTTACCGAAAGCGATGGACTGGTTCACGCGTTGGTGAAAGGTGCCCTCCGGCCCGGATCAAAACTTGGGCCTCTCACCGAACCCCTGTCATGGGGCCTCTTCGAGCTCTTCCGGGGGAAAACTCAAGACAGAGTCACCGGGTGCGAACTCAGGTCCTCTTTCCCCCGCATTAGCGAAAGCTACTCCAGACTGGTTTATGCTGCGTACCTGTGCGAACTCGAGATGCTTTTTTCTTCTCAGAGGGATCCGGATCCGGAGGCGTTCTGGTTTTTCGTCTCGACTTTGAAGGCGCTGGAAACCGCTGATGACTGCTGGTCTCCAGCCAGACGCGGCGAAATAGGCATCCTCGAATTCGCAGGGCTCTTTCCGGTTTTCGAAGAATGCGTCGCGTGTGGCAAGGAAGTTCCGGGCGAAGCGATGTTTTCCCCTGAGCTCGGGGGTATCCTCTGTCCGAAATGCGCCGGGACCCTCGAACTTTCGGCAGGCGAGATCTATCCGGTGTCGCCGGGTTCGAGGAAAACCGTGCTCCACCTCAGAAATTCCGCCCTCGCGGACGTTCACCGGGTGAACGCGCAGGGTTCCGTCAGGGACGAGGTGGGAAAACTCTTGAGGAGATACATCGCGTACGTACTGGGATCGAGGCCGAAATCGGCGGTCCTCGTGGAGAAGCTGGAGGAAAGAGCGGGACCTCGTTCCCGGAGGTGAAGGACATGGACGAAATGCTGGAGAAAATAGATGCCCTGAGAAGGCGCACCGGCGCCAGCTACAGGGAGGCCAAGGAGGCCTTAGATGTATGCGGGGGTGACGTGGTAGCGGCCCTCATCGAGCTGGAGGAAACGAGGGTATCGCGGCGAGACGCCATCGCCCGCGGGCTGGCTAGAGGTCTCCGGCAGCTAGCCCGGCTGATAAACAAAGGCAACCAAAGCAAAGTGGTGATTTCTAAAAACGGGGAAGTCCTCATGGAGATCCCCGTCACCCTTTGTGTGGCCGGCTCGGTCATGTCTCCCTGGTTGTGCGCCCTTTCGAGTTTGGCCATCATGGCCGGTTCTCTCACCGTGGACGTAAGCGCCCCGAAGACGGCGGAAGAAGCCGCCTTTCCCGGGGGAACCGGCGGTTAGGTTTCCGCCGGTTGTTTCCACACCTCCGGGGCATTAAATTTTGCGATGGGACAAGCACGGAGGTAACGTGTTTTGACCGCGGAATAAAGTTCAAGCGCCGCGCGGGGAAACGGTTTTCGGGAATCGAGTAAAGCAAGTTTGGGTCGAATTCCGAACTCGTAACTGAAAGAGTGGAAGCGAGGGGATCGATGATTTGGCACTCGATTTGACGAATCTCATATTTAAGCTCCAGGATTTCTGGGCAGAACAGGGGTGTTATGTGGCCCAGCCTTACGATGTGGAAAAGGGCGCCGGTACCATGAACCCTATGACTTTCTTCAGGGTGCTCGGGCCCGAACCCTGGAAAGTGGCATATGTGGAGCCCTCGAGAAGGCCGCAGGATGCGAGATACGGGGAAAACCCCAACCGCATGGGGTACTACTTCCAGTTCCAGGTCATCCTGAAGCCGGTTCCCCCCGACGTCATCGAAACTTACATTCACTCCCTCGAAGCCCTGGGGATAGAGCGAAAAGACCACGACATCCGGCTAGTGGAGGATAACTGGGAGTCGCCGACCCTGGGTGCCTCGGGGTTAGGCTGGGAAGTGTGGCTGGACGGCCAGGAGATAACTCAGTTCACCTACTTTCAGGAGATGGGAGGAATCGAACTCGACCCGGTGTCCTGCGAAATCACCTACGGCCTCGAGCGGCTCGCCGCTTACGTGCAGAAACTGGACAATGTCTGGGACCTGGAGGTTGCACCGGGGATAACATACGCCGAGCTCTTCAAGCATTCCGAAAGGGAACACTCCATCTACGGTTTTGAACTGGCCGACGTGGAGCTTCTTAGAAGCTTATTCGACTCATATGAAGGAGAGTGCTCGAGGATACTCGAAAAGGACCTCGTCATGCCGGCGTACGACTACGCGTTGAAGTGCTCTCACGTTTTTAACTTGCTCGATTCCCGGGGTGCGTTGTCGGTGGCGGAAAGACAGAGGTACATCGCGCGGGTGAGAACCCTGACGCGGAAATGCGCCGAAAAGTACCTGGCCTGGAGGGAGTCAACGGGGTTTCCCCTCTTGAAAGGTGGTGGAGTTTCGTGAGTCCAGAGCGGGACGAAATGAAAGGGTCTGTCAGCCGCCAGGATCTCCCCCGGGATTTTCTGCTGGAGGTGGGGGTCGAAGAAATCCCCGCCAGGTACCTGCCAGGCGCCGTCGAGGAACTTGGTGATAGAGCAAAGGAGGCCTTTTTGAGCTCAAGGATTGTCTTCGGTACCCTTGAGACCTTCGGTACCCCGAGAAGGCTTGTCCTCTACGCCCGCGATGTTCACCCTGTGACACGACCCGTGGAAGTCAAAGTGAGAGGCCCGTCTAAGAGAGCGGCCTATGACCAATCTGGAGCGCCCACCCGGGCTCTCCTGGGCTTTTGTAAGTCTCAAGGGATCTCCCCTGACCAGGTTGTAGTGGAGGCGGACAGGTCCGGCGAATATGTCTACGCCCTGAAAGTTGACCCGGGGATACCCGTAGGTGACGCTCTTCGAGAAACCTTGCCCGGCGTCGTGCTGGGGCTGACATGCCCCCGTCCTCTTCGCTGGAATGGTCACCGTTTCTTCCGCCCGATAAGGTGGGTGGTCTGCCTGTACGGAGGAGACGTAGTCCCGGTGGAAATAGCCGGAATCCGGGCGGGCAGGACTACGTGGGGCCACCGGACCCTTCAGCCCGGCTCGCGGGATGTACCTTCCGCAGGAGAGTATTTCGCCGTCGTCAGGGATATGGGGGTGGTTCCGAGCATAGCCGAGAGAAGGGAGATCATCCTCCGCCGGTCTCGAGAGACGGCCGCTTCGACCGGCGGTCACCCCGTAAAGGATGATGCATTATTGGAGGAGGTCGCCTGCCTTGCGGAGCACCCTGCTCCTTTTCTGGGGAGCTTCGATCCGGAGTTCCTGGTCCTTCCCACGGAGGTTCTTTCCACCGTCATGAAGCATCATCAGCGATTCTTCCCGGTGGAGGACTCCTCGGGGAAACTCCTCCCGCACTTCGTGGGCGTGCGGGACGGCGATCCGGTTGAGGGAATCCAGACGGTGAGGGAAGGGAACGAGTGGGTGCTGCGGGCGCGGCTTGAGGATGCGGTGTTCTTTTACCGGGAGGATTTAAGAGTGCCCCTGGCCCAGAGGCTTGAATCCCTCAAAGGGGTCTATTTCCTGAGAGGGGCGGGGACGCTTTATGACAAAACTCAGAGGCTCGAAAAGATCGTGGATTACCTCGCCGACGAACTCAAATTATCCGAAGACGAACGGGAGCGGGCGAGCCTCGCCTCCAGGCTCTCCAAATGCGATCTCACCACCGCCATGGTGAGGGAGCTTCCCGAGCTCGAAGGGGTGATGGGTGGGCATTACGCCGAATCCCAGGGGTACCCCCTGGATGTGTGCCGCGCACTGGCCTGCCAATACTTGCCACGGAACGCCGGCGATCCTCTCCCCGACCGGGGCATTCCATCGCTCATAGCTTTAGCTGACAAACTCGATACGCTGGCGGTGGCTTTCGCTTTAGGCATATCGCCCAGCGGCTCCCAGGATCCTTACGCGCTCAGGAGGCTGGGTTCCGGAGTCGTGGCCATAGTAACCGGGCACGGAATGCGGATCGACCTCGACCGGGTGCTCGAATTCTGCCTCGGCCTGGCCGGAGACGCTGTGACCAACCCAAAAGAAGACGCAAAAGACGAGCTTAAAGCTTTCATCGCGTCGAGGTTTGAGACTCACCTTTCCGAAAAAGGGTTTAAAGTAGAAATCATCCGGACGGTGGCCGGAGGTGCCCTCAGGGACCTTGCTGCAGCCCTGAAGCGAGCCGGGGCGTTATCCGAGTTCGTTACGCTCCCCCTTTTCGGGGACCTCATCGTCGGTTACCGGCGTTCAAGCGTGCTCGCGAAGAACGCACGGAGCACTCAAATATCCCGGGACCTCCTCATCGAGCCCGCCGAGATAGCTCTGTACAACGAAGTGGAACAAAAAGAGCCGGTGGGTCGTCTCTTGTTCGAGAAAGAGGATTTCCGGAGATACCTTGAGCTTCTCGCCTCGCTGAGACCTGCCATCGATAGGTGCCTCGACGAGGTCCTCATTATGGCGAACGACGAAAAACTTAGGGAAAACAGGCTGGCGCTTTTGAACAGAGTGTCCGCGCTGTTCTCGCTTTACGGAGATTTCTCCCATGTCCTGCCGCTTGAGCCCGCTTCTTGATGAAGTTCGAGTGTGAACAAAAGGCGACACTGGGTGCCGGAGATGAGGGGATGGGGCAGAGTACCGGTTCTGACTGACGAGGGGGGAGGGATAAAGCGGAGATGGAAGCGTACAAGCCGGTGGTTTACGTGTTATCGGATTCACTGGGTGAGACGGCCGAACTCGTGGTAAGAGCAGCCGCCTCCCAGTTCGACGCGGGTGCAGTGGAACTCAGAAAGTTCGGTTACGTCCTCACCTGCGAGGCGGCGGACAGGGTTATCGATGAGGCGACTCGGTGTGAAGGAGTCCTAGTATACACTCTGGTTATTCCGGAACTCCGGGAACACGTTTCCAGGAGGGCCAGGGAAGCCGGACTGGTGGCCGTCGACATCATGGGGCCGATGCTCGAAGCTCTCTCCAGGGTTATGAGAGTTCAACCCAAACTCAAGCCGGGCCTGGTTCACCGCATGGACGAGCAGTACTTCCGCCGTGTGGAAGCGGTCGAGTTCGCGGTCAAGTGCGACGACGGCAAGGATTTACGGTCGCTGCCCCTGGCCGACGTGGTTCTGGTGGGAGTGTCGAGGACCTCTAAAACGCCGCTGTCACTATACCTCGCGCAAAGGACCTACAAGGTCGCCAACGTACCTTTGGTTCCGGAGATAGAGCCTCCCGCAGAGCTCTTCGCCCTGCCCAGAGAAAAAGTGATCGGCCTCACCCTGGCGCCCGAGAGGCTGTCCAAGGTGAGGAGGGAGAGGTTGAAGTCGCTCGGGCTCGACGAAAACTCGACTTATGCGGATCTGGGACGGATTATGGAGGAGGTCGCTTTCGCCGAGGAAGTATTCAAGAAACTTGGTTGTGCCGTGATTGACGTTACGGAAAAGGCGGTGGAGGAAGCCGCCGCCACCGTCATTCACATCATCGAGGGGGTCCGGAGAAAAGATGTCTCGTAAGTTTATCTATTGGTTCGAAGAGGGAGGAGAGGATAAGAGATCGCTTTTGGGAGGCAAGGGGGCCGGTCTTGCGGAGATGACCCGAATCGGCCTTCCGGTGCCTCCGGGTTTTACCATCACTACAGAGGCCTGTCTCGAATACGTAAGAGAGGGAAAGCTCCCCGGCGGCCTGGAAGAAGACATAATGCAATATATGTCCGGGCTGGAAAAGAAGACGGGCAAGGAGTTCGGCGGGCGAGAGAACCCGCTGCTGGTATCGGTCCGGTCGGGAGCCGCCATTTCGATGCCGGGGATGATGGACACCGTTCTCAACCTTGGGCTCAACCCCGATACGGTGGAAGGTCTCGCCCGGGCTACCGGTGATAAAAGACACGCCTTTGACTGCTATCGGCGCTTCATCCAGATGTTCGGTAACGTGGTATTGCATATTCCTCACGACCGTTTCGAGCACGCGCTGGGACGGAGGAAGGAGCTCCTAGGAGTCCGGAACGATTACGAGATTCCGTGGGAGTCTCTTAGCGACCTTTCCGATGAGTTCAAGTCCATCGTCCGGGCAGAAACGGGGAAAGAGTTTCCTGACGACCCTCGTGTCCAGCTTCTCATGGCGGTTAAAGCTGTGTTCGCGTCATGGAACAACGAAAGGGCCCAGGTCTACAGAAGAATACATAAGATTCCCGACGATCTCGGCACTGCATGCAACGTTCAGGCCATGGTATTCGGGAACATGGGACCGGACTCCGCCACCGGAGTGATGTTTACGAGAAACCCGTCCACCGGCGAGAGAGAGCTTTATGGCGAATACCTGGTCAATGCCCAGGGTGAGGACGTCGTGGCCGGTCTCAGGACGCCCAGGCCCATCCACGAAATGGAGAACGAGCTTCCAGGTGCCTACCGCGAGCTCCTACGAGTGAGGGAGATTCTGGAAAAGCACTACCGGGACATGCAGGACATAGAGTTCACCATTGAACGGGGGAAGGTCTACGTACTTCAAACCAGGTCCGGCAAGCGTACTGCGAAAGCATCCGTCGAGATAGCCCGCTCGATGGCGGAAGAAGGGATGATCGACAAGAAGGAAGCGGTTGCCCGGGTTTCGCCCGAAGAGATCGCCAGGCTTTTGCATCGCGGCATCGATCCGTCCCTCAAGATGAGTCCCGTGGCGGTTGGCCTTCCTGCCTCACCCGGAGCGGCCACAGGAGGGATCGTCTTCGACGCGGACACCGCCGAGGCCCTGGGCCAGAAGGGTGAGAAGGTTATCCTGGTCAGGACGGAGACCACTCCCGATGACATGCACGGCATCGTTTACGCCCAGGGCATCCTCACCTCGAGGGGCGGTATGACATGTCACGCCGCGATAGTGGCGAGAGGGATGGGGAAACCAGCGGTCGTAGGTTGCGACGCTCTCAAGATCGACCCGGAGAAAAGGGAAGCTCGCGTAGGCGAGCTCGTCCTGCGGGAAAAAGACGTAGTATCCATAGACGGCGCGTCCGGCAACGTATACCTTGGGGAAGTTCCCCTTGTGGAGCCCTCGATGAGCGAATCCATGCTCAAGATCCTGGAATGGGCGGACGAACTGGCCCGGTTGAGCGTGAAGGCCAACGCCGATACGCCCGAGGACGCCAGGAGAGCCAGGGAATTCGGGGCGCGGGGAATCGGATTGTGCCGGACCGAGCACATGTTCATGGCCTCGGACAGGCTGCCGGTGGTTCAGCAGATGATCCTGGCGGAAACGTCCGAGGAAAGGCAGGCGGCATTGGACAAAATCCTTCCCATGCAGGAGCAGGACTTTTACGAGATTCTCAAGGCCATGAGGGGATATCCGGTAACCATCCGTCTTCTCGACCCCCCGCTCCATGAGTTCCTGCCGGACGTGGAGGAACTGGTCCTGGAACTCGCGGAGAAGCGCAGGGCCGGAGCGCCTTCCGAGGAGATCAAAAAAACCGAGGATATTCTGAGGAAAGCTAGGGCGCTACAGGAGCTCAATCCTATGCTTGGGATGAGGGGATGCAGGCTCGGGATCGTGTACCCTGAAATATACGAAATGCAATGCAAAGCCATCTTTCGAGCTACCGCACGCCTGCTCAAGGACGGAATAACCGACGTCTATCCCGAAGTGATGATGCCCCTCGTCGGCCACAGGGAAGAGATCAGGATCCTCCGGGAAATGACGGAGAAAGTAGCCGGGGAAGTATCGCAAGAGATGGGAGTAGATCTGAAACCGGTCATCGGCACGATGATCGAAGTGCCCAGGGCTGCGCTGGTTGCCGACGAAATCGCGGAGTACGCCGAATTCTTCTCGTTCGGTACCAACGACCTGACCCAGACCACTTTCGGCTTCTCCCGCGATGATGCTGAGGCCAAGTTCCTGCACAAGTACCTGGGAGCCAAGATCCTCAAGGAGAATCCATTCCAGGTTCTCGATGCCGGTGGGGTCGGAAAGCTCGTTAAAATGGCCGTCGAGCTGGGGCGTAAAACCAGGCCTTCTCTGGTGATCGGAATATGTGGTGAGCACGGGGGAGACCCCGAGTCCATCCGGTTCTGTCATGAGGTGGGACTAGACTACGTGTCGTGTTCTCCGTACCGGGTGCCAGTGGCGAGGCTTGCCGCGGCTCACGCCGCGATTTTCGAGGGGAAATAATCGGGACATTTGCTTGCATAATATGCCATGTCGATTCGGCTTTCCGCCGGAAGGAATTCGGGAAATCGTGGCGAATCAGGTCAAGGTTACCCCGTAGCGGGAATGTTCGCGGGACGTTCGGGGCGGTGTTATGTCAAGGGGACTCCTCGCTGGTCGCGAAGGGGTGGAAGAGGTCAGGTCCAGGACGGACATAGTGTCGGTCATCTCGGAGTACGTATCTCTCAGAAAGGCCGGGAAAAACTTCGTGGGCCTTTGTCCTTTCCACCAGGAACGAACCCCGTCCTTCACCGTTTCTCCCGACAGACAGATGTTTTACTGTTTCGGGTGTGGTAAGGGCGGGGACGTGTTCTCTTTTCTGATGATGAAGGAGAACTTGACTTTTGGGGAAGCTCTCCGCGTCCTTGCGGACCGGGCGGGCGTGAAGCTCAGCAGGGCGACCGCGGAAACGGGGTCAGCTCAAAAAGTTCAGGAAATGCGGAAAGCGCTGGAGTGGGCCGAAGAAAAGTTCCGGTCCGTCCTCGGGAGCGACCTCGGAAAGGAGTGCATGGAATACCTCCGGTCCCGGGGTCTTACCCAGGAGGTGATCTCCCGCTTTCGGTTGGGCTATGCTCCCCCGTTCTGGGATTTTCTTTTGCGGGCGGCGCATCACGATGGGATTTCCGAGGAAGCGCTGGTGGATGCGGGTCTTTTGACCAGGAGATCCGAGGGAGGTCTTTACGATCGTTTCCGGGACAGGGTGATTTTCCCCATCTGGGATGGAATGGGCAGAGTCATCGGCTTCGCAGGGAGGGTCTTGAAGGAAGGGGAGCCGAAGTACCTGAACAGCCCGGATACGGCGTTGTTTCACAAAGGGAGACACTGGTACGCGTTACACCTGGCCAGAGAAGGCATAAGGCGGACGGGTAGGGCCGTCGTCATGGAGGGCTACATGGATGTGATCGCATGCCACCAGTACGGTCTCGACAACGCCGTGGGGGGTATGGGGACCGCCCTAACGGCGGATCAGGCTCGCGCGTTATTCCTGCTCGGAGGCGAGGTGGTGCTGGCTTACGACAGCGACGCCGCGGGAATGCAGGCGGCAGAACGGGCGATAACGGTCTTTCGAGAAGCTGGGGGCAGGGTCAAAGTAGCTTCCTTCGATGAAGGAAAGGACCCCGACGAATATATACGGTCCAAAGGCAAAGAAGCATTTGAGCGGCAACTCGAAGAGGCCCGGCTGGATATCATGTTCCTATACGGTAAATACGCCCGGGAATGCGGGGGCGACCGGGTGGCCATCAAAGAGAAAATCGTGCCGGTTCTGGCATCCCTCGAAAGCAAGGTCGAAATGGGAGAGTTTGTGAGGGAGATCGCCTCGGCCATGGGCGTTTTAGAGGGGGATCTTAGAGCAGACGTCGAATCCTATCAGAAGAAGAATGCTAAAACTCGCTATGAGTATAAAAAGTCTGAAAACAGAAATACTACACAGCATGGTATGACGCTCAGGCCTGGTATGGCCGGCAATTCCGCCATCCGAACTGGCAGTGGGATTGGGCGGAACACAACTGATAGCGTCCCAATCAAAAGCAATACAGCTTCCGTTAAAGGGTCCTTAAGCGGGCAAGTAGCAGGACGTGAAAAGGCGGAGGAGGGACTGGTTCGCGCTCTTTTGGAGGAACCAGACCTCGCGGTCGAAGTACGAGAATGGGTTGCTCCGGAAATGGTTAAGGACCCGGTGTGCAGGCGGACGCTGGAGATAATCTTCGAATATGTGGGAAAGGTCGTTCAAAACAAAAGCCGGGAGAGACCCGGCATCAAGGCGGAAACGGTATTGAATTTCGTAAATGATTCGATAGATGACGAAGAAGCCAGGGCCAGGATAGCAGGGCTTCTGGTCGGGGAGGAGCTTCCGGGCCCTCGCGAACGTCTGGTCAAAGATTACGTAAAGACTATCAAGAAGGCGAGAAGCTTGGAACTTGAAGCTGAGCTCAAAAGATGCGAAGCTTCCCAGGACGTGGAGAGGCAGGCGCTGCTTCTCAAGGAAATCCAGGAGCTTAGAAGGGGCCTTGGTTGAGACCGGCCGAAAGGGCACGGTCCCGCAGGAGGGGGAAGTGTTGAAAGAAGCACTACCTGGTATGGAGCAACTTAAGAACTTGATCGAGCAGGGCAAGAACAGCGGGGTTCTTACCTACCAGCAGGTTATTGATGCTCTGGAAAAGGCCGATCTTACCCCGGAGCAGGTAGACGACGTTTACGCAGCCCTGCACGACATGGGCATTACTGTCGTGGACGAAGCAACCGAAGCGGGCGAAAAGACTCGTTCGGGCACAGTACGCGCCAAGGGAAGGTCCGCTCTTTCGGCGCAGGCGGTAAGGGACGAAGACGTTGTGGAAGCCGAGCTTTCAGATGATGTGACCGAGATAGACCTCAGCGTTCCCGAGGGTATCGCCCTGGATGACCCCGTTCGAATGTATCTCAAGGAGATCGGACGGATTCCCCTCCTCACGCCCGAGGAAGAAGTGGAACTTGCCAAGCGAATGGAAGCCGGAGACGAGGAGGCAAAGAGACGTCTCATCGAGTCCAACCTGAGGCTGGTGGTTTCCATTGCCAAGAGGTACGTGGGACGGGGCATGTTGTTCCTGGATCTGATTCAGGAAGGCAACATGGGTCTCATCAAGGCTGTGGAAAAGTTTGATTACCGGAAAGGGTACAAGCTCAGCACGTACGCAACGTGGTGGATTCGACAGGCCATCACCAGGGCGATTGCAGACCAAGCCCGGACCATCAGGATTCCGGTGCACATGGTCGAGACCATCAACAAGCTAGTGAGGACTTCCAGACATCTTTTGCAGCAGCTCGGACGGGAGCCGACCCCCGAGGAGATCGGTGAGGAGATGGGGATTTCCGCGGACAAGGTGAGGGAAATCCTGAAAGTAGCGCAGGAGCCCGTGTCCCTCGAGACGCCCATTGGTGAAGAGGAAGACAGCCACCTCGGGGATTTCATCGAAGATGAAGACGCGCCTGCGCCGGCGGACGCGGCGTCCTTTCTCCTGTTGAGGGAGCAAATTGAGGAAGTTCTCGACACGCTGAACCCCAGGGAGCAAAAGGTCTTGAGGCTGCGTTTCGGCCTCGACGACGGACGGGCGCGGACTCTCGAAGAGGTGGGCCGGGAGTTCGGAGTCACCAGGGAGAGGATACGGCAAATCGAGGCCAAAGCCTTGAGAAAGCTCAGGCACCCGGTGAGGTCGAGAAAATTGAAAGATTACCTTGTGTGACGGACGCGGTCAGCCGACTCATCAGGTCAAGGCAAGTTTCGCTCTTTTGTCTCTCGACCCAGGAGGGAAACAGCCAGAGCGAACCCTCCCGCCAGAACCATGGAACAAGGGGATCAGCCAAGGCGGCTGACCCCCGATCCTGTGTTTTATATAGGAGAGCTGCTTGGCGGTCCGCTTCATCTGATGCATAACGCGGATTCAGATGAAGCGCTCCATCAGGAAGTCCGCGTAGCTATGGAAACCCCCCCGACGAGGCAGTACGGCAGAATGGCTTGCCCCGTATTCTTGCTCTCCCTGCTCAAAGCCAAAAGATTGGACTTGAGGTGGCTGAAAACGTTCAGCGAAAACATGCAGTCTTTCACCCGCCCGACTTTCTCACCGTCTATCACCAGAAATCCGAGGGAGATGTTTCCCGTCACAGTCCCCGTATAAGGATTGCCCGCCCAGGCCCCCATGGTCTGGTCGATGACGATGCCCCGTTTCATACCTCTCAGAAGGTCCTCCCACGGTTTCTCACCTGGGATGACCAGGAGGTTGTTGGGTCTCGAGCCTGATGCTGTCCCGGTTCCTATGGGCTTTCTGCCCAGGCGGCGGGCGGACTCGAGATCCACGAGATATTCGCGGAGAACGCCCCTATCTATCAAGGGAGTCCTGCGGCAGGCGACCCCCTGGTCGTCGTAAAGCTGGCTGCCCAGTCCGTCGTCGAGCGTCCCATCCTCTATGAGCGAGAAAGAGGGGGCGAATATCTCCTCACCGATGCGATCCTTAAAGGGGCTGATCCCTCTCATCACCGCACGGCCGTCGAGGCATGCCAGGATCGGGTGGATTATGCTGGCGAACCCCATAGGGGTGAAGAGTACATCGTACACGCCCGGTTCTACGTGGACGTTCTTTCGACCCAGTTCGAAATCTTCCTTGATCTTGGCTTTCATTCTTCCGAGGTCGTACCGCACCGAGCAAGACGCATCCCAGTCCCAGGACTGAAGCAGGTTCTGACCTTCGACGAACTGGAATCCCGCCGATACGAAGAAGCTCGTTTTTTCCCAGGACGCCAGAAGACCCCGGGTGTTTGCTATGGTCTTCCGGATTACGTTACGGGAAACACCCGCGGACCCGTTTATGGCGGGGTCCAGCGTCTTGATGAATTCCACGAGCTCCTCGCCCAGGGAGATCATATCGTCAAGTTGAAACTGGGTGACCTCCCGGTAAAACATCCTGGGGTTGGCATGGGGTTCTGGTGCCGGAAATTCGTAGCTCACTGCCGAGCCGAATTCCGCCACGCTCAGGGCCTTTTCCAGCAGTTCCTCTTCGCCTCCGGCCCTGGTGGAGTTAGCCATCCCGAGCTTCCCATCCTTGATCACCTGCAAGCTGAGTCCGAAACTCTCGGTGTCCTCGACATTCTTGAGACGGTTGAAGTCAAAGGAAACCTCGGTTCTTCTCGACTCCGAAGAGATGAGAGTGGCCTCCGCCCCCCTCTTGAGGGCCTCGTCCAGAACCGCCTTCACTTCTTCTCACCTCCGATGACCACCTTTTGAATGCGGATATGGGGCGAGCCCTGAGCTACGGGAAGCGGACTCTGTCCGCCCTTCCCGCAGCCGCCGGGGCCGTTCTTGAACTGGAAGTCGTTGCCGATCATGTCGATGTTTCTGAGTGTGGTAAAAACGTTACCTGTGAGGTTCACGTCCCTGACCATTTCGGCAATACTGCCGTTTCGTATCATGTAGGCCCTGGACGCGGCGAAGGTGAACATTTCGCCATTGGTCTGCCCGCCGTAACCTCCCCGAACATAAACCCCAAGGGAAATCCCCTTAAGCATTTCATCAAAAGTAGCTTTTCCCGGAGCGATGCACGTCGTCCGCATCCTGACGATGGGCGGGAACCTGTAGTTGATGGCACGGGCGTTTCCCGTCGGGCGCTCGTTCATTTTCGCCGCGCTTTCCCTGGAATGGAGGTGCCCGACCACGACACCGCCTTTGATGAGGTAGGTCTTCTGCATCGGCACGCCCTCATCGTCGTACCTGGACTCGCCCCGGTTGGGTCCTTCCACACCGCTGTCGTAAATATCAAGTTCGTCCGAGCCATACCTCGTTCCGATCTTCAGGAGTTCCTTCATTCTCTCGTCCTCATCGAGGGAGTCAGCTTCGCTGAGATGACCGAAAGCTTCGTGAACGAAGAGTCCTGCCATGTCGGGATCGAGGATGACCGTGTATTCGCCTGCTTCGACGACGGGTGCGTGAAGCATCTCTCTGGCCGCTTTCGCTGCGTCCCTTACTTCGTCCTCAAGCCCTACCGCCACTTCGTAATCCTGGTTTGAGCCGAATCTCGCCGATTCTTGAGTCGTAAGCTTATCCTTTGTGGCGATGGCCGTCAGCGCACCCCCCACGTCCATCTTTTCCTGATAGATGTACGTTCCCTCTGAATTGGCGAAATGGAGATGAGTGTGCCTGTCAAAATAGTAGACCGACGATGAGGTGATTTCCGGAGATCCCAGGATGAGCGCGTTATACCCCTCGAGGAGCTTGATCTTTTCTTTGAGAGGCACGGCGAAAGCTTCCCTCTTGAAGTTGCCCGCTACGCGATCTACCACCGGATCCACGGGATAAAGGCGGATCTCCTTGTTGAGCTTCTCCCCGAGGATTCTCGCCTGAGCGCAGGCTTCGTCCACCTTCCTGTCGAGGTCGTCGAGGCGGTTGAAGGAGACGAAACCCCATCCTCCTTTGTACAGCGCCCTGACGTTTCCGCCTACGGAGACGTTTTCTGCGACTAGTTCGATGTCTTTTCCTCTAAAGCGCACCGATGTCTCTTCGGTCTCCTCGATGCGGACCTCGCAGTACTCGGCAGTGGAACGCCGGAGCGCTCTCCCCATGAGGTCCCTCATGTCCTCTTTCAATGGAAGATTCCTCCTTTCAGGTGGGATACCAACGATATATCGATTTCCTTCTACCGGATCTGAAATCCTTTCTAGGTCCTACACTATATCGTCTTCGCTCTGGTTCAGGCCTGCCGGCTCGCGGGAGGTGTTTCGGCTACTACGACTCTCTGCAAGATCCTCTCCGTGATTGGAGTATAATTGTTCGTGTTTAGAAGCAATGGGGCTCGCAAGATCGACGGGTAGCGGGAGGATGTCCAATTGCCAGAGAACAGAGATTTTCAGAATGATCAGCAGAACGATCCGGAAGGAAGTCCGCGTCTCCAAAAAGGTGATGCTTGTAAAGACCTCACTGGAGGTGTCCAATCCGCGGCCTCACCCGAACGTCAGGTACCCGGCCCGGAGGGCGCCAGGATCGATCCTAACGGTGAGCCGAAATCCAGGTCCTCATCGATGGGACTATTACCCAAGCTGTTCTGGAGCTTTTTTAAGATCGGAGCTTTTACATTCGGCGGCGGATGGGCCATGGTGCCGTTAATCAGGCGCGAACTGGTGGAGCGGCGCAAGTGGATGGCAAATGAAGAGTTCATCGACGCGCTGGCGGTAGCTCAAAGCGCTCCCGGACCGATAGCTATAAACACGTCGGTGATCTGCGGCTACAAGATAGCCGGCGTCCCGGGGGCACTTACGGCGACGGCGGGTTCAAGCCTTCCGTCGTTTATCATCATCCTCTTCGTCGCCGTGTTTGTGCTGCGGTTCAAGAACTCCACCCTCATTCCCGCAGTGTTCAAGGGAATGCGACCTGCGATTTTCGGGATCCTGGCGGCTGCCGTCTGGCAGGTCGGGAAAACGACCATAAGGCGAAAGAGGGACCTGGCCTTCTTTGCCGCCGGGGCATTCCTCCTGTTAGCTCTCAATGCCCATCCGATCCTCGTGGTGGTAGTCGCAGCCACCGGCGGCCTTTTGTACGAGAGATTTCCCGCTATGAGCAGGTTCTTTTCGAAACGACGCGGAATTCCGGGGCACGAAAACGGAGCCCGAGCCACCGAGTCTGCACCCGCGAGCCATGAGAAGACTTCACAGACAGGCACACGCGGTGGCGAAACGCCTGCAGGAGCTCGGGAACCGGGCGCTGACGCGCTTGCTGCTGACCCTCCCGGGGTCCGGGAAGCTCTTGCTGAGGGGAGCCCTCAAGGCAAAAAGCGGGTCGCGGAGTCCTGCGACGTTAGGCCACCGAAACAGACGGATACGAGGGAGACAGCGGAAAATGGTAGCGATATGGCTTAGTCTTTTCGGGACGTTTTTCAAAATAGGGTTGTTCAGCTTTGGTGGCGGCTACGCCATGATACCCCTGATCTCGCGCGAGGTGGTTCGGAGACACGCTTGGGTCACAATGGGCGAGTTTATTGACCTCATCGCGATTTCCCAGGGCACGCCCGGACCCATTGCCATCAACTCCGCTACCTTCATCGGGTACAAAATGGGAGGATTCGTAGGCTCGGTCATGGCAACTCTCGGAGTGGTCGCACCGTCTTTTCTGGTGATGAGCATTCTGACCTTTGCGTTCTTGAAATGGAGAAACCTCGAGGTCGTAAAGAGCATGTTCGCTGGTATTAGGCCCGTAGTGGTGGCCCTCATTTTCGCGGCGGCGCTTTCGGTCTTCAGTGAATCTGTAACGGGCATTATACCCGCAATAGTAGCCATAGTCGTGATGGTTCTGGTGGCTTTTATGAACGTGGACCCCATCATCCTGCTAGTGCTGGCGGGGTTGATGGGGGCAATGGTATATAGATGATTTTGTAGGTTCGGCACGGCCGACCTGTTCGACTTCTGATCGTAAAGCGTTCATAGCCTCAGCCAATCACTTCTGTACGGCTCATACACGGAGTTTAAAACTGACGGTATGCCCTACCATCAGGAATACCCGTCGAAACCAGCTATACTCATGTGTTTGTACGTCACAATTCATAGAACCATATTTTGTCTACTCCGCACAAAGGATTTGTAGAGTACAATCTTGTAGACCATTTGTGCGAAACATCTGAGCAATCCCGCAGAGTACCGGGGGGATGTAGACCCTAACGATTTCAATGCTTTCGAGAAGGGGGTAAGGCATGAAGCTCGATAAAGACCTGTGCGCCGGCTGCGGCGCGTGTGTTCTGTATTGTCCCGTAGGTGCGCTGTCCGAGCAGGACGGAGTTGTCGTCCTTGACCTGGATAAGTGCGTAGAGTGCCACGTGTGCTTGCGTTCAGAGGTGTGTCCCACCGGTGCTTTACAACAGGACGAGCTGTCGTGGCCTCGGGTCATCCGCAGCATGTTTTCGGATCCCTTCGGGAAACACCCGTCAACGCAGCACATGGGCAGGGGAACCGAAGAGGTCAAAACCAACGACGTGACCAACCTGGTGACGTACGGCAACGTCGGAATCGCTATTGAGCCTGGTAGGCCTGGGGTCAGCGCATCTATGCGGGATATCGAGAAAATTACCATGGTTCTGGCGAAGGTGGGCGTGGAGTTCGCCCCGAAAACACCCATCACCAGCCTCATGACCGACAAAACCACGGGAAAACTTAGAGACGATATCCTGGGGGAGAGAGTTCTTTCGGCCATCGTCGAATGCGTAGCTCCCAGAGAGAAAATCCCCGAAATCGCAAAGGCTCTCAGAGAAGTCAGCAAGGAAGTAGATACGGTGTTTTCGGTAGCCATGTTCATGGCCGGCGGTCCAGCCGGTGACTTCCCGACGCTCGATTACTTCCGAGCCCTGGGATTTGACGTTTCACCGTGGGGGAAAACCAACCTGGGCCTGGGTAGGGTGACCATCAACCAGAAGGCGAGAAACGGGGGTCAGACCCGATGACTCATACAAATCACAGAGAGGGCTCCCTTGAAAGCCTCCGTCACGATTTCGTAGTCATGGTCATGCCCGCCAAGGGATACAACAACGACGAAGAGGCGCCCCTGAAACTTAAGAAAGCCCTGAGGATTTTCCTGAGGCACAACGCCGTCAATGCGGGCGCAATAAAGGCAGGTTACCTCGTCAAGAACAGTCCGGAAGAAATGGAGAAAATAATCGGTCAGGACACCCCGATGATCCACGGAACATTCACAAACGAGGCGGACGTGGAAGAAGTGGTGAAGGAACTGAAGGAAGAAGATATGGGGCTCTCCGTAGTAGTGTCCGGGGTTATAGAGAGAGTTTGGGATATCGCAAAGAAAGCTGGCATTACTCCTCACAGCGTCGAGTTCTCTCTCGGGCTTATGGGCAAGCGGGAACTTTTGGCCGAAGATTACCTGAGACCCCTCATGACCATGTGCGGCCACGGCCTGATATCGAGGAACCTGGCCAAAAGCATCATTGAGGATGTGAAACGAGGCCTCATCGATTCCTCGGAGGGGGCCCGGCGTCTTGCCGCTCAGTGTGTGTGCGGCATTTTTAACCTCGACAGAGCAAAGAAACTCATTGAGGAAGCAGCCTCCTCAGCTGTGCATTTTTCACCCTGAGCAGGAGCATAGTCCTTCAAGGTTCGTTGCGTTATGTTTCTCCCGGCGCAAAGACGCTCTCCGGCTGGTTTTTTGACCTAACGTGGAGGTGGCACAGGTTGAAGCAACTTATCTTATACGGGCGCGGGGGCCAAGGGGTGGTGACCGCGGCCAAGATCATAGCGATAGCTGCTGCGGTGTACGATGGCGGTTACGCGCAGGCGGTGCCCGCGTTTACCGCCGAACGAAGGGGCGCACCGGTCTACGCATATGTGAGGCTTTCGGATTCCCCCATCGACCTCAAGTCCTTCGTATACGAACCCGACGCCATACTGGTATTTGACCACGAGCTCCCGTCCCTGGGCGTCGATTTACTAAAAGGGGTTTCCCGGGATACCACTGCCGTCCTTAACTGGTCAAAGGCGCCCTCTCAGTGGGAATTCCGGGATCGCTTTTCCAGGGTTGGTGCCGTGGATGCGGACGCGCTCGGCGGTATCCCGAATATCGCCATGGTAGCTGCCTTTTCCAGGACTACCGGGTGGGTTTCGCTCGAGGCTGTGGTGAAGGCTGTCCACGAAGTGTTCGGTGAGAAGGGAGGGCGCCACAATGAAGATGTCGCCAGAAGGGCGTTTGAAGCGACCGTGCTTGCCTGATGGAACGCCCATCAGAGTTCCGGCGGCCTTTGCGGTAACCGAAGTGAACACCGGTTCGTGGAGACTGGAACGCCCGGTCTTGAACGTCTCCAAGTGCTCCAGGTGCCGTATCTGCGAGAGATACTGTCCCCTCCAGATAATATCCGTGGGGCAGGAAGGTCCCGTCATTGACCTTCACTTCTGCAAGGGATGCGGGATCTGCGCCAACGAATGCCCAACGAAAGCTTTAATCATGAGACCGGAGCGGGACGGGGTAAGCCAAGGGGGAGATTCCAGGTGAGAAAAGTCATGGATGGAAATACCGCGGTGGCGTATGGCGCTCGTTTATCCCGCGTCCAGGTAGTTCCAGCTTACCCGATAACTCCTCAGAGCAGCATCGCCGAGACTCTGGCTGACTTCATAAGCCAGGGGTCTTTGAAGGCGAAATTCCTCAGAGTCGAGTCGGAACATTCCGCCCTGTCAGCCGCGGTCGGTGCATCCTTCGCAGGAGCTCGGGTGTTCACCGCCACTTCATCGGTTGGCCTTGCGCTCATGACCGAGATAACCGGGGTAGCTTCCGGGTGCCGGTTGCCCATAGTCATGGCTGTCGCTAACAGGGCGCTTTGCAGCCCCTGGAGCTTGTGGTGCGATCATTCTGACACCATGACCCTGAGGGACCAGGGATGGATTCAGCTATACGCCGAAAACTGTCAGGAAGCCCTGGACTTCGTGATCATCGCCTTCAGAGTTGCAGAAGACCAGCTCGTGCAACTGCCCTGTATCGTTGCAGAAGACGGCTTTTTCTTGTCGCACCTTCAGGACACGGTCACGGTCCCTGCCCAGGAAGACGTCGACAGGTACCTGCCACCTAGATGCCCGGGATATCTGGTCCTCGATCCGGAGTCACCGGTGGCTGCCAACATCCTTACAGGTCCTCATCTTTTTACCGAAGACAAGTATACCGTAGCTCTAGGCATGGAAAGAGCTAGAACCGTCCTGGAAACCGCTTTTTCGGAATTTGCGGATGTCTTCGGGCGGAAGTACTCCTCGGTTATGGATTACGGGTGCGACGACGCCGAAACTATCATCGTGTCACTGGGGTCCTTAAACGGTACTGTAAGAGACCTGATAAAAAAGCTTCGTGCTTCCGGCCAGAAAGTCGGGCTTTTGAGGATAGTCGCTTATAGACCTTTCCCGTATGAGCGAGTTAGGAAATTAGCTGCCAAAGCTAAGAACGTAATAGTCATCGACCGTGCTCCGGCCCTCGGAGAGATCGGACCGTTGAATCAGGATGTTCGCGCAGCTCTCTACGGGCTCTATCCTGCTCCTCAGGTCACAGGTTTTGTTTTAGGTTTGGGCGGCCGAGACATACCTCAGTCCGATCTAGTGAAGGCACTGGAGTACTCCATTTCCCGTAATGGGGATTATCCGGCCACCTACGGTGAGGCGTGGCTTCAGGTAGAGGTGAGCGCAAAGTGATGAAAGGCTACCTATCAAGCGGAATGACCACTTGCGCAGGGTGTGCTATGGAGCTTGTGGCGCGAACGGTTTTTGAAACCCTGGGACAGAACACCGTAGTGGTCATTCCCCCGGGTTGTGCAGCTATTCTTGCGGGGTACAGCGGCGAGACACCCTTGCACCTCCCGGTGGTCATGTCAAACCTTGAAGCTACCGCAGCTTTTGCATCGGGCATCAGGGCAGGCCTCGACATCCTCGGTAAAGAGAACGTGCAGGTCTTGGGGTTTGCCGGGGATGGAGGCACTGCGGACATAGGGCTGCAAAGCCTTTCGGGAGCTGCTGAGCGGAACGAGAGGATAATATACGTCTGTTACGACAATGAAGCTTATATGAACACGGGCATCCAGAGCAGCGGTTCAACTCCTACAGGTGCCTGGACCACTACGACGCCGGCTGGAAAGACTACGCCGCGAAAAGATCTGGCCCAGATCATGGCAGCTCACCGGATACCCTACGTCGCTACAGCTTCCGTAGCTTACCCCGAGGACCTTTCGAGGAAGGTGAAAAAGGCATCGCAAGCACAGGGCACCGCCTTCATCCACGTGCACTCGCCCTGTCCGACCGGCTGGAGGTTTCCTCCTTCCAAGACCATCGAAGTCGCCCGGATGGCGGTGAGGACTGGTATGTGGTTGCTGTACGAGGTCGAGAACGGAAAGACCACGATCAACATCAAACCGGGCGACCTGCCTGTCCAACGCTATCTTGAGCTTCAGGGCAGATTTAAGAACTTGTCAGACGCGGAAGTCAAAGCGCTACAAGCGGAGGCCGATGCCAGGCGTGCGTTTGTACGTTCGCTTCAGACCTAGTCCCAGCGTTCATGAAACACAACGGTTCTGCTTTTGGAGGAAACGTGCCGTGCGGTGAGCCGGCCCTTCGAGACGTTCACGAGACCGGACGCCCACGAGGCGGTTTCCAGAGAGTTATGGACGATTACCAGGCTGGAGTGATGCAGATGCCGAGAGTAGCTACTAGAGATGGCAACGGGCTGGATGCTTTCTTTTATCCCAAGGGGATAGTCGTTGCCGGCGCGTCAAACAACCCGTCAAAAGCCGGGCACCAGGTTCTCAAGAATCTGAGGAGAGCGAATTTCCCCGGCCCGGTGTACGCGGTCAATCCTAAAGAAGAGGAAATCCTGGGTTACAAATGTTACCCAAGACTCTCTGACGTACCAGCGGGCGTTCAGCTGATGATAGTCACCATTCCCGCCGAGAGCGTACCGGAACTCTTTAAGGAAGCTTCAGCCCGGGAAGATATAGAAGCCGCCGTAGTGCTTGCTTCCGGATTCGCCGAGACTGGTATACCAGAACGGGTGCACCTGCAGGAAGAGATGATATCTTACGCCAAAAAGGCTGGGATCCGCGTGATGGGCCCCAATTGTGTAGGTGTGATGAACACGGATAACAAGCTCGACACCACATTTGCTCCTACGGTCAAGAGCATCCCGGGAGGTCTCAGCGTGATTTCCCAAAGCGGAGCCTTGGGTGCGTCCCTTCTCATGTTTGCGGGAGACCACCCTGTTCCCATGGGATTTTCCAAGTTCTGTCACGTCGGAAACCAGAGCGACGTCACGGTTCTTGAAGTGCTGGAATACTACGCCCAGGACGAATCCACCAAGGTTGTAGGGATGTACCTCGAGGGGGTCTCCGACGGAAGAGCCTTTATGGAAACCGCCCGGAAGCTTACGGGAAAAAAGCCGCTCCTAGTCCTCAAGGTTGGTAAGTCGGACCAGGGCTCCAGCGCTGCCTTATCCCACACGGGCTCCCTTGCGGGCAGTGACAAGGTCTACCATGGTGCTTTCGAGCAGGTCGGAGCTATACGGGTCGATACCATTGAAGACCTCCTGAATGCGGCGAAGGCCTTATCGATGCAGCCCCTGCCCAGAGGGGATAGGATATGTGTCCTCACCGAGGCAGGTGGGCCTGGGACCATCGCAGTAGATGAGATCGCCACATCCGGTGCGGCGAGTCTTGCCCGCTTCAGCGGGAGGACCATAAAAGAATTACGGGATTGCCTGCCGGCCATGGCGATGATCGGTAAACCGGACGGATACGCGGATATGAGCGCTGCAGCTACGGAAGAGCAACATTCCCGTGCGCTGTCGTGTGTCTTGGCGGATGACGGGGTTGATGCGGTGATAGTGATAAGCGTTCCTCCGACGTTTCTATCACCGGTCAAGGTTGCCGAAGAGATCCTCGCGGTCGCAAAAGGTTCGAAAAAACCGGTTCTGGTGTGTCTCATGTCGGGTGAGTGGGTAAGAGAGGCCAGGGTACTTTTGGAATCTAACGGCATTCCCACCTTTGACATGCCCGACCAGGCTGCCAGGGCCGCGGTGGCGATGGTCAAACGAGGGCGGTATTGCCGTGAGATGGTTGAGAGAGGGGATGACCGGTGAGAGTTTGGACCGAACCAGAAGTGAGAAGCTTTCTGGCTTCACAGGGAATCGATGCCGGTAGGTTCGAGTTCGCCAGGACAGCGGAAGAGGCTGTGGAAAAGGCTGGTGCCGTGGGTTATCCCGTCGCTGTCAAGGTCGTTTCCCGCGAAATAAGCCATAAAACAGATGCGGGAGGGGTCAAACTCGATCTCGATACCCCGTCTTCTGTAAGAGCAGCGTACTACGACATTATTGAATCCTGTAAGCGGTACAATCCCGATGCGGAGATCCAAGGAGTCATCATTACTCCTATGTGCCGGGGCGGGGTCGAAGTCATCGCGGGTCTGACCCGTGACCCGCAGTTCGGGCCGGTTTTGATGGTGGGGCTTGGAGGCGTTTTTGTCGAGGTGTTCAAAGATGTTTCGTTTAGGGTAGCGCCTGTCACCGCGAAAGATGTGTGGGGCATGCTGAAGGAGCTTAAGAGTTACAGGTTGCTTCAAGGGTTTAGAGGAAGCCCGCCTGCTGATGTCGAAGCGCTCGTGGAGTTTCTCGTGAAAGTCTCCCGGCTTCCTTTCGAAGCGGGAACCGGTGAAATCAAAGAACTGGACCTTAACCCGGTTCGAGTTCTGGAGCAGGGTCGAGGTCTTGTGGTGCTCGATGCACGGATGGTTACGGTGGATTAGGATGTAGCTTGGCTGCTCTCGTCAACCCCGTCGAAAGGCGGGGTTTTTTGTTCTGGGACCCAAGGTCCAATATGGTGGCGGCGTTTGCCTTGAAGGGGGAAACCAAACCCGCCTTCAGCATCTGCATCCGGCGGGTTTGGTTTGAGGGTTCGTATCGCTCTACTCTTGATCTCCAGTTCCAACCAGTAACTTGTACCACTCGTTGAACTGCTGCTTACGTTCGTCTCCCAGGTCTTTGGAACGGGCAATAGTCACTATTGTATGATTTCAGAAGAGTCCTTCTAACAGGGAGAGGTATGTTAGTTTCTCAGGCCATTGGGGACAGACTTGCTTACGCTCGGGGCACAACCTGGAAACACTTGGTGTGGGCCAGCAGATCGCATGACTGAGCTCCGGCCTACCAGCATCTGACTGAGCAGGAACTGGCCTATGCCCGCATTATGTTGGAGAGAGGCTACATCGATGCCGCCGTCCGCGCGCGGCTCGACGCCGCTTTGCACCCAAAGGTTACGAAGCTGCTCGACGATGCGGCTCTTGTGCCGGGACCGTACAGTCTGGGCTTGGGACTGCTGAAGTTCAGACACATGTGAGACAGGTGGACTAAAAGAGAGCGGGGACCTATTCTAGGGTTTGGAAGCAAATCCAGAAAGGAGGTCCCCGCGTGAAGAAGCTTAGCGCATCTTCGAGGAAAA
>DUSS01000025.1 GCA_012842495.1 Candidatus Fermentithermobacillaceae bacterium
ATCTCCCTGATGCTCAGTCCCTGTGAGTGCATGACTTTGATATCCAAGGTTTCCCCACCTCCGAGCAAGTTTGGCACCTCCGAAACCTTGTAGATTCCGGAGTCCTACTTCGAGGGGGTGGGGGATTCCGGTGTCCGCACCGGATCGTTGGTATGCAACCCGAGGCTGAGCCCGAGATCCCCTCGGTGGTTCTGAGAGAGTTGCTGGTCAATGCGGTGGCGCACCGGGACTACACGATCTCCGGGCCGGTCCGAGTAATCGTGTTTGACGACAGGGTCGAGATCCGGACTCCAGGGTCGTTACCTAACACCGTAACTATCGAGTCTCTGCGGACGGGAATTCATGTGCTTCGAAATCCTACTATCTACAACATCCTTCTGAAGCTGAAGATGGTCACCGACGCCGGCAGCGGTATTCCACGCGTTATCCGTCTCATGCGCGAGAAGCTCGGCTCGGAACCGCGATTCTCGGTAGAGAACCACGAGTTTGTTGCGCGTCTGCCGAGGCGAAGCCAGGGATCAAAGCTGGTGTGAAGTAGCCTCCAATCATCCTAAGAGCTTCCTGCCCCGCGGTGAACTGTAGGGTTTCCGCGGTGGTCAGGTCCACCGTTCTGCCAGCAACCCCGAGACGGCACCGGAGCATGGCGGCTGCCTGCGGAAACCGGCGGAAGCAGGTTCCCCACTTGTATCCTGCAACGCTGCCAACTTGTCCCTTATAGCGCATTGCAAAGGGTGCTATCATATGATAGCATCAGACGGGAGGAAAACTGGTTGGTTTCCGATAGGGACCAGGTTAAGGACTTCCTGCTCGAACTGAAGATGACCCTGTCACAGGATCACAGACTCGTTCTTGACGAGAGGAACAAAAACCTCCGATCGTTGGCGATGTTAGGCATGTTCCCAGCGAAGTGCCGGTGGTATTGAGACAGTTGAAAGTGTCCGACTACTGCGAGGGGCCTCTTGACGGCGATACAGGTAGGCCGCTCAAATGGTGGATATTCGCACCCGAGTACTGTGGCGTTGTCCTCTACATAAAGGTTGCCTTGTGCTCAGGCAGATGCATATGCAAGTCTTTTCACAAGGCGCAGTATGAGGTGACTTACCCCTTCAAGAAGGAGGTGGAAGCATGAAAGTTGCCTTTTGCCCAAACTGTCTCAGGGAGTGCAACATAGAGCCTGTTGAGAAACCCGAAGTGCTTGTGGTTCGTGGGGAGCCTGTTGAAGTCGTTGATGCCGTTCACTATAAGTGTGCCGTATGCGGTAATGAGGTCTTTGATATCGAGTCGGAAGAACGGACCCTGCGACTGGCCTATGATGCGTATCGGCGCAAGCATGGTCTACTCACGCCCGAGCAAATAGCGGGCATTCGTGAACGCTATGGACTGTCCCAGCGTGCCCTTGCCAAGGCTCTCGGTTGGGGATTGGTGACGATACACCGCTACGAGAGCGGGGCTTTGCAGGACGTGTCGCACGATACCATCCTCAGACAGATTGCCTCGGACCCGGCGGCGCTCCTCAAGAGACTCGAGCAAAACAAGCATAGTTTTTCGGAAGAGGAATGGGAACGATTGTATTCGCAAATCGCCAGCAGGGTCCTGGAGTCAGTAACAGGCAGTTTGGTTGCAGTGTATGAGCAGGTTGAAAGCATTGCCTATTCCGTTAACCCCGCGTCCAGAGGATTCAGAGCTTTTGATTTCCAGAAAGTGGGGAACATCGTGGCTTGGATAGCCAGTGAGACTGAGGGTTTGTACAAGACCAAACTGGCCAAACTCCTGTGGCTAGCAGACTTTGCTCACTTTTCTCTCAAGGGTACCTCTATAACGGGGCTGTCCTACGTGAGAATGCCGTATGGACCGGCGCCGGACAGGTTTCATATACTTCTCGGCCTGTTACAGGAATCAGGCTGTATAGATATGGTGACACAGGATTTCGGTGAGTACAGCGGCGATCTGATAAGAGTTCGGAAAACTCCCAACCTGAGCTGCTTGAGCAACAGTGAAAAGGCAGTATTGAAGGCCGTCGTGCACAGGTTTGGTTCCATGACAAGCAAGGGTCTGTCCGACCTGTCGCACAGCGAAGCACTGTGGCAGTCTCGACCCGACGGTGCGGTGTTGCCGTATGAGGAGGCTGATGGGGTCGGCGTGATAAGAGAGCTCAAGCGGGAATTGTCGTGAACGGCACCACTGGGTAGCTCTAAGTGAGGCAGCAGCTCATACGCAGCTCATACACGGATGGATTAGGTCGGCGAGGTGCTTTATCTGTGGGCCAGGATCTCTTTCAGATTTTGCCCGAAGGATTTTTCAGTGTTCTGGCCAGCCCTGTGAAAAGCGTATACGGCCACATGCACGTACGCTGCCCTGGTCGAGGCCGCCGAACCCAGAGCGGATGCCGTAAACGTGGCGTATGAGGGGACAAACGAACTCATCGGTTACCTGCATTCACTGTATCAAAACATCAAGCGCTATACGAAGAAGATACTGGCTCAGAAAAGGCCTCAGGACATCCTGGCCGTCCATTTTCTCGAGTACCAACAGGAAATACTCGACAAGGCTTATCACCAGCTCAAGACATCCGACAGCGTTTACAAGTATACGAGTAAAATCCTCCAGACGGTAAGAAGGTGGAAAAGCGATCCCACCATAATCTCGATACTCGCTGAAAGCGCTTTAAAGGAAAAGCTGGTCACGGGTTCTCTTGCGGACGCGAAGAACGACATTCTCACGAAGCTCTCGTTCATCGAAACCTCCTACGCCAACATAGACGATATCCTTAACGAGATCGACCGCAAGAACGAGCAGTACGCTCGGGCGTCGCTTCAGCGGGTCAAGTACTTTGTGAACAACAGCTGCGATACGGAGGGTACGCTCATCCAGCTTCTGCGGATCATGGGTGATTGGATAGAACGAGGGCTTGTGAGCAAGAGAGCGGCGTTTCCTGTGGACGATCTCTTTTCCCTCGTAGAGGTGAGGGTTCTGGATCCGGGGTCTCTTTATACTCCTCGGAAGGCGCGAACCCATAGGTAACCACTTCGGGGAGGCGAGAAACATGACCTCCGAAAGGCAGAACGACGGACCGGTACGCGAGGTTAGGGTCGTTCCTTACGATCCCGCGTGGCCTCGACAGTTTCTTGAGGAAGCCGAGCGGCTGCGGGCGGTCTTCGGACGCGAGCTTGTCGATATCCACCACATAGGGAGCACGTCTGTTCCGGGTCTCGCGGCGAAGCCCATCATCGACATCCTCCCGGTCGTGCGGGATATCGGGGTGGTGGACCGTTTCAACGGCGCCATGGAGGAGTTGGGTTACGAGGCCATGGGCGAACTGGGTCTCCCCGGGCGGCGCTACTTCCGCCGGACGCATGTTCGGGACGGTTTCGTATGCCATACTCATCACGTTCACGTGTATGCCCTGGGCAACCCGGAAATCGACCGTCACCTGGCTTTCCGAGACTATCTCCGTGCCAACCCTGAAGTAGCTCGGAGATATGCCGAGCTCAAGCAGGAGCTGGCCCGACGGTTTCCCCATGATATCGAAGGCTATATGGACGGGAAGGATGTGTTCATCAAGGACGTTGAACGCACCGCCCTTGCGTGGTGGCGGAGAAGGTGAGCGCATTTGATTTGACCCGACCAGCGACCGAACAGGGCGATGTGCCGTTCGTCAACATTGGAAAACATTGGAACGAGCCGGTCAGGAGGCCTATAGTATGGGGGCGCGGGACGCATGTGTGAAGACCGGGTCTGTAGGCGGGTGAACGATGAGGCGGCTTGTTACTCTCGTTTTTCTGTGTCGTCGGACTGACGGAAGCAACGTGGGGCTCCTTTGAGGTGCCTGAAAAAGAGGGAAGTCCTCTTGCTAAACGGCAGGTGGCACAGCATACCAGGGCGAATCTCTACTGCAACCGCGGGGGCTTCCGAATCCAAACCCTATCCTGACCCGTTTCCTCCCGGCAAGCCCACCATTCCGTTCCGCCTCCCGGAAGGGTGGAGCGAGTGGAAGCTGCTGGGTGACGGAATAGAGTTCGTTAGGTCCTTCGCGGCGACTCTACGAGAGCTTCCGATATCGGCGGCGCCCGCCCTAGAGAACGTCAGACTGACATATGCTGGGTCAGGAAGTATGTGCCCGGCGAAAGTCCAGTGTAGGCGGTACCAGGCAGTAGATTGGGTAGGAGAGTCGGAAGGGGGCTTTACCAGCCTCCCTCCCGCGCCGAGACGGAGGTGGCGCAGGTTGGAACGCCGGAAGGTTATGATCATGGTGTTGGTGGCGGTACTGGCAACGGCGCTTCTGGCGGTACCGGTATGGCGGAATAGCGCAGAGAAACCACCTGAGAGCCCTGCGGGCACTCATCTGCCCCGACCCCAACCCGATCCCACTCCCGCTGAGGAACCGGAAGCCGGGGAGGATGGAGGCGTCCCAGAAGGGAGCACCGCCGTGTGCAATGATACGGGGTTTAGGATTACGTCGGTGGAGTTCGCCTATCCCTTTGGCCCGGTGTCATTGGAAAAGCCCCGCTACAGAATCGTATACCTGGGGCCCGAGATGAGTTCCGAAGGCCAGATCCTGGTGCGGTTCAGCTCCCCACCGGTAGCGGATCAGTCCTATTCTCGTTTACGCCTCTTCCAGAACGGACACGTGTTATCGGCGTACCCGCGGGGAGCCACCGACCCGGTGTACGGGGGTCCGGCCGGGGTGCAGTACTGGTTCGATACCGACGGACTTCACATGGAGGGGGTGCCGGCAGGAGCACTACTGGTCCTGATCATCCCGGGCGAAACTCGCGACGTTCAGGGGGAGACGCTCGGTGAGGAAGAATGGATATGGTTCAGCAGCTGGAATTACAATCCCTTCGACTTCCTCAATGTGAGCAGCGGTTTCGCCAATCTGCCCAAGTTCAAAGGCGACGGGCGCCGGGTAGGAGTGGTGATGTCCCCCGGCGGTGCCGCCCTCCGGGCATCTCCTTCACCTGACTCGGGGGTCGTCGCGGAGCTTCCCCAGGCCACCAACCTCCTTCTGGAGGGGGATGGAGCGGGCGGATGGCTGCAGGCCACGGTATTCCGGGTATTGGGGGACGAGTGGGCCAGAACCAGCGCGAGCACACTGGACGAACTGCTGGAAAGTCCCCTGGTGGAGCCGCTGAAAGGCTTCATCACTGCGGAGGAGGTCGGCGAGCTTCCGGAACCCCTTAACGAGGGCACCGTGCTTGCAGTGATAAGGAGTTCCAGTTACCACCCGGAGGGTGAGCTGTTGCCCGCCACTGCCGCGCTCCTCCCGTCGGGTGGCGCGTGGGGGTACCTGCTGATGACGGATAACCTGGAGGCTGCGCTTAGGGGCAACGAGGCCAAGGCCGTGCCGTTCTCCTTTCCCGCCGCAGAAGGGTGGTGCTACGGAGGACCTGCTCACGTCCGAGGCCGGTTGGTGGGCTCTCTTTCCCCCGAACGCCACCTGCCTGAGGTGATCTGGACGGCGGAAGAGGTTGCCGAGTACTGGAGACAGTGGAACCGGTACAAGTCGGTACTCGGTCAGTGGATAGACAGCTTTCGGTTCCCAGAGACGCTGGCCGCCCTCGGGAAGGACCTGGTACGGGGGTTTCATCGTGCCCTGGCCGCTAACGAAGCGTGGATGGAGTGGGGGATCTCGTTCGGAGCTGCGATGCGTCGGGAAGAAGCCGGTATACCCGCCGGGGTCCTGGACCCCCACCGATACGTCGACTTGGTGGTGGAGAAGTTGGGTCTGAGCTCCGAGGAGGAGGCACTCCTCCGAGATCACCTCAAGGGGGTAGACGCCCTCGCGGATCCCAAGGGCGCTGAAGAGGCGTATCAGGCTATGACTTATGTGCTGGCCAACGTCATCATAAGGCGTCCGTGGCTCCCTCTTTACAACGACGAAGTGGAGATTCTGCTGCAGGGGGGACACCGGCCTCGGTAGATCGACTTAGCGCAAGGGTCGGGTATAATACAGGTCCTGCAGCGGATCACCGTCGTACCCCGCTCACTGGTTCTAGTCACTGGTATGGGCTGGTGTCCTATCGTGGTGCCGGTGCTGGGTGGCTGTTCGGGATCCTGATGGAACATAATGGCGGTCCTAGCGTCAGGTGGGATTCAGACAACCGCTGGTTGATCCAGCGAGAGGAGTACGATGATAAGCTAACCCCCATTCTTCCGTCCGGAACAGATTCTGATAAACTGACTCGCGAGCTACCCGAGCGCGTGAAGGAGTTCTTAGAGGAGAACGAAGCAAGGGGGAAAAACTCCAGGATGATCCCCGGTTTGCGTGGCCATACAACAGCACTACGCCCAGCGCGACCCCCACGGAACGTCACGGGTCTTCGTGGCTTACCCCCCAGGGTTCTAGTTGTCAGGCTCGAACCGAGACCCGAAGAGCTCCTGCTTTATGACGGCAGGGAGGTAGCCAGGTGTTAGACTACCGCTTTGGTACGTATCGTAAATGATTCCCATCTGCGCGAGACTCCGATTGGCCATTCCGAAGACCCAGTGCCACACTACCCTGAAAACTTCCGTATAGTCAACGCCGTGCCGGACGGGGGTGGACTGGGCGAGGGCTTGTTTCAGCTTGCTGTAGTGCTCCTCGAGCCAGGCACGTACCTCGCCGAGGACCATCTGCGAAAGCGGCTCCAGCCAGGCTCGATCTTCTTCGTCGAAGTACGGCACCGTGAGGGTGCCGTTCTGGGCATAGCCCAGTCGTTCAAGCCACCTCTTACATGCTTCCACGGGAGCAGAAACGCCTACCTGTTCGCCCGCGAAGAAGCGCAGTGCCTGGGCGAGGTCCCGCTTCAGGGTTCCCAGGTACGCTGACAACACACCGCGGGCCTCCGGGCAGTCAAACGGTGCTTTCACAGTGAACGGCTCGTTCCAGAGGATGTCGGGAAACGCCGCTGTGCGCCGGCAGGCGTGGTCGCCGAAGGAAACAAATACGAGGCCGTCGTAAACATCGGTATGTCCTCCCCAGTAAACAGCCTTCAGGTCGAGATCGATCGTCTCCTCGGCGTTGACGGTGAAAGTGCCTCCCGTCTGCTGCTTGGCAGGACACATGTATCCCCACTGAGTCAGCTTCTCGAGACTGCGCCAGTCGAGAAGTAGGAAACCGATCGCGATGAAGGCGACCTTCTCGAGGGACGCACCCGTCCTGTGATACATGGCCAGGAGGTTGCGGAGCTCGTGCTCGCGTCCGCAGATGGCTCGGGCCAAATTGTATCCCCAGCGGCCTGCCACATCGTAAAGTATGAGATGGTCCTCGCGGGTAAACAAGGTGAAGTTCAGAAACACACTGTGTTCTTCCTCCCGCAGGACGCCCGTCCGGAACAGGTTATCAATGCGCGGCGCAATATCTGCGAACCTGCGATATAGTTCATCACGCTTGGGGAAATGCCTGGCCACGTACATGACCGCCTCCTGGGTCCTCTGGTCCCGGAGGTATACGCATGGATTGTCTTCATCCCTGGCTTGAGGCAGGACGTTTCCGCATATCGCGACGTGCAAAATGCTCACATTTGGCTCCCCCTTCCCCGCGTCGGTGTGGTTAATCTTCTTGGCAGGTCTGACCTACTCCTGCAGCCACGATGTACTGCAAGGGAATCGTTGGGAAGCGGGGCAGACCCAAAAGGAGGCCGGGGGGTTCGTGGGCTTTCCCGGTGTTGGATGGTTGTGTGAAACGGGTA
>DUSS01000026.1 GCA_012842495.1 Candidatus Fermentithermobacillaceae bacterium
ACCCTCTCGCGCCGATAGCTTCTTCGTACGGCATATACAACGTATCGTCGGGCTCCACCACTTTAGACACCATACCCCGAGGAACCGGCTCCAGCACCCCTGCTACGATGCACTGCACATCCTCGCCGGTGGTGAGCCTTTGCCCCACTGCTTTCGCCGGGTTTCCAAACAGCCTCTTCGCCGTCTCGTAGCCGAGAACGCACTTACCGGGGCCGACCTCGGAACGCCCCCATTTCGTGCGTAGTCCCTTTACGGACAGGGCATCCCCCATCACACCCGTTACTGCGAGGCCCGCCACCTCTCTCCCCGAAGCCACGTTCACCACGCTGGTTATGAGGTACGCGCTCTTGAAGCCGAGCTCACCTTGGAGCTGCTGGACCCGCGCAAAATCCTCCGGAGTCGGGTACTCTGCTTCCACACCCAGTCTCGCCCTCTCAAAGGGGTCGTAGCCCTGGATCACCAGCGCGTTCCGTCCTCCGAGTTCGATGAGTCTGTCCGCGTTGATCTCGGTCGCCCGCCCCAGCCCCTGTGTCACCACCATCGATACCACGGCGACCACGACACCCATAACGGCGATCACGGAGCCCGCGTGCATGTCGAGAAATCCTCTCCGGGACGACGTTTCCCCCCTTATGGCCTCGACGGGGTCCGTTCTCACCGCAACAACGGATGGAATGATGGTTGCTCCAAGGCAGACAATTGCAGTGACAGCCAAGCAAAGCAGGACCACGGTAGGCGTCACTACAGATTGCTCTCCGATTAATTGTGCAGCATGAGGAGCTAGGAAGTACCCCAAAACCACCCCAGTCGCCGAACCCGCCAACGTTAGCGACAAACCTCGGCCGACCAGTTCCGTCACGGAGTTCAGCCGTGACTGCCCCAGTGCTCTCTTGACCCCCCTTTCCCTTCTAGTCGCTTCGGCCAAAGCAAGCAGTACCCCACCAACGTTCAGGTTCGCGACCCCCACGCCTATCACTGCGACCCAGAGAAAAGAACGAAGATACGACCTGACCACCTTCTCATACGCGACGGTTCTCTCAGGAGGAACTATCACTCTCCATTCGGGCAGATTCTCCAATTCTCTCAACGCATCTTCGCATTCGGCCATGGACTCTTCCATCAATCCAATCTTGGGCCGCACAAAGAACCAAACGTCGGTCGCCGCACTTAGGGTGGGATAAGCCCAGGGATGGTTCCAAGGTATGTGCACCTCTACGTGATTTCCTTCTTCGATGCCTACGACGCGAAGTTCAGCAGGGGGGACCCCTTTGACCTCGAAGGGCAAGCGTGGGAAGAGCTTGTCTCCCACTGAAACACCGGTCTCAGCCGCGATTCGCCGGGAAACCGTGCACACATCGGCACCCTTCTCTATCTCTTCCCGGGTGAACCACCTGCCCTCCACGGGCTTCTCGCCCCGAACCTCCAGGTAGTTCTCCGTCACGGGGGAGAAGGCGTATCCGGGTACGGAGCGCGGAGGGCCGCCACCTTTTGTAATGATGGTTGCAGAAAAGGCAACAGCTGCATCCCGTTTACAGGCAACATCCAGAACGGAGTCCAGTCCCGCCAGGAGATCCAGGAGCCTCTCGGCTTCCGTTCGGGTGAGCCCGCCGCCACCTGCAGAGCCTCGAGCGAAGTATACCAGATAGAACCGTTGACCAGCGCTTTTCAAGATGGTTTCCATCGTGTCGGTTAGGCCGCCTCGCACGCCGATAATACAGGTGAGGACCATTACCGAGAGCATGACGGAGATGAAAGCACCCCATATGGTAGTTTTGCTTCTCATATGTCACTCTCCCTAACCAGGGGAGGCGGCCATCAACACACAGCACCGAGAATCAACTTCGCGGGCTAGGGGTGTGGACCGCAGCTCGCGTCGTACCCGCAATAGGCCCGCAGCAGGCTCTCCAGGATGCAGTAATCCGGCTGCCCATCCTCGTCCTCGTCAACTAAGTAGCCAGACCAAACCTCAATCCAGTCGGGCGGCTCCGGATCTGGGCAAGCGGAGCAATGAACGAAGGTGAACGTCGCAGGGATGTAGATTGCAGCAAAGGCCGATGAACCCAATCCAACCACTAAAGCTGCGGTCAAGACTAACGCGCACAGGAACCTCTTGGACTGTTTCGCCGCGGCTCACCTCCCCTCCTTCGTGGATTCCTTGGGAGTTTCTGGTTCCCGCTTGATAGACCGCTTCCCCCGAGATCGAGGTAGCACTTTCCTACGGACTGGGGTCGTGCTCTAACAACACTAAGCAGCTTCTCCCGTTCCGTCCGTTCCACCCTTCATCCATATTTTCCAGTCATGCTACCTAGGTGTCAATACCGATCACGGTGTCTGTTGTCTATGTTTCCTGCGAGACCCATATTTCCCTGCCAAGCCGTCCAGTCTATTATTCGATCGCCTGGACACTCGCCGGAGGTCCTACCGTGCTGTGAGTCAGTTGCTGGAACTCCCCAGCGCGATACGAGTCACGTCCCGAGTCCCCATTTCGATATCAGGGCGCAATGCATGTCCGACATGTCGACGTACGGAATCAATTCACTGCTAGCAGCAGACCCCGTGACCGTCGCCGCACTCGCTGCATTGATCCTCCCCGGGGATATCTGGGCAAAGCTGACTCATCGAGCAGGACTCGCGCGGTTCCCCGTGGGCTCGTCCGCCAGTATCACCTTGGGGTTGTTCGCCAAAGCTCGAGCTATCGCCACCCGCTGCTCTTCTCCTCCGGAGGGTTCCGAGGGATAGTGGTTTGCCCTGTGTTCCAAGCCCACCATCTTCAGAAGTTCCATCGCCCTTTGTCTTTTCATCTTCGCCCCAATCCCCGCGTATTTCATGGGAAGGGCAACGTTGTCCGGCGCAGTCAACCCGGGAAGGAGGTTGTAACTCTGAAACACGAAGCCGATGTACTTGTTTCTCAAGGACGATCTGGTGATATCGTCCAGTGCCGTCACGTTCCTTCCGTCTATCAGCACACGCCCCGATCGTGATACTCCCGCTTTCATCCCTTACCACCGTCATCCAGGAAGGGATTTTCTTCGACGAAATGTCGCCCGATCCCCTCATACCTACCTGGCCTACTCCGTCCTCAGGCACTCCAACGGGTCCTG
>DUSS01000027.1 GCA_012842495.1 Candidatus Fermentithermobacillaceae bacterium
ACGGGACAGAACCTGTACGTCGACGGCGGGTATAGTGCGTGGTAGCGCCGGTACCCACGGCCCTTCCGTTCCGTCACTCACGCCGTGCATAGAACCTGCAACCCGGGTACGACCTAAGTACCTCGAAGCGGACTCCCCGGAAACCGTTCTCTTCCCATTGACACCGCACTTGCGTTTGGTATATACACATATAGTACAGTAATCTGTAGAATTGTACAATGGGGGATGCGCCATGGACGCGCAGCAGTACCGCGAGCTACTCGCGGAAATCGACCGGCTACGAAAGAAAGTCGAAGAGATGGCTCGACGTCAGGGGGAGGCGACGTTACCACCTCCGGAACCAGCGCAATTGCCGAAACCGGAATACGCCGGTAGGGCAGCTCCCGAAGAGTCGGACACATCCCGGCCCGAACAGGTTGACCGGGTTGACGAAAATGCGCCGTTAACCGGAGAGGGCGGCCAGCAGGCTCGACCCCGCGAGAAGACATCCTCATCTTCCGCCACAGACGACAAAGAGCAGGCAACTAGACCCGGCGACGGCCCGCCCGAACACGTAGCCGAGTTACTGGAGGTTATAAGGCGCAGAATAGCTGACCCGGAGGTCCTCCGGGAGTCTGGTTGCACGCTATTATTTGCCCTCATTGAAAACAGAGAGGGAAAAGAAAGCTATTCAGTGGTCGGGTACGCGTCCGAGAACGATATCGGGAAGATGCTGGTCCCCGATGTCGAGCTGGTCCGTTTCGCCGCTGCCTTTACCAGCCCCTGGCGCCTCAAGATAATCAGAACGCTCGCCCACAGAAACCGTACCTCTCGCGAGATCGCTGAGGAAACGGGCCTGGTAGGAGGGCAGCTCTACCACCATCTGAACGAACTCATCCGTGCCGGCTTCGTTCGTCAGGAAGCGCGAAACTGCTATTCCCTGACACAAGAAGTAGGTAAGCCCGCTTACCTCGGTATCAACGCACTGGCTCGCATGTTCGCTTACGGGCAAGCAAGGTTGAGGCAGCAACGAAAACCTTGAGGAACTTCTAACTCGGAACTGGGCTTCCTTTTCTAACAACGCAGGCTGTTGAGGCAATAAGTACCTTGACGAGCGTCTAACCGGAGGGAGACATATGGCTAGAGCTATCGTCACCAGAGGACTTCGCAAGGAATTCCCTTATTTAAACCCAAGCCCCAACATGTCCACCAGTGATCAGTGGCTTGAGTACCTTTTAAGTCTCATCACCGGAAAGAACGCTACCGGTATGGGAGTGGAAAAACGCCGCACAGTCGCGGTGGAATCCCTTGACCTCGAAGTCGAGGAAGGCGAGTTCTTCGGGCTTCTCGGACCCAACGGCGCCGGAAAGAGCACTTCCATCAAGATGCTGGCAACCATACTGGCGCCGACGGCAGGTACTGCAACGATCAACGGATATGATCTCGTTCGCGATTGGAGGGCGGTCCGGGCGAGCATCAACGTCGTCCACAGCGGAGGCTGGCTGGGATTTGACCACGAACTCTCCATCCGCTGGAATCTCCAGGCCTGGGCCAGGATCTACGGACTGTCCAAAAAAGAAGCTGCAAGACGGACTCAGGAAGTGCTCGACATCGTTGGGCTTTCAGACAAAGCCGAAGAGACGAGCGGAACCCTGTCCAGCGGACAGCGTCAACGCCTTGCGCTGGCTAAGGGGTTCTTGATGGAAGCACCCATACTCCTGTGCGACGAACCCACGGTGGGCCTTGACCCCAATTCCGCGGCGGCAGTGCGGAGTTTCATCAAAGACGACGTGAACCGTAAAAGGGGCATTACAGTTCTCCTTACCACCCATTACATGCAGGAAGCGGATCAGCTCTGCGACCGGGTGGCCATAATGGACAAAGGCCGCATCGTCGCCTGCGACACCCCGGATAGACTCAAAGCCTCGGTTCAAGCCAAAGCGATCCTCATGGAGGTGAGAAACTTCCGCATCGAAATGCTCTTCGATTTCAAAAAGGAACACGGACAATGGCTTGTCACCGAAAAGCTCGACCAGAACGGAAATGGATCGCTCCGGGTACTGTGTTCGCCACGCGAGGCGGAGAGCACAATCACCACAGCGGTAGAAGCCTGTGGCGGACAGGTGGTCGGATGGTCCCGGGATGACATCTCCCTTGAGGACGTCTTCATAGTGCTGACAGGACGCCGGCTGGCGGCTTAACCCGGAAGACAGCAGCGTTGAAGTACGTTAGACAATTCAACGGAAGGAGTGATCGCAGTGAGCAGTACCGCCATGCCCAAGACGAGGTTGAACTTGCGCGAAACCCTCGGGGTGATGAGTGTCCTCGCCGAGAGGAATTTCAGATTGATGACCCGCTTTTCCGCGAGTGCGGTCATGTTTTACATAGGAGTGTTCGCAGATGCTGCGATTTCGGCGTTCCTCGGAACGGCACTCATCGGTCAAGCTCAAGCTGCTCAGATAGGCGGCGACTATGTTTCGTATGTTATCGTAGGACTCGCCTACAGCCAGCTCATGTATACAAGCATTAGCGCCCCTCACCAGTCTCTCTCCGGTGCGTACTGGTCGGCAAGGCTGGAGCCGCTTTTGCGTGCCCCGTTGCCTCTACGCACTATAATCATGGGGGACGCCCTGTTCTCTTATTTCACTGACTTCGTGACAATTGCCATTTACGGACTCGTGGGCATCCTGTTCGGTATGGCCATGCCTTCCTCCGGAGTCATCCTGCCTGCCGCAGGCATTCTGGTACTGGGTTGCGTATCGGTTCTGGGCTTTGGTTTTCTCTCCGCATCGATGTTCAACCTCATCAACGCAAAAGCTCCGGTAGCTAACAGCGAACCAGTACAGTGGTTGGTGAGGACGCTGCAGCGGCTTGTCTGCGGCGTGTACTTCCCTGTTACAGCTCTGCCCGGTTGGCTACAGACCGTGGGAAACTTCATGCCTCAGACCTATGTCCTCGACGCCGTGCGGCGCCTTCTAATCCCGAACTATCCGAAGGGGCCCACGCTCCCGGTTCACAGCTCATTCGGTCTCGACCCGCAGGTGGCAAACCTCATCGCCATCGCGGTTCTCACCGCGTTCATCCTTCCCTTGGGCCTGTGGGCGTTTGACAAGGGGCTGGAGAAAGCCAGGAAGGATGGAGGATTGTCCAGGTGGACGTAGTACATGTGGTGAGCACCGTGGACACAGCGGACGTAGTGGACGCACGGACGTGGTGGACATAGCCTCCGCCTTGCTCAGGTTTTGAGCCGCCGAGCATCTGGGCGACGCCCTCCGCGCCGAAACTGCTGCCGGGTTTGCTGAACGTGAGGAGGAACCGGTGGGGACCCGTTTTCACGCTATGCACGCTCCTGAACCCCTCCAGAGGCAGACGAACGCGGGGCTCGTCCAGGCTTTGAATGCTCAACTCGGCGCAACGGGTCCGCTTCACTACAACTTCGAAGATCCCGTCATCCCCGGAGACGTCCCCAATCGCCGGAAACTTCTTCGAGTCGATGCGCACCCGCATGGTGACGGCAAATCCGGGCGGAGCTTCACCCGAAGATGATACCTGGACGGGATCGGGTAGGGGGCCTCCGCTCGCCTCAACGCCCGGCCACATAATGGTAACGTGATAAACCTGCCCATCCGGAGCGATAAAGACTTCGGCTCCCTCCGGGGGCTCCACCTCCAGCGCATCCCACAGTTCCCTCTCACCCGTAACCGCGGGAACGCGTATGTACAACACCACCTGACCGAAGCTTGCGGTCATCGTGTCCCCGTCACGGATGTTCGGCTTCAGAGTCAGCTCGTCGCCAACGGTCCCTCCATCGGCGTACCGGCACTTTCTGCGCTCGATAGCCTCGGCCTAGATGTCGGATTTCGGTGGCAGATGCACATACGCCCTGCCGAGGGGGATTCCCTCGGCGGTCTTGAGGGTTACCTCATATGGTACTCCCGGCGTGGCCTCAACGGAAACCACCACGATTTCGCCGGCGTAGCCGAGATTGAAGGGAGCCTCCGGACTGACTTCGGCCTGCAGGGAGCCGTACTCCGGCGGCGACTCAAACCGGAAGTACGCAACGCGGTCCCATTCCGAGGCTGCGAGTTCCGTATCGGAGGGCCACGACCACAAGAGGGCCGGTGTTCCCGTTGGAGCCGGGCCCTCACCGCCGGGAGTTGAGTCCTCACCGCCAGGGGTCAGGCGCTCGCCGGCGGTCTGGGTCACACCGCATCCCGTCAATAACGTTGAGAACACCGCCATTGCGACCATCACCGAGCAGATGACCAGCCAGTTTCGCCTGTTCCGCGGCTTTCCACGAACAGCCATTCCTTACACCCCCGTCCGCACTTCGCCGTGCCATCGGTTGACATGACACGCGGCATTAAAGTGGAATGAAGAAACCGGCGATTGCCCGCACCGTCTGAATGCTCCTGATCTCTCAGAAACCAAGCCACTGCCTATACTCCACTTGATCCGCGAACCGCCTCATCAACCCCGGCGTCAATCCAGGCACTTTGCGAAGCTCATCTACCGACTGATATGGACCCAGTTCCCGGATACGTTGCGCGAGAGGTTGATCGACACCCTTTATAGTACAAAGGTCCACCAACGAGGCGGCGTTGAGGTCGAAGGTATGGGTCCGGGGGAGAGCCCGGTACTGGTCGAACACCGACGTACCGATCTCAAATTCTGGGTTGGCAGGCCAGATTCCGGGACCCGATGAGAATCCCTGCGCCGCCGTGACATCGATGACGCTGTTCAGGAGGTCTTCCCCCTGCAAAAAGTCGCGGTGTTTTCAGAAAGAGAATCAACCAGCCGGTAGCATCTTGTTTCCAGCACGGCATCGATCACTTGAATACCCAGCGACGGTCGGTGCTCTCAATCAACTCCCGTAGCGTGATTTGGCGTTTAAGCCCGAGTACGGTATATGTCACCGTGAGCAGCCGGTATTTAGTCTCGTTGCCGCCGTCAAATGGGCGGATTCGATGTATCTCCAGCAAAATGTTCAGAGGAGGAGTGCTTCCTTGCAGCGGCAGTCGGACACGGTTCTCAAGTTCATCAATCTCGGCAAAAGGCCAAGGTTGACGGTCTGTAGATTCCGTTCGCCCGCACCCTGTCACCGGGTCTCACCGCTTTTGAACTTGTCGATACGATCCAGGATTATATCAACCGCGTGAAGTTCCTCCTCCTTCGAAAGCTGCTGCCTGAGGGATTCGATTCTCTCTCGGAATGCATTCAGGTCTCCATAGCTGGCGTTATAGGCCAGGAGGTCTCCTACCCGCTCCACCTCCTTCGGATAAGCTCCGCCCAGCGCCCGGAGAAAATCCAGAGGACCCTCCTCGAACCTTCTCATCAGGACAAGACCCATCTGCTCCGATTTCCATCCGTCGCATCGCAGTGCCTCGTTGAAGAGGTCTGGATAACGCGCGTGCATCCAGATAGCATTGAACTCGTCCGGACCGAAAGTCTTCCCGGCCGCTTCGGAGACAGACCCTTCCGGCAACTCCGTCCTCTGCATATCTACGGGAAACCGAATCCCTGTAAGCGGACGTGGGAACACCGCTTCGAACGTCTTGTCGTCGCCTTTGAATACCTCGAACCGCCCGTCGACTACCCGGAGCCGCCCCACCACCTTCCCATCCTTGAAGGCGATGAAGTGCTCAACGATTCCGTGTTCCGGCCACAGGTAGAGCGATCTCAATACGAGACATCCGGCGCAGGTATAGCTGTTTTCGCCCCAGATCTCGATGTCCGGGGAGGCGGCCTGAGTGTAATTGGGGTCAACCCCTTTCAGTTCTTCCAGCCCTGCGGTGAACGGCTCGATTTTCCCGGTAACGAGGTCAAGGGCTCTCGTTCCGCACCTCTCATGTATAAAGAGGGTTTGCCCGTAGGGCGTGAAAGAAGGACCCGCTCCTGCATAAGTCACCTCAATATCGGGATGCACCATCCTCCACCTTTGAGGCACAGGCGAGTCTGTTCCCGCATAGGTCGCCTCGAGGATGCCGTGCACGTACTCATAAGAACTCTCGCCGTTTGACTCGTGAGGCTCGGTGCGTAACGTTACGCAATATACCCTGACCTTTTCGTCTCCGGCTTCGAGACCGATGACCTGGGCAAGCTTGGTACCGGGAGCGAGGTCCGTCGACAGAACCGCCTTTCCCGCCAGCGGGTGGTCACGGATGTCGAGCACGATCCTATTACCTTCTTCAAGACACACGATGAAAGTCCCGCCGTCAGACGGGCAGACGATCAGGCTCGCCGGTTCCCGGAAGACATCCACCCGAACCCTGGGATCGACACCGGTCACCGAGAAGCTGCCGGGATATCGCGGAAGAAAACCGAACCGGTCACCGCCGTCCCAGTAAATGTCGTAGCCGGATTGCTCATTGACCGAAAAGAGAGGCGAGGTCTCGAGCGACACCCTGGCCGCTTCCAAATCCCACAGGCCCAGGTAGTACGTGTCCGAGTAGAGCGTGTCGTTCAATAACAAGAAGGGGATGGTGGTAGTCCTGTCCCAGGTCACAAAGGGTTCTCTCCCCGCCTCCGCGGCAGTACCGCCACCCCCCACGGCAGGCTCCTCTCCCCGGCACGAGGTCAGAACAGGCGCCAGGATTAAGAATGCCAGCAGAAGGCAGGCAATCTTCACATGGGGTCCTTTCACTGACTGCTCAGCTCCTTTCGGCCAGTGTTCCAGGATTCCGCCGGACGGTGCCATCAGCGCAGACTCCCACTTTCGTCGGTTGCTGCACTCGACCCTTCTGGCCCCCCGGCACACTCACGGGGATGCCCCGTTGCGCACAGGTACAGGACGCAGGAAATGCGTCCGGGGTTCCAGAGTCATCCAGATCGAAAGGATCGTCAACCAACTACAACGCGAGTCCGCTAATACGGTCGTACCGGTTTCTGGCTGTTGAATGACCCTGAGGGTCAGCTTGCTTCCAAGCGTGGTGTTGACAATACTACCCTGTGACTGGTTGTTCAGAGTGAAGCAGCCAGGATTTCCATAGCCCGAGACACTAAGCCTTCCCGCGCGAATCGCATTCCAGACCGCCGTCCGATCTGAGGGCGAGTAGTCTGGAATGTACGCCCAGGTAACAGGGATAACCTTCCTGTCATACTACAGGTGCCGAGCGGCTTGCCCCCACGGTCCTCCTCACCGCCTCACCCGGTCTCCTGCCCGTGACCTCCCCTTCCCACAGAACCGGCTCTCCGTTTACGAAGACCGAGTGTATCCCGACCGGGTATTGCCAGGGGTTCTCATATGTCGCCCTGTCGATGATGAGGGCGGGGTCGAAAACCACGAGGTCCGCTCTGAATCCCGGACGCAGCAGTCCCCTGTCCCCTATGCCGAGCTTTCGCGCGGGAAGGCCCGTCATCTTGTATATGGCTTCTTCCATGCTGAGGACGCCGCGCTCCCGCGCGTAATAACCCAGGACCCGTGGGAAGGTCCCGACCGACCTCGGATGGACTTTGCCTTCCTCTGGAACGGCCACGTTCCCGTCGGTGACCACGGTGCTTTCCTTGAACTTCATGACCTCCACGAGGTCTTCCTCGCTCATGGCGAATCTCACGATGCCCACGTCCATATCCTCTTCCAGGAGGAGATCGACTGCGGCCCGCGCCGGCGTCACCCCGAGCTGTCGCGCGATGGCAGCGATATCTTTTACCTCCATCCATTTGTTATCCGGCCTCGATACCCGGGTGATCACTACCTTGTCCCATCCGCCCTGAGCCAGGGTCCTCCGGTCCGCTTCCGCCTCCGCTTTCGTCCGCGTAGTTTCACCAGTGAGCACGGCCACGGCGCCGTCCTTGCCGTTTTCCAGCACCCAGTCCGGGAGAACTATGGACAGCCCCGTGGAAGAAGCTAAATACGGATAGAAATCTGCGCTTACCTTAACTCCGTCTTTTGCCGCCGCTTCTATCATTTCCAGGGCCAGGGCAACTTTACCCCAGTTATCCGGACCGCAAGCTTTAAGGTGGGCTATCTCGAAGAACACCCCGCTGCGCCTTGCCACTGCGATGGCCTCCCGGACCGATTCGAGCAGTTCGGGGCCTTCGTTGCGGATATGAGATGCGTGGATGCCGCCGAGACTCGCCACACCTCGAGAAATCTCGGCCAGCTCCTCAACGTCAGCGAATCTTCCGGGCACGTATTCAAGGCCGCTCGATATCCCGAACGCCCCTTCCTCGACCGCTCGAAGAGCTATTTCCCTCATGCGGGCTTTTTCTGGTTCATCCAGAGGCCTTCCCGAGTCCCCCGCGATGAGAGACCGGATCTCGCCGTGACCAACCAACGTAGCAACATTGACCGCGGGCCTTACCGCATCGACGGCGTCGAGATACCCTTTGACCCCGTCCCACATTCGTTCGATTCCCGCAGCCTTAAGGCGCTCCCAGCGGGATTCGTCTTTTTGCTTCATGAAACAGGCGCTCGAACCGCAGTTCCCGACGACTTCGGTGGTTATCCCCTGCCGGACGAGGTTTGACGCTTCAGGATGGATGAGGACGGCGGTGTCGGAGTGGGAATGCATGTTGATGAATCCGGGCGAAACCGCAAGACCGGGAAGCTCGATATGCGTAGTCTCCTCGGGAACGTCTTCACGGGGTATATCCCCGACCCGTTCGATGAACCCGTCCCGGACCAGGACCGAACCCTTTTTCGGTGGGCGGTTCTCGCCGTCGAAGATAAGGACCTGCGAAATCAGGTACGATCCTTTCACGGTAAGACTCCTTTCCTCAATAATCTGAACGTGCCCGTGGCACAATGCCCGGGGTCCGGCCTGAGTTTCTCTCTGGACCCTGCGGGCAACTGCCCGAACCGGTGCCCGGGGGCGAAACCATTGTCCGTAAATACGTCGAAGGCAGCCCGCATCGGGCGCCGGTGAATAATGCTCGTACCCGTACCATCCTACATGAACAGGGCGCTTACCGACTGACCTCCTTGAATGCACCTTATGCATTCGGCCAAAAGAGGCGCAATGGAAAGCACCACGAGGTTGTCCCATCGCTTTGCAGGAGGAACAGGTACCGTGTCCGTCACGACAAGCTCCTTAATGGGCGCCTTTGAGAGGCGCTCAGGAGCCGCGCCGGACAACACCGCATGAGTACATGCTCCGTAGACTTCACTGGCCCCCTTATCCAGTAGCATCTCCGCGGCTTTAACCAAACTCGAACCCTGGTCGACCTCCTCATCGAAGAGAATTGCCTGCTTGCCCCCGACATCTCCGATAACGGTGGTGGCCCTCACTTCGGTTCCCATCCGGCGTTTGTCGATGAATGCGATGGGCGCGCCTATCCTCTCCGAAAAGCGTTGTGCTCTTTTGACTGCGCCCGGGTCCGGGGCGACAACAACCGGGTTTTCCAGCCCTTTTTCCTTGAAGTACCGAGCGAAGACCGGTTGAGCGGTAAGGTGGTCGGCAGGTATGGTGAAAAAGCCTTGAATTTGGTCGGCGGTGAGGTCCACGGTTACGATTCTGTTTACGCCTGCAGTAACAAGAAGATCTGCGACCAGCCTCGCGGTTATGGGTACTCTAGGCTGGTCCTTTTTATCCGAACGGACGTAAGGATAGTAAGGAAGAACCGCGGTGATGCTCTTGGCCGACGCTCGCCGTAACGCATCTATCATTATCAGAAGCTCCATCAGCGCTTCGTCCACCGGCGGTACCGACGTTTGGACCACGAACACGTCCACGTTCCTGACGTTTTCCTTGATTTGCACAAAGGTGTTATCGTTAGGGAACTTGAAGATATCGGCCTGACCGGGCGGAATGTCCAGGTAGGAGCAGATATCTTGCGTAAGGGCCTGGGTAGCTCGCCCTCCGAAGATTTTCATGGTGATCGCCTCCGAGGGGTAATTCGAGCAGGGGGCTCGCATTTCCCTCTGTATCGGACACCGGGACGGGACTGCGTGTATAGCTCGCGGGACCGTGTAGCCCCCGATGGACGGCGCGGTTTCGGTTGCTCAGCTATACCGTTGCCTGCACTGGGTCCCGGAAATCACCAGCCGAGCTTCTATCTGACACCCAGCGTCCTCGGAAGGGCCAAACGACCGCCTGCAGCGCGGCACGGTACATCTGCTTGGCTTCCTCGCTTGTAAGGGACTATTTGAGCGAGTCGAACTCGATGAATTCCTTGAGATTCGACCACTTGGACTCGCCCACCGCCAGTGCACATTCGTCAAAATCCATGAGCGCAGGGATGTACCCAACCGATTGCATACCGGGATGCGCTTGCCGACTCAAACTATACGGTCTTCCGACACCGGGCGCCATATGTTCGGCCCGTCCATCGGTTGCTCAATGGGTTCGCACCCTCCCTCCAACCTCTGCACCATCCTGTGAGCCAGCGAACCCGCAACCTCGCTCGGATTAAGCTCGAGCCACGCTGGGAAATTCTCAATTCTGTTGGTGATCGTAACGAAATCCCCATCCTCATCTCCTAGAGGTCCATTACCGCGAGGGCTTCCCTTACGTCGGGTGAAAACGGGTTGGACCAGCGAACCCAGATGATCAAGTCACCTTTCCGCGCGGCCCAGGCAAGGTCATATCGCTTACGAATCTCATGATTGGTAGTGTGGTAGTTTCCATAGTGCTCGGCTCCTTCCGACCAGTCTCTAACAGACCTTGCCTGCGCATTGAGCATCTTCGTGGCGCTGACAGGGGACCATGTTCGCGTACCTCGGGCTTCCGGCTTTCTAACCAGACATTCCGGAGAATAGCCTAATTCCTTGTCTTCTCAGCGAAGATCCTTCTTGGGCGATGTGGATCTTACTCCGACGCTTGGCGCTGGCTAGGTGGACGGACGAGTCGTGGCAACAATGTCCGTTGCCCCACTCTGACTAAGCGCTAGAGGACAGTGCGATGAAGAAGAAGCCTCAATGAAAATGCAGACAAGGAAATCTTTACTTGTAAATAGAATTACTCCTTTAGAATGAGTAACAAACGCGACCGATTCGGCAGCTCGATGCGGGAACACGAAGGTTAGAGCATATGCTCGAGTGGTAAGGCCGAGGACTCTATTGGCCACTGCGACATCCTGTGAATCGGACTAGGACACCTAAGCTGGGAATCTGTTGCGGGCGCACTTGGACACGAACAGAAACGAGGCAGGTACACGGTAACTGTCATCAACCCTACCTTACGGAGTGCTGGTGCGTCGAGTCCACCCGAGTGTCCGATGTTGTGGCCCCACAAGCGGATGGCATTAGCACGAGAAACTGGCGAACGCGTTCCGGTAATTAGAGATGACGTCCTTGTGAGCTGCGAGGGCGTGCTATTGTGTGTTCGTGAAATGACAACCAATGAAATGGCGTGACCGGAGCCTGATGGTATCGGCGGTTGGTCCCCGCTCCTGAAAAGGCATCAAACAGGGCACCTGTCTTCTTTCAAAGGAGGAAGGGAGGACGCGCAACAGTGCAGGTGGGACGAAGGTGGCAACACGTTCCAAAGGAAACCGCTGCCGCGATTCGTGGGTACTTACTTAGAGAGGGCGGCATCGAAGACCCACAACTCCGAGGAGCTGCCGAAGTCTGGCGAATCCGCTTCTCGGAGGCCACCTTCACCTATTACGCGTCCGGTACGCTGTATTCGACGCCGTCTCAGGACCCGGCTGTAGTCAATGCCTGGGAGTACGTTACATCTCTTACTGGACCCAGATTCGAGCCGGCATGCAAGAACTTTATGGTCGGGCTAGATGAAACAGGCAAAGGAGAAATAATCGGTCATACAGTGTTAGCAGGCGTTCTGATTCCCCAAGAGCTGACTTCGGATCTTGAAAACATTGTCTCAACTGCGGATACAAAACGAAGACGGACGTTCCAATATTGGGACGAGCTTTTCAGGCAGATCGACTCCCTGAAACCAAGGGGGTTAGAATTCACTGTAGAGAGGATACCCCCCTGGCATGTGGACCGATATAACTTGAACAAGATCATGGACGTAGTCTATCAGCGGATTCTGTCCAACTTCTCTAGACGCGCGGATCTGTCTCAGTCTCGTGTCGTAGTTGATGACTATGGAATTGGCCACACCCTCGATCGTTACCTGCGCGCTCTTCAGAACCGAGGTTGTGAGGTCGTCATCGCCACTCGAGCGGATGACCTGTACCTCGAGGCAAAGGCAGCTTCGGTTATCGCCAAGAGGGAACGTGAAAGAGTCATGGAAGGTCTCCGGGCTGCTGGAGAGTTTCAAGTAGGCAGATGCACGGTGGGCAGCGGCAACGCCACAGATACAGAAACGATTAACTGGCTCAAAGCGTGGAAGGAAATGGGAAGAGAATGGCCGTGGTTTGTCAAGCGATCATTCAAGACTGTAAGAGAGTTCGAGGGTCTCACGAGTGCGGTCACAAAGCAATCCCCACCCATACGGGACGATATTCTCTCTCCTGAGTTCCTCCGGGAGTTCGAAACAGGGAGACTGTCTATTTCCAGCCTTTCAGTGGTCTGCCCAACATGCGGAGAAGTGAGTAGGGCGGCACTCATCACGCCGGACGGCAAGGATGGCTTCAACGCCAGGTGCGTCAAATGCCGGAAACCGCTCGACGATCTCGGTATCACTTTGCGTTATTACTGTGGTTACCTCCTGCCTGATAGTAACGTAATAACGGGAGGTCTACTCGGAAAAGACCTTAGCCACTCCCGGTTGTTCGAAGGTTTCACCATTCTTATTCACGCCACAGTACGCCGCGAGTGCGACACTCCGGGCGGGAAGAAAGAGCTGGAGCGATTGGCATATTTTGGAGCAATCGGGAGGATTGGTTTGGAAGAGGTTGGAACCGTTGTGGAGTCAAACAGCACTATTGACCGCGACCAGGCCATTTTCTCATCCGCCCTAGAGTACAATGCTATCTTGTTCACCGATGATAACAACATGAAGGCTGCCGCACAGGCTAGAAAGATGTTTACTTTGTCCACAAGATGGTCATAACGGAATTCGATGAGAACCTTGGGGGAGTGCGCATCGGCATCGAGAGGTTACAGCATTGTGTATGACTCGGACAGCTGCACTCGCAGAACGGGTGCAGTAGTCGGACTGCCAGGGATGTTGGCACGCAAGTCCAAGGGTGACCCCAACAGGACCCGGGACACGGTACTGCACGCCTACGAAGTAGAGCTGGGAAGGAATGGATATTGTGTATGACAGAAATACATGTGAGTAGTTCTGTCCTGCAATGGGCACTGCAGCGCTCAGGCAGAGCTTCCAAAATTCAGTACAAGTTTCCCAAGATCACCGAATGGCTAGAGGGTAAGAGCTACCCCACGATGCGGCAGCTGGAGGCTCTGGCCAACGCAACTTTGACCCCACTCGGCTATTTCTTTCTCCCTGAACCACCCGAGGAACGGCTGCCGATCCCTTATTTCCGCACGCTCGGCGGCGAGGGAACGTTGAGACCGAGCCCAGAACTCCTTGAGACGGTGCACATGATGAAACGTCGTCAGGCATGGATGCGCGAGTATCTTGTTGAGCAGGGGCATGAACCGCTGCCCTTTGTGGGCTCGGCGAAATCGACAGACGACCCACGCGAGGTCGCAAGAGAAATCAGAGCCACACTAGGTCTGCGAGAAGGATGGGCATCTGGACAGCGAACTTGGACAGCCGCGCTCCGCATGTTGCAGAATAGCGCAGAAGACATAGGCATCATACTGGTAGTCAACGGAGTCGTGGGGAACAACACTCACCACAGACTTGATGTTGCGGAATTCCGCGGGTTTGTACTGGTTGATGAGTACGCACCACTCATCTTCATCAATGGAGCAGACGGCAAGGCCGCCCAGATGTTTACGCTCGCCCACGAGCTAGCTCATGTATGGTTGGGGAATAGCGCCGCTTTCGACTTGCGTGAACTCCAGCCTGCCGCGGACAGGAATGAGCAGGCGTGTAACCAGGTGGCTGCAGAATTCCTTGTTCCAGCGGATGACCTTTACCGGATTTGGCCCCTGGTTCGTGCTGACCCAGACCGGTTTCAGCAAGTGGCTCGGTTGTTCAAGGTAAGTGAGCTGGCTGCAGCCCGTAGGGCCCTAGACCTCGGACTCATTCCGAGGGACGAATTCCGTGAATTCTATCAAACCTATCAGGAACGCCAGAACGTCTCCATCGTTAGGCCCAACGAAGGTGGGGATTTCTACGCGATGCAGAACTTGCGAGTTGGGCGCCGGTTTGCAGAGGCTGTGGTACGTGCTGTCAAAGAAGGAAGACTTCTTTACCGAGAAGCGTACCAGCTGACCGGGCTTTATGGAAAGGCATTTGCTCGGTACGCTCAACTAGTTAGCTCGGGAGAGATGCCGCAACTGTGACCCCGGCTTATGTACTGGACGCTAACGTGTTTATTGAGGCTGCCGAAAGGTATTACGCTTTTGACCTTGTCCCAGCCTTTTGGAATGTACTGGTCGAGCAGGCCGCAAAGGGCCGGGTGCTAAGTATTGACCGCGTACGACAAGAAATCACCCGGTGCAACAACAGTCTCGCGGACTGGGCGAACAAGGAGTTCCAAAACTGGTTTGCCCGATCTGATGAGCAGCGTGTAATCAGAGCGTACCAGGACATCATGACTTGGGTTTATCATCAGAACCAGTTCTTCGACTCTGCCAAATACGAGTTCGCCAGTGGTGCGGATGGTTGGTTAGTGGCATACGGGAAGGCCCATGGGCATGTTGTGGTAACCCATGAGCAGTTCAGACGGGACATCAGGAGGAGAATTCCTATTCCGAACGTGTGCGTAGCTTTTGGGGTTCCGTTTGTGGATACGTTTACCATGCTCCGACAGCTGGGAGTGAAGCTCGCTTGAGGCATGCTATGGTTCTCGGCAAAGCATAACAAATAGGCGGTTGGGTCATGGATAGGAACGCCGCTTGAGAACCGGTTCGTCCGGTGTGTCTACTCGCGGTGACGTTTATTTGGGTTCAGTACAGATTCTCGATCCTTTCACGGTAAGACTCCTCTCCGCCATCTGAACCTGCCCGTGGCACAAAAGATACAGACCCGACCATTAGCGGTTTACGATTGTAACCATATCTAAATCCAAACCCTGACGCTGTATTTCAAACCGTTTAGATTGCCTTATAGCCGCCACCGAAATATCCAGGTGAAACGGAAAAGCTGAAGGTAGCTTTGGCAATTGTTGCAGGATCGCCATTGGAGTGGATTCTGAATGCAACAGGGCTTCCAAAAACCATAATTGAACACTACTATCGCTGGCCGGGCCTTTTTTGGCAGCGGGGATATAAACACCTTTTACGGGCGTATCCTGGAGAACGCCCCAGTCTACCATCGAACGTACCACTCGTTGGCTCGCCCGGCGAACAGTTGACCTTTCCCCCCACCGCTCCGCCAGCCGACGGTAAATCTGCTCTAGAGAAACTTCATTCTGCAGTGACAACAGACGACCAATAATATCAGCTATATCGCGAAAAAATGGATATGCCACAAGCGTCATGCCCCAGTGCAACCAGAGTCTTGTATCGGGGCCGTCCTCGGTTAAAATTCCTAAAGCCTGCTCCTGCAATGACCGGTGCTTCTGCGGTACCCTGGCCCAAATCCGAGTTAGTACGGTTATGGTCTTCCTGCGTGCCTCTCTACTTCGACATTCCGGCTGCAAGAAATCATCAAGGTACTTCCGCACCTCAGTAATATCTGTTTCCGTTGCAGCTTTCCAAGCGGCGGCATCCAGCCATTCCAGCTTAACTCTCCGGTCAAAACCGATATTTAATGCCATGATCAATGCTCCTCCCGAATCCTTACAAAAGGAACGACAACCTCTTCCAAAGATATTCCGCCGTGGCTTACGATTTCTTCACCCTTTGAGACAAAGGCCGACCGGCCCCTGGCCAGTAGAACGGAGTAACCCTGGGGTAAACCAAAACCAGGCCAACATATGGCATTTTCTATTTCTTCCATCATCTGCTGTTGAAAAACTTCGTAATAATAAATTCTGGCCCGCTCACCGCGGGACTCAGCCAGGACTCCGTCCGGCAAACGGCCCATCCCCCTGGCCGCAATATTACCGTGATCCGAAGTCAGATACACGGCAAATTTGTTTTTAAGGAGATGATCAATTAGCTGTATCAGGTAACCCTGTTCGGCCCAAAGTCTGATTTGTTGGTGCATACCAGCTGTTCCCATCTCCATGCCATGCATGATTCTGTCCACTTTATCTATAACCAGACCCACGATCTCGAACTGTGATCCCAAGAATTCTCCAATTTCACTTGGCAACTCGTCACCCAAACCTTTACGGTAGTAGGTATTTCCTCTCCTGACAGCGCTGTCTTCCCAAAATTTATGCCAGTGCTGTTCTTCTTTCGAGGTTGTGGTTAGAGTGTCCTTGAAATACAGGGGCGGCTCTGCAGCGAACAGCGCCTGCCGTGAGATAGAAGTTAAGGTCGGTACCCAGGCAAAGACCTGGTTTTCCTCGAGTCGCCACGCCGGGCACCTGCCTCTCAGGGAATTGCGGATAACCAGCCATTGATCTAATGCCAGGCCGTCAACTACGAGCAGAGCAATGTTTTTTACTCCTTTTTTGGCGCGTAGATAAGCCAGATAACGGGGTATGTGATGCACCATTATCGGTTTGGACGTGTAAGAAAGGTTGGCCAAAGAACCGTAGCGCACGAGCATCCAGCTCGCAAAGCGCTCTTCCAATTGATCGTGCAATTCTTCAATTTGCGGTTTACTTTCAGTTTTTATGTCCTGATTGAGTCCCCCGTCAAGCACAAGCAATTCTGCCCACAGAACGGCCAGGCGCTGCCAATCCCTGTGGGATGCTGTCTCTCCAGGCAAATCTTGTCGTATCTTCTCTAGCAGCCACTTGATCCTGCGCCTCTTCTCAGCCTGCTTATCGAAAAGCACCCCTGCCCGGACCCACCCGGGCATACCTTCCGTACTAGCAACCGGAACAGGCCTTAAATTTCCTTCCAAGAACAGGTTGTCGATGTAAACCCGTATATCATAATGGTCAAAGGGAACCTCGGTGAATTTCTCTCCTCTGGCCGTGCTTTCCAGGAAGCGACGCCATTTTTCTTGTAGAAAAGCAAAAAAGGCTTCCCTGCTGGGGATGATGTCTTCCAGCGGCCAGTTCTTAAAAACGCTCTTTTCTCTTAAACAATGGATAAGATGTTCGTCCAAAACCCTTGGCACAGTCACAAAGTTACAATGCCGCGATAACAATATCTTCATCAGTTCGACCGGTGAATTGATAAGGTCGGGTATTATTCCAAAAACGTGTTTTAAGATAAAATCCTTGGTTGCCTTCTCCCCCAGCACAGGACCATTGTAATCCTGGTACGCCCTGTAAAGCTTCTCCAGGTCTGACCTCTCCACAGCTGCAACTACCGGATAGCTGAGTTTGGGAAAGATATCGGCCAGGCTGAAGAAAAGCTTATGGCTCCTCTGCCATACATCGAAGGGGAGGCGACGCAGTTCCTGCGGGCCGCCCTGTACCACCACTACCAAATGTGCCGCTTCGCCCCGATCCCACCTGGAGCGATAGTTTGCTTCATACGCATATCGAAAGGTGATGGGATCACTAAAGGTAAGGACATCGAGCCCCATTTCCCCTAAGGCCGAGAGAACATCTTCTTCCAGCAGCAAGCCGTCGGGGTCAGCCACTAAAGTAAGCTTTGCTACGCCTGGCTGTAAGTTTTTAAGAATGTGATCACGCCAGTTCACGGTCATGCACCTTCTATGCAAGTAATGGTAACGGCGCCAAGTTCCGGCAGGATTTTTTCCTTCTGCTTGAGCCGCAGGGCCCATTCTTTCTCTTCGCGTTCCAGTTCGGCCAGGCGGTGCTGGCGCACGGCGGGCAGGCCAACCTTCATAATGGCCTGCCGGCGAATTTGGAACGCATACTGGCCTTTTTCCCGCTCTTTCTGCAGGTGCTCTTCATAATGGTTCTTGAGCTCCAGGAAAAGGTTATGCCCGTATCGTACAGCCTGTTTCTGGAGCTTCGCAAAGATTTCCTCCGACTTTTCGCCTGTAATATAACCCTGGATTTCGAGGGGGGTTTCTTCCTGTAGTAACAAATCCCATATCCTGTGTGCGGTGGGTATGAGTATCTTGGCGTCCTTTTCCTGCTGGAACAAGGGTAGAACTCGAATCTCACGCATGTTTTCCGCTATGAGAGATATCCGCCATAAAGACCAGTAGCCGCTTATCTCATGCGGCAGTCCTTTGAGCCTGACTTTCGCAATGGGCTGTCCCGCCACGATCAGGGGCAGGCGGGAGACCAGCCCGCGAATTCTCGGTTCTTCCAGGCTGAGATAAGACATTGAGTGCTTATCTGCTTCCTGTCGGCAGAAAGTCACGTCCTTCATAGTGAAGCCGTCGGGCCAGGTTAAATCATAACCTGCCAATTTGGGCTTCACCACGCCGCCTTCGCTTACCAAAAAGTTAACGGTCATGCGCTCTACCCAGTACGGAAGCGGATGGCCGGAAATCTTGTCCACCAGACGGGAATCAAGCTGTTCGTCTTCTCCCAAAAGCTGGTTGGCCGTAGTTACTTCCTGGATGCGCTGCCGCAGAGAAGCCTCCAGCCGTTCAACACGGGACTCAACTTCTTCCGGGCTGAGGATAGCCTCTTTATACAAATTCTCGAAATCGGATGCCATCTCGGCCGAGTCGAGAACATCGCCCATCTTGTCAACGCCGAAATCCGCCAGGATTGCGGCCAGTTTTTCCTGCAGGACTTCCTGCACCCGGTATTCAACAGTGTCCTGCAGGACGAAGTTGAGTGCCCGGACAACGTGTTCCTGGCCGATGCGGTCCACCCGGCCGATGCGCTGCTCAAGGCGCATGGGGTTCCACGGCAGGTCGTAGTTGATGACCACGTGGCAAAACTGCAGATTCAAGCCCTCGCCGCCGGCATCAGTGGATACAAGCACCCTGGCGGGACCGGCAAATTCCTGCTGGACCCTCCGCCTTTCTTCCAGCCCCATGGACCCGTTTAGACAAACGACACTAAAGCCCCTGTTTTTCAGAAACTCCTTGAGCATCTCCTGGGTCGGAATGAACTCTGTAAAGATGAGAAACTTGAGCTCGGGGTCGTTCTCTTCGGCCTGCAACCGGTACATCCACTCCAGCAAGGCTTCGGCCCGCGCGTCGGGCAGGGACTCGCACTGACGTGCCAGGAACAAAAGACGCTTGACCTCTTCCCGTTCACTGGCGAACGCAACTAAACGGTGCTTCAGAATTTGCTCGAGCTGCTCCTGCCCGTCAAGGTCCCACCAGTCTTCTTCCAGCTCTATTTCACTGTCAATTTGAAACGGAGCTTCTTGTTCGATCACTTCCAGTCTCCGTCCCAGGGCGGTCCGGATTGCTCTGGTGCTGCTGGCTACCAGGCGCTGCATGAGAACCATCAAAAAGCCGATATAGTTTCGCTTTTCTTTCAGCGCCCGGTTGTATCCTTCCCGCACATATTCCGTCACCGCCTCGTATAGTTCCCGCTGCATCTGATGCCGCGACTGCCACACCACCGGCACTAGCTGGGTTCGGCGCGGCTTAAATAACGGCTGACCTTTCTCATCAATGGCCCGGCGTTTTTCGGTGCGGATTACGTACGGAGGCACTCTCTCCCGATTTATGGACTCGACGCTGGGAAAAGCCTCCCTATCGAGGAGAGCCATGAGCCGGTGGAAGGAATCAGTTTTCCCCTGGTGGGGCGTCGCCGTGAGAAGGAGAAGATACGGTGCGGCTTCAGCCAGCCCCTGACCGAGGCGGTACCTGGCGACGGTATCCGTGCTGCCAGCAATTCTGTGAGCTTCATCTACAATAATCAAATCCCAACCCGCAGCGATAAGGTTTTCGAAGCGTTCCCGGTTATAGCGGCTTACCTGGTCTCTGCTCCACCCCCGGCGCGATTCCAAAGGTTTTATGGCGTCCATGGGAACAATGACCTGGTCAAACCGCTGCCAGACGTTGGCATCCCATTCAAAGCACAATAGAGCGGTGATCCCGGCGGGCATCAGCAGGTGGAAGCGTTCCCGAAAGCGGTTTTCCATTTCCTGCACCCACTGCATCACGAGGCCCTTCGGCGCCACCACTAGCGTGCGCCTGACGAGCCCCCTGAGCTTCAACTCGCGCATGATTAAACCCGCTTCTATTGTTTTGCCGAGGCCGACCTCGTCAGCCAAAAGGTACCGGACCCTGCTCTTGGAAACAGCCCGGGAAAGGGCGTAGAGCTGGTGGGGCAGAGGAGTGACGCAGCCTTCGAGAGGCGCCAGCAGGATATCCGAATGGGCCAGGCTTTCAGCGATTCGGGCCGCGGCGACGGCGTAAATCAGCCTCTCCCGGCTGGATATGCCTGCCTCTGTTATCGAGGATAATTCGTTTTCCTGAAGGCGCAAAACCGCATCCCGGTCCGGCACCCAGACGCGGTAGACGTTCTTTCCCCACAGGTCCAAGGCTTCGATAACCTTTACCGGTTCACGATACTCCGGGCTCCAGGCCCAGTCACCGGGCCGCCATCTGGCATCCCGCCTCAAAGCCGACACCTCACCAGCCGATAAATCATTCATCCATCCGCATCAGGGCATTGTCGTAGTACATCAGGAGGCTTGAGTCTTCCTGAAGAACAGTATCCGGTATGCGCTTGGCCACCTCTACGATGGTCTTGTAATCTTTAGCCGCCCAGCAGGCCTTAAATCCCGCCCGCAGCGCTTCGGTCCGGAACACTTTGAGCCTGCCCCCGCCTTCTTTATATTCTTCGAACTCTTTGAGGAGGGACTTCTCGCGCATCTTCTCCAGGTCAGACTGCCTGCCGGGGTCGGGGACGTACCAGCGGCCGCTATCGTCTTTAAGGAAGTTCTGCTCTAAAAGCTCGGAGAGCTCCGGCAGCTTTTCGTGCGGCGCTTTGTGCAGTTCCCGCAGGAACTTTGGGTAGATTTCCTGGTAGGTCTGCGGCTTCTTTGAGAGTTCACTGCGCAGCCACTGGATGGAAGACTTTTCATCGGTTACAAAAATAGATAATTGCTCAATCTCCCGGACCGTAAAGCGCTTCTTATCATACTCCACTACCTGGTCGGGGAGGAAGTACATGCCGTCTCTTTCCGGGAAGCGCTGTCTTAAACCGGCGTAAAACTCCGCTGCCCCCATAGGTACGGCAACTCCCCGCTGGACGTGGAAGGCCACCATCCGGTCATAGAGCAGGTAATTTTGCCGCTCGGCAATGACCTCCGCTTTGCCGTTTTTCTCCACAAAGACCGGCAGCTGTTTGAGATGGGTGCGAACAAAATCCCAGACTCCATCTTCGGTCCCCGCCTCAAGATGAAAGCGCTTTTCCAAACCGCCGTTGGGCTTATAGGCGGAGATGACCAGGTCCTGCTTCACCGCGGTTGTATAACCAATTTTAACTTGGTTGAAGGTCCCCTGCTTTTTGTCCAGGGTCCGCACGTCGGCAATAACAAAGCCCGCCCGCATAATGGCCTCCTGGATGGCATTCCAGATCCGGTTCTGCGAATTGTGAAACACCACCGTCATCCACCGGCCGGACTTTAAGACCCGGTAGTACTCAGCAAAGCACCTTTCCATGAGCTCCTGGTATTCCCGCGGGCCTTTGCCCTGGGCTTTGTTTTCCACAGCTTCGGGCTTATTATTGGTAAAAACCCTGAGCCAGGCTTCCCAGAGGAAGTTGAGCTCGGAATACATGAGATTGCTGCCGAAGGGGGGGTCGGTGAAGATGTAGTCAATTGTATTCACCGCTATCTCGTGCATTGAAGTCGCTGATTGTGTGGATACAATGCTACATAAGTGGATCTGTTGTAGTGCGCTCTTGATTAAGTCAACCTTCATATTTCGTAAACCCAGTATAATGTTTTTCTCCACCGGAAGAGAGCTGACATATAAAGTACCGGATTGATTCCCAGTAAGTAGAGGTTTCTGTCCCTTCTTAAAAATAATGCGAGTCATTAGAGTACTGTGTGTGGCATTGTACGATTGTCTTACAAACTCTAACTTATTCTTAAGTGGGATCTTAGTTGCATTGATTAGTCGTCCCAAAGTGGCCAACACCCACAAATTCCGCCTGGTGTAAAAATGGTGAACATGAGTAATTCCCACATTTAGAGGGTCTCTTGTCTTCTCCCCTTTTGGAAGCGGATCAGTAGGATACCAGTACGGTATCGCGCTCTCCTCGATCTTCCGGATCAATTCCAGGTCGTACCCGTCGGGCTCTTTCTCATACCTCTTATTCCCCACAGAGTAGTTAATAAGCACCGGCACCCGGCGGGCACGAGTGATAAACTCCCCAATTTCCCGGTCGTACACCCTTTCGGTAGCCCTTTCCAGTGAACGCTTAGTGAGATTGGCCCCGCAGTGGGGGCAGGGAAACTCGTCCCGGACTTTACCTTCTTCTTTATCTACCGCCACTTCCCAGAAGACAAGCTCTCCGGAACAGCTGGGGCAGATAAACACGGCGGACCAGACGGTGTAGTTGATTTTCCCCATCACGGGGTTGCCCTTTGCGTCTTTCTGAACTTTCCCATCCACCACGTGCGGCGTCCGGTACATCCAGCCGCATTCTCTTTCCACTTCGTCCAGAATCCGCCCGGCTTCCCGCTCAAAGGCCCGAACATCTACCGGCGTGTTGTAGTTATAGGCAATGAAGGTGGCGGCAGGGGAGAGGTCGATGAGTATGGCCTTACGCGCTCCCAGCTTGGAGAAAGGCTGGCCTTTTTCATCGAGGATGGTGCCATCATCCTGCACAATATAACCCAGGGATTCTACGGCCTTGCGGTCCCCGCACAAACTCGCTGCAACGCCGGTCATGCCCGTGCCGCAGAAACCGTCAAAAACGATGTCTCCCGGCTCGGTGTAGTGGAGGATATAGCGCATGATGGCCCTGTGGGGCACCTTGGTGTGATAGGAATGGGCGTTGTAAGTAGGATCGTTCTTGCCCTCCGATACATCCGCTGCAAAAGGCTGCCGGCGGTAAGCATCGTTATCTGGGTCGTACGGCTTGCCGTGCTCTTTGATAAAATCCCCTATGAACGGGTTCGGGCAGGCCGTGTAATAGGGCGGGTCGGAAAGGTTGATGATGTCCTCATCTTTGGCAATGGGGAATCCCTCGATATGCCTCACCCGGTCCAGGTGTTCCTTGGTAAGCCGGAAACGTGAACGTTCTTGCCGTTCCCTTCCTTCTCCGTTCCCTTCCGGCGTATCCATGAAAAGTTGTTCTTCTATGGCCATAACTCTTCACCCCTCTATTCCAGAACGATCCTTACTTTCTGTGGATCCCTGCCGCGCGTGAGAGACTGGATATAATCCTCAAAGCGCTGTTGAAACTCAGATACTGTGCAGGGCGTTCCGCCTTGAGCCAAAGCTTTCTTTAAGTCAGCTGCGGTGACCGAAACCTTTTCCATGCCGGACAGCACTTCCTGAACGGCTTTTATAAATGATGCGTCTACCATGTACGGCAGCTGCTGTTCTTTGATCACCTGCTCCAGCGCTTTCTGCTGCTCCGGCTTCAAAAGATAGACGTTTTCCTTCACCGTGGGGTCTTCCAGGTTGGCGACCAGTGTCTTTTCCCAGTCCTCGTACAGCCTTTCGAGGTCTTCCTCCAGCTGCCTGAGCACCGCTTCAGCCGAAAGCTTAATCTGCTCCTGTGCCGGACGGTAGTTGCAGTAAGGACAGATGGGCGTTTTTTCCAAGTCCTCTCTGGTGAGGCTGAAGCAGGTTTTCAGCTGCGCCAGACGGTTTTGGAAGTCAGTAAGCTGGGCCCGGGGCATCAACTCGATACCGGCCAGCCTGCTGAGTTTCCCTAATCGCTCATCTTTGAGAAGTCCGGATTTCTTCTGGTCTAAAGACGCATTTAATCTGGCTTTGGTATGGGCCTCAAGGTAAGCCTCAATGTAAGAATTCTTGAGCTCTAAGAGCACCTGCACGAGCTCCCGGCGAAGGTCAGGGACGGATGCTTCGTCCAGGCCGAATAGTTTTCCTTTGAGTTCTTCACGCCGCTCCCGGGCTTTTACCGTCCAACCGGCATCCGCAGGGAGCACGGCCTCGGCGGTACCGAGGTAGGAGAGCAAAGGCTGAATCTCATTGGCCAGGCCGGCCAGTTCTTCAACCCTCTTCAGGGTGGCAAGGTACGCCTTCTGCTTATTTATATCCCGCTCGGAGTAGCGGAAGTTTTTCAACTTCCCGGGAGTGTTAAAAACCCGGAGTGACTCCAGAAACCCTTTGAAACTGGCCAGTTCATCCCTTAAACCGGTTTTCTTTTTCTCATCGAAGAGAGAAATACCCCATAAAGATAACTCTTGCTGGATGGCCTGCTGGGCCTGGGCGGTGCGTTCCAGGAGCTTATCCACTGCTTCCTGAAGCTGCCTTACCCCTTCTTCACGAGTAGATTGATTGACAATGAGCCCGGGCGGCAGCCCCAAAAATTCAAACAGAACCTGCAGCGGACCAAGAGGAAGATCCTTGGGACGCTCGATGTGTTTGAACTTGATAAGTTCCTCCAGGGGAACTTTGCCGAGCTCCTCCAGGTTGGAAGCGTCTATCTTCTTCCCCAGCATGCTTAAAGTAACATCGCCGCTGTAGATCAAGCTCGCCAGAGTGACGACCACCCACTCTGGTTCCAATCTGAAACGGGGCTCGAACTCTACACCGCGAAAATCGACAATTATTTCACCCCGGTTGAGGACCTGACCCGGGCCCTTTTTGTCCAGCTGTTCCAGGATCCATCTGGCATAACGGGAATTTTGCGGCCTTAACTTATCTCCGTCCAGAAGCTCCAGGGCATCGAGGACGGCTGCCCCCGGTCTGGTCTTGATGCTGCCGAGGATCCACCTTATCGCCTCCTGGGCAGCCTGAGGACGGTTCTTTACGGTAACCAGAATAGAGAAGGCCGGATATTCGGGCGCCAGCTCCTGGAAGTAAGGCGCCAGACAAAGGGAACCCACCAAGTTTACAAGATCCCGAACCGAGGCATGAGGAGTGGCACTGTGCTTAACCCACTCGACGAATTTCTTGCTTGCTCCCCGGTAGGTAACTTCGTAAGCCGTGGTGATGTTGTTCCGCAGCCATTCGACTATCTTCTTTAACTGCTCGTTGGCCTTATTTTCATAAACCTGCCGCGTTCCTTTCGAAGCCGTGCTGGCCATCTCGCAGGCGCCGGCGAAGAATTTCAGGGCACGGTCAAAATCCTCGTCACGCTGCACCAGCCGGAAAAACACTTCATCGGGCTTTTTTTCGTCTTCAAAGGCCGGCGGGTCAAAAGGCTGCAGAAAGTATAGATAAAAGTCCCTGGGCGGGTGGGCGGTAGAACGTTCGTTGGGAGCGCCGAAGAATAAATACCCTAACCGGGTAGCCTTTTTCTCGCGCCACTCAATTTCGTGCTCCCAAATCTGGAAATTGGGGACATACGTGGCTTCGGGGCACTCCATGGCCCGGGCGAGGGCCTTAAAATAGTAGCGGTCCAACTGGTTCGGGGTAAGCGTGTCGGCTTTCTGCTCAATTAGCGAATCAAAATCAATGTCTTTTTTCAGGTCAAGGTAGTACTGCCCGTTGTCCTGGTTGAAAGAAATAAACTGGCCGCTCACCGTCCTTAAGATCTCGCGCAAGATTGATTCGATAGTGGTTTTAAGAAACTCGGCATCCTCTTCCGGCAAGGGCAGGTAAAGGCAGAGGTCATCGCGGAGTTCTTCAGCCGTGGCCCCTATTGGAGCGTAAGCATCTCCTGTTGTCAGCCGGTGAACGCTCAAAGCGTGAATGATGCGGAGGGCCACAGGCTTATACTGCGGCCTTGTAAAGGCCTGCTGGACACGGTATTCCAGCACCTGGCTCTTCTCAATCACTTCGCGAATGTCCGGATCGCTGCGGAAAGAGGGATTGTCCTTTAAGTTTTGCCAGTAAGAGTCATAAGCGATGAGGCCGGGGTCTGTTTCCGGGACTTCTTTGTCCAGGAGTTTTTTCATGGCAAGACTTATGGTTTTCAGCACCTCGCGCTTTTCAGCTACATAGACCCGCTCAAAAGTTTCAAGGTATGCCGGATGCACGGGGAAAAGAGCGACGAATTCGTCCATGCGCTCGGCCAGGGTGCCGTATAATTTGGTGAAACGCTGCAGGTGCTCCCTTATGAGGGCCTTCTGCCTGTCATCCTTGCGCAGCAGGCGCTGGGCAACTACGTAGGCTATGTCTTCACGGACAATTCGTATCTGCTCAAAACGGTCTTTGACCCGGCGCAGGGTTTCAGCCACAAACTGAAAGCGCGGGCTGTCGAAAATGGCTTCCTGCACACCCGCCATGAAACGAAACCGGGTGAGCCGGCAAACCTCTCCGATTTCTCGCAAGAAGTTTAGGTCGAGGATCAGCTCCTGGTCCTTCCGAGTACGTAGGTAGTCCAGGAGTTCATCGACAACCAGCAAGAGCCCGTGATCCGGGTAAACTTCCTGGAAAGCGTTCATCATCTCAATGAAAGGGTCTTTGTTGTTGGTAACTTTATCGGCTTCAGGAAAACGGTATTTCACCCCGAGATTGGCCAGTTGTTCTTCCAGCTCGGCACAAATGATGTTCCTGAGGGACATCGTGGTGGAACCTATCTCGGTCCTAATAACCTTGAACTTGCCGGCGATAACCTCAGATTTTTTAGCCACGGCAGGATGCCGTATCTCCGTGACCAGGTCTGGATATTCGGCTATAGCTGAGAGCACCGACATTAAATGTGATTTACCGGTACCGTAGTTCCCAACAATTAAAATCCCCTTATTATCCTGGGGGTGGTCGTACTGGAGCTGTGGAAAGACAACTTCCGTAATCTGCTCGGCCATTCGTTCCGAGATCACATAGCTTTTTATCAGCTCACCGGCCCTGCTTTTGGCGTCAGCTTCCCGCAACTGCACTATAGTTTCCACCGGTTCAAAATGTATGAGGTCAGCGTATTTCACCCGTATTTCCCCACCTTTTCCTGAAATCTCTTTACCCCAGAGGACAAATAAGGGCATCGATTTCATGATACTTTCTGTACTCCGGGTGATCCGGCTCGGCATAGATCAGCGCACCACCCTCGAATTTGCCGTTCCATGCGGCAACGATAGTTCGATTTCGGCTGACTTGTTGAAGTAAACGTAAAGGGTCCTGTTGAAGAACAGGATCAAAAAGTATTTCTGTGTTATCGAGAAGCAACGTATCCTTTCCCGTTTCGCCTATGATCGTCTCCACTATTCTCGGCAGGCGTAACGTTCGCATTCTTGCGGGGTATTCCAGGAGTTTCTGGCTCAGCATAAGGCTCAGATTGATATAGGGATAACCCTCATCTTTTGCTATTTGAACAAGGATTTTGGTTTTTCCGGTTGCAGCTGACCCGACCAGTAAAACCAGTCGATGATACCTCGACCGGGCTGCTGCTATTTGTTTTTTGAGCTCATCTGTTTTCATGGCAATCCCAGCACCTGCCTATTTGTCCCCTTGATAACCACTAAAAGCATCAGCTTTCAGTAGCTTCCCCAAACCTATCCTTCTTGCTCGCAGGAATAATTATCGCCTTCTCCAGGACGACCTTCCCATCGTCTTCGATTCTGAGAAGAACCCGGTCGCCCCCTTCTATTTAAAGAGCAGTCCGTATTTCTTTTGGCAACGTCATTTGACCTTTCGGTCCCATTTTGGGTGTAAGAATTTTCTTCTGGGCGGAGAACGCCTGTCAGAAAGTATGGAAAGCTGGATATGGAGCTTCATTCGGCAGGAAAACATCAAAATCCTGTCAATAGACAAGCGTTCAAAATCTATTCATATCCATGCATTTAAGGAGAGACAAAGGGAAGGCGGGATTACGTTTCGCGCCACCGGGAACAGATCTTAAGTGAACTTTCCTGCTGCAACCTGGCGGCTAGGGTGGGAAATGTGCCGGACAATCTTTCTTCCCAACAGAAAGCACCTGATCAACCTTTTGATTGCAGAGATTAGCGTCTTCGGAAAGCGCGTCGGCATTAAAGCCAGGGTCCCCGACGCCGCGCCGGAAAACATAGAAGCCTTCGCCGTAGAAGGCAGTTTCCTCGATAGGTACGACACCGCACGGCGTCATCCCCAATACAAGTAAGCCAGTGACTCTGTCGCCGCCTTTGCGACCGCCCGCCCCACCGAAGGAGCAACACGGGGATCACATAGCAAATCCCAGGTCAAGGTCACCTATTCTATGGCACGCCGCAAGATGTCCCGACCCGTAATCCCTGAGCTCGGGCTCTTCCACTCTGCACCGTTCCACGGCAAACTGACACCTGGGATGCAGGCGGCATCCCTGCGGCGGGTTGGTGAGACTCGGCGGATCGCCCGTTAAAATGAAGCGCCGGCGATTTCTCATCTTCGGGTCCGGCGGAGGGGCGGCCATGAGTAATGCCAGCGAATACGGGTGAAGCGGCTCGCGGTAAAGGACGCCGGTCGAGGCCAGTTCCACGAGCTTCCCCAGGTACATAACCGCGATGCGGTCGCACAGGTACCGTACGACCGGCAAGTTATGGCTTATGAAAAGATACGTCAAGCTAAACCGCTGCTGCAGGTCCAGTAGAAGATTCAGCACCTGAGCTTGTACTGATACATCCAGCGCCGATGTGGGCTCATCCAGGATCACAAATTCCGGCCTCAGGACGATCGCCCTGGCGATGCTCGCTCTCTGCTGCTGTCCTCCGCTGAGTTCGTGAGGAAACTTGTCCAGCACTTCCGTACCGAGGTTGACCAGTTCCGCAACCTCCCGGACACGATCCCGGGCTTCTTTCGCCGGAAGCCCCGCAAGCTGTAAGGGCCTCTGTATGGAAGCAGCGACGGTGACCCTGGGATTGAGGGACGAAGCGGGATCCTGGAAGACGATCCCCATCCGGCGTCTCGCAAGCATGAGTTCGCGACCCGAAGCCCGGCAGATATCGATTCCGGAGAATTTGACCGAGCCACTTGTAACATTTACGAGCCTCGGGATAATCCGGGCAATAGTCGTCTTTCCGCTGCCGCTCTCCCCGACGATGCCGAAGGTCTCACCCCGTACAATAGACAGAGAGACGTCATCCACGGCGTGAACGAAACGCCTTCGTCGCCCCAGGATGCCGTCGCGTATGACAAAATGCTTTTTCACCCTCTCAAGCTCGACTAGCGCTTCCAAAAGGACTCACCTCCCACCAGGTGACACCGGACAGTGCGACCCGGATGGATCTCGAGCGTCTCTGGCTCCACCTTACTGCAGATATCCAGTCTCCGCTGGCACCTGGGATGAAAAGGACACCCCGGAGGCAGGTTCGACAGGTTGGGAACGCCGCCCGGGATACTTTCCAGACGCAACTCATTCTTGGGGCCTCTTGGAAGAGCTTTCAGCAGAAGCTGGGTATAGGGGTGAAGCGGCTTTTCGAACACCTCGGTTACATCGCCTGTTTCAACCAGTGCCCCGGCGTACATAACCCCAACCCTGTCTGCGATATCAGCCACTACTCCCAGGTCATGCGTGATGATGAGTAAAGACATCCGTTTCTCATGTCGAAGGTCGTCAAGCAGGTCCAGGATTTGAGCTTGAATGGTGACATCCAGAGCCGTTGTCGGTTCATCGGCGATGAGAAGCCTGGGGAACCTGGAAATCATCATCCCGATCATGACGCGCTGTCTCATACCCCCGCTAAGTTCGTGAGGGTAACTTCTGGCCCGGTCTTCCGGGTCCGGCAGCCTGACCTGCTTCAGAACGTTGAGCGCCGCCCGCCACGCCCTGTCGGGTGGGACCTTGTCGAGCATCACGGCTTCCTGGACCTGAAAGCCGGACCTGTAAACAGGGTTCAGAGCGACCAGAGGATTCTGGAATATCATACTGATTTGCTTTCCCCGGTACTGTGTCATGGAACACTCGTCAAGGTCCAGAAGGTTCACCCCATCGAAAACGATCCTGCCTCCGGTTATCTCTCCGGGGCGCGGTACCAGCCTGAGTATGGAGAGAGCTGTCGTAGACTTGCCGCAGCCGGATTCGCCCACCAAAGCAAGAACCTCTCCCTCAGCAATATCAAAGGATACGCCGCGCACGGCGCGTACGGGCCCAGAGCTGGTGTCAAACTGTACCTCAAGACCTGACACCTCGAGCAGTTTGGCGGCCATTCAAGCTCCCTCCCTCTTCATGTCCTCGGATCAAGGATGTCCCGCAATCCCTCGCCCATCAGATTGAATCCCACGGCTGTGTAAATGAGCGCCAGACCCGGAAAGATAGATATCCAGGGAGCTTTGCTCACGTAATTCACTCCTTCGCTCAAAATGAGCCCCCAGTCGGGAGAAGGAGGCTGAGAACCCAATCCGAGGAAGCTTAGCCCGGTAGTAGAAAGTATTGCTCCTGGAAGCTGAAGTGTGGTTAACACTATCACTATGCCAAGCGTATTGGGCAATATATACCGGACTATTATCGACAGGTCGCTTTCGCCCAAGGCCCTCGCAGCTTCCACAAAGGGCATGTTCTTTATAGACTGGGTCTTTGAGCGTACCATTCTTGCACACCCTGGCCAGCTTACAAGGGCCGTCGATACGACGACTCTTTCGAGACTGGGTCCAAGCACCGTGACTATTGCCAGAGAAAGGACCACAGGTGGCATTGCCCAGGTAAGATCGGTGATAAACGAGAGGATCATGTCGAGCTTCCCGCCGAAATACCCGGCCAGTAGACCTACTGAGACCCCTACGGAAATCTGAATGGCGACAACCATCAACCCTATCTTGAGAGCTATCCTCGAACCGTAGATAATGCGGCTGAACAGGCACCTGCCAAACTCATCTGTTCCGAACAGATATGCCCGGCCTGGGGGTATAAAGGCCTTCTCGATGTTCATTTCGTCATATTTATGCGGCGCTATCCGGTCGGCAAAGACAGCAACCAGGAGCACCGTCAAAAAAAGCACCGTGCCTGTTATGAACATTCCGTTCTTTGCCGCCTTAAGATAGGTCCTTTTCCGGCTCATTCTCGGGCCTCCTCGATCTCAACCCTGATGCGCGGGTCTAAAAGCCCGGCCACTATGTCGCCAACTATATTGCAGACCACGGTAAGTGCGGTAATCATCACAAAGACGCCCTGGACGACGGGCAGGTCCTGACTTTGTATGGCGCCCCATACCAGACGCCCCATGCCCGGCCAGGCGAATACGTTTTCTATGATGACAGAACCGCTTATCAACCACGGAAGATTCAGAAAAAAGCTCACTGTAACCGGTATAAGCGCGTTCCTCAAGATGTGGTATACCTGTACCGCACGGGCAGAAAGCCCCTTGGCGTGGGCCGTGAGCACGAAAGGCTCTCGCGCCGTATCGAGTACCTCGGATCTGGTAACCCTCAAAGTACCGCCGATGCCGGGTAGCACCATGGTCATGAGGGGAAGTACAAGAGATGCTGGCCCCTGGAATCCGGATATCGGCAGCCACCTCAGCTTTATCGCGAACACCATCATCAGCAAGATCGCAAACCAGTAACCGGGTATCATCATGAGCATAGTGGTTGCCATTACCAGTAGCCTATCGAGTTTTGTGCCCTGGCGAAGAGCCGCGATCAACCCGAGCGGCACCCCAATCAGGTACCTTACCACCATCGCGGTACCCGCCAGCAGCAAAGTGTATGGCAGGCGTGACGCTATCAGATAGCCCACCGGCTGCCCGGTCGCGATAGATGTGCCCATGTCACCCCTGAGCAGGTTTTTCATCCAGTACAGGTACTGCACGTAAGCTGGCTTATCCAGCCCCCATGCACGCTTGAGTTCCTCAATCCGGTGGGGGGGCAGCCGAGGGTCTGCAACCATGCGGATAGGATCACCGGGCATGAGTTGCATGATAGAAAACAGGACGATGCTGGCCGAGATTATCACCAGCACGCCTACGGCCAACCTCTTCAGCACGTAGTTGAGCACGAAACACCACCTCGAAGGATAGCGATCTCGGGCATGATCGCCTGCGGGTCGCGGGATTTTGGCCCACCCGCGTCAAGCAATTCGGTCAGACCTTAATCAGACTTTGTCTAATTGCGTGATCCTTCCCACAGATTTGATCCGGACGCCCGCCACGGTTCCGGAATAATCCCGAACAAACTCGAGATAGCTATCGGTTGCCCTATCAGCGAGAAACAGGTCTCTCGAAAGCGGGACGAGTTCGTACAACCGGAGGCACCTTTCGTTCTGATACAGGGTGGCATTGAGCGCTTCGGACTCTTGGGAGAACTCGACCGCAAGCGCCATCGTCGAATCGCGAGGCTTGCCGCAGTACCGCCCTGCCTTTTCCATCAGATGCTCATGCGGCAAACTGGCAGGTACCAGGGGAACCATTTTGTCGCCCAGCATTTCTTCGGCAATCAACCCGAGTATCCGGTCAAGTCCTATGCCTGCGGCATTGGAGAGAAGCACTACCGTGAGTTCTTCATCCGTAAACCGGCTCAACTGAGCGTTATACCCGAGGGTTGCCCCTCCGTGGTGAACCTCGCGGACGCCACGTCTTTCGCCGGTTATCTGGCCGAAACCGTATCTGGTTTCCGCTGGATTTAGAGGGTTCCACGGTACCAGGGCTCCGGCTTTAACCTCCATGGGAAGCAGTTTGCTTGAAGACCAGGATTGCGCCCAGAGAAAGAGGTCGTCCACCGTGGAGATTACGTTCCCATCGGCCCAACCCACAACCTCTCGCGTATAGGGAGCGCGACGGAACTCGGTCTTGCTCTTGTACTCGTAACCGGCTGCCATGTTTTCGGGCATGAGAGCAGACTCCCCGACCAGGGTATTTCTCATCCCCAGGGGGTCAAAGATATTCTCCTTCATAAAACTGGCCAGGGATTTACCGGCCGCTTTCTCGATAATCGCTCCGAGAAGGACGTAATTTGAATTGCTGTACCGCCAGCGAGAACCGGGTTTGAATTCAAGCTCTTCGAGCGATCCAATCCAATCGATGATATCCTCTTGGGAAAAAGACCTTCCCTCCTCGGTAACCGCTCTCCAGAACTCCTGCGTGAGATAATCGCTGAGACCCGACGTTTGCTGAAGAAGGCGTCTTATGGTTATCTGCCTGCTCCACTGCGGAAAATCCGGGAAAAACCTGGCGACTGGTTCATCGTAGCTTAAAAGACCTCTGTGCTTCAGCATCATGACGCACATTCCAACAAACTGTTTCGTCACCGAACCAATGATGAACCGGTGGTCGGCGCGCAGGGGCGTTTTCGTCTCCACTTCGCTCAATCCATAAGCTTTTCGAACCAGTACCTTCGAGCCCCTACCTATGAGAACCGCTACGCCAGGCCCTTCGGAAGAGACGAATTGGGCTAGTATCTCGTCGACTCTTGTCTCCAGGCAACTTCGGGTTGTCATCCAACCACCTCCGGGTGGTTCGAGGACCGAACGGTTCCCGGCTTCGCAGGTCTGTTCCGTATCTAACCGCGAAGCCGGGCAAATCCGCTGTCGTCCGGACCTTATTTCTTGACCGCGTCGTTCCAGTAAATGGCTCCGCTGACGCTCACTTGATATCCCTCGATGTTGCTCCTTACAGCGGTATAGTTGTAGGAATAGTAAAGCGGGATAAAGGGCACGTCTTCGGCGATCTTCCTGGAGATCTCGCCCCATTTAGCTGCCCTGGCCTTCGGATCTACGATTTTTCGCTGTTCTTCCAGCAACTTGTCGAGCTCGGGACTGTTCCAGATGCTGTCCTTTCCCATGCTGGAGTGGAAGCTGTAGTACCAAATGTCAGGATCAGGCCACGACCAGGACCGGAGTGCCATATCGTAGTTCCTATCCTGCACCGCCTGGCGTACGTAGCTTGCGGCCTGCTCCTGAATCTTCACTTCAATGCCTACAGCTTTCAGCTGGTTCTGGATCACGGTGAGAGGTACTTTCTGAGCCGAGGTTCCGAGAAGCGTGAAGCTGAGTTTCTTCCCGTCCTTCTCGAGGTACCCATCACCATCGGTGTCCTTGCAGCCCAACTCAGCCAGGATGGTCCTGGCCCTTTGCAGATCGTACTTCATCTTGCTCCGGAGCTCTTTTTCCGTCTCCTCAGAGTAAGCCAGCTGAGAGGGTGATACGAGACCGTAAATTGGCTCAACGCTGCCCATCCACGCGCTCTTGATTTCGTCCTTGTTAATCGCGTAGTTCAACGCCAGACGAAAGTCTCGTGAGCTGAAGGGAGCTTTTTCGGTATTCAGGGCAAGATATGTTTCGCCCTGACCGACAGACGAGATGACTTTAAGCTCGGAATTGCTCTTTACCCGGTCGAGAAATTCAACAGGAACCTGCGTCACGTCTACGTTGCCTGCCTCAAGCTCGCTTATGCGGGTGAAATTATCGGGGATGATGCGCACGGTTACTTCATCGAACGCCCATGGTCCGTGGTTTTTGACAAAGGGCAAATGGTCTTTATAGTACGGATTCTTCTCAAATACCAGGTGCGAACCCTGGACCCACTGCTTCAACACGTACGGCCCAATCCCGACTGGCTTCTGCCCAAATCCTTCTTTGCCTAGTTTTTCGGCTTCCTGCACGTCGACGATTCCGCTGTACATCGAGCTTAGCACCGGTAAAAAGTAGGCGGTCGGCTCTTTGAAGTAGATCGTGAGCTTCTGCCCTTCGGCCTTAACTTCCTTGACTTCCTCCCAGTCGCTGGCGTAGGGGCTGATCTGCCTGTATCGCTCGATAGCTTTCAGTACATCCTGACCACTACAATTCTTACCATTACTGAACTTCAGATCATCCGCAAACACAAGGGTGATGGACATGCCGTCCGCGGCGATCTCTACCGACTCAGCCAAATATGGATATGCATTGTCGTTGGAGAGCCCGAGGCTTATCAAGGGTGTAAATAGCAGTGTATGGGGCGTATAGCCTGTGTACATCTGCTGCACGTCCAGGGTTTCGATGTCGTTAGCTATGGCAAACACCAGTTTTTTCTTATTTGGGTCCTGTTTGGCACATCCCGCAACTACCAGGACCAGCATCACCACGGTAACGGCCAGTCCGACAACTTGCATTGCTTTTCTCGACATCCGAATCCATCCTCCCCAGCAGGACTCTCATTGCTCGTTTTGCTCGCCGGCTAAAGCTCGAATCTGGTCAAGGAGAATCTGGAAGCTTATGTTGCCTCCGGAAATCACGAGAACGGTGTTCTTGCCTCTGAACTCCTGGGGGTTCTCCAGCACATAAGCGGCAGCAATTGCGCCCGAAGGTTCTGCCAGGACTTTATCCTGTAAAAGCAGGCATCCTAGAGCTTCCTTGATAGATTCCTCAGACGTTACGCAGACTGCATCTATGCACCTCGGAGCATAAGCAAAAGGAAGTAGTCCTATGCCACCGGCCAGGGCCTCACAAATAGAAGGGTCTGAAGGGTACTCCTCATAAGCTCTACCGTCTCTCAAAGATGCCACCATTGCCGGGCAAGCTTCTGTTTGAATTCCCAGAACCTTCACTTGAGGGCTGAGCGTCTTGACCGCAAGCCCTATACCAGTTATCAAACCACCTCCTCCCACAGGGACAACAACCTGGTCTAGAGCCGGGTGCTGCTCAAGTATCTCGGTGCCGATGGTTCCATATCCCGCGACTACGGCAGGATCTGACGAAGAATCAACATAAACCCTGGTCCGGTCCGGTAATTCCCCCCTTTCCTCCCTCATGATCCGTGCGCACTCATCGTAGCTGTCACCCACAATGTGAACCCTGGCTCCAAAAGCCTTGATCTTCTCAACCTTCGTGCGGGGTGTGACCCTGGGCACGTAAACCTCGACCGGCATGTGCCACAGGCGGCCACAGTAGCTGGCAGCGATGGCATGGTTGCCTGATGAGACCACAACGACGCCTTTTTCCCGCGCGCGGTCGTCCAGCGTCAGGACCTTGTTGACCATCCCGCGGATCTTGAAGGAACTGAGCTCCTGGAGGTTCTCTAGCTTGAGGTAGATCTCACCTTGAGCCACACGGCTCAAAAAGGTCGACCTCAAGAGCGGGGTCCGCCTGACATAGGGAGCTATACGTTCTTCTGCTTCTTTTATGTCCGTGAACTCCAGGGAATCCTTTTCCATTAAGGCTTTACACACTATCGACACTCCGTTTTCACTTCTCCTCCTGCGTTCCCGTGCCAACCGCCCAGGATGTTCTTAAAGTTTGCGGAGGGTTTCTCTGCCGAATTTGCAACTCATGAGGACCTGTGACGCAGGAGTTGACCCGGCATCGAACCGGTTGGTTTGCCGTCTTTGACGACGAACTCGCCGTTGACCAGAAGGTGGACCACACCTTCTGAGTAATGATGAGGATCTCCGAAGTCCGATGTATCTTTCATTTTCCAGAAGTCGAAGACCACGATATCTGCTCTGGCACCGGGTCTGATGGCTCCCCTGTCTGCCAGGCCAAGTTTCCACGCAGGAAAACCTGTCATCTTATGTACGGCCTGTTCGAGAGTAAGAAGAGCTTCATCCCTGACAAACCTGGAAATGACCCTCGTAAATGCGCAATAGGCTCTTGGGTGAGGCATGCCGGAGCCAAACTCGGTAACGCTGCTGTCGCTAGAGACCATGCTCAGCCGGTGAGCCAGTGCCGCCCGGTTGTCATCCTCGCTCATACCACCGGCAACCATCGACATATCTATGTCTTCCTCTGCGAGACTCAAGACAGCGTCGAGAGGGTTTTCTCCGCGGATCCTGGCTACCTCAGAAAGAGTTTTGCCTTGGTACTCCGGATGAACTCTTGACAGGGTGATCATCAGCCCGTCCGGACCTGCATCAAAGTATATGTTCTCCCAATCAAACGCCGGCCGCTGGAGCTCGGAGCGGATTCTGTCTCTGGTTTCAGCATCCTTCAGTAACTCGAGAAGGCCGTCTTTTCCTCTGGACCTTGCCCAGCCCGGGAACAGAATGAAGAGGCTTGCGCCTGAGGGGGCAAAGGGGTAAACATCGCAGGTGACTTCGACCCCGAGCCGTCGCGCGTATTCCATAATATCCAGCACCGTACGGACGGTACCCCAGTTTCTCTTGCCCGAGGCCTTGAGATGGGCGATTTGCACTCTACACCCGGTCATGCGGCCGATCTGGATAGCTTCCATAACCGCATCGATTTCGAGGTCAGCTTCGCTCCTCAAGTGGGTGCAATAAAGCCCTCCAAACTCAGCTGCTACCCTGGCCAGTTCCGTTATCTCAGCTGCGCTGGCATACATGCCCGGCGAGTATATGAGCCCTGTGCTCAGTCCAAAAGCTCCGCTTGCCATGGCCTCGCGGATATGGTCTTTCATCCTGGCAAGTTCTTCCTCACCCGGTGCCCTGTCGGTCAGCCCCAGGACGGCTTTTCTCACCTGCCCGTGTCCAATCAAGGTGCAGATGTTGACGCTCTTCGGAAGCTTGTCCAGTTCGTCCAGGTACGCGCCAAACGAGCGCCACTTCTTTATCCCTTCAAAGTTGTTGGAAAACCCGGTTTCCAGGGACTCATCCACGCCAATGGGAGCGGCGCTTGACCCGCAGTTGCCGACCACAAGTGTGGTCACGCCCTGGGTGACATAGTTGAGCGCTTCCGGGTGAACAAAGATCGCCGCGTCGCTGTGGTTGTGGATGTCGATAAAGCCAGGGCAAAGGATCAGCCCCGAACAGTCGAGGGTCAGGCGCGCACCGGATCTAATCCCGTGTGTTCTGCCGTGACTGACGAAAGCAATTTCGCCCTTTCTGACACCCACATCGCCGACAAAATACGGATTACCTGAACCATCGACGATACGAGCGTTCCGGAAGACAATGTCAAGCTCTTTGCTTCCCGCCTCGGCCAACTCCATGCATCTCCTCTCCTTAACCTCCCGGTACTTGTCACCCCACAAACCGTCGAACCGGCGTTCCTCCGGTGATTCAGACGGCCCCAACGGAACAGAACCAGGGCTGCGTATAGTTATGCATAGCATTGTATGAGTATACACCTAATGTGTCAAGGGTTTGCTTGTGTTATCTTATTAACCAGCGGAATTGCCTTCGCACATTGGGCGAGGAAGTGTCGCGCGGAATATTCAAAAATACCGCCTGACGAACCATCCGGGATACTCGAAGTACAGAGGGTTTTTGCTGCGTAGCAGGCCGACCAGTATGCCCCGGAAGGTACTTGCGGCTGGTTCATGCTCGGGGAGATAGTTATGCTGTCCGTATCGGCTCCTGCGCGCAGTGATTCGAAAGTCCGCACCAGGAACAAGAGCACGAGTAACCGGCCGGAGCAGTCACAGAACACGGATAAGAAGGACAAGAACGAGGGTTAGAAACCAATCTTCGACCCACTTCAAAACAGGCCGTCCACACTCAGGTAACGCTCGCCGGTATCGGGGAGTATCGTCACCACGCGTTTTCCTTCGCCGAGTTCCCTCGCAAGGGACAAGGCGGCCACGCAAGCCGCTCCAGAGGAGATACCGGCAAGGATACCTTCCGCCCTCGCTAGCTCACGGGCGGCTTCAAAGGCGTCGTCTGATTTAACCTGCATAATCCGGTCTATTAGTGTCAGGTCAAGCACTTTCGGCACAAAGCCGGCACCTATACCCTGTATACGGTGGGGACCAGGTTTTCCGCCAGAGAGCACCGGCGATTCGGCGGGCTCCACGGCAACCACAATTATCCCGGGGACCTCCCTTTTGAGCACCCTGGCAACCCCCGTAATTGTACCTCCTGTACCAACCCCCGCCACGAAAGCATCGAGATTTCCCTCCGTGGCCTCAAGTATCTCCAGAGCGGTGGTTTTTTCGTGGATTGCGGGGTTTGCGGGGTTTTCAAACTGAGAAGGCATGAAGTAGCCCGGATGCTGCTCTAATATTTCCCGAGCCTTCTCAACTGCTCCGCGCATACCAAGAGGACCAGGGGTCAGGACTATTTCAGCACCGTAAGCTTTCAAGAGCCGCCTCCGCTCGATGCTCATTGTTTCTGGCATTGTTAATAGCAACCTGTATCCCCTGGCCGCCGCGATCATGGCAAGGCCTATGCCGGTGTTCCCGGAGGTAGGCTCCACGATGGTCGAGCCCGGCTTCAGGACGCCCCTCCTCTCGGCATCCTCGATCATAGCCAGCGCTATCCTGTCTTTCACGCTCCCTCCCGGGTTAAACGACTCGAGCTTCACCAGTATTTCTGCACGGTTTCCTCCGCCAAAACGCCTGAGTTTGACGACCGGAGTCTTTCCGATAAGCTGGGTAACATCAGATGCTATAGTCACGGGCCGCTTCCTCCTCGAGTTTATCCTTGCCAGCTGACGCCTTGCTGTTGTCCTCGCTTTCGGGGTCCGCTGCCTCAAGCCGGGCCTTTAGCTCTCTGATCTCACCTTCAAGAACCCTGATCCGCGAAGCCAACAGGTCAAGGGCTTTTCCTACCGGATCGGGAAGTTCGTTGTGCTTCAAGTCGACTTCATTGATCTTCACACCCTGTCTTGCCACGACACGCCCCGGTACTCCCACCACTGTTGAGTAGGGCGGAACTTCTTTCAACACCACTGCACCCGAACCGATCTTTGAGTACTTCCCTACTCTGAAGGAACCAAGGACTTTGGCACCGGCAGCTACCACAACCCCCTCCTCTATCGTAGGATGTCTTTTGCCCTTTTCTTTTCCCGTTCCACCCAACGTCACTCCCTGGTAAATCGTAACGTTATCTCCCACTTCAGCCGTCTCTCCGATAACCACTCCCATCCCGTGATCGATGAAAACGCCTTTTCCGATCTTTGCGCCCGGGTGTATCTCTATGCCGGTAAGAAAGCGACCTACTTGAGAGACCAACCGCGCCGGCACGAACAACTTGTGTTGGTATAACCAGTGAGCCAGTTTGTGAATTATGAGTGCGTGGACACCCGGGTAACACAGGAGAACTTCCACCACATTCTTAGCGGCGGGGTCTCGTTCCATGGCAGCTCTGATATAAGACTTGATATCCTCGAACATAAACCCCCTCCTTAAAACAGGGCATAACGAATACACGCCGTCTCTTGACAGAGACGGCGTGACCGTGGTCCCACTCTGCTTCGGAAAGGCCACCCGTATCAGGTCCGTCGCCCGCATCTACGCAGGCTCTTTATCCCAACGGGTCGACTTCTCCTTAACCTTTCCCTCGTTTGGCACCCTACCGGCACCAGGCATACCCGGTGCTTCTCGTCCAAGAAAGTCACAAGAAAGTCTTAGGTGCCTGCGCCGTAACGGGCGCAAACCGTGAAAGCCTACTCTCGCTGGCGTGGAAGATTTCGGCTCCCATGCTCAGGGGTGCACTTCGGAAAGAACCTGCTCAGCGCCGCTTCCACCCGGTGACGGCCCCTCTCTGAAAGCCCGGCTCTATCCTACTCTCCCCTTCATCGCCGGACATATGTTTTCTGGTATTCTACGGGCTAGCATCCGGTAGTGTCAACGTTCTGCGTCGAACAGGCCATGAGGACCAGCCCCCGGCGGTCCCGTACCCAACAATCCCGTGGCGGTGAACCCCGGCGCATTTGCAACCTGGATCTTGCTACTGAGCGCTTTTCAGGACATATACCCAGACGCCGTCGGGCGACCATCCCACCGGCGCGCCGGGAAGCTTGGGCCAACGTGTCCAGTCGCCCTCGGGCTGTTTGAGAAGAGCCCCCATGTCGGCTAGCGTCTGTCCTGCCAGGAGAAATCGTCCGCCGGGCGAGGGCAACAAGTGCCTTCCAATGAATTCGCCCGCCCACGTGAAGCCCACCGAACCTACCGGCTTCCCTTTGTCCAGGTCAATTACGTGAACACCCTCCGGCGTTCCTGGGAAGGTAATTTCCTCCTCATCGTGCAAGTTTACAAAGGCCAGGTAAGTGGGGTTCTCACCGAAAACCGCCAGCGCGTCGCGGGGGCTGCGGGATGCGTACTCCGTTCCGGGAACGGCCGAAACCGTCCCGCTTTCCACATCCACCTGCAGGACGCGGGTAGGCCCATCTTTGAGCCTGTCTACGAGAAAGATCGTCCCGCTAATTCTCGCCGCGGATTGCGGTCCTTGCGATTCCGGTGTTCCCGGTGTTCCGGCCTGGGATCCTCCGATCTTCGCAGTATAGAGGACTGGGATCAAGAAGCCGTAAAAATCACGCCTGTCGGTGCCGGTGATCCCGGGCCAGCGCTTGAGCACGTTGCCTTCGAGGTCGCAAATTAGAAGGTCCGCCGCTTCGTACGAATGGGTGTTCCTCTTACCTTGTATGATGGCTAGAGTCTTACCGTCGGGCGACGGGCACAATCCAAATAACGAGAGCCCGGGCTTGTCTTTCCACTCCGTCCTCGTCACCTTGCCGGATGGAACTTCGATGACCTCCCATCCGTCCCAGTCCCAGGTGATTACGTGCTGCTCATCGAGCCACTGGGCATTCCAGAGCGGCTTGATATTCGACCCCAGGTCGGTCCACTTTCCGGTAGAAGAAGAGTAGAGCCACGGGTGGTATTCGTTAGGCCCTTCCGTATCCTGCGGTTCTGCCACCTCGAAGCCGAGCATGTACTCTCCGCGGGGCGAAGGGATTACCGCGCTTATCCCCGGAGGAAGCTCACCGATGGTTTCAGGTGTCCCGCCCGGATCTTCGGCACGAACCCGGACTTGCGTCAATGGAATAGCAAAGCGGACCACCAATGGCTCGAGAAACCACAGCGGCAGCCCTTCCCTGTCAAAGGAGCCTGTGACGTTTATCCGGTATGTCGCTCCGCCCCAGGGTCGAAGATCGGGAGGCGTAATCACGCACTCAAGCTCGTCATCGCTCTTCCAGTCAAAAGAGAACGAAGGAAGCGGCCCTCTCATCATTACCGACGACACCAGGGCACGTTCTACCGAACCTCGATCTACCGGCTTCGTAAAGGTCAAGGCAAAACGGTGAGGAGCGGCTTTAACGCTGTGGACGGTCCGGAATCCCTTGAACGGCACCGTCACCGCCGCATCCTCGAGACTTCGAATTGAATAGCTTGAAGGCTTCGCCCGCAAGACAGAGACTTTGAAGACGCCGTCCATCCCCGAAACATCCTTGAAGACCGGAAGTTTCTTTGCATCGACGGAGACCTGCATTTTCAAGGCGAATCCGGGCGGCGCCGGTGTGGACTTCGCGACTTCGGCGGGGTCCACGACGTCCGCTCCGGAAGCCTCGACTCCCGGCCATTCGATGGTGAGAACGTTCCAGGTCGCCCCGTCAGGCGCCAAACTTTCGACCTGCTTAAATGCAATCCGAGCTCCTTCCGAAGGCGTCAAAGTGACGGCATCGCGTAAAGCCTGTTCGGGAACGGTAGACGGGACCTTTATCTCGACGGCGACCGAACCGAAACCCGCCCTGACACTACACCCGTCGTCCGCCCTCAATGCCAACGGGTACTCCTCGGACGAACCCCCTCCGCCTGCTAAGGAGCGGGCTCTTCTTTCAACGATGTTGACAAGAGGCTCGTTCTCCTGAGGCTTGGGCCGCCCTACGTAAGCTTTCCCAATTTCCTTCCCGTTCCGATTCTTGAGCGTCACCTCGTACGGCGGCTCCCCCAGACTCTCGAGCCAGACGTAAACTATCTGCCCGGCGTAGCCCACCCGGTACGGCACCGCCGGCCTCACCTCCACATCAAGAGACCCTTCAACGGGAGGCTCCCGGAAGCGAAAGAAAGCCGTCCGACCCTGAGGGAAAGCCGTGCCGGTCACCGCCCCGGCCTCTTTCTTCGACGGCCACGCCCACAAAAGACCCTCTTTACCGCCCTGCTCCTCGCACCCGGAAACGCAAGCGGGAAGAACGATCAAAACTGCACACAGCATGATGCTGAAAACTCGAGAGGTTTTCATATCCCGCCACCTCTGACACACCTTCTGTGAGTCGCATTTTCCGCGCTCAACCTGCCGGGCCCGCTCTATTCTCCGTACCCATCCTGCCCGAAATGGATAGACGAACCAGGCCATCCACAGGTTCCAAATTCGGTTCCAGATGTCTGGATCCTCTTCACCGAAGAAGCCCGAGTCTCCCCACGCGCCCCTGCCGGCTGTCTACCGTCGGCGCATCCCGGCTACTCGGCGTCAGGCATCCGGCGGACACCGACGCCCACGGAATTTGGTCTGCGCCGTTTCGAATGCACCGGAGACTTGCATGCGGCCATGGGTGACGCTCCCGCATGCACAAGCGGAGACTCCGACGAGTCGCACATCGGGTTGTTGGTTTGATCCGGATTTCGTCATGAATTTGGATACGGTTTGGCCCAGGGGGTCGGACGAATCAAGCGGATTCTAGATGCACCGGAGACAGTTTCGGGCGAACGGAGTTCTTTGCCGCCGGTTTCCTCGTTTAAGTCAGGACCGGAGTCGCTCCGGGAGGATACATATGCTTTCAGGATGTCACTGGTTAACTCGTGCCAGCGTCCTGCGATAGACTTCCTCCGGATCGATTTTAACCTTAGCTACCCCTGTATCCATCGCCGTCTTCGCAACCGCCCGCGCCACGGAAGGAGCGACTCGCGGGTCAAACGGGTCCGGGATGACTCGTTCCGGCGACAGCGTACTTTCGCCTATAAGCTCTGCTATCGCCCTTGCCGCGGCAATCTTCATGGCATCGTTGATGCTCGAGGCCCTCACGTCCAGCGCGCCCCGGAGGATCCCCGGAAAGGCGAGGACGTTGTTCACCTGATTCGGGTAGTCCGACCGGCCAGTAGCTACTATTCTCGCACCATGCGCCTTCGCTTCCGCCGGGTTGATTTCGGGCGTGGGATTTGCCAGAGCCATCACTACGGGGTCCCTGGCCATCCTCTGCAAAGCCGGACCCCGGAGAACATTGCCCACGGATACACCGACGAAGACGTCGGCACCTTCAAGGGCGTCTTCAAGGGTTCCCTTCACACATCTTGCGTTTCCACTGCGGGCGATTTCCTCTTTGAAACGGTTCATACCCGCTCTGCCGGGATAGAGCACCCCGTGGCTATCGCAGACCACCACATCGCGGACCCCCCATTGGAGAAGCAGGTTGGCCGTGGCCAGACCCGCCGCGCCGGCACCGTTGATGACCACCTTGATGGAGTTGGGGGTCTTTCTTACGATCTTGAGAGCATTTGTGAGGAAGGCGAGCACGACTACAGCTGTCCCGTGCTGGTCATCGTGGAATACCGGGACCTCGAGTTCTTGCCTCAGCGCCCGTTCGATTTCGAAGCAACGGGGCGCCGATATGTCCTCGAGGTTCACGCCTCCTATTCCGGGTTCAAGCCATTTGACGAGCTTCACGATATCCTCGACTTCCCTGGTCGCGACGCAAATCGGAAAGGCGTCGACACCGGCAAATCGCTTGAAAAGAAGGCACTTCCCCTCCATGACGGGAAGCGCGGCCGCCGGACCTATGTCTCCAAGGCCGAGGACAGCTGTGCCGTCGGTGACCACCAGCACCGTGTTGGCTTTGGAAGTGAATTCGTAGGCCAGCTCCCGGTCCTTCGCGATTTCCAGACATACCTCGGCGACTCCGGGGGTGTAAGCTAGACTAAGATCCTCCTTGTTCTCCAGCTTCACCTTGCTCCTTACCTCGATCTTTCCTCGAGCTTCCCGGTGAAGCTCGAGTGCTCTCTCTCTTAACCGCAAGACCGACCCACCTCCGCCGAAGCGACTCTGGTGTGCATCCGCAACTGGATTATCCACTCAACAGCCTGGCGAAAACAAGCTGATATTGATGACCGGGCGTAGACCCCCAGCGTCGTGTCCCCAACCCAGGGAGTCGTCATCAGCGCCGTAGACGGCCTACCGGACATGGATATCGGCAAGAGTGATCGGGACAACCCGGCCGGAAACCACGTGATACTGGAAACCGTCGACGGCGTCAGGCTTCTCCTTGCCCATCTCCGGCAGGGTTCTATCGTAGTCCACGAAGGCCGGCGAGTAGATGCGGGGCAGGTTCTAGCTCAAGTTGGGAATAGTGGCAACAGCTCGGAGCCCCACCTTCACATCCAGGCAATGATGCGTACTGAAAATGGCACCTGGATTGGGATCCCCCTTAAGATACAGGGACGCATCCTCCACAGGGGACAGCTGCTCCGTTCAAGTCAATGATTAGGAGCGCGAGAACCTTGAGCCTGGTCTTCGGCGGTCCCGGGCGTATTCTCACAACACCCTCCCTGCCAGACTCACTATCTCCCCGTCTAAAGCTCCGCTCTCCACCATCGCCGCGAGGATACTCTGCACCTGTTCGCGGGAAAGGCCGGGTCTGTACGGACGATCGTCGGAAAGAGCGGAAAAAACATCACATACGGCCACGACTCTAGCCTCGGTACTAAGCAAGGAGGAATCGAGCCCGAAAGGATAACCCCGCCCGTCCAGACGCTCGTGGTGGAAGGAAGCCCAGTCCCTGATGCGATCAAAGCAAGGAACCTCGTCAAGGAGGTGGTACGTCAGATATGGGTGACGTTTGACTATGCACGTTTCTTCCTCTGTTAAAGAAGCCTTTTTGTCAAGGATGCTTTCAGACACACCGAGCTTCCCGAGGTCGTGCAAAAGCCCAGCCACCCGGAGCTCTCTACACGTCAACTCGTCAAGCCCCAGGTGCTTACCTAAAATGAACGCGCACTCCCCTACTGACTGGGAGTGGCGGCGGGTGTAGGGGCTCCGGCGGTCCACGACCTCGGCGAATACCCGAGAAAGCACCTCAAGGATTTCGATGACTTCTGGTGTTCGCGCCTCGGTGCCTGATGCAGCTGGTAAACACAGCGACGGAGATGCGGTTGCCCGCTTCCCGCTGGATGCTTGCGCGTACGTGCCTGGCGCGACCGGTAGACCTGACCTTTCTCGAGGAGCTCCTGCCCCGTCGCGACCGGTACGATCCGACTCAACCCCAGAGCAACGGGATGGATGTGGAGGCACAGGTTCAGCGGGGGCCGCTATACTCGCCGCAATCACTTCGGTTTTCGACGGATCCCTCCCAGCCGGCACCGTCAGACTTCCAACGATGCACGCTTCAAGGGCCTTGGCCAAAAAGCTCGGCTCCAGGTCAAACCAGAAGCTTTCGCTCCTGGCTAGGTCGTACAAGACGTCGACGAGCGCAGGGTCAAAAGCCCGACCGCGCTGGTTATCGAGGGCATCAAAAATCTCCTTTTTCTGATAGTTAAAAGGCTTCGCTGCGTCTAACAGCACGTCCACTCTGTCGGCAAGGTGAAGTATCCGGGATTCGATGGGAATTTCATTTTTGCAGACTCGGGAAGGGTTTCCCCCTTCCCATTTATCGTGGTGATGCAGGATTACGCGCGCGTGAGGTAAGAGAAGAGCCCGGCCTCCCCCGCCCCTGTCTAGTCCAGCCAGGGCCGGCTGCCCCTCGCCACATGCCCGGACGCTCGGCCCTGGCTCTCCCTTCGTCCTCCCAATCGGCCGCCAGGGGTTCCCGGCCCCAACCCCGGCCAGAATACGGTAACCGTCTACCGCGTGTTCATACGGGTCATCCACTTCGAAGTTGTGGAGTCTGGCCCTATCGCCCCAGGTCCTTACTCCAAGGTCGTGTATGAGGGCAGATTGGGTTGTCAGAGCCATTCTCGCTTGGGAGAGACCGAGGCCGCGGGCTATCTTTGAGGCAAGGACGGCAACTCTCATGTGATGCGGCATTATACCGCTGTAACTCAGGTCAAGAGCTTTGCTGACCGACCTCAGAAAACCCCAAAGAAGCTCGTCCAAGACATCCATCCTCCTAGTGTCGCCCTCAGTCCCGTTGCCACTCACGCGTCAGGGCGACCGTCCTCCGGTAGATCTCCTCCGGGTCCACCCGTATCCTCGTCCCCTCCGACTGCACAGCCGCCTTTGCAACCGCCCGGGCTACAGAAGGAGCGACTCGCGAGTCCCGACGCAACCTTGTGCTGCTCAGCTCTGTGAGAAGAAATCCAGGCAGACCTGGACAAACACAGCCGTCCCTATATGAAGGACGCTTTCGTCTATGTCAAACTTGGGATGGTGATGGGGGTACACTATGCCTTTCTCCGGGTTGCCAGAACCGATGCCGAAGAACGTGCCGGGAACTCTCTGCAGGTAGTAGGCCATGTCTTCGCCTCCCATAACAGGCTCAATTCTGCAGACATTTTCGGGCCCAACCACTTTGGCAGCTGATTCGGCGACAAGGCTAGTTACACCCTCATCGTTTACGACGGGCGGGTACCCGTAATGATAGTTCACAACGGCCTCCGCCCTCATGCCCGAAGCTACGCTGGAAGCGATCTGGCGAATCCGCTCATGTATGAAATTGCCGAGTTCTGTATCGAGATACCTTACCGTACCCTGCATTAGACACGTCTCTGGAATGATATTGTGGGCAGTTCCCGCGTGGATGGTTCCTATGGTCAAAACCGCTGGGCTTAGTGGATTGATTTCCCTGGATACAATGGTCTGTAGTGCGGCACATATATGGCATGCTACTACCACGGGATCCACCGACATGTGCGGAGCGGCGCCGTGCCCCCCGCGGCCTGTGACACTTATCTCGAACCGGTCGCTAGCAGCCATAAGTGTGCCTGCCTTCACCCCAATCTGACCCCTGGCAAGTTTCCATAGAACTCCAAGATGTGCTCCGACTATCGCGTTAACGGGGGGATCGTCTAGGACTCCATCTTCGATCATGAGCCGGGCCCCACCAGCTCCCTCCTCACCCGGCTGGAAGATGAACTTGACGTTTCCTGAAAACTGGTCTCTCATCCCGGATAAGACTGTCGCAGCCCCAAGGAGCATAGCAATATGTCCGTCGTGGCCGCACGCGTGCATGGCACCAGGAATTTTCGACGCATAAAGCAAGCCTGTTTCCTCCTGAACGGGAAGAGCGTCCATATCTGCGCGGAGGGCTATGGTCTTGCGGGCATCGCCTTCGGCACTGGAGCCACATCCGACTTCTGTTCCGGGTTTGCTGCCCCTCAACAGACCCACGACTCCCCAGCCACCTACACGCTCCCGCACCTCGATCCCCAGGTCGGACAGAACACGGGCCACGAGCTCTGCTGTCCTCGGGAGCTCCAGGCCGATTTCTGGGTACTGGTGGACGAGACGGCGCCACTGGATTATGTCTTTCTCAATCGCTCTACAAGTTTCCAAGACATCCATATTTGCACCCCACAGGAGCTCCCGGACAGCCTGTCACACGATTGCGTGTCTCGCTTGCAAGAGCTACTCGCATCATCGCGGGAGCTAGCCTTTTACTTTGGACTTTCTATTCTACTACATCCTCTTCCTGCGCCGGACGCAGGGAGCGATACGTGCTCGATGAGAGACTGCTCGTCTCCTCAATCCCTAACTCCCCGCTCGCGTGCCTTTCCGATACTGATCGCACAGGCCAAGTCGTAAGCGTACGAAACATCCTGAGGGAGCAGGGAAAGAAGCCGGCGGAGGCCTCCCGGCCTCCGCCCATTCCACCTGCTGTATTCAGCTGAAGCTTACTGCTCGTGTATCCATCATGGCACGATGACCGTCTTCAGAACGCTTCCTCCCGTCGCAAGAATGGCCTTCTCGACTTCTTCCAGGCCAAACCTCGCGCCGACGAGAGATCTGACATCTATCCTCCCCTCGGAGACCATCTTCGCGGCAAGGTGGTAGTCTTCAGCCGCAAATCCCGAGCTCCCTACGATCGTGACTCCCGAGTAGTGAACGAGGGCTGAGGGGACCGTCAGGTTGGCACCGGCTGACATCCCGCCGAAGATATGCACCACTCCGCCCCTTTTCACAGCTTCGGGCACAACTGCGAAAGCTTCCGGCGAACCTACCGCCACTATCACGGCATCGGCTTCCCCGCGGGGGAGAGTCCCGCTGGTCCCGGATGTCGAACCGGAGTCAGCGCTGGGATCGACGACAGCAAACCCGAGATCTTGGGCGATCTGCCGCCTAACAGGGTCGATCTCCGCGATGACCACGTTCTTGGTTCCAAACATCGCCCTTGCGGCCATGGCATTCAAGAGCCCCATAAATCCTGCTCCTACCACCAGTAGAAGCGAGTCCGCCTTCAGGCGAAGGAACGACAGTGCTCTGATGCAGCAGGCAAGGGGTTCGAACAGGGCACCTTCCTCAAAGGAAACCCGGTCCGGCAAACGAACGGTTCCACGCCGGGCGATCTCCTCCGGCACGAGTACGAACTCGGCGAAGGCGCCGCCGTTGAGATAAGTCTTGTTCTCGCAGAGTTCCCCACGATTCTCGTTGCAGTACGAGCACTTGCCGCAGTTAAGGTACGGCGCCACCGACACGCGGTCTCCAGCGTGCAACCAGGTTACCTTGGAACCGGCTTCCTCCACCGTTCCTGAGAACTCGTGCCCGAGGATTGCCGGAGGTTTGAAGGACGGGTGCCCCCTGTGGTAGGTCTTGATGTCCGTTCCGCACACACCGGCCACCCGGACCTTCACGACGACGTCCCCGGGTCCGGGTCGCGGCTTCGGCATTTCGCGGACCCGGATCTCTCCAACCCCGAGGTATACTGCAGCCTTCACACTAACCACCACCTAGTCGCAAGTGCTCTACGCCCCGCACCCTAGACCGAGTCTCTCCGCGGCTTCCTCGGGAGACACACCTTCGTGGATCACCTGGCGCAGCGCACGAACGACGCCTGCGGGGTCCTTATGCTGCCAGATGTTCCTCCCGAACGCAACACCCGAAGCACCGGCATCGAGCGCATCCCGCACCATCTTGAGAAGCCCGAGCTCCCCAGACACCTTCGGTCCTCCAAGGATCAGCACCGGTACCCTGGCAGCCTCTGCTACCTTGCTGAAGGACTCCGGCCCGCCTGCGTAGAAAGTTTTTATGAAGTCCGCACCGGCCTCGGCGGCCATCCGGACGCAAGACACGATGTCCTCCGGGCTGGTGCGTTGAAGATCGAAAGAGCCGTACGGGACCACTTCCGCCAGTACCGGTACCCCCCACTTCATTCCTTCACGCACGAGCAGAGACAAATTCCGGAAGCTCCTCTCCTCCAGATCTCGAGGAGCACCGGGATAAAGCATAACTGCCAGGGCGTCTGCGCCTATCGTAAGCGCTTCCTCGATCGAGACCGCGAGGTCCGGAGCCGGGGGCTGGGAGGCCAGGTACGTCCCCCCAAAATCGGCCCTGACGATCAGCCCGGTTTTTCCGAGCCTGCCGGCACATCTCTTCACCACGCCGGCTGTCGTCATCACCGCGTCGGCTCGTTCTGATGCGGCAATTCCGATAATGCGTTCCGGGTCCTCGAGCCCGGGTAGGTGGCCCATGGACAGAGCGTGGTCGATCGCGACTACCAGCGCCCGCCCGTCCTCAGCGAAAATCCTTCTCATTCTCAGAGACGTCATCTCGTCAACACCGCTCTCCATCTCTTGTCGCGCCGGCTCGAACCGGCTATCAAAAGAAACCCGTTATCCCAGGAACCCAAGCCAGGCCCCAAGAATGCCTATGGCCATGAGTATGAGCATGACCACGATCGGAGACATGTGCCTCTTCAAGAGGCCGTACACGATGAACACGAGGCACAGCGGCAGCAAGTTGGGCAAGATTTGGTCGAGTATGGGCTGTATCGCGATGCTGCCTCCCCCGATGCTGAGCACCAGCGTGGTCTTGACGCTGACCAGCGTGGCGATCATGGCCCCTGCCACCAAGATACCGACGATCTTGGCTCCACCGGCCACCCTTTCGATTACGTTGCTTTCCCTGATCTTTGCGAGGACGTCTGTACCCCAACGAAAGCCATAGTTGAGGAAGAACCAGTGACCGGCTACCGCGGTCCCTCCTATGAAGAACCAGGCCAAGAAGGGAGCAACTGGGTTACCCTGGGCGGCGAGAGCTGCGGTGATCGACAGGTAGATGGGGTGTAGCGTACCCCAGAACAACGAGTCGCCGACTCCCGCGAAGGGCCCCATCATCGCCGTCTTGACACCGTTTATGTCCTCGTCTTTGATAGCGGCACCCTGCGCCTTTTGAACCTCCATCGCCGCGACGACACCGGTTATCATGGCACCCAGATAAGGATGGGAGTTGTAAAATACGAGGTGCCTCTTTAGACCGGAGACGATTTCCTCCTTAGTTCTGGCGAGTCTCCTCAGTACGGGTACCATCATCGACGCCATCCCAAGTGCCATCAGCCTCTCGAAGTTGTAGTTGCCCGCGAAGTTGAAACTCCTCCAGAACACGCCCGCGATATCTTCCCCACCGAGGGCGGCTTTCCCCGGGGAAGCGGTATCGCTGCTCACAGCCTCCCTTTCAGGACTACCATACGGCGCCTCTGTCAAGGCCGAGTCAACACGGCTCGCGGACCGCGAATTCCTCAGGTGGTCGTATATCAGCGCGAGGCACACACCGAGCATGGCCACGGCTATCGCGTTCATTTTCACGTAGGTCGCAAGCAGGAAACCGACGAAGAAGAACGGCCATACTCTCCTGTTCGCGATTATCACGAGGAGCATGCCGAATCCCAGCGCCGGGAGAAGGCCCGCCGAAAGACCGAGACCTTTGGAGACAACCTCCGGGATTGTGGCGATCAGGCTTTTTGTCAGGTCTACGCCAAAGTAGACGCCGAGGAACGCCGGAATAACCTCGACTGCCTGCCACCCTATACCGTTCAGGGTGTTCAGTAGGTCGATGTTGACGATCTTACCTTCCTCCGCCATCTTGTCCGCCCAGTGCAGGAAGAACACGTTGAGCGTCATGAACAGCGTAGTGAGTAGCTGGCTGAGAACCGAGACGGGAACCACTATGGTCAACGCCTCACCCGTGGAGGCGCCCGTCAGAATGCAGAGGGCCGTCGCCAGTATCGAAGCCAGACGCGGGTTAGGCGGGATCGATGCGCCGACGATAAAGACGCCAATGAACATGAGCTGCACCGTGGAGCCAACCAGCAATCCGGTCTTCACGTCGCCGAGCACCAGACCGGTCAAAAAGGCTGTTACCACCGGGCTGTAGAAGGCGGCGGAGTCGATCGACTTGAAGAAGGCAATGAGCCAGCTGTTGAACGTGGAATCCTTCTTCCTGAGCACCGCCGCGATCATCGCCGGCAACACGGTTATCCATTCCCAGGCGCCCGCGACCAGAGCAACCAACAGTGCCTGTCGAAACATCCTCCTTTGTCCTCCTCTCCTTTGAATCTCCTCCGTAATAGCTGCTTGTCCAACACGCGGCTTACAAAAGAACTTCCCCTCCGAAAGACACCCTCTTCCCGTCCCGTCACCAGAGTACCCGGTCTCCTTAGAGACCTACCGTGTAAATCCCAGGATCTTGGCAAGATCCTGTTTCTTGTCGGTCGGGACCATGCGTATCTCCAGTTCCACCCCCTTTTCAAAAAGGTGCCTGAATGCGAGCTCGTCCGCCTGATCGACGGAGACGGACTTTGCAACCTGACGCGAACCGGTGTGAGGCTGCATCCCGCCCACGTTGACCGACCGGATCGGTATTCCCTGCTCCACGAGGTGCACGATATCCGCAGGTCTCGTAAGGATCAGCGCGACATTCCGGCTGTCCTGCGAACGGCGAATGAGCTCGGCAGCGGCGGTCGCGGTATCCATGACCTCCACTGTGACCCCAGCAGGCGCTGTGGTTTGAAGAACGACTTTTTGAAAGGGATTAGCTGCGACGCTGTCGCCGATCACGAATATGACTTCGGCGGGATACTGTCTCAGCCAGGCGGTCGTCACCTGTCCGTGAATGAGCCTGTCGTCTATCCTCACGAGCGAGATGTTCATGACGGCTTCCTGACCCCCTCAAGCAGAACCCGGCCCAGATCAACGATGGTAGCCGGGGCCACTTCCACAAGATGTGATGCCAGCTCGTCCGGCCGCATATTTGCCCGGTTGTTTATGGCTTCCAGCAGCATGCCCAGGTTGACCCCCGTGACAAGCGCGAAAGACCGCCGGCGACCGGAAGCGAGGGCGGCAACCTCTCCCTGGGACCCCTGCTCCACCGGGGGTTTCGTGCATTCGGAGGTCTGTCCCCCCGTATCCGCCTGCGCGCGCTCCAGGAAGAGCATCGAAGCGATGTTGCTTGGAGTACCTCCGAAGAGATCCACGAGGAACAGAACATCGTCTTCGCTAAACGTATTTAGGACCGCATCCACCTTGCGTCGAAAGCTTTCAGGCCCTTCGCCCTCTTCGAGGCAGACATACTCGAGTTTCGACGACTTTCCCGCAATCATACAGGCAGCTTCAACGAGTCCTTTTGACAAGCTGCCGTGAGAAAGCACCACTATTGCGGTCATTCGGGGCAAGAGTGTCCCTCCTTTCCCTAGGCCAGCTGCAAGTCTGATCTCTTGGGTGCCTGGTCCTCAGACATCCTGTTAAAACGATTCTCCTTCAAGGATCAGTTCCGCAGTCGACCGGTCCGTTACGAGGCAGTTGATCATGCCGGACTTTGCAGCAGCCCGGATGGCCTGTACTTTGTGCCTGCCGAACGCTACGCCTATCGTGTAAGGAACTTTTCTGAGCTGATGGGGCGAACAGGCGAGCGTCCTGGCACGGTACTGGGGCAGTACCGGCTTACCCTCGGCATCTACGAAATTCACACACACGTCGCCGCAGACCTCACGCCTTACGCAGTCATAGAACCGCTTATCGTTGAAGTAGCCCGCCCTGCCGACGCTGTCGGGGGTACCTATGCCCACAACGGCACACGTGAGGGAGTTCCAGCGCTCGGTGACCTCCCGTACCGAGTTCTCCATGAGGAGACGCTTTAGCGTTTCTTCGGAATCTACGAGACTCGGCGCGTAAAGCTGGAGGCACTTTCCTCCAAGCTTATGTGCAACCTTCTGAGCGATGTGATTTACTTGGAGTTCGGGGCTGGCCTGCCCGATTCCACCGACGAGAGGTACGACGGTGACATCCGGGTACCGGTCAAAAGGCTGGATGAGTTCGGCGAACTGCGCCAGCGTGTAGCCCCACGATACGCCGACCGTCCTCTGGCTACCCTGAGCACTCTGAAGTACCTCTTCGAGAAGTATGCAAGCTTCGGCGACGAGCCCGCGCATGATGAATGCCTGCGTTCCATCGGACGAAACTACCGCTGCTCTTTTCAGGTTAAGGGAGGCACGGAGCTTGTCCGCGGTTTCATTGGGCCGCTGCTCGGGCGGTTTCACTATCCTGACTTGCACGATTCCGGCGTCCCACGCTCGTTTCAAGATCCTCGAAACTTGAGACCTGGAAAACCCGGCCAGCTTAGCAATCTCTTCTTGGCTCATCTTCTCTACGTAGTACATCCGGGCCAAGTTGGCCATGAGCTCATACGAGGTCTTGGGTCTTGGCATGGTCGTCCTCCCGTTTGGAACGGCCGGCAGCTGTACCGGGGTCGCAACCGCTCCTACGCCGGGCGGCGGATGGGACCGGAGCTGTCCGGCCGGCGTGTCACCCTTCGCTCGGACGGTTTCTACACATAATCCCGGTTTCCCTTCGCAAATTTGTGCAGATTGAAAAGCGCGACTCGTGGGGAGGAGGCCAATGGGTACACGTGATGAAGACCTACGGTAACACGACGAGCCGCGTCATCATCCCGCCGGGGAATGAATCGTCGTTGACTACCCGGGAGTAGTCGCGCGACCGGATCAGGTACTCCCCCGGGTGTTCCGGTACGATGAGTACATCGACTCTTTGACCAGGTCCCAGCGTAATAGCCGTTTTTTCGTATGAGGCATCCTTCCTGCCGGAAACCAGTGGAAAGGCGTCTTCTGCAATTACCCTTCCTGTAAGCCCACCAAGGTGTACGGTGTGGGTGAGGAAGCCGGCGTTGACGAGCCTCAGCAGAACCCGCTGCCCCACCCCCACCTGCACCTCTGAACCGTGCGGCTGCGACGGAAGAGATGGGTCTCCATCGGGTTTGAGCGTATCTGGATACGCTCTACCGTTGATTACCCAGGAATCGGGTGCGAATTCCATCATGTTGAAATTCAGGCCCCGGGCAAGCGATTCGTGCATAGCTCTGTGGACTTCCCCGAGTACGAGTACCTTCTCGACGTCAAACCGGCTGGCGGTACAGGGACCGTACGCGCTCCTGTACCCGGGGTTTCCGGGGACGGCAAATCTCTCGGCCGCACGATTATGACGCCGTACAGGCCCATCTGCACCTGGCAGTCCGGTCGTGTGCCCGACTCGTAGAGAAACACGCCTGGCCTCGCTGCCCGAAACAGGTATCTCACCCACGCCTCTTCGGCCGCCAGTGAGTCTGTGAAAGAGGTCATGAGGCCACCGGCGTACTCGGGGCTCACACGCTTCCAAACACCCGTCTCGCGCCTTACTAGAACACCCGCCTGACCGGGGAAAATCAGCGAGGTGGGGAACGGTATCTCGCTCCGTAACGTCACGGTGATTATGTCGCCTTCCCGCACCTCGAGAACAGGGCCGGGGAAAATGGGGTTATCCTGTTCCGACCCAGAGAAACCCCAGAAAGGCACCTGTACCGTTCCGGTAGGACCCGGCAACGAGATGGCACCGGTCTTTGCCCACAGAGATCTAAACACGAACGCCAACCCTGCTCCCTCCCTAACTCAGGGACCCGGCTTCCGGCGGCAACGACGGATAGATCGCGATCATCGTCATCAATCCGCCCGGAAATTCGCCCCAATTCGTGATTTTCTGCTCTTCGTGAGCATGCAGCATGAAGTTGTATTCGCCCATTTCGTTGAAAGACACCACGCCGACCGGTATATCTCCCTTAACACCCAGGTACGGGCTCCCGCTCCACATGGTGAATCCGAGATCACCGACCCCCATGTTCCGGCGGTTCGGAAGCGGCACGGGGACGGGGTTCGCGGGAGTGTATCCGAGCCCCGTCCATCTGAAGATCAGGTCGCACGTTTGACCGGCCCCAAGGAGCACCGTGAACTTGTGGTACGACCTGTCTCCCACGCCGTTTCGGAGGAGGCTCCCATCGATGGCTACCACTCTTGAGTAGTTGCCGTGGGGATGGAGGGGATGGTTGTCGATTCCCGCTCCGGCAAGGCGGATGAGGACCCGCTCCCCGGGCTGCGCCATGACCATCGCCCCGTACGGCTGGTGCGGCAAATGCGGTAAGCTGTCGCCGAGCATGGTGTCGGGCGCACACCTGCCGTTCAGGGTCCAGTACCGCGGCCTGAACTTTGAGATCCTGTAGGGTTGCCCCCTCTCTGCTGCGGCGTTGAGGACCGGGTCGATTTCCCCTGTCACCAGCACGTATTCACGGTCGAACTCCGTTCCGGAGCCTGCACCGTAGGCGGTCTTCAAACCTGGTACCGACCGATCGAAGTCCAGCGGCCTCACCACGAGCACGCCGTACAGGCCCATGAGGATCTGTTTATGTGGGTTGGTGCCGCTTTCGTAAAGATATGTCCCCGGTCTCTCCGCCCTGAACGAGTACGATATGGTCCCTCCTCCGGGTTCAGCGTGATCTACGAAAGACACCAGCCTCCCCTGCGCGTCATACTGGGGACGGACAGGACCGGCCTCTGTCCTGACTCCCCGCTGCCCGTTGAAGAATATGGACACAGGCTCAGCACCGGTCTGGTTGACAAGGTTAACGGTCACGTCCTCGCCCTGGTTCACTACAAGGTGCGGCCCCGGGACCTGGGCCGGGGCATCCGGGCTTGCGGCAAACCCCCAAAAGTAGATGCTGTTGCCGTCGGGGGTGCTGAGATAACCGTCCTTCACCCATAAGTTGATGGTTCTCATTCGTTTTCACCTTCCCGGACCGGTGGGCAACCTAGAGGCCTCGGCCTCACCACTACCTCCGTGATCATCCCGCCCATAGGAGCACCTGCGTTCGTGATCCTGTGAAGGTTCCTGCAGTACAGCGGGTAAGTGCCTGGAACAGGGGCTGTGAACAGAGCGTCCAGCGTCTCTCCGGGCGCAATGTACACGGTGTCGCGTTCAAAGATCAGGTCCTCCCCGGCTGTCCCCCTCAGCACCTGAGCGTCCCGCGCGATGACCGTCAAGGATATGCCAGGTACCTGCACGGAGTGCTGCTGAAAGCCTAGATTGACGAATCTTAGAAGCACTCTTTCCCCCCGGTACGCGTTGATCCTGGCTGAGTAGGGTTGAAACGGCAGTTCGGACTCGTGCTCGCGCCGGACCGTGTCGGGGTACGCTCTTCCGTTTATGAGAAAGTAGTCCGGGCGGTACTCAGTCCAATCATATGGTTGGGCCTCTTCGACCATCCGGTGGGCGGTCGAGTCGAGCTCCGTCAGGAACACGAGGAACTCCCGGTCGAATTCGGTCCACGCGTAGTTATAAGCAAACCGCCGCCGGGCATACTGCGGGCGCTTTTCGAGCTCCGGCCTGACTATAAGGGGACCCACCATTCCCATCTGGATGTGCTCAACCGGCTCGAAGTGGCAGTGGTACATGTACGTGCCTGGGTCCAGGGGTCTGTAGTAATACGTAAGGTCCCTTGCCACGGGGACCGACATTGAGGCTTCAGGAACACCGTCCCATACGGGAATCTGATTGGGGAAGCCATGCCAGTGAATGGTGTGCCCATCGTCCAGGTCGGGTCTTCCGGGCATGCCCAGGTTGGTGAGGGTGAGGAAGACCTCGTCTCCCTGGTAAGCTTCGATGAGCGGAGAGAGTAGCTGCGCCTTGCCTCTAAAGTCGAATATGCGGTCGTCCGGGACGCCGGTGATGTCGACGAACCCGAAGATGTAGTGTTCCGACCCGTCCGGCATCCTGATCTTGCCGTCCGTAGCGCCCAGACGCTTCCTGACTTGAGCCATCCCTTCCCCTCCTCTGTACGTGAAAGTCTCACAGCCCCCCGGAGTATTCATCGGCGCCGGTATCATACCCGGCCCCTTGCGGGCGGGTCTCGCCGTCGTAGTCGTCAGCCGGCGCGTGGAAGACAACGGGATTGCCCTCAATGACCCGTGTCACCGATGGCGTCCCTCTGTCGATCGCGAGGACAGAGGCGGTGGTCAAGTGGTAGTCTCCCTGAAGTTCGGGTGTGACCGTAACGATCTTCACGGACTTGAAGTCCGGTTCCATGTTAAACGCCACCGCGGTTACGGAAGTGTCGTATTCCCGCACGAAGCTGGGGTCGCCAACCTGATTGTCCCGCCCGCCGGGATAAGGTCGAGAAAGGCAACAGTGCTCGGGATAGAGGTATGCGGGTATCCCGGATACTTCAATATCCAGCACATTGACCGGGTTGGGGTCGCCCGGAGCTCCGATCCCAGCTATCCCGCCTCTTCCCCCGTTGAGCGTCTGGTCGTAGAACCCTGCCCTGTTGTCCCAGAATATGTTGTTGAAAAGCACCGGGTCGCTGTAAGCCGGTTCGCCCGGGGCAAGCGATTCCATAAACGGCACGCTGTGCGGTTCACTGGCAAGTCCTGCGGCGTGCGGCCTTCCGTCGCTGTCTTCGGCGGTCGCGGTGGTGATGTTCTTGGCGATGGTGTTGTTGTAGATGCACACGTAGGAGGAGTCGTCGAGAGCTATGCCACCGCCCAGATCGGTCGAAACGTTGTTCACGATGTAGTTGTTATAGATCCTCACCCTGTGCTTACCCGCCATAAGAACCCTGATACCGCCGCCGTCATCGTTGGCCACGTTGCCTTCGATCCGGTTATTGAAGATATCGACCTCGCCTGATCCCTGGCTGACCACCGCCGGCGGAAGAGGCTTTTCGCCGCCTACGAGAATGCCGCCGCCTTCGTCGAAGGACGAGTTGAACAGCAGGCAGTTATGATGGATCTTGCCACCCTCGCTTAGGCCGAAGTGAGAAATGCCCCCACCGTATTCCGCAGAGTAGTTGCCGCAGATGGCGTTGTGATCTATCTCGTAACCACCGGCACCGCTGTAAATTCCGATACCTCCCGCGAGGCTGATGCCTCCGTTATTGGCTATCCTGTTATGGTGAATTCGGATTCCCTCGTTGTGGCACTTGCCTGCATATGCCTTGCCGACCACGACGCCTCCTCCGAAACCTCCACCGTTGCTTCGGATCACGTTGTTGCTCAAGATAAGGTGCCGGCAGTAAGCATAGACGTACACTCCGCCGCCTTCCTCCCCGCGGGCGCCGGTGATGGTGAAGCCATCGAGCTGTGTGCGGAACGCGGAGCTATACTGCCCATCCCGTGCGACGAACGTCACGACCTGGCCTCGGCTTAGTTCTTTGACCTGGTCCTGGGGCACCAGGTCCGGGCCGTCAAAGTCGATGGAGGAAATCCTTTGAAGCCACTCTCCCTCGTACGAAAGGAAGAACCGCCCGTCGATCACCGTGTCGTGTGCCCCGTGCCCCTGGAGCTTTAGATTCTTGTATATGATTGGGCTCTCATAGTAGATACCTGGCGCCACGACGATTAGCGAGCCGTCGGACGCCGCATCGATGGCAGATTGGATTGTCCGGTAAGACGGGCTCGGCACCTCAAGTACCGGAGGACGATAGGATTCGTCGAAGACATGAAGGGTGATGGCATTGCACGTCCTGGAGCCATCGTCCTTTACGATAGTCACCTGTCTCGGACCGCCTGCGTCCGGAGGGACTTCGAAAGCGATGGAGGTGTCAGTCCAGGCTGTCACCAGGACGCTCTGGTCGTCCAGAAGCACCGACCCCGGGTTGTCTCCGAACCCACGTCCGGTCACGTGAACCGTCCTCGGGCCGTCGACTGTAACGTAGACGCGGTCGAACCGGAAAACCTCGGGAATCCCGGGAGGAACATCGCACCCCGGGGGCCTGGAGAACTGAGCGCCCGGCCTTGCCACAAACGCCGTGATAGGGAACAGCGCCACGTCGGCGTACGTGGTCTTTCCCGGCCACACATCAAACACGAGCTTGAGGGTCTGGTAGTTCGGGTTGTATCTCTCATTCGGGCGGTCGGGATCGCCGGGGTCGTTCCCGATTACCTGATACATGGCCGGAACCACGCCGGAAGGTGTGGGTGAATTTCGCGTGTAGGTCGAAGGCAGCAGTACTTCGAAGACACCGTTTATGTCGGAATGCACGGTCGTCAGGAGTTTGCCGCGAAAGTCTCTTATGCCGACGGGGGTGTCCGGGATTCCGCGCTTCTCACCGTAGTAGATGAACGCGGGGTCGGTTTCGATGTTGACATCGTCAAGGAGGAAACCCACTATTCTCCCGGCGACCGGAACATCCGTATATATGAAAAAGTCCGCGGTCGCGTTGAGCCCTTCCCGCACCTCTACGATTTTCCTCCTCGGGTCGTAATAAGGAGGGTCGGGGACGGGGAAGTACGATGGCGGCGCCATCAGAGCCGGCATCTTTCCCCAGGTCCCGCGGGGCACGTGCCCTTTCGGAGCCGAAGGGATGCTCACTGACCGGCCGCCGGGTCTTGACTCTCCGGCGTGTACTGCTGACGCACCCGGGGACATGGGATCTGGGGCCCACCCCTCAGCGGGGGCGAAGTCATCACCTTCTCCCCTATTGACCGAAGTCTCGTCGAGCACCCGGTAACCCGGGGGTGGAACGACCTCTACGATGTACGGCCCTGGCGCAAGCCCTCCGAATGAGTATCCCCCGTCGAACACTCCCGGCCTGATCTGGTTGGAGATGCCAGGCACTTCGTAACAGGGCACAGGCTCCCCCTCGGGAGTGGTGCAACCGGTGGGATGCGCCCACGCGTCCGTCTCGACGGAAGACAAGAGATCGCCCTGCGTGACCTCCCCGGTCTCGGGGTCGACGAGGGCTGAATACAGGTTCACCGTCACACCCGGCACTCCCGGTTCGAAGTCCTCGGCCACGGCGTATCGCGGGTCGCTTTCCTTTCGCATCGTGGCGTAATGGACCACCCCAGTGATTCCTCCGTTCGTACCGCGGGTATATGTCCTCTTGCCCCAATCGATGCGATTAGTCTTGGCGGCCCACGTGAGTTCCGCGAGGGTCAGAACGTCGGGGTAGGTCTCGGAGCGTCTCACGTTCTGCCCCGCAGCGTCACGGCACCCGGTGACAACCGGGACGGGGATGCCCGCATCGGGCGTGGCTGTCGCGCCGGTCTTGTCGAGGCGGGTGAAGTCCACCTCTGCGACTGCAAACCGTTCAAGCTCGAACACCTCGTCCAGGGTGTATCTTCCGTGTGGGTCCGAGACGGTCGTGTATTGCACGCTACCGTCTTTGAACCGTGTCTTTACGGTTACGTTAGGGATGCCGGGCTCCCCGGGGTTCTGTCTGGCATCTCCGTTTTCGTCGAAAAACACGGTACCCCTGATGTACCCGTACCATCTGGGTATCCCTACGTCTCCGAGATCCACCGTTTCCCCGGCCCCGACCTGCACCGTGCGGAACGACATGATGTGGTCAAGCGGTTCGTCCCATATTGCCATCTGGTACGTTCCGGGCGGGACGTTCTCTATGAGGAAGCTCCCGTTGGTATCTCCCCTGCCCGTGTAGACCTGGCGGTCGGTCCTGCCGATATCGGTCAAAGCTATCCAGGGCCGGTCCACCGGCTCCCCCAGTACCAGGGGCCTTACCGGCGGTACAAACTCGATGATAGTGCGGACTCTTCCTTTGATCTTCCCCGTCTGCCAGGGCATTGAAGGGCCGAACTCCATGGGTCTCACGAAACCGATCCAGACGAGGGCTGCCTTGAATCCTTCGCGCGGGCTGTACCCGTCGTTTCCCTCTTCGATCCACGCGTCGATGACATGGGTACCCTCGATGGTTGTCGTCTGGATCCAGTCAGTTCCATCAGGAGGGATAGCCTGGACTCCGTACTTGCCGGGAGGCAGATTTTCGATCACGGCATCGCCGTTTGCGTCCGTAAGTATTTTGCCCCCGGTTCCGGGGATGGGCACGGGCATCCCGTTCTCGTCTCGTAGGAGACGACCGTCCGGACCGGTCTGGTATTTAGTTCCAAGAGCGTTCCCGAAGTAGTCTACCGTGACCTGCCCTCGCGCGTCATGGATGATGATGTGAAAGCCTTCGAGTCCTGTCTCCAGCGGAAAGTCATCTTCGCCGTTGACGGGGGCGTTATCGTGAAATACATGAACTCTGATCTTTGACAGGGGAAGAGGGTGCGGAACGAGGTCTACCGTGACGTCAGTATCCTGTCCTGCCACTTTGACCCAGGCTCCACCCATCTTGTAGCCACGTGCTCTCACGGAAACGACGTAGTCGCCGTCCGGGACCTCGACTACCGGAGGGATATCCGGAGCCGCTTCGCCCGCCGCCACCACGCGGCTGTGGCTTGGGCCGGGCCTTAAGGATGGCAGCTTCGCGGGGTCCCGTTGGTCTTCAGGGACATCCACCTGGGGATCTCCTACATTGTTCTCGTTGACCACGAACTTGAATTCGGGTATCTGCAAGCCGGTAGCAGAATCTCTCGCAACCACTCTGAGCTTGCGTCCGCAAGCAGCTGCGCTGCCCCGGGGATCCGGTGGTTGTCTCCGCTGCGCAGTCCGCCACTCTTCCAGCATACCTGATTCCTCCCGCGCCCCGGCAGGGGAAACATACTGATTAGTCACATACTACGCAGGCTGGGCGTGCAATGACACCACTAACGGCGAAAACACGGAGGCACGCCCGGCGCTGAACGTCGAGGACGATCTAAGTCTTCACAAGCACTTGCCTGATTTCACACGGAGTGGTACATTTTGTTGTAGGTCCAATTTCCGTACTTAATTAAGGAAGGGAGCGTAACATGAGAAGACTGTTAGCGGCTTCAATGTTGCTGGCATTGGCGCTTGTAACTTTACCAGGCTGTTCGAGCGGCCCCACGGTGGCAAAGGTGGGCCTCGGGCACATTACTTCTATAGCTAAGTCCACCGATCTGAAGGTTAACGAGGACGGGACGGTCACTCCCCCCACCGCTCAGGTCGACACCGTGATTGCCGTTGTAGCTTTTGACAAAAACGGCAAGGTCGTAGCGGCGACCATTGATACCGCTCAGACCAAGGTAAAGTTCGACAAGGACCTTCAGGTTGCCAGCGACTTGGCGGAAGAAGGCAAAACCAAGGTAGAGCTGGGCGACGCTTACGGGATGGCCAAGGTCTCTAGCATCGGGAAGGAATGGTACCAGCAGATAGCTGAGTTCGAGAAGTGGATGGTAGGCAAGACAGTAGAGGAAATCAAAGCCCTCAAAGTTAAGCAGCGCGACGCTGCTCACCCGGCGGTACCTGATGTTCCCGAGCTGACCTCGCTTGTAACCATAACGGTGCAAGATTACATCGCCGCCGTCGACGAGGCGTACAAGAACGCCGTGGACGTCCCGAAGGGAATCGCCAGCCTCGGTCTCGGGCACGTGATAAGCATCAGCAAGTCCAGGGGCTACTCGGTCAAAGAAGATGGTACTGAGGTTTTGCCGGTGGCCCAGGTTGACACGACCATGGCGGGTGTCGCTTTCGACAAGAACGGAAAGATCGTCAGCGCCCTGATCGACACCGCTCAGACCAAGGTCAACTACGACAAGGACGGCAAGGTCACGAACAAGACTGCCGAACTCAAGACCAAGAAGGAGCTCGGCGATGCCTACGGGATGGCCAAGGCCTCATCGATCAAGAAGGAATGGTACCAGCAGATCGCCGAACTCGAGAAGTGGATGACCGGCAAGACGGTGGACGAGGTCAAGGCGATGAAGGTTAAGGAACGCGACGCTGCTCATCCGGCTGTGCCCGACGTCCCCGAACTCACTTCCTCTGTTACCATTACGGTCCAGGATTACATCAAGGCCGTCGTCGAGGCTCGTGACAGGGCCAAGAGCGTAGTGCCCACCAAGTAAGAGCTGCGGACTTCACTCCCCCGCTCCGCTACGAGCGGGGGAGTTTTCTCTTTAGCTTCCGAGCATAGAGGTTTCTGTTAGCTTGAGATTAGCTCCAAGACGCAAGTAGCACCCATTTAAACGTGAACAAGCGGTGACGTCGATGATCAAAAAAAGGTCCGGGATTGTGCTGGCAGCTGTAACCGCGCTCATTGTGGCAGCCGGCTCTTTCTACTATCTCATGACCAGGAATCGATACCAGAAATATACCGACTCCTTCTTCGACACGTTTGACACCGTGGTCACGGTCGTGGCCTACACCAGGAACGAACAGGAGTTCAAGTCGTATTTCGGAAAGATCCACGCTCGCTACCAGGAACTTCACCGGTTATACGACATCTATAACACTTACCCAGGCATAAACAACATCAAGACCATCAATGATAACGCAGGTGTAAAACCTGTCGTCGTTTCTAAGGAGATAATCGACCTAATCAAATTCTCCAAGGACTGGTACAATCGCACCGGTGGCAAAACCAACATCGCCATGGGACCGGTCTTGAGGATATGGCACGAATACCGCCAGGAAGGCCAGGATGACCCCGCTAATGCGAAAATACCGCCTATGGAGGACTTACTCAAAGCCAAAAGACACACCGATATCTCCAAAGTGATCGTGGATGAGGAAAAAAGCACCGTATATCTTGCCGACAAAGAAATGAGTCTTGACGTCGGTGCAGTGGCCAAGGGTTTCGCGACCGAACTGGTCGCACGGGAGATGGAAGCTGAAGGGCTTAAGTCCGCTTTGATAAGCGCCGGGGGGAACGTCCGCGCCATTGGGAAACCCCTCGACGGTCGTCGCCAGCGATGGGCTGTGGGCATACAGGACCCGGCCAAGTCCATACTACCGGGCGACGATAACCTGCTTGACATCATATACATTACCGGTGCTTCCGTTGCCACCAGCGGAGGATACCAGCGGTATCACGTGGTAGATGGAAAGATACTCCACCATCTCATCGACCCGGCAACCCTCATGCCGGGTGATCTCTACCGGTCGGTCACGATCCTGGCAGATGACGCCGGCGTAGCCGACTTCATGTCCACAACGGCATTTCTGCTGCCGTACGAAGAGAGCCGGGCACTCGTAGAGAGCTTGCCCGGGGTCGAAGCCTTATGGGTGATGCCCGACGGCGAGGTGCGGGTAACCCCCGGAATGAAGGATATAATGCAGTCCCACGGGGCATCCGGGAGCTCGTAGAACGTCTCCGCATCTCCGGGGGCCCTTCTCACGACTTCCCGCGCACATCCTGCGTATGCCGGAAAGCCTACTTTATCTCGCGACACTGAGGCATTGATTGTCGGGCCCCAACATCACTACCCAGGACCACGGCACCTCCAGCCTCGTCTACCAGTGGTGGCCACAAATGTAGAAGCTGGTTCGAATATACATATTGGGGGGCTGGAGACAGCCCCACTCAGAAGGGAGGTTCTATATGTCCAAGAACAAAGTCTTGGTTCTGGCAGTCTTGTGTATGGTGGCATTCACCAGCGTGGTTCTGGTGCAGCCGCTCGCTGCGTCGCCCGCACCGGCGATGGTGACTCCGGCGGAGCCTAACGTCCCGCTAATGCCACCGACAGTGGAGGGAAAGCAAGCGGGGCGAGCAGAGCGAAAGGTGGCGTTCCTCGGCGACCGGGACAAAAACAAACTCTCCGACGACTTGGACGAGATCATGGCGGTAAAGGGACCGTCCGAAACGATCCCGGTGATCGTCATGCTCAAAGACAAGCCGGCGGAGAAGCTCCTTGCGGACCTCACCACAAAAGCTGGTCCATTTGTGGTGAAAGACCGGTGGGAGCAGGCCCTCAACGGTTTCTCGGTTTCACTTACCCCAGGACAGATAAAAGCTGTCTCGCAACACCCCGTGGTCGAACGGGTTGAATACGACCGTGAGGTTACGGCCTTCCTCGGAACCGCGACCAGCTGGACGGGAGTCCGGGCCGCCCGCAGCGAGTTCGGCGTCAGCGGAGACAGGGATGGCAACCCGACTTCGTACTCCAAGACGGATGTCGTGGTGGCCATCATCGATACCGGGATCGACGCAACTCACGTCGATCTGGACGGCGGAAAGGTCATCGGTTGGAAGGATGTCATCAACGGTCGGACCACCCCCTACGACGATCACGGGCACGGAACTCACGTGGCCAGCATCGTCGCAGGAACGGGGGAAGGGAACTCGACGTACACAGGGGTTGCTCCCGGCGCCGCCCTCGTGGGGATCAAAGTTCTGAATTCCGGCGGAAGCGGAACAACCTCCGGGATCATCTCCGGTATCGACTGGATGATCCAGAATAAGAGCACCTACGGCATCCGGATCGGTAACATGAGCCTGGGCTCCAGCGGGTCATCCGATGGTACAGACAGCCTCTCCCAGGCCGTCAACAACGCGGTGGCCAACGGCATCATCATGGTGGTAGCCGCCGGCAATTCCGGTCCTGCCACGTATACCATTGGCTCACCGGCGGCCGCAGCTAACGCCATTACCGTAGGCGCCCTGTACGACCCGGGTGAGAAGGGCTGGGTGCTCGCAGAATTCTCCAGCAGAGGTCCGACGGCGGACGGCAGGATCAAGCCGGACATCTGCACGCCCGGTCGAAACATCACAGCAGCTCGAGCCAATTCCGTCAACGGTTACATCACATACAGCGGCACATCCATGGCCACCCCGTTCATGGCCGGAGTGATCGCGTTGATGCTTGACGCTAACTATTCCCTCACCGACTCGCAGGTAAAGAACATCATCTATTCGTCGAGCAACGTGAAGGACTTCGGTCCTGCCGGGAAGGATATCGACTTCGGCTATGGCATCAACCTGTCGTACGACGTTATAAAGGCGGCCGGAGGATACTCGGGAACCTTCTCCGATGGTCTCACGTTCACTTACACGGTCGACAGCTTGCCCGGCGGGGGTTACAGCGATTACTGGGAGTTCACGGTGACCGACACCACCAAGCCAATCGGCATCACCTTTATCATGCCAAACCATACCTCCGCGCTGGACTTCGACATTTACCTGTACAACCCCAGCGGCACCCAGGTGGCCAGTTCCACAGGGACTAAGCGACAGGAGCAGATCCTGTACCTTCCCGCCGTCACCGGCGCGTACAAGCTGAGGGTGTACTCGTACAGCGGCTCGGGCAGCTACTGGTTCAACGTCAGCTGGAAGTGAACGACCCGAAAAAGTCGTTGGTGCATCGCTGACCGAACTCTGGGCCCCGTCCGCCGGGGCCCTTTCTCTTTTGTAAACCTCGTCATTACCCCGGTGTTTCATTTAAACAGAGGCTCTGAGAATGGAACGGTCCTCCGTTTCCGATACTTATACGCCGTCCTAAAAATGGCTCCGTCCGGTGCACGGGCGCAATTTGATGAGTAGCAAGAAGGAAGAAGTTCTAAGGAAGGGGAAATATCCCACCGGCTCGAATTCCTCTTTCGGGGAATGCTGGAAAGTCATCGAGCGATGACCAGCATAGGACCGGTTTACCGTCTGCAGCGTTTGGTAGCGGTATGTCCGCCGGCGGCGGATAACCGGAACCGAATCGCACCTTACATAACGGAGGTGGCGAGCGATGAAAAGCAGCGAAGATGCAGCGAAGCCGTTTAGGATGGCAGCGAAGCATCAAGGATCTTAGCAACCGGGATGATCTCCGTGGGGGACTATTTCCCTTCACGGCGTGTCAAAATCTTCCGGGTGAAATGGAATGGAGGAGAGGTAGATGACGTCCGTCCAGGAGCCGCAAGAGAGAAAGGGCACCCCGCTCACAGCCGCCAGGAAACTCGCCGATTTCTGGCACTCACTCGACAGGCACCTCCGGCTTCTGCTCATCATCGGCCTGATCGAGGCGGCAGCCCTGAATGCCTACTCGCCTGTGCTGATGCCGTACTACGTCTCACTTGGGTTTGACTCTAAAATCGCTGGCAGGTTTAATTCGGTCGAGTTCGTAGCGACATGCATTGTGGCTCTCATCGGGGGTCTTCTGGCCGATGCGCTCGGCAGAAAGAAGATGTACGTCGCCGGCCAGTTCATCCGCTTGACGATGATAGCTTTGCTCCTCTCATTGAGGAGCTACACCGGTCTCATGATCGTGGCTGCATTCCGCGGATTGATAGCCATTCAGATGCCGGCACAATCGGCCCTCATCGCAGGGTATACGTCGAAGGGCAACAGGGCTACGGTCATCGGGATTTCTCAAACCCTGACACAGCTTGCTGGTCTTCTAGTGCCCCTGGCTGTTGGAATCCTGGCTGATACCTATAGTGTGCAGGTGCCGTTTGGGATAGCTATGCTGCTTGCCGTCATCGCAATCCTGGTTACCGCGCCTCTACGAGACAGGCCCAGCGAGATGGTCGTAACCCAGCCTCAGGGTACCGGAGTTCGTGAGCAGGATCTGAAAACACGTGAGGAGCCGGCAACGGGAGGAAAGGCGGTAGCACCCGCCGGAGGCCGGACGAAGGCCTTCCTGTCCAGGGTCGTTGAGATGTTCAGGGGACCGAGATGGTGGGTTTTGACCCTGCTCCTCTTGGCAAGGATCTCCAACGGGCTTGCCAACGGAGCATTTAACATACTCATGCCCTTCACGATAATGGATAAGTTCTCCAAAGCTTACACCGTGATGTCCGGGGCTCAGGTGTTCTTCTCCCTCGGAACGATCACGGTCCTTCTAATCGGAGGAAGACTCGCGGACCTCCGGGGACGGCGCGCCGTCGCAGTTACAGCGGGGTTCATCTTCCCGTTGCTCATATGCAGCCTGCCGCTGGCCAGAACCCTATGGCAGCTGTTCCCGCTTCTGATGCTCGTAACGATGGCGGGTTCCATCTCGTCCCCCGCCGTGCAGGCGATACAGATGGAAGCTGTTGAGGACAAATACAGGGCAACCTTCATGGGGCTTGCCATCGGGCTGAACTTCCTCGGCATGTCACTGGGGTCGATTATCGCAGGTATCTACTACACCGTGACGGTCACCTGGTCGTGGGCGGTGATGGTCCTTTTGTACCTGTTACCGGCGGTGATTTTCTACATCATTCTCCCCAGGGAAAAACGCGTTACCACAGGAAAAGGCGAGACGAAACCGGTGGCAAGCTGAGGGCGCAGGTTAGAGCTCACAGCGGGCTGATGTGGTGTGGGTCCCGGAGAACACTGCCAAAGCTCCAGGGTGGTCATCATCTTATCTCACCTGACCCACACCATTTATCAGGTATTTGTACGTTGTAAGCTCTCTTGCCCCCATGGGACCCCTCGCGTGGAGCTTCTGGGTGGATATGCCCATTTCGGCACCGTAGCCGAATTCGTTCCCGTCGGTAAAACGCGTGCTGGCGTTCACGTAAACACAGGCGGCATCCACCGAAGCCTGAAAGAGGGCCGCAGCCCGAGGATCCTGAGTCACTATCGTCTCTGAGTGCTTCGTTCCATATTTGTTTATATGGTTTACGGCATCTTCCAAGCTGCCCACGACCTTAACTGCCAGAATGAGGTCCAGGTATTCAGTCTCCCAGTCAGATTCGGTCGCCGGCTCGATCTCAGGCAGTATCTTAAGGGTTATCGGGCAGCCCCGTAACCGCACACCCCTGGAGTCAAGCACAGCCTTTATCCGCGGGAGAAATCTGTTTGCTATGTCTTTGTGAACCAGGAGCGTCTCTATGGCGTTGCACACCGCGGGATTACTGCATTTTGCGTTGACCACTATTTGCTCGGCCATGTCAAGGTCCGCTGCGCTGTCAACGTAAGCGTGACAATTGCCGGCTCCTGTCTCGATTACCGGAACCTTGGCGTTTTCGACCACGCTTTTTATGAGAGCTTGGCCTCCCCTGGGTATCAGCAGGTCGATGCTGTCCCTCATGGTCATCATTTTGAGAGCCGCGGTGCGGTCGGGGTCGGCCACCAGCTGGATGCATTCCGGGTTTACCCCAGCTTTTTGGAGCCCTTCCCGGAGTGCTTCACAAATGGTCTTGTTGGTTCGAAGAGCTTCTTTCCCACCACGGAGAAGGACAGCGTTGGCAGACTTGATACAGAGCCCTGCTGCATCGGAAGTGACATCCGGCCTCGACTCGTATATCACCCCTACGACACCGAACGGCACTCTTACCTTACGAATGACAAGCCCGTTAGGCCGTTCTAAGGTCTCTACGACTTCGCCAACGACTTCTGGAAGATCTCCTATTTCCATAAGGCCCTTTGCCATCATGTTGATTTTACCGGGAGAGAGGGCGAGCCTCTTAATGAGAGGCTGAGGGAGCCCGGCTCTAAGTGAATCTTCCACATCCAGGCGGTTTGCATCGAGGATCTTCCCGGCCCCGGCCAAAAGTTCAGAAGCCATCATACGCAAGGCCAGGTTTCTCTGGTGAGCCTCCATAGATACTAACTCCAGTGATGCCTCTTTGGCGAGCTTCGCCTGATTTTCTACACTTGGTTCGACAAAAGCTGACATGCTGATCACACCCCCACCTTTTTAATGGACAGTCAACATGACGGTCTCGCGGGAACAACTTCAGGGGGAAAGGAGTCCCTTGAAAAGAAAGTCCCTATCTCTTGTCCGTTCAGTATTGAAACGAGCACGTTTTCCTCCGCACCGTTGGCGATGACCGTAGGTATTCCGTGCTCAAGCGCCAGACTGGCTGCCCAGAGCTTTGTAAGCATACCACCGGTTCCAAGGGGCCCGCCTGAACTCTGAGCCATTCCTAAAAGATCAGAGTTGATGTCCCTTACTCTAGTGATCCGTCTGGCATTGGGCTCCCTTCTCGGATCCATCGTGTAAAGACCATCCGTATCGGTCAAGATCACCAGCAGGTCTGCCTGAGCCAGCACGGCAACCCTAGCCGATAAGGTATCATTGTCCCCAAGCCGGATCTCGTCCACGGCCACGGTGTCGTTCTCATTGATGATGGGGACGACCTTCTGTAAGAGTAGTTCATCGAGGGTATTCTTGCATAAGGCTGAACGCTTTGGACTGGCCAGGTCTTCGCGAGTGAGAAGTATCTGGGCAACAGTCAGACCGTGGGCATCGAACAGGCACTCGTAGGTACGCATTAACAATCCCTGGCCAATGGCGGCGAGAGCTTGCTTTCCCGTTATGGAGTCCGGCATGTTCACCCGCATTCTCCCTCTTCCGCAAGCTATTGCACCTGACGAAACCACGAGTACCTGCCGGCCTTCTGCCACCGATTTCGCAATCTGGTCTACCAGGGCTTTGATGTGTCTTTCCTTGAGGTTGCCGTTTTCGTCGGTAATCGTCGACGAACCAATCTTGACCACTATCTTTCGGGACTTGGTCAGCATGCGCCTTTCGGGTAATCCGGAGAGCTCGACGGATCTCGCAGCAGCTTTGGTCATGGCTTCTTCCACGATAGAATCAAGCCGCTTTGACTCGAACACCCGCAGGGCTGCTGCGCTGGTTCCTTTTGGTGATACCACCTGTCTTAAGAGGTCTTCCGTGTCAGCGCCGTTGTACTTCAAAAGGAAACCTGCACCGATCAAAGTTTGGGCCGAAAGCTCCCGCGCAAGGTTTCTCTCGAGCCCCAGCCTTTCTGCTGCCCTGGACATTGCCAGCGCAAGCTTGTAGAAATACGCGGGACCACTTCCTGACAGCGCGGTTATGACGTCCATGTCACCTTCCGATACCCAAACGACTTTTCCGAGAGAACGGAAGATTTCCTCTACCTGTGCCCTTTGATCCGGAGACACAGCTTCACCGGCGCTGATAGCAATCGCCCCTTCACCAACCTCTACAGGAGTGTTGGGCATCGCTCTCACGACCGGTACTTCCCGTACTAGGCGGGACTGGATATACCGGATGGTGATTCCTGCCACAACAGAGACCAGAAGATGCTCCTCGTCGAGAACGGGAGAAAGAGTATCCAGAACTTCGGTAACCTGGTCCGGTTTCGTACAAATGACCAGTGTCGAGCAGAGCGATGCCATTTCTTCAAGGCTTTTTGCCGCCAGTACCCCGCACTCGTGCTGAAGGGTTTCAATGCGCTCACGGTTGTTTTTGTTGATGACCATCACTTCGGAGCCTCTGAAGACGCCCTTGCCGGTGACTGCGCGGATCATTGCCGATGCCATGTTGCCAGCTCCGATAAACCCTATCTTTCTCTCTGTCTTTCCCTCAGTCTTCCTCTCTGTGCTTTTCTCTGTCTTGTTCTCCCTCTTGTTCTGCATCATGACTGCGCCTCCTAAAAGAAAACCCCTTCGCCCGGATAAGGACGAAGGGTATACTTCGCGGTACCACCTTAATTGGGCACAAGGCCCCTCTCGTTCGAGCTCCCAAGCAAGTTTGGAAGCTCTCCCTGGGATAACGGGCGGGTTCCCGGTGCGACTCGTCGCCGCCAGCTCGCGGGTGGGTTTCGGTCAGTCTTAGCGGCGGGACCTTTCAGCCACGGGTCCCGCTCTCTTTTCGCCAGCCTCTGCCTACTGTTCCCGGTCATTGCCTCTGGCAGGTATGCTGTTTCCGGAATTATCACCTGCCGGGTTATCGTTGTCAATAGCGTTATAAGCCCAATTAGAATTTTGGACATGCCGCAAAGCCCCGTTGTGAGGTTGACTCATTGTCAAATATTATGGGGGCAGAGGTGGGCGGCATATCGACTTTGGGAGCCGGTTACGGGAGCCAACGAACCAACCGGTGTAACCTTCCCCGACTGGGTCAAGAAGCTTCCTCCCGAGATGCAAAAGTTCGTCGAAGAAGAATCCAAGCACGGATGGCCGTACGTCCGCCTGGCGCAGGGACTGAAACTGGAGAACATCAGCCCAGAGGTGGCCAGGGCGATCGTCGAGACGTGGATGGATGCGAAGAGAAGGTGCGAGGAAAAATTCGGCAAGAAGCCGTGATGTAGTATGCAAACCGGCGCTTTAAATCTGGCAACTGGGCTATAACTCAGAGGAGCCAAGCATTGTTGAGGCACAAGTCTGGGGGCAGGACGGAATGCCGTACGGCGGTCAAGAACAGCAGCTGCGAGGGTGGAGTAAGAAGAAACTGGAGTATCTGAGATCGTATATTGTTGCGTACTGCAAAGCGACCACGAAATCGCTAAAAAGATTCTATATAGATGGCTTTGCTGGCCCAGGCAAATTGCCCGACGAAGATAGCGGGGAGATGGTAGATGGCTCTCCGCTCATCGCTTTGAAAGCTGAACCTCGCTTTACCTTGTGCCACTTTGTTGAGAAGGATAAGGCTACATGTGAAAAACTAAGAAATAATACTCGTGGGTATGACAACGCTCGCATTTGGGAAGGCGACTGTAACGAGTGGATACCTATAATTTTGCAGACCATCTCCCGAGCCTCTCCCACTCTCGCTGTCCTAGACCCCACTGGCGTCATCGGTCAAGTGAAATGGGCGACAATCAGGACTATAGCACAGTGGAAGACCGAGATAATTTTGAATCTTCCGTACCATATGGCAGTCAGGAGACTCTTGCCCAACGACCCGTCCCTACTTTCACCGGATAGGGCGACACAGTTAGGGGAATATCTACCCCCCGGCTGGCAGGCCGTTTACTATGATACTGCCAGAGGTAGGCGGAACCTTTTGTGCAGGAAACTACTTGAACTGTACCGGGACCAATTAAAATCTCTTGGTTACACTGATGTATTCGCCTCGGCCGTTTTCAGGACGGAACATAATCTCCCACTCTACTATCTCATTTGGGCAGGTAGGCACCCAGTTGGCGTCCGGATTGCGCGACATGTGTTTCTAGAGCAGTTTGATCCAAGGGTCAGATTGCTTGATGTCGATGATGATGAGTGGCTCGCTTTCTAGATGGTACAATTACAGCCATTGAACGTCCATCCCAGCAGAGCCCAGAGCTCCTGTGTCTCTTTGCAAAGTGCTGGTTGAAAACCGAGCCAATCTGCTATCTGGCGATAGATGGCGGCTCGCATTTGGATAGGGTATCTCATCCGTCCATCCGGGGCCATCTTTAAACCACGCCGAGGTGCAGTTTTTGCGTAGTTGTGAAGCCCCGGATACTGCCTGAGGGTGCCAACCGTTACTCTTTCGAATTCCGACTGCCCAATTCGTCGGCAGAGCCCTTCATAGTCGCGGAGATCCACCTCACCAATGATGGGATCCATTCGAATCCGCACGCGCCACCCTGCACTGGCGAGCCTCTCAGCGGCTTCAAGCCGAGTGGCAGGGTTGGGTGCCCCGTGTTCGAACAGCCGTGCCGCGATGGGCGAGTTTACTGAGAAGGAAACAATGATCTGAGGAGACGGTTTTCGCTTCAGCAGGCAACTTATATTCGTGCTCTTCGTAACTAGCAGTAGGTACTTCGTTCGGTGGCCCTCAAAGTAGTCCAGTGCCTCATTCAGCAATGGTGGGATCACAGCGAGACTGTCGGCCAGTTCGCCAGTAGAGAAAACCCCATCTGAAACCGAATCGAGCTCTCTTTGTACACTCAACCAGTCATTCGTGAAAAGAACGGGTGATTTCTTGCCACGGAAGGTCAGCTTCAGATAGCAGTAATCGCAGTCAAACGGGCAACCATTCGAGAGTATTAGCTCATAGAAGTGCGGACAGACCACGCCGAGAGGTGTCTTGTCGAACAGCCTGACGAACTCCGCTTTTCGTTCACGAGTCTGTATCATGGGAAGCACTCCCGCTAAGGACGTCACTTCATTTTATCTTGTAGGAGGTAGTACGTCCAGGGAAATCGAAAAGATGTTTGCCTTCTGCTTCGTGCTGACGCCTATTTCATAACACCAAGCTTGACTGGACGATGAAACCTGCCTATCATCCAGCATGACGAACGTCCACGTTATCCTTCACAAGGCTCTGCGGCACGCGGTTCAATGGCAGTTGCTCAGCCGCAACCCAACCGCTGCTGTCGAACCACCCGGACCGAGAAGGAGCACAGTTCGGTCTTTCACCCTGGACGAGGTCGACAGGCTCTTGGCCAGTCTGGAGGAGCACAGAGACTATGCGCTCGAAGGCAGGCTGGCCAGGAACCCGCTTTCGCGACCTGCGCCGTACACACGCCTCCTTACTCCTCCAGGCCGGCGCAAACCCTAAAATCGTCCAGGAACGCCCCGGCCACGAAAGCATAACCACCACGATGGATACCTATTCGCACGTCATTCCCGCACTTCAGCAGGAATCTGCCCAAAAGCTGGGCAATCTGTTCGAGCGACGGTTTAGCGACGGTTTGGATACCAGGAGGAGTAAGGTCTGAAGTGGCTTGCAACATTTCCGCTGCCAGATCTGGTGCCGGGGGCGGGAGTCGAACCCGCACGGGGGGCTACCCCACGCGATTTTGAGTCGCGCATGACTGCCAGTTCCATCACCCCGGCACTGCGGATATATAATAGCATCCTCCCCGGCAGGATCACAAGTTGTGCGCCGGTACACGTCGTGCACGCCCCTGCTATCCCGCGCTGTTGCCCGGGTCCACACTATCCCGGTCCGTGCTGCGTCGGTCCGGGTTCTTCCCGGCCGTGCTTTGCCTTGTTCGCTACCGTCCTTCGAACTTGCCTTACACGTACAGCCACTTCCCGTCAGACGACTAGCCGGCAACGGGCTCCGGAAGTTTGACTCATTTTGCCTCCCCCGGTCTGGATGCCGATGAAACGACAGGATCATCGCCTCTTCAAGTCCCAGTACCATTTGGGGAGAAGGACCACAACGCGTCTTCATTGAACTCTGAACTCAGGTTCCGCCTTGTGCGAAGAGATGCGTCTCATACGTCACGGGCAACAGCTGTTCTTTTTGTATTGAAATTGTATTGAAAACGTAGTCTTCGGCGTAAATCGGACGAGCATTGCTCGGGCTATAAACACCTGCAAACCGCAGGGATGAGGAGTGCCATGGACAACCGGGGTGGTGGCGACGATGTCGATGTGCGAAAGTTACAGCACGTGGCAGCCGGTATAGGATTGCAGGAGGATCTTCGATGGGACTGAAGCTTTCGCAGGGTAAGCGCACCGTAGCTGTGGTAGCGTGCATAGTCATTGCCGCGAGCTGCGCGTACGCGCTGCGGACATCGAATCACCCGCTAGCCCGAGAGATAAGAGCCCGGGTGAAGCAGGTCCTCTTCTCTCCACACGACCGGCTGACGAACGAGACCGAGGGACTTTATGGCGTGAAGGGTGTAGAGTACTACCAGGATAACCGGTTGGTTCCCGCATCATCCCTGGACCGCAGTCGGGATGTGAAAGCGATATACCATGCCGAGGGCAAGCAGCGCCTGATCAACTACCCCGACGGGTACCTCGTAGACGTGCCGGAGGATTACGCGTTCGACTTCCGCTACAGCCCCCTCTACACGCGGATGTATAACCGCACGTCGGAGGTCATAATTACCCGCGAATGGTCACAATATCCAGACGTGGACGGGTATATCGACTATTACCTCCTCAGGTTCGTTCTGAACCCGCAGTGGAGGGCGGCTAACGGAGTTACGCTGGTAGAAGAGAAGACGCTGAGGTATGGGAATTACACGGTAAAGCTGGTCTCACTCGTCCTCGGCGGGCTGGAGGGCCGGCAGGACAAGTTTGACGGGTATACCATCGTAACTCTACACGGCAGCAAACAGTGGTTCTTCCGGTTTTTAATTAAACACAGATCGACCGACGAACGCATGAGTGCGATTGTTGAGGAAATGCTGAGCTCGTTCCGGGCTTTCTACCCGTCGGGCAACCCCGCTTTCGACGTGAGTTTCGCGCCCGTAATCCCTGAAACCTGGTCGAGTGAAACTCAAGATGTGTACAAAAGCATATGCGCGAGCACCGGTGTAAAGTGGGGGATATTCGTCGAAGACATCTTCCAGGAGGGCATCACGAGTACAATCCCGGCGCTCGAAGCTAAGTTGGACTACGCGTTCGACGTGGTCCTTTGTTATCTGCACTTCGGAGCGGATTTCCCCACCGAGTTCATGGAGAAGAACTACGAAGCCGGAAAACTGGTGGAGCTGACCTACCAGACAAGCTACCAAGGTCTTTACGACTACACCCCGGCACTTGACATCTACCGGGGCAAGAAAGATGATGAACTCCGCAAATTCGCCAGAGCGGCGAGGGAATTCGGACACCCGTTTCTGTTCCGCCTGAACAACGAAATGAACTCGGATTGGACGGACTATTCGGGCGTCGTGAATTTGTGTGACCCCGAGATCTACATAGAGATCTGGAGGAGGGTGTACACGATATTCGCCGAAGAAGGCGTGAACAACGCAATATGGGTGTTCAACCCCAACGACATGGATTTCCCTCCGTGCAGGTGGAACAACTTCCTCGCGTACTACCCCGGGGACGAGTACGTTCACATGATAGGCGTGACCGGTTACAACACCGGTACATACTACAAGGACGTGACGGGAGAGAGATGGCGTGAATTCGAGGAGATATATGACAACATAGCTGCCAACTACAGGCCGCTCTTCGGGAAGTTTCCGTGGATCATCACAGAGTTCGCGTCGAGCTCAGTCGGAGGAGACAAGGCTGAGTGGATAAGGCGTATGTTCAGGAAACTCCCCGATTATCCGGAGATCAAGATCGCCGTCTGGTTCAGCGCCGCCGACTATGATGTACGCCCGGGTTTCGAGGGAAGAGTGTCGAGACCCTACTGGCTCGACGAGACCCCCGAAACGGTAGAGGCGTTCAGAAACGGTCTGAAGGATTTGAAGCGCCGTGCACCCGCGAGCCCCTTACCCGAGTTTAAGATCCTCCGCGATTCCGGTGAGTAGCTTGTTCACCTTTTGCGCAACCTCCTCTGGCGGTATCCTGGCACCGCCGGGCAAGGCCAACCACCGTCCCTAAAGATCAACTAGCAACAAACCTGGTTTTCCCAGCAGCATTTACGTCTCGTCATCAACGCCACCGCCCTGTCATTGCCTTCGGCACCACCAGGTTGCATACACTTGTCCGGGCTTCGCGGATTCGTCCGCACCCATATCGGCTTTGCGCAGGAGGGGGCCGACCAAACACCACTACGAGCTTTCCGGCTCAAGTAAATCGGCGGCGCACCCTCCGTCCTGCACTGGTGCCTATGCCCACACCGACCATCAGAGATTCGATCACCTTTCTCACGAACCCTCTGCTACTGGTCGGCAGGCGCTGGCTTGGCGTCAATCATACCAACACCACCACCCGAGACTCTAACCACCGGAACTGTGGGACTTTTCTCAGGGCAATTTCTGCACGACTGAAGATCTTGAGTGGCAATAAACTTGAGGCAGTAACTCGTGAAATCGTTGGTGAAGGGTTTCGGCGCAGCAAGCTAACGCTGTGTGGGAGCTGTTTGGCTGCCGAGACGGTTTGCGCATTGCATAATACCGCCTCAACAGAGGTCTCTGACCATCTATGGAAGCACTTGACACACCATGGCTGCGGTCTTACCGTGGGCACTGAAAACTATGAAGGCGATTCTCAGTCGGAAGAGGTGTCAACCAACAATGAAGGATTTGGACCGCGAGGCTCTGTTTCCGGAGGTTTTCCAGCACCCTTTCGTATACCCTGGGTTTTATGAACCTCTTACCAACTACCCACCTAAAGACATCTAACTAATCGTTGTAGATTGGTCCCTGACAAAGACATGCTATCTTTACCCGCGTCCAAAAAACCAGGTGCAGTTGCGGCACCTGCCGCCCGACATGGGGGGTTGGAACAGATGAGATCATCCACACCGCGGAACAACACTGTGTTCGGGAAGACCATCGACACGCCCCTCGGCAGACATTACCTGTTTGACGTGAACTCAGGTGAGTTCATTGAGCTGACCGAGGAGGTTCGCAACAGCATTATTGCTGTCACAAACGATGACTTGCTTGAAGAAATCTCGATTGAGCCCACTTCGGAAGACGTTGCCAAAATTGTAGCGGACGCGTATTCACAGGGGATAATCTCGGACCGTCACCCTTTGCAAATAACGTACCCATTAGATCTGGACGCTGTACGGAGCTTGGTTGAGAATAAGCTCGAGCAAATGATCTTAGAAGTAACCGAAGACTGCAATTTTCGGTGCAGTTACTGCAGTTTTTCGGGGCAGTACCCCAACTACCGTACTCATTCCCCCAAGAAAATGTCTCGTGAGACGGCAATTCGATCCCTAGAATATTTCTCACGTCATACCAGGGATGCACATCGGCACGATATCACATTTTACGGGGGCGAGCCGCTTCTCGAATGGGATGTGATAAAAGAACTGGTAGGTTACGTCGCGCAAACGGTCATCCCCAACTGCAATTCCAGCGTAACCACTAATGGATGGTTTCTTGACAACGACGAAATACTAGATTTTCTCGCCCAGCACGAATTCTCAGTGCTGGTAAGCCTGGATGGTCCACCAGAAGTTCACGATAAACATAGAAGGACACTTGGCGGGCAACCAACCCACGAGCATGTCGTCCGTTGCTTGAATAGGTTCAGAAACCGTCATCCGAGGTATTACGATACTCACGTTGGTATTAGCACTGTTATCACGGATCCGGCAGATATACCTCGACTTCGAGCGTACGTGGCGGACAACGAGTGGATCAATATTGAACTTAGTCGATTTGGCTTCAAGAATACGGTACACCGTACCAACAGAGTCCCTCTCCGATTGCCTCGGGAGCTGACCTCCCTATATGATGAGGTGTTTGAGACAGCCAAGCAAGGCAGGTACAACGATGGCTCCGCATCGAGGGCCGCCCGGTTTGCGTTTGAGATGATTAAGAACAGTATCTTGCGGATACATCGAAGGGGGCTAAAGAGAATACCCGACCAAGTTCACCCTGGTGGCATATGTATTCCCGGTGTGCGACGAGTTTTCGTTACCCCAGACGGTTACTTTTACCCATGCGAGCGCGTAAACCAACGGTCCATTGCTCTATGTCTGGGAGATTTGGACAGAGGACTTTGTCCTGAGTTGATCTATAAACTCATAACCGATTTCACTTCTCTCGCCTACGAGGATTGTTTGAAATGCTGGTGTTTGAGGTTTTGCGGCATCTGTTTCACCGCTGCCGATTACAGAGCATGTCTCGACGCCGAAGCCAAGCGCCTATCGTGTCGGGCGTACCGTTTCCATATGCATGAGATACTGAAGCGATATTTGGACACAATGAGCGAAAACGAACACGCATTTGATTTTCTCAACGAAATCCAGATTTTTTAGACCTGGGCTGGGGTCCGAAGAACGTAGACAAAGGGAGGGATAGAAAATGCGACGGCGGAACTTTGGGGGTAACCCAAAGACGATCGGTTGCCTCGGCTGTGGGTGCTTTTGCGGCATAGCATCCGCAGGAGCAATGGCTGAACACGCAGCCAACGAGGCTGTCAACAGCCTACATGCTTATAAATTCGTATTCGGGGGGGCTAGGACGTGAACGTGCAATCCTCATTCAGGGGTAAGGAGCTTCCTCCAATTCATGCCGACTGCGTCTGTTGCTGTGTGTGCTTCCCTGGAGCAGTAGGGGCTGGAGGAGAAGCTGCGGCGATTCATGGCCAGGAAAACGTGAACTAGCCCAATCTGCCCCAGCCCGGGTCTCTTGACCTTGAGCGGATGACTTGTAAGGAGTGTCGTGAAGTTGCGTGCGGCTTTTTCCAGCGGCTTATTCGCGTTGCGGAGGTATTACCAAGCGGCACCAGCGGTCTTTGTGGCGCTCGCGGCGATGTCCGTCGCGCTTGCAGTCTTCTCCCCTATCCGGCTAGTGTTCCAAAGAGCCATAGTGGACTCCTTTGCGACCGGGAAAACCACGCAAACGGCTGTGGCCTTGTCGGGGTTTTTCATCGTAATACTGTGTTCTGGAATCCTAAGTAACCTGACCCGGATATTCGGCGACCTCTTGTCGGACCTCTGTACTATGAGCACGGCGGATGAGATTTCACGGGTGCTCGACAAAGTGGAGACGATGGAGTTCTACCACTCCCCCGACTATCTGAATTCCCTACACGCGATCCAGTATCTGGGTGCGACCATGTCCTCCTCGGCAAAAGGGCTCATCAACGGGGTTCTCGCGCTCATAACGATTTTCTCGGTCCTGGCGGTGACGTGGTTCGTCGACCCCCTCGTCCCTGCGGTTTTGCTGGCTACACTTTTCCCTCAAGCTCTACTGCAGAAGCACACAGCTCATTTGAAATACACGGGCCTTATCAACACCGCATCGGAACAAAGAAAGATAGGTTACATGCGACGGCTGATATTCAACGAAGAAAACCTAAGGGAGTTGAGGTTTCTCGGAGCTCTTCCGTACCTCAGGAATATGTACTCATCCCTCATGGAAGTAGTCCTTTCTCGCCAGAGAAAAGTCTACGGTAAGCAGGCGTGGACGAATTTTGCCCTGGCAACGACCTCACTGGCGGGCGTCGCAGCGGCCATGGCCATCGGAGTCCTCAAGCTCGAGAAAGGCTTTCTCACGGTAGGGACTTTTGTGATGCTGTTTTCCGCCGTGGGCGAGCTCTCCGGAGCCTTATCTACGCTGATGACCTATTACGGGCTTCTTCTCGACAACGCGGTGCACATCAAGGCCTTGAAGCAACTCATGGCTTCCGCGGAGGCTCATGCTCGGAGCGGCACCGTACGTGCGCCCGAACCGGGTTCCTCCATCCCTCTAACGATAAATTCCCCTGGTCCCACCGGCTCCACGAGTTCGACGGGTTTCGTAGGTTCCATAGATTGCATCGAAGCCCGCCATCTCTCCTTCGGATATCCCGGCATGAGCGAGCCTGTCATAAAGGATGTGAGTCTTACCTTAAAAAGAGGCGAAACGGTGGCACTGGTAGGGGTGAACGGTGCCGGAAAGACCACTTTGTCCAAGCTTCTGCTGGGCATGTACAGACCCTGGTCCGGGACAGTGCTGGTGAACGGTAGACCCATAGAGGAATATGAGCGGGACAGCGTCCGCGCCCGCATGGCTTGCCTCTTTCAGGATTTCGGCAAGTTTTACCTGACTATCCGGGATAACGTGGCGATCGCGGCCCCGGGTTCCGACGACGGCCGGATACTACACGCCCTGGACCGGGCGGGCGCGAGAAACATCGTAGATCGTGAGAAGGACGGACTGAGCTCGCGACTGGGAAAGAGGTTTGGGGGGACCGAACTCTCAGGCGGCGAGTGGCAGAAGCTGGCACTGGCGAGGGCGCTAATCAGGGACCCCGACTTCATAGTGCTGGATGAACCGAGCTCGGCGCTGGACGCCCTGGCGGAGTATGAGCTTTATGTCAAGTTCAAGGGCATAGCCCGGAACAAAATATGCCTTCTCATTTCCCACAGGTTCACCACGGTGTCCCTGGCCGACCGCATCGTCGTGCTTCAGGACGGTCGCATCGTCGAGGAGGGAACTCACCAGGATCTCATGACCCTCGGGGGAATTTATGCCAGGATGTACCACCTCCAAACTGACCGGTACCGTGAAGGAGCGGATGTGACGGATGAAGGTTCCAGCCCGCCTTAGCCGGACAAGACGCGCTGCTCTTGACTGTGCGTTTGCAGTCCGGGTGTACTTCAACGGAGGGCGACTTCTGTTCCTCGGTCACGTTGCTCTACTATTGCTCGCTTCTCTGTTACCCGCGCTCAGCATACGGACATCCCAAAAGGCCGTCGATTTCTTCTGGCTCGGGTTCTACCGGGCGGGAGGGTGGTTTCTTTTAGCTTATCTTCTCCTCATGGTTGTCCAACAGGCCGTAAACATCGCCAATTCGCATCTCTCCGGCGTTCTGGCCGACAGAGCTACGATCGCCGCCGAAGAGATGCTGAGTGGTGCTCTTGACGGGCTCAAGACTTTTGAGATTTACGAGACCCCTGAATACCACGACACCGCCTTCGTGCTGCGCGGCTTGGGAGTCCGCCTCGCTCAAGCCAGCGATGGGCTCCTGGGGACCCTGACGTACCTCGTTACATGCGTCTCATTGGTACTTCTCTTGTCAAGCGTCAGCCCGCTTATCCCGGTAATCGTGATAATCAGCATCATCCCTCAGATGATCTTCAGACATACTTTGGCAACCCTACATTACGGGGGACTGATAGGCAGGGCGCCCGAAACCCGCCAACTCGACTACATCTCGGGGTTGATGTCCGATGCGAGGACGATGTGCGAAATCAGGTTTTATGACGCGCTGGGCGCCTTGCGCTCCATCTACAGGGATCTCTTTGCGTGCGTACTCAAAAGAGAACTCCAGGTTGCGGAAAAAGAAACGTGGGTCAGCATAATGCTGACGTTCAGCGGCTGGTTGGGCACGGTTGGGGCGACTATTGTGGGAATACATTACCTTGCCAAGACCGGTACGGCGCCGGGCAGCATCCTCATGCTGCTTTTCGGCGTTACCCAACTCAGCTCTTACCTGGGCCTTTTGGTGGACTGGGTCGGGTCCGTCCTGAGTTTCTCCTTCGATCTGGACAGGCTAAGGACCCTTATGGTCGTCGCGCGAGGACAGGCGACCGAGTGCGCGAAGGAGCTACCGGCGGCCTCTCGGGGCGTTCCGGACACGTCCTCAACATCAAGGGTTTGCCGAATGCCCGAACCGCGAATCGAGCGGGTACAGCTCGAGCAGGTATCTTTCAGGTATCCCGGCTCGGACAGAGATATCCTTCGAGGAGTAAACCTTGTCCTCACCAGCGGAGAAACCCTCGCCATAGTCGGAGTGAACGGAGCCGGGAAAACCACTCTCGCCCGGTTGATCATGGGCCTTTACAGACCTACATCGGGTCGCGTCCTTTTCAATGGGCGGGATCTGTTCGATTACGACTTGGATGAGATCCGCCGGCGGATATCCTGCGTTTTTCAGGATTACGGCCGGTATTTGCTGACTTTCAGAGAGAACATCGGTTTCGGAGACGTATCGAGGATATCCGATGACGAGGAGATGCTGCGTGCTCTGGCGGAAGCGGGCGGCGCCGACCTCTTGGACGAGCACCCGCTCAAGATCGACACCCCCCTGGGGAGCGAGTTCGGCGGCAGGGACCTCTCAGGAGGCGAGTGGCAAAAACTTGCAATCGCCAGAGCCTTGTTCAGAAGACATGACCTCCTCATCCTGGACGAGCCGAGCGCTTCTCTGGACCCCGAGGCCGAGTACGCTCTTTACATGAAATTTAAGGAGATGGTTCGGGACAAGATTTGCGTCTTGATTTCTCACAGATTCACCACCGTGAAGATGGCAGATAGGATAGTCGTGCTTGACGAGGGGCGGATCGTCGAGGAGGGCTCCCACGACGAGCTTATGCGAGCGAAGGGTCTTTACGCCTCGCTTTACGAAAAGCAGGCGGCGAGGTACATGCGGGAATGAAGTCCGCGGGTACTGGTGAATCAGCGTCCTTTGCTTTGCAAAAAGCAGACAGCCAGGTACATGCGGGCAGGGAAATAAAAATCTTCAGACGACTCCGATCTCGATGTCCAACTTCCCCGCCAGGGATTTCACAATTGCGTCCTTCGCCGCACAGTACCTCCGGGGATCGCGCAGATAGAGGTCGAGGTCCGGCAGTGCGTGGGTAAATCGGGCCTTGTAGACTGCCCTGACTGCCGAGACGGCACGAGCGTAAGGATTGAGCCGGTCGAACATGACGGTACGCACCCCTGCTTCGGCAACCTCAGTCAGCAGTCTCTCCAACGCTTCCCGAGTATCTCCGACCCCCGGCAGTAACGGAGCCACAAATATCCAGACCGGGATCCCTTCGCGCGCCAGGACGCGGGCCGCCTCCAACCTGCGACTGGGAGGAGGCGCTCCCGGCTCGAACGCCGTTGCAGTCGTGTCGTCTGGCACGGTCACCGTAAAGCCGACCGACAGCGAACCCGGATGCACTCTCTCCGCAGGAAGCCACTTCCTGAGGACGTCTACATCCCTCAGCACGAGAGGGGATTTGGTTAGAATCGAGATCCCGGTACCAGGGCACTCGCTCAGCACTTCAAGGCAACGCCTTGTGAGTCCGAGGTCCGCTTCGCACGGCTGGTACGCGTCGGTCACACTACCGAGCATAACCGGTCCGATCGGGTCCCGCTTGCGCGAGACTTCGCGTTCCAGAGCCTCGGCGATGTTCGTCTTGGCGTGAACTCTCGTTCCCCAACTCGACGACACAGGGGAGAACCGCAGTACGACCGGAGCGTAGCAGTAGATGCACGCGTGCTGACACCCGGTGTAAGGGTTCAGGCAGTACCTGTGTCCCGGAATCCCTGTCCGGGACAAGGCGCTCTTGCACGTTACAGGCAGTATATGGACGCTTGTCATCACCCGCCCCACCCTCCTGAGGCTACCACCCCTCGAGCGGCCCTACAAGTAGAGATAGCACTCATCCGGTGTGTGACGCTCCCGCTGACGGATGCTGGTTACACCTACCAATGTGGACGGCAGAGTGCCGGTGTGGATCACTTTTCAGTGGCCAACTGACCAGCGTGCTATGGATGTACTGCTGGCGCCGGTAGACCTAGAAAGGTGGTCAGCTGGTTCCGGGCCCACTGGCCGGAACAGACCGGATCGAGTGGTCGCCGCCTGAAAAAATAGGAGTCTGGAGCTGCCTTCCCGTCCGGCCAGGCCACAGATACTAAGCGGTGGGTCAGTAGCTGCCCAGCGTCCCCTGCCTTAGGCTCTGCCGTTCGAATCTGCGGAAGACCAGTACACCGAGGCACAGTAGCGCAGCTGAGCAGCCCATGAATAACCACAGCGGGATGCTGATGGTACCGGCCGATTCCGGGAGGAGTGCGTGCCGAGTCCGTATGAGCCCTTGAGTAAATGGAAAGAACTGCGCAAACCGCGAGAGTCCTTCGGCGCTATCATACCCCATCGGCATAATACCCAGGGCGAACAGCAGAACGAAGAGAAGATTCTTCACCAGACCCAGTTGCTTGAAGCGAATCGTAAGTCCGCCGAGAACGTAGCCTAGCCCGAGCATGCCCAACGCGGCGATTACCGAGTTCAGAACGATTGGACCGAAGCTCCACATGACGCGCAGCCCAAAGGCCAAAGACAGAAGAATGACGGCAATCAGGGTCTCTACTAAACAACCGACATAACTCGGGAGAAACTTGGCCCCTATCACTCCGGTAAGGCCCAATGGACTAAGGGCGAGGTTATCTATGGTACCAAGCTGCCTCGCGGTGCTGACTGCTCCTTCAGGAAGCCCGAGACTGGACATTCCAAGAAAGAAATACAAGAATCCAATGAGGCGGGTAGCATTGCTCTTCTGCAAGACTGCCTGAACATCGTAACCATAGCTGGTGCTCGGTATGGAGACCAGTATGATTCCTCCCATGATGATCAAATTGGAAACGAAGGTGGTTATGGTGCTGAAGAAATATCGCCTCTTGAACGCGAAGTGCAGGCGAAATTCCTCACCAACCAACGAGATGAATGTCTTAACCCGCCTCATTTGCCGCACCTTCTCTCGAGAACAACATCTGATAGCATTCCTTCAAAGATGGCTGAACCAGTTCCAGTTTAACCACATCCAGCGATTCCTCTAAGGCAAGTCTCAGTATGGTCTCTGCCTTTGTGAATGTGCTGTCCACGGTGAGCTCGACCATATCGTCGGGCAAGCCATCTCGGAAAGATATGACACCCGGAAGCGGGCATTGAGATAGGTCAATGCTGCTGCTACGATCTTCGCGTCTCAAGACAAGTTTGTAGTACTTCTGGCGAAAGAGCCACCGGACTTCATCTATGGTTCCCCGGAGGACCATCCTCCCGCTGGAGATAAAAGCAACCTCGTCACAGAGATCCTCCATGAAGTCCATCTGGTGCGAAGTGACCAACACCGCACATCGTTGGTCCTGGGCGAGCCACTTGAGCTGTTTAACCAGATCAGAACTGGATTCAACATCCATGCCCACATTGGGTTCGTCCAAAAGAAGCAGCCTGGGGTTAGTCACAAGGGCACAACAGAGATTCAGTTTTTGGATCATGCCTGTCGACAGCGTACTGGCAAGGCTGTCTTTCTTGGCTTCAAGGCCGAAAAACTGAATGAGTGCGTTTGCTCTTCGCTTGAGTTCCCGCCTGTCCTGAACACCCTTGACAAGTCCCCAATAGACTATGTTTTCAAACACCGTCATGTTTTTGTAGATTCCCTTGCCGGGTTCAAGCAGCACTCCTATATCCCCAAGGATCTGAGAACGATGCATCGCAAGATCTCTGCCTAAGACGAATACCTGCCCAGAATCAGGTGTGAGGAGCCCGCACGCTACTTTAACCGTGGTCGTCTTGCCCGAGCCGTTTGGTCCTAGGAGTCCCAGTACCTGACCCTGTTTGATCTCGAGGGAAAGGTCATCCAGAGCCACTACCTCAGCATTCCGGGTTCTGAACCTCTTGGAGACGCGCGACATCGCGAGAACGCTCATCTCTTTTCCACCTTTCCGATTCAAGATACTCCTTCATGAGCTCCAGAATCTCAGCTCCCTTTCTGGACTTGTCCACATACTCAATTACAGCAGAATAGAGGGGTTGTACCATATGCAGTGGGGGTCTACGTCCACGCCATTAAGAATGCAATTGGCACTCCACCCACCTGCACAGTGCGCTGCACCCGGCTTGTCGGACACGGCGTTGGGCATACATTCGACCCCGGTTAGACGGCCACCTTCTTGGGTGCGCCCATGCCTTCCTGTGTAGTTCACTATGAATTGTCACGTTAAATGAGCCCGGACGCCAAACGTCAAATGACGCATATGTTCGCATCCTGAGTCCAGAGCCGGCGGGGAATATGGCAGTTCCGTTTCCACACCGCACCTGATATTTAGAGGCGAATGCGGGTCAAACAGGAGGCTCGATGTGACTGGAGACCCTGGTCGAGGTCGCTCCCTGGCCTCTCTTAGTTTTCTGAGTGGTCTGTCATTCCACCGGTTCATCCTCGGACCGGTCTTTGGCATCTCGCCTTTCCAATCCCGCGGCTCGTTCTCCAAGGGCCCTGTCCCTTTTGACCGGCCCGTCGCTCCGCAACATCTCACCGGGTATCCTTCGCGTGTTCCCGGCCGCCTTCCCGGCACTGCCCAGAAGCTTGATCTTCTCGGCCACCGAAGATGCCACAGCCTGTCTCGCCATATCCAGGACGATCCTGGCGTCGGAAACGGACAGGTCCTCCGCGAGCCGCGACCGGATGGCCCGCAGGAAATCCTGGGACAGCGCGGTGGCGATATTCACCTTGGCGATGCCGCTCCGGACAGCTTCTCGAAGGCTCTCATCGGTCACGCCGGACGAGCCGTGAAGCACCAATGGAACGCCCACCACTCGCTTGATTTCGGAGATTCGTCGGGAGTCCACCATGGCCTGCTGAGCCTTCATCTTATGGACACTTCCCACCGAAACGGCCAGAGCGTCGACGCCCGTCCGCGACGCAAACTGCGCCGCCTCCTCCGGCGTCGTCATGAGTTCGGCGAGCTCTTCCCTAGTCCAGGAGCGTTTAGCTGCCGAAGGGACCCTACCGATCTCCCCTTCCGCCGTCGCTCCTGCGTCATGCGCCATTTTCGCAACGGTCGCGGTGAGTTTCACGTTCTCTTCGAGGGGAAGAGACGAACCGTCGAACATGACCGAGGTAAATCCCGCCTTGATGGCGCGTTCCACAACATCCAGACGGGTGGCGTGGTCGAGGTGAATCACTACGGGAACAGATGCCTTCTCCGCAACCGCCCTGGCCACGGCTGATATCTCTTCCATCCCCGCGTAGTCGATGGCTGCCTGACTTATCTGCACGATCACGGGGGCATTGAGGTCTTCCGCGGCACGCACGATGGCCTGAACGAATTCCATGTTGATGGCGTTGAAAGCTCCGACCGCGTAACTAGAAGCATACGCGTCCTTCAGAACATCGTTAAGGTTTGCAAGACCCATAAGAGCGCACCTCCACCTGCTCCAGCAATGCCGTCACGTCTTCTGTCCGGAACTCGCCGGCGGTCGCGGTAAGGGCGTTGGCGGCACCGCATGCAACGCCTAGTCTAAAGGCCTCAACGATGTCTTGGCCGCGGGCAAGTGCCCACGCCATTCCCCCGACCATGGAGTCGCCGGACCCCACCGGGTTCCGAACATCATCGATTCTAACACGAGCCGACCAGGTCCGTCCCTCGTGGTGCATAACCGCCCCGTGCTTCCCCATGGACAATACGACTACCTGTGGACCGTATGAAGCAATCCGTGAAGCCAGAGCAGCGGCAGCCCGTGTGAGGTCAGTTTCTTCGCCGTCGCCCGGCGTCCCGTGCTCCACTCCGAACAGCTCCTGAGCCTCGGTCAAGTTGGGCTTCACGAGAAAAGGCCCCGCCGCGACACCTGACTTCAGGGCATCCCCGCTGGTATCCAAGATCGTGAGCAATCCGCAGCCTTTCGCAAGTTCTATGAGTTTCGCGTAAAAGTCAGGAGCCAGTCCCGGGCGCAGACTGCCGGAAAACACGACCACGGGCCGGCCTGCAGGCGCACCGGCTCGAGAAGGTTCATCCAGACAGCTCGCCGTTTGGGGTTCACAAACTCGCACTGCTTCCCAACTTCCGGCCCCCGACCCGGTTTCAGAGCGGCTCACCGCCGAACGACATATGTCCCCAAATGAGCTCAAGAACTCGGCGAGCTCCTCCCCGGAAACGGCCTCGCCCGCCTCCCTGATCTCCGTGACAACACCGGTCTCCTCATCTACAATCGCGATGGTACACCTGGATTCCCCCGCGGTCCGGACAAAGCGTGCCCGGATCCCCTCCAGGGACAAACCTTCGAGTATCCGCTCTCCCGTAGGACCCCCGGCGAACCCAGTGGCTAGCGGGTCTCCGCCGAGCGTTCTGACGGCCCGCGCAACGTTCAAGCCTTTACCTCCGGCCTTCTTAGCCACGGATAGCGCCCGGTAAACCCCACCTGCGCGGAAACCGCGCACAAAATAAGTAACGTCCAGCGCCGCATTGGGCGTAACGGTAATCACGCTCAAGACCATCCCACTCCTCACCGGTGCGCTTCTTACGTTCATTTTAAACTCGGGATGTCAGGTCCGGTATAGGATCCTGCCCCTGACCATGGTGAGAAACACGGTCCCGTCGTCGTTGAGCACGACGATGTCGGCGTCCATCCCCGGAGCAATTGCTCCCTTTCGCCTCTCTAGACCAAGCTTTCTCGCTGCGTTTGAGCTGGTCAGGCGAACAGCGTCTTCGATTCCGAAACCCCACTTCAATAGGTTATTGAACGCGACGAGCAGCGGGCTGACGCTCCCCGCAAGTCCGCCCGTACCCCGAACGAATGCTCCTGACGCCGTAAGCTCGACAGGCGTGTCGCCGAGACTGTACAGGCCCGGTGGAAGTCCCGCCATGTGAGTGAGATCCGACACGGCGATCACCCGGTCAGTCCCCTTAACCCGAACCAGAAGCTTCACCATTTCGGGATGAACGTGCATTCCGTCGGCTATCACTTCCGCGTCCACCGCATCCGCGGTGAGAACTGCGCAGACGATGCCGGGGTCCCGGTGAGCCATGGGCCGCATGCCGTTAAAAGTGTGGGTGCTCTGAGAGATGCCCGCTTTGACACCGCGCATTGCTTCCTCGAATGACGCATCGGTGTGACCGGCGGAGACCGTTACTCCCCGCTGTCTAAGCCACTCGATCGCGGAAATCGCCCCGGGTAACTCCGGGGCGAGCGAGAAGATGCGAAGGGTCCCGCGGGATGACTCCCACAGTTCCCCCACCTCCTCCATGTTGGGGTTACGTATGGCGCTTTCCGGCTGAGCCCCCCGCCTGTTTCTGGCGAAATAAGGGCCCTCGCAGTGAGACCCGACGATCTCCGCTCCCTTCCAGTTCGGACCGCGGGACAACGATACTCCTTCTGCAATGCCCTCGAGGGATTTGCACAGCTCCTGCCGCGAGGCGGCGACCGTGGTGGGGCAGTAAGCAGTAACGCCCCATTTCACCAGCGTTTCCGACAAGGCGCGAAGACTCCCCGCATTACCGTCCATCGCGTCAAACCCGTTCGCGCCGTGGATGTGAAGATCGATGAACCCGGGAATGGCCCTCCGCCCGCCCGCGTCGATGACGGTGCGAGCCGGTGTGTCGGGACATGCTTCGCGCTCGCCTGCTGCGATGACCTCCCCGCTGCGTTCCGGGATACCGCCGGACAAGTCCGCCACATCCACGATGACCCCGTCCCTCACGGTAACAGATGCCCGCTTCACCCCCGCAGGGGTCACCGCCAGGACGTTTCTAAGTTCTATTGCATCCCCAGCTATCATGGCTCAGCACCCTTTCTCCCATCGCTCCCCGGCAAGGACCCGAACCTCTCTTTCTTCGATCGGACCGGGCCTGCCGGGAGACGAAAATTCTTCAACCCGACCCGGGCGAACACGCCACCCGAGACCGGGTCGGGAGTCGTTCCCTACCTTACAGTTTCAGCCTTTGTAGTGATGAACCCTGGAAAGATAGGGCGCGATGTAACCTTCGTTTGCGTCAGCCGGCAAGTCTAGATTCGCGCTGACGAAAACGGGGGCGCTGCCCTTTCGGGCAACCAGATTGGCCACCACCTGAACAAGCATCGCATCGAGTATCGCGGCGTTGGTGATGGTCGTGCACGGGCCGGCCTTCTGTTTGAGCCCGGGGATCTGGACGATCGCATCCCCTTCGGGCCCACCGTTGTCGATAACTATATCCGCGATCTCGTAAAGTTTCTTGCCGCTGGAGTGGCGGGACTTCACGCGAGTGGAATACTCCATGGAAGTAATTCCAACAACCGTGAGCCCGCGTTTCTTAGCTTCGAGAGCCACCTCGATGGGCACCGCGTTGCGGCCCGAGTTGGACAGTACGATGATCACCTCTCCGGGCTTCGCATCGTGACTCTCGAAGATCAACCTCCCGTACCCTTCGAGTTTCTCGAGAGCACTTCCCTTGTGGGGCGCGTTATGCGGCCACAGCCCCTGATCGAAGATGGGGCTAATGAAGGAGGGTTGGCCCGCTCTGAACCACACCTCTTCCACAAGGATCTGCGTGTGCCCGCAGCCGAAGACGTGGATCAACCCACCCCGCTCTGCGCAAGCTGTCATGACGTCCACGGCCTTCTGCATGGCTTCTTTCTGGGAATTCCATGTCTTGGCGAGGAGCTTCTGTATCATATCGAAGTAAATGCTCGCGTACTGCACCTCTTCTACACCCTCCCTTTGGTGTACTTCGACTCCAGTTGCGTCAGACAGATTGCTCCCTGCCCGGCCAACCCTCCGGGCAACCCTTGCGGGCTAGGGGCCCGTCACGCCTGCTCTTACCGGCGCAACGGGCCCCGGCACCGTGTGAGCTTGCACCTGCCGCGCCACACCCGAGGGGCTGTGGGGACCTACCGCGCAACTTCAGGTCCCCAGCAGGCTGCGGGAGGACAAGCGCTTGAACCCGGAGGTCCTACCGGGTCATCTGCTGCTTTAGCTACCTAAACCCAACAGCATTCCGATTAGCTTAATGATTCCGGCTATAGCGATCCCGTCTGGAACGACGAATCCTACTCCAGTAGCACCTAGCGCCGCGAGGTCACCGAAGAGCTTTACGTGCATAGCCCAGGACGCGAGGAGGAAGCCGGCAAAAGACCAGAAGAATCCGCCGAATATCGCCCCACGGCGTCCCGCGACGGCGTTGGCGAATATCGCGCCCGAGCCGCTGGCGAAGAACGCCACGATCATGCTGGGAATCGGAATCGGCCAGCGCAGAGCCGCGGCGATCGCTATGGCCAGCACCTGACCTACGCTTCCGCTGATGAGGCCGATCATGAGCGAGTTGGGAGCGTACGGGTATATCACAGGACAGTCAAGTGCAGGCTTGGCCCCGGGCACAACGACAGTGGCGATTCCCTTGAAAGCGGGCACCATCTCCGCTATGAACATGCGGACGCCCTGGAGCAGCACGAGTACACCGGCGGTGAAGCCAAGAGCTTTGAGCAGCGTGAAGACAAGGAAGTTCTGGCCTCCGCTCAGGTTAGCTTCCACAAAGTCCTTCCCAGCTATAAGGGACGCGGGGATGCCCACAATGAGCATAATCAGAGACATCGAGATGGCCATGTCCCTGAAGAAGTTCCACTTATCGGAAACCTTGACCTCTTCGGCGCTATGCTTGGGGTCTCCGAAGAGCTTCGCGATAAGAGCTCCCACCACATTGAGAAGGGTCTGCCCGTGTCCGAAAGCGATCTCATCCGAGTTCGTGATCTTCCTCATGAACGGCTGAGCCATCGCGGGGAACAGCGTGGTGTACAATCCCTGGACGATAGAACCGATCGCGATTATGGCAGTACTGGACAGTCCGAGCGAATGCAGGATGATCGCCCAGCATCCCGCGTGAATCCACAGCATATGACCCGTCAGGTAGATGTATTTCCACGGGGTCAGCCGGGCTAGTATGAGGTTCACGAGGAATCCGAATCCCAGGATGAGCGCGGTCTCGCGCCCAAGTTGCGCCGCAACCGAACCCACCACCAGCTCGTCGAAGGGAACGAAGCCTTCGAGTTTGTACGCTTGCATGAACATCTTCGTGATCGGGTCGAGCGACGCAACGATCGCGCCGGCACCTACCCCAAGGATGAGGAATCCCAGAGTGGTCTTGATGGTTCCGGCGATGACCTCTCCCGCGGACTTCCGCTGCACAAGTAACCCGATTAAGGCAACAACCGCGATAACGATGGCCGGCGTGGTGAAAAACTCCACGATGAAGTCCAGCATGTTTCTCCCTCCCGTCAGATACAGTCGTGAGGACGCCTCGTTGTCTACCGTCTTCCGTGCGCCCCGGCGGAGCCCGCCGTGGGACGATCGGAAGGTTGCCAAGAACCCATGACGACTACCGACTTGTTGTGCCTAGGGCAAACCACCGGGTTACTGCTGCTTGTCCAATCTCACCCCCCAGGAAGGCATTTTCCTTTAGCCTTTGCCGTCCTGTTGCGGTGACGGGTGCGCTAATCGTACCGGCGGCGGAGCATCGCAACCGAACCTTACCGTCACCGGGACGGCCCCTCCACCGCTCACCTGCCCCGCGTGACCGGAGTCACTTCGTGCCTCCCGCTCCTTTGAGTAACCCCTCCACCGCCCCGACGACCTTCGTCTCGATCTCTTTACGGTCCACCAGGTTGGATATGAGCACTACAACTCCAGGATAGTCCTTGAGGTGTCGCGCCATGTCATCCTGTGCGACTACGACATCCGCCTGCTGGCCCTTGAAGCTGCCTAAGTCCCATGCCAGTATCTCGGCTTTAATGCCGCGGGCCCGCAAGATATCCTCGATGGTCATCTTCAGCATCAAACTGCTTCCGAATCCCATCCCGCACAACGTCACGATTCGCATCACCGGGCACCTCCTTCCGCTCACCCTGCCGGAAGACCGAGAGAACCTCCTCTTCCGTTCTTGCCTTTCTTATAGCTTCCAAATTGCCAGGTGTCGACAGAAAGCCGGCCAGAGCCGCCAATACTTCGAGATGCCCCTCATCGCGGGTGCCTCCCAGGGGAAAGACGAGATCCACCGGGTCGTTTGCCTTGTTGCCGAACTCCACCGGCGCCGCCAGCCGCACCAGTCCGAGACAGCTCCTTCGCACCCCGTCTTCGGGCCTGGCATGCGGGAGCGCGACCCCAGGGGCGATCACCGCGTAGGGCCCCAGCTCCCTCACCACCTTGACCATGGCTTCGGTGTAGGCGGGCGAGATATCCCCTTTGGACTCAAGCAGAGCCCCCGCTGCCCGCACCGCTTCCTCCCAGTTGGTCGCGGGAACGTTCAGCTTGATCCGCCCCTCTATCAGCTCGGACAGTTTCATAAGGCTTCCGGTCCTCCGCCGCTTGATCCCAACACGTCGAGGTCTATCCTCACCACTTGCGACAGGTGCTTGGGCGTGTCGGGGTCCAGATTTTTCTTCATGGCCTTGAAATACGCGAGCATCTGCAATGGAACGACCATTGCCACCACCCTGTCCCAATCGTCGAGACTTTCCACCGGCACATCCAAGACTACCTCCGCGCAGGAAACCGCCTTGCCAAGGGTTACGATTCGACCCGAGAAGCCTCGTAACTCCTCAAGGAGAGACGTCTCCTGTTCCGCAAGCGCGTCCGACGGAATCGAAATCACGAGGGTGGACTTGTCCACGAGTGATTTCGGGCCGTGGCGGAACTCCAGGGTGTAGAACGGCTGCGCGGTCTCAAGAGCCATTTCCGTCATCTTAAGCGCCCCTTCGCAGGCAATCCCGTACGCAGGTCCGCTACCGAGGGTCACGTACCTGGCTACGCTCTTGTCAGCAGCCAGCTTCTCCAGCGCGCCGGCGTTTCTCTGTATTACCTGCTCCACGATATACGGGACCTGATGAACGGCCCGGGACCTTCGCGAGTCTCCTGCGATCGCGGCAGCGATGGCTTGCAGGGCGAGGAGCATGGAGGTGAACGACCGGGTCATCACGACGCTCGCCTCGTCGCTGTCGGCGAGTGCGAGATGGAATCCGGCGGTCGCGGCGATCTCTGCGTCTTTACTGCAGGACACGGACATAATTCGGTTTCCTGCAAACGACGCCGCCACTTTCAGTGCCGCGACGGTCTCGCTGGTCTCACCCGAACGCGAGATCCCGATCACGAGAGTGCTTCCATTCCGCGCAAACACGGTTTCCGGATAGAGGATAATCTCGGAAGCCGGCACAGATCTGGCCGGCAATCTGAGGAATTTCGAGAAGATGCTCGCAGCCGAAAGACCAAGGTAATACGAGGAACCGCACCCCGTTAGCACGATTTCGCGAGGCGGCGGGGCCGAAAACATTCTTTCCGCGTCGCGCAGGTAACTTTCAACCTCACTTATGGCCGCTTTCAACACTTGTGGCTGACTTCGAATTTCGCTCCAGGTGCGTTCTCCTGGCAATCCAAATTCCTCCCTCATCTTAATGACAATTTTGTTGTAACCTCATGTTGTAATGATGTGTTCCGCCACCACATACCGGGCAATCGCCACGGGAAAAGACAGTGGAGCTGGCTCAGTTCAGTAACCCGGTCTTCGCCGCCTCCTGACCCCTCCTGCTACGTGGATCCTACCTCGATGAAGCATCCCTCTTCGGCAGATCCACCTGGAAACGGCACCGGTCTCCCCGAACGACGCTCCGGCAGAATTCAATTGGCGTGTCCTGCCCATCTTTCCCTTTCATATAAGCCAGACGTTCAAGGAGCATCACCGGAGCTCCGGGCCATATTCTCAGCCACGATGCCTCGTACTCGTCCGCCACAGCAGCTTCGAAAGTCTCCCGGGCCCTCGTCAGCTCCACACCGAAGTCTTGACCCAGGACGTCGTACAGAGGCCTGCCCCGGAAATCGATCCGGTCCAGGCCCTGGCAGTACTTCTCAGGCAGGTATGAAGTCTCGAGCATGATCGGCTCCTCGTCGGCCAGGCGAAGTCTCGTCAGGTAAACCACCCTTTCCCCGGGTGCAAGCCCAAGTTTGGACGCGACAGCTTTGCTCGCAGCGGTGACGCCCTTTGACAGTATTTCAGAGCGCGGGCGAAGACCTTTGCGCATCACATCCTCCGTGAAGCTGTAGAAACCGACGAGTTCTTGTTCGATCTTGGGCCCTGCGACAAAGGTCCCCTTGCCCTGCTGCCTGACGATCAGCCCTTCGCTGACCAAGCTTGCCATGGTCTGCCTCACGGTCGTCCGGCTGACACCGTACATCCTGCACAGCTCAGGTTCCGATGGTATCAGATCTCCCGGCGCCCACTCCCCTGTCTCGATCTTCTCCTTCAGGATCTGCTTCAGCTGGTGGTACTTCGGTACCGGACTCCCACCATTCAGGCGCCCGTTCGTCTCGAGTCTAAATGCCACTTCCGTGCCCCCATCCGGTGCGCCACCGAGATGATCACCGCAGACCGGCTCCGGACGGATGTCTTCCTTGCTCTTGAGTTGGCCCACCGCCGGAGCAAGCGTATCCTGCGGCTCCCTGCGGGAACGTTCGGCGCACAGCTTCCTCGCATTTCATCGTTTCGATTTGTCCTGTTGTAATTACAAGTCTAGGTACTCTCTTTCGACACACCCGGCGCAATTCCTCTGGTATATAGTGGGAATCGCAACTTCCGCCCTGGCGGAGCATTCTACCTCGCACACATCTAGGTCTACCTCAATCTCGTCTCCGGGAGGAAAGCAATCTCGTCCAGCTGCAGTTTCGAGTGCAGGCACACGCAACCCCTTGCCAACTAACCGCTTCCCAACCTTCTGGCCAGTTCCGCTCCGAACTCGGGCAAGTCGTCAGGAGTACGGGAAGTAATCAGGTTTCCGTCTACCACCACCGGCTCGTCTACGACTATCGCCCCCGCATTTCGCAGGTCGTCCCAAATACCCCTATAGCCTGTAACTCGCCTTCCTTTCAGGACGCCTGCGGAAATCAAGACCTGGGGTCCGTGACAGATCGCCGCCACGACCTTACCTTTGGAGAAAGCTTCCCTCACGAGATCCAGGGCGTCCGGGTTGGTTCTGAGTTTCTCGGGACAGTACCCTCCAGGGATGACCAGGCCATCGATGTCATCAACGCGCAGGTCCTGAACGGATAGATCCGGCCGGCACACGTAGCCGGTCTTACCCTGGTATTCCGGCTTTCCGGTACCCGCTATCAGTACCCTGCAACCCGCTTCTTTAAGCCGGTAGACCGGGTACCACAGCTCCAGGTCTTCGTATTTGGCTTCGACGAGCACCGCCACGACACCCGTCCGATTTGATGCCATCCGGGCTTGACTCACAGATCCTCGCTCCTTTCTGTAGACCGGTGTACTCAAGCTTGGGTCCGGGAAACCCGGTCAAGCAAGACCAATTGTATCGCAAGCTGCCATTCACTGCGCGAGACTGACAATCCGCTCACATTTCCACCGAGTTTGGCCGCACACGGTCGAGCTTCTCGGCGGCTAGCAGGCCGCAACATGCTATCGCTCTAAGCGCTGGTAGACAAAAAACGACTGACGCGTTGTTGGCTCGCCCACCAGTGCCTTCTCACCTCTTTATAATTTTCATCGCAAAATACAGCACCACCATGACTCCGAATATCGTCAGCATGGAAATGCCGCCAATCCGGAGCGTTTCCACAACTACAGCGTTCACTGAGAAGCACCTGCCTTTCACGGGAAGCTATGATGTCAGTCCCGCCCAAGGTCCGGTCTCACCGTACCAGTGCCAGCACCATCGCCCCCGCGATGACCGAAGCGATTTGGCCGGCCACGTTGGCACCCACAGCTTGCATGAGCACGAAGTTCTGCTCATCTTCCTTTTGGGCCATCTTCTGAACTATCCGTGCCGACATCGGAAACGCTGAAATCCCGCAGGCACCTATCATGGGATTGATCTTGTCCTTCCTGAACAGGTTGAGGAATTTCGCGAACAATACCCCACCTGCCGTATCCAGGACAAACGCAACGAAGCCCATGGCGATGATCACTAGAGTGGTTGGCGTGAGGAATTGCTCGGCCTTCATAGTAGAGCCAATTGTAATACCCAGGAAGAGCGAGGTCAGGTTCGCCAGCTCATTCTGCGCCGACCTGGAAAGCCTGTCAACAACCCCCGATTCTCTCAAGAGATTTCCGAACATGAGGGAACCGACCAGGGCCACGCTTTCCGGAGCGATCATGCCCGCGAGCAGGGTGACAATAATGGGAAATAATATCCTCGTCCGGCGGGGGATTTCCACGGCAGCTACCGGAGGCATCTTGATCCTGCGTTCCTCCCTGGTAGTAAGGGCCCTTATAACCGGCGGCTGGATGATGGGCACCAGGGACATGTACGAATACGCCGCAACCGAGATTGGACCCAGAAGACGCGGAGCAAACTTGGTAGCTACATAAATGGAAGTCGGCCCGTCCGCCGCGCCGATAATTCCGATGGCGGCCGCCTCTTTTAAAGGATAGCCAGCCAGAGCCGCCATGAGCATGGTGAGGAATATGCCCAGCTGGGCCGCAGCCCCCAGGAATATGGTGAACGGCTGGGAAAGAAGAGGCCCGAAGTCTATCATCGCTCCTACGCCAATGAATATGAGGAGCGGAAAGAGTTCGGTGATGATGCCAGCCCGGTACAGAATCGTTAGAAACCCGTGGTCACCCACGGCCGACGAGAACGGAATATTGGAGATTATCGCCCCGAACCCTATGGGCAGAAGTAGTACAGGTTCGTATTGTTTGACGATGGCAAGGTATATGAGTCCGAGACCGATACCGATCATCAGGGCTTGTCCCCACGTGAGTGCCAGAAAGCCACCGAAAAGTCCGTTCACTTGATGGTCCTCCTCCCTTTCAACAAAAACTGTCTGTGTATTCATGCCGCTTCTGGCGGTACTCAGTACGGTTGCATTCCCCAACAAGAAAGCCTCTGTCATGTGGCCGCGCGAGCAGTCGCGGACCAGCCAGATCCCGGGGTTGCATCGCCCAATAAAAAAGCCCCTATCCTGCGATGCAGGACAGAGGTCTCACCACTCACCGTTCCGCCGGGCTTTCGCCGTGCTGACGGCGGATACGACGCCGGGCCTCCAGAGCTCGTTTTCGTGCCGAACCAGCACATCAAGACTCGCTCCGCAAACCCGTCGCCGGTTACTCCCCTCTACCCGTTAAGTCCGGTACGGAGAAATCGGGGCCCCCGCTCTCGTCGGACAGACCGCTGTACAACACCTTTATGATACCATATGGACAATGGAAGTCGTACAAACTGTGTAAGCCGGTCACCGTATGCAATCGTTCACTGCACCTTCGCCCGCCGGGTCAAGTCTTAGTACGCCCAATGCGTCATCCAATCCCGTCCTCTCGCGTACCCTACCGCACCTGCGCGAATCCCCTGTAAACCACTCCCCTGGGCGTGTCGAGCGTCACCCGTTCACCGTCTCTGATCACCTTCGTCGCTCTCGAGGCACCTACCACAGCGGGGATGTTAAGCTGGAGCGCGAGCACCGCACCGTCAGAGGTGAGCCCGCCCTGCTCCATGACGAGACCCCCGGCCTTCTTCAAGGCCGGTACAAAACTCCTATCCACGGTCGCCGCAACCAGGATATCCCCTTCGCCCATCTTCGCAAAAGCTTCTTCGCCCGACATAGCTACCCTCGCAATGCCTGATACCGGTCGTGAACCGATTCCGGCTCCTTTGACTATTACGTCGCCCACTGTGCGGATCTGAAGCATGTTAGTGGTCCCGGCTATCCCGACCGGCGTTCCCGCCGTGAGAACAACCAGAGAGCCGTCTTCTAGAAGCCCCTCCTGTCTTAAGATCTCGACGGCGGCGTCAGAAGGAAACCCACCCGGAGAAAGCGGGGGCGCCAGACGCGCCTCCACCCCCCAGACAAGGGTGAGGTGTCCTAACGTCTTTTCGTGAGGTGTAACCGCAAGTATGGGTACTGCAGGTCTGAACCTCGCAACCATCCTGGCAGTGTAGCCGGATTCCGTGGGCGTCACTATCGCCGAGGCCCTAAGGTCGCGCGATGCGTTTACGGCAGCCCTGCTGATAACCTCCGTTATCGTGGGTGCCACCTCAGAGGAAGATAGACAACATCTAACAGCCGGTACCGCAATTTCGTCCGGCATTTGCGGAACCTGCCACGTACTCCGACCGGCCGAGGACCCGCCCAGCATACTTTCCTCAGCTTTAAGCGCGATCGAGGCCATCACCCGCACCGCTTCGACTGGATAAAGACCCGTCGCCGTTTCTGCCGAGAGCATGACCGCGTCCGTCCCGTCGAAGATCGCGTTGGCCACATCGGAAGCTTCCGCTCTGGTAGGCCGGGGTTTTTCCACCATCGATTCGAGCATCTGAGTCGCGGTGATCACCGGCTTACCCAGAAGGTTGGCCCGGGCTATCATCATCTTCTGCAAAAGAGGTACTTCTTCGGGAGGAAACTCTACCCCGAGGTCTCCTCTGGCCACCATGAGCCCGTCTGACGCTTTGAGTATTTCGTCCAGGTTCTTGACAGCTGCAACCGACTCTATCTTGGCGATTATCTGGGCGGAACTCCCCGATTCCTCCAGCACCCGCCTGACGTCCAGGACGTCCCCGGCGGTATGCACGAAGGAAGCAGCCACGAAGTCTATCCCCATCGACGCGCCAAACTTGATGTCCTCGACATCCCGAGGATCCAGGGCGGGCAGGCCGAGGTCAACACCGGGTACCGACACCTTTTTCCTGTCGGATATCACGCCCTCGTTAAGCACCCTGGTGAAAATGTCTTCCCCCGAAACCTCGTTTACTTCCAGCACTATGTTGCCGTCGTCCAGAAGTATCCTGGAACCTTTCGAGACCCTTTCGGGTAGTTTCTTATATGTGACGGTGGCGATTTCCGAGGTACCCGTCACGTCTCTTGAAGTCAGAACAAACCTTTGACCGGGCCGAAGGTGAGCGCGGCCTCCTTCGAACAACCCCAGGCGTATCTCCGGCCCTCTTGTATCGAGCATGAGACCGGTGCGCCGGCCCGCACGCCGGGAGGCGGCTTTGACCAGGTTGATTCTGGCACCATGTTCTTCCCTAGTGCCGTGGGAAAAGTTAAACCGGGCTACCGACATGCCGCAGTGGATCATTTGAACCAGGATGTCTTCACTTTGACAAGCTGGTCCTATGGTACAGACGATTTTGGTCCTAGGTCTCCTGGGACAACCGCTCATCCACATTCCCCCTGCCTGTCTTGGAACACCGCTAAGTTTGGCAAAGCTTCCTGTCGCTCACCAAGACACTGCTTTTACCTGGCAAGATCCTCGGCCATCTCATAGAGTTCCCTGTCGATTTCCTTTTGCTTGCTTACGACTTCCTCGGCCGGATTTGCCACGATGGTATCACCGTGAATTCCCAGGACGAGCCCTGACTTGCCTTCCAGGAGCAAATCCACGGCTTTCGCTCCCATTCTGGATGCCAGCAGCCGGTCGAACGCAGTCGGAGTACCACCCCTTTGAACGTGCCCGAGCACGGTTACCCGGACTTCGGTGCCCATGCACTTTTCTATCTTCTGCCCCACCTCAAGGCCGCTGGCCGCTCCTTCAGCTACCACTATGATACTGTGCTTTTTTCCCCGAGCGATGCCCCGCTCGAGCCTTGCGCAGACTTCCTCCACGGACAAGGGTATCTCAGGGATCATAATGCTCTCGGCACCTCCGGCCACTCCCACGGCGAGCGCCAGGAAACCGGCTTTTCTTCCCATGACCTCGACGACGAAAATGCGCTCGTGGGACGTGGCGGTGTCCCTGAGCCTGTTCACCGCTTCCACTCCTGTGTTCACCGCGGTGTCAAAGCCGATGGAGTAATCAGTCCCCCAGATATCGTTGTCGATGGTCCCGGGAACGCCGATCGTTCTGACACCGCGTTTCTCCAGCTCGATCATGCCCCGGAAACTACCCTCGCCACCGATGACCACGAGGCCGTCGATTCCGGCCCCTCTTATCCTGGCAGCCCCGAGGTCCTGCCCCTCCGGACGCATAAACCGTTCAGACCTGGCCGTATGAAGGATCGTCCCTCCGCGGTGGATTATGTCCGCAACCGAGCTCAAGTTCATTCGATTTATTTCTCCGTCCAGCAGCCCGTCATAGCCTCGATAAATGCCGAACACGTCGGCTCCTCGAGAAATACCCCTTCTTACCACAGCTCTTATGGCGGCGTTCATGCCGGGCGCATCGCCGCCGCTGGTCAACACCGATATCCTCACGTTACACCCTCGCCGCTCCCTTTATCTGCATGATCAAACAGTGGGCATCCCGCGCCTCGATTTCCGGCACCAGGAGCTCCACCTCCCGTCCTCGCCCGTCTCGACCTGTACACGTGGTCCTGAGCATCACCAGGAGGCCTTCCCTGGTCAGCATATTCTTGATGCGCTCAGCTTCCATCCATCCCGACGCCACGTAAACTACTGTCCACACAGGCGGGCCCATGCCCCGTCAAGGGTCGCGGGCTTCCCTCCTTTCGCTGCATCTTAGTTATTTTCCTTTTGCTCTTGCCTGTTAGCTTGCTAGTCTTCCTGTCGCTCAAGGAGCCTGACGCTTTCCCCAATTATTCGTCGAGTTTCTTCCTGTTCCTGCACTCTTCCCTTAACCACGACCACGCTATCCTGGGAAAGCGTGCTTCGCACCTGGGAGAAAACGCGCGGGAACAGGATTATTTCTATTGATCCGGTGAAGTCTTCGATGGTGACGAAAGCCATCGGCTCGCCAGCTCTAGTGCGAATTTCTTTGATGGATGCGACCCGTCCTCCTACAGATACCATCCTCCCTCCGGCCACCGAATCGATTTCCCCGATGGGCACAGTCGATTTGCGAAGTTCATCCCGGTAATCGTCCAACACGTGCCCGCTGAGATAGATTCCCAGAAGCTCCCTTTCGTCCCGCAACCTCACATCCAACGGAAAGTCCTCGTCTTCACGTCTTCCCTTTTTATACTGCGTCATTTCGGAATATCCTTCTAACAGCGGAATCTGTCCTTCGGGTGCAGGTGCCCCTCCCGCGTGACATCCTCGCCCGCCCGGAATCGTAAGCGGGAGGGCTCCTTCCAGTTCGGGCTCGATGGCTCTGGAGCCACCGGATTCAGGATCGCCGGCTTGACCAGCGACTTTCTGATCGGCGGGACGTTCCCCGTTCGTCGTCTCCGGGTCGGGCGCGAAAAGCAAGAGCTGATTTTCGGCGCGTCCGATGGTGCGTCCCAGGTCGCGGGATAAAAGAACTTCCAGAAAGGCCAGATTCGACTTGCGGGAGCCGAATTCATCACACGCTCCCGATCTGATGAGACTTTCGAAAGCCCGGCGGGATGCCCCGCTTTTCCCGTAGATCCGGATGACGAGGTCTTCGAGGGAAGTATACCTGCCCGACCTCTCCCTCTCCTCCACAATGGCCCTGGCCAACGATAAACCTACATTTTTGATGGACGCCAGGCCGTATCTGATCTTCGTTCCGTGCACCGAGAAGCCGACACGGCTTTCGTTGACGGACGGACCCAACACGGATAGGCCCAGGCGCCGGGCTTCTTCAACGTACAGCCCCACCTTTTCCTGGGACCCCGCCACCGAAGAAAGTTCGGCGGCCAGAAACTCGGGAGGGTAGTGAGTTTTTAGATAAGCTGTTCTATACGCCACCAGCGCGTACGGGGCGGCGTGGTTCTTGTTGAATCCGTAGTTGGCGAACTTCAGGATGAGTTCGTATATGGTCCGGGCCAACTTTTCGTCGATACCGTTCCGCACCGCACCTTCCATAAAAGCTTTTTCCATTTCCTTTAAGATTTCACCCTTTTTCTTCCCCACGGCCCGCCTCAGGATATCAGCTTGCCCCAGAGTGAAGCCGGCTATCGTCGAAGCCACCTTGAGTATCTGTTCCTGGTAGACCAGCACCCCGTATGTCTCTTTCAGGATGGGCTCTAAAGACGGGTGGAGATATACCGGTTTTCCGTGACGAGCCCGGAGGAACTCGGGGATTTGTTCCATTGGACCGGGACGGCACAAAGCGATCGCGGCCACGATGTCCGTGAATTTCTCCGGTCGCAGTTCTCTGAGAACGTCCCTCACCCAGGATGATTCCAGCTGAAACACGCCCAGGGTCTCTCCATTGGAGATTTCCCTGTACGTTTCGGGGTCGTCCAGCGGTATGTCCGTTTCTTTCAGCTCGATCCCCCTCGACTCCTTCACCAGCTCCAGCGTCCTCTGGATCACCGTTAGCGTCCGCAGGGCAAGGAAGTCCATTTTGAGCAGGCCGAGCTCTTCCAGAGATTCCATGGGGAACTGGGTGACAACCACGTTTTCCTGGGTTTTGGCCAGGGGCACGTAATCGCTAAGGGGACCGGGTCCGATCACCACCCCGGCGGCGTGAACCGATGAGTGCCTGGGCATTCCCTCGATAGAAGATGCGTAAGCAAAGAGCTCCCCCATTTCCTTTTTCGTCGTTACGAGCGTCTTGAGATCGGGCACCGTTTCCAAAGCCCGTTCCAGCGTCATCCCGGGCTGATACGGTATGAGTTTGGCCACCCTGTCGATATCGGCATAAGGGAGCCCCATGGCGCGACCCACATCTCTCACCACCGCCCGGGCCTGCATGGTTCCAAAGGTGATTATCTGAGCTACCCTGTCCTCACCGTACTTACGTCGCACGTAATCGATGACTTCGTCCCGGCGGTCGTCGGCGAAATCGATATCGATATCAGGCATGGTCACGCGCTCGGGGTTGAGGAATCTCTCGAAAACCAGGTCGAACTCGACCGGGTCGATATCGGTGATGCCGAGGGCATAAGCGACGAGGCTCCCGGCGGCCGAACCCCTTCCCGGCCCTACAGCGATGCCGTTCTCCCTGGCAAACCTCACGAAATCGGCGACTATCAAGAAGTACGAGGCGTAGCCCATCTTCTCGATCATCCCGAGCTCGTACTCCAGACGTTGGCGACGCCGTTCGTCGGGGCGACCGTCGAACCGGGAATTCAGACCGGCCACGGCCATTTCCCTTAGCACCGTCTCCGGTCGCAGGCCGGGTTCGAGGGGGAACTCGGGCATCAAAAGTTTTCCAAGGCCCAGTTTAACGTCGCATCGCCCGGCAATCTCGACCGTCTGCCGGAGAGCTTCGGGGACCTCCCGGAACTGGGATTCCATTTCTCCGGGGGACTTCATATAGAAGTCGTTTCCGGGAAATTTAAGCCGCTTCGGGTCGTCCCTGGTTTTCCCCGTTTGAATGCAGAGCAAGATATCGTGAGCTTTTGAGTCGCCCCTGTTCAGGTAGTGACAGTCGTTGGTGGCCACGACCTCAAGTTCGTACTTCTTCGAAAGCTCGAGGAGCTGCCGGTTTACCTCATCCTGCCCTGCGACTCCATTCCTTTGAAGCTCCAGGAACAGATTGTCTCGTCCGAAAATGTCAAGGTACTCACGGAGAGCCCTCTCGGCCGCCTCCCTATCCCTGTTGTGAAGGTGATACGGGATTTCCCCTTGCAGGCAGGCGCTGAGGGCGATGAGGCCTTTGGAGTACCTGGCGAGGATTTCCCGGTCTACTCTCGGGTGATAGTAAAACCCCTCCAAAAACCCGGCGCTGGAAAGCTTGAGAAGATTCCCGTAGCCTTCCTGGGACTCAGCCAGAAGAACCAGGTGAAAGGCATCATCGACGCCGGAATCCTTTTGAAACCTGGAACCTGGCGCCACATAGACTTCGCAGCCGAGAACCGGTCTTATCCCCGCCTCCTGACAGGCTTTGTAAAACTCTACCACTCCGTACAGGTTTCCGTGATCCGTTATGGCCAGAGCGGGCATCCCCGTGTCCCGCGCTTTCTTGACGGCCTCCCGAATCCGGCACGCCCCGTCCAGGAGACTCCATTCGGTATGGACGTGGAGGTGTACGAACTTCATAATAGCTCTCCCCCGGTGTCCTTTTATCCTGTCGCTGCTGCTCCGGTAGTCCTTACTCTTTCAGCGCCCTTGCGGTTCTGGCGCTCCTGCTTCCCGCGTATGGTGTGGCGGAACTACCGGGGCCGGCGACCCCCGTGACCCGGCATGCGCCCGCGCGGCGCACATCCGGCACCGCCTGCTGCGTGCTGGCCCGGCAGATCCGCTCTTCCGGTGCCCGGGTGCTAGCGTACAGTTTTGTCTCCAGTATCGACTTTTTCACAGAATTCATGTAAAATCTGGTTCGGCTGAATACATGACAAGGTGGTATGAGTTATGCCCTGGAAGTACTGCCCAGCTTGTAAAGGTCTTTCGTACTCGGCCGATACTCATTACAAGAGTTGGATCTGCCCCTATTGCGGCAAGGAGCTCAAAGACGAACCCGACTATAATTCCCCCAAAGATGTGCCGCGGGACAAGGACGGCCAGGTCTTAGAGCTTCAGTGAACCACGGGAGATTACACCTCTCGTCGCGCACACCAGTTTGAGATGGCGCAGTTGTCGCAATGGGGTTTTCTTTTTTTGCACACCTTCCGCCCGTGCTCAATGAGCCCTACGTGAAACTCCAGCATCCTGTCGGGAGGTATCATCTCGTTCAATATCACCTGAGCTTTTTTCGCGGACATCGCCGGGGGGATTATCCCGAGCCTCTTCGCTATTCGCAGAATGTGAGTATCCACGGGAAAAACAGGCACGTCGAACCCGAAGAGCAGGGTACACGCGGCCGTTTTAGGTCCGACACCGGGAAGGGAAAGGAGATATTCCATTGCCTCCCCCGGGTCGAGTCCGGCGAGTTTCTGTAAGTCTATTCTCCCCATGTCATCCCGAACCCTCTTCAGGGCAGCCTGAAGGTTCCTGGCCTTCTCCCTGCCCAAACCCGCTTTGGATATGGCAGCTTCGATATCTTGGGGATCTGCTAAAATCACTTCCTCCCAGGTCGGGAAAGCCTGCTTTAAACTCCGGAAAGCTTTTTCCGATTGGACGTCGCTGGTAGCCTGAGACAGTATCGTGGCTACCAGGACATCCACGGGATTTCCCCTGTGTGGTGCGAGAAGGGTTTGCCCCCTCCCCCGATAGGCGGATATGATGGCGTCGATCAATTCGATATCCAAAGCCGGCCACTTCCCGGCAACCGTTTGCCGGGACTTGCCTCGAGAATCCTTCATTCCTTCAAGCTCCGCTTCCAGCGGACTCCTCCCCTAAAAACTGGCTCGTTCTGTTCCGCTCTGCCGGGTCGCGCCCGCGAATCCGGTTACCCGGGCTGCACTCTCGACCTGTTCTACCGGATCTCCTCCGTGCGAGCCTGCCTTCCCCGTTTTTCCCTTTGGAAATTTAGCGTTCACCGGGCCTTTTCCTGCTCGAGCATGGCCACGATCTCCTTGAAGCGCCTACCCCGTTCTTCGAAGTTGGAGAACATGTCGTAACTGGCACAGGCTGGTGAGAGTACTACGGAATAACCCGGCTTCGCCAAATCCGCTGCTGCCCTCACAGCTCTTTCGAAATCCGTTTCCTCGTGTATGAGGTGTGCACCTCCCGCCTCCGTCAACGCCTTCTGAATCTTTCCGGCAGCTTGCCCCAGCGTCACACAGTGAATATCCCTGCCGACAACTTTGCGGGCAAGCTCGTGGAAAGGAAGACCTTTATCATAGCCACCCAGGATGAGCACCATGGGCCCGGGGAGAGCTTCAAGACACGCCACGGTCCTGGCGGGCGAAGTAGCTATGGAGTCGTTATAATAGCGTACGCCTGCGACCTCAGCAACGAACTCTATCCGGTGTTCCACACCTTTAAAGTTGCGGAGAGCTCGCCTCATTGCGTCGATATCCGCGCCCATGAGGAAGGAAACCATCATGGCTGCCAGGGCGTTGGCAACGTTGTGCCGGCCCGGTACCGGAAGCTCCGAACTCTTCAGGACGGGGAACTCCTCGCCCGAATCGCTCTTCAGAGTTAAAACACCGTCCCGAAGCACCGCCAACGGGCCGGCAGCTTTCTGCCCCAGGCCCGCACCCAGGGAAAACCAGCCTATGCGGCCGCGGCACTCGCCGGCAAACTTCGCTACCGTGGGGTCGTCCGCGTTGAGCACTGCCCAATCCCGCTCCGTTTGGTAGCGGAAGATGTTCTTCTTCGATGCCACGTACTCCTGAAAGGAGTCATGGATATCCAGGTGATTCGGACTCACGTTCAAGATAGCTGCCACGTGCGGACTCTTATGGGTAAGTTGCAGCTGGAAGCTGGAAAGTTCGAGGACCACTTTCCCGTCGGGAGGGATCTCGTCCACCTTTTCCAGGAGAACCTGCCCGATGTTACCCCCGACGAATACCCGGTCCGGTGAAAAGCTCTCCCGCAAGATCGCCCCAGTCATGGAAACTGTGGTGGTTTTGCCCGAACTACCCGTTATGCCAGCGACCGGGGCGCGGCACAGATGCAGGAACAGATCGACCTCCGTCGAGATGAAGGCGCCCCTGGCCCGAGCCATCTTTATGGACGGATCGTGCTTCTTCATGCCGGGAGTGAGGAAAACCCATCTATAGGAAGGCAGGCTTTCCAGGTAATCTTCCCCGAGACTCCATCCTACCTGTGAGCCGAATTCCCGGAATCGAGGGCCCAGTTCCGAGGGGCCTTTGCGATCGAAACACGTGAGTTTTGCGCCTTTTTTCAGCAAGTAACGAGCAAGGGCCGTGTTGGAGAGACCCATCCCCACCACGGCCACCTTTTCTCCTTCCCAGGAAGACGGAAAAACATCTTCTCCCTTTCCGTTACCATCTGCTCCCCTGTTCAGTAAGGGTATGCGTACACCCACCGGAGAAACTCACCGCCTTCACAGTACAACGGGAGGCTGGGACGATCCAGCTCCGGCCGAACCGCTTCCTCCTGCGCTACCTCCTGCCGTAGGCTCCACCAGTCCCGCCTCGCCTGCCTGGGCTGCATCTTCCGTCGGGGTTTTCTTGAGCTTAATCAGCACCACCGCAACTATGCCGAGAGCGCCCAGCCAGTACAAGCCCTTCCAGAACGGTACCGGTAAATCCGCTACCGTCTTCACCGTCTCCAACAGGGTTATGGGAACCATGGCGTACAATGATATGTTCCACAGCTTAGGATAGTCATATTGCGACCCGATGATGCTGTTGAGAACCAACGCCGCTATGGACAAGATCAGAATGTGCAAGAGCTTGACTATGAGCTTCACAACGAAATATACGGGGATGGCGAGAAAGCGCCAGGGCTTGACCACGTCGAGCATTTCTATAAAATCGTCCCTGGTAACGGGAGCTTGCGTCGGGTTAAGCTCGCTCCAAGGAAGCATCTGCGCTCTGCCCTGCGACATTAATATCAGTTGATACGGACCGATAAACAACCCATCGCGGTAGCTCGCGACAAATTCTTCGGCAGTAGTATCGCCGGTGGTATCGATGATCAAAACCTGTGAGCCCAATTCGTATCGCACCGGTATGTTGGGTATGAGGGTGAGCGTTCCACGGGCCAGGACAAAATCGGGTATATTGACGACAATCGCATCGATGACCTGATTGATGGTCGCCGCGAACTTCAGACCGCATATGACGGACACCACAATCAAGAAAACCAACAGGAACACGAAACTCTTTCCGAAACCGAGGGTAGCTAACTTCCGGTAACCTTTGAAGTTCCCGAAACTCGTAACGAACTGCTCAACAAGGCTCATGGCGGTACCTCCCGCAAAGCGCAATAACCCGTTGCCCCTCTCCGACTAATGCCTGAACAGCTAGTAACGTTCTCTCCTCAACGATGAATTGACATTCATCCTGGAGAAGCTATACGTCCAATTTCGCCTCTGCGTTCCGCCTTGCCCCGCTCGCTGCTTCTTCATCAGGAGCCGGGGACTACCGTACTTCGTGGAGCACGGCCTCGAGCCTGTCCATTCCCTCTTTTATACGTTCCAGGGAAGTTGCGTATGAGAACCTCAAATTCGCGCGGGTTCCAAAAGCTTCGCCTGGAACCACCGCGATCCTCGCCTTCTCCAGCAGGATCTCGGCCAAGACTGAACTCGATGTGATGACCTTGCCCCCCACGGACTTCCCGATGAGCCCGCTTACATCAGGGTAAATATAAAATGCCCCGCTAGGAATTGAGCACCGGAACTCCGGCATTCTCTGCGCCCGTTCGACGATGTAGTCCCGGCGCCTTTTGAACTCCTGCCGCATCCTCTCCACAGGCCCGGTAGGTCCCGTCAGGGCAGCGAGGGCCGCCTTTTGAGATATGGACGTGGGGTTCGAGGTAGCGTGGCTCTGCAAGTCGGCCATGGCCTTTATAACTTCTTTGGGACCACCAGCGTACCCTATTCTCCAGCCCGTCATGGCGTAAGCTTTCGATACCCCGTTCACCGTGATGGTGATGTTCAAGAGCTCCGGCGATAGGGAAGCGAAAGACACATGCTCACCCTCGTAGATGAGCTTTTCGTATATCTCGTCGGATATCACCCAGATGCCGTGTCTGAGGCAGACCTCGGCAATGCCGGATAGCTCTTCCCTGGTGTATACCGCTCCGGTAGGGTTGGATGGGCTGTTCAGTATGAACACCCGGGTGCGTGGAGTGATAGCTCGGGAAAGCATCTCCGGCCTCACCTTGAACCCGGTATCGGGAGTCGTCTCGATGTACACGGGCTTTGCCCCTGCAAGCTTCACCATCTCCGGGTAGCTCACCCAGTACGGTACGGGGATCAAGACCTCGTCCCCGGCTTCGCACAGCACCATTACCGCATTGTATATGGAATGTTTCGCTCCCACCGAGACCAGGATCTGGTCGGGCTTGTAGTCAAGGCCGTTCTCCTCCCGGAACTTCCTGGCACACGCTTCCCTCAGTTCCAGGATGCCCGAGGATGGTGTGTATTTGGTAAAGCCTTTTCTGATGGCGTCTATGGCAGCTTCCTTTATGTGGTCGGGAGTGTCAAAGTCGGGTTCGCCTACCCCGAAATTAACCACGTCGACTCCCTGTTTCTGAAGCTCCTTCGTCCTGGCATCCAACGCCAGCGTAGGCGAAGCTCCAATGGCGCGAGCTCTCTCGGATATCTTCATTTCCTTTTGGGAGCATCGGTACCGCAAATCCCCAGGAATGCTCCCCGAACCTCCTTTCAATATGATGCCGAGCGGTTGTCCCCACTGAGCTCCATGATCGTGAGAGACAAACCCAAAACACATATTCCACACGTGCACCGGAAAACCTTTTGCTCCTCCGTGTCAGGATAACGCCACGATGCCGGGAAGGTGGACGATAGCTGGAAGAGCATCCACACTACTTCGATGATGTCGTCGAACAAGAAGGATCTCTCCCGCCTTTCGCCGAAAGTGCCACATCATGGGACCGCTGGAGGGATCGGCCAGTGCTTCGACACCCGGTGCAGATTCGACCCGTACGTGAGCCCAGAACCCGACCAGAGCCGCGATATGAGCGCCCTTGCGGTGTTGGTGACGCCCTTTCGAAGTGCTCTCCGCCCGACCCGGGCTCGAGGAGCTCTCTGCAAAGCGCCGGACCCGTATCACTCCGCTGCTGTTCCCGCAGTCGCCGGAGCGTCTGGATTCTGGTGCTGGTCGCAGCCTGGCTCACTGTGGGAGGGATCTCTGGCAACGTCCATTCTGCGCCCGCAGAGTTCGTTATCCCGGCAAGGTCCTCGTTCACACTAGGATCGTCGCCAACCGTTCAAAGCCGGGAGCCGGGAAAGCAAACCGGGCTCGAGACGGGTTCGAGAGACCTTGCCGACCTTCTTTATGCGGTCGGCGCCCGCCTCGCCCTGAGCGGTTGGGAACCGGAAATCATCCCGTATTCCTGCGTGATTCGCACGCATGCCGCTCCTGACGAGACCGTTTGGTACAGAGTTTCCGGTGAAAACCTTCTCGCGAGAAAACCGGGACCGGTAAGAATCCTCGTGGTTGCCTCCGTGGACGGCGTTTTTCCCAGACCTGCTCTTTTTTCCGACGGGTCACCCGTGCATCCCGAGGATATGCTCCTGTACGTAGCTGGAGCCCTCGCCGAAAACGCTCAGGAAGGTGTCGCTTTTGCTCTGGTCAGCGGCAGTTTTCAGGGAGGCGCCGGCCTGGAGTCTCTCCTCAGAAAAGCTTATGTCGGAGAGTGCCAGGTGTTGATGCTGGAAGGAGTTTCATCCCGCGGCATGAGCGATGAGTTCGTTCGCACGCTCCTGCCAGGCCCCGCCACGCTCACGGGCAAGGCGCTCCTCGTCAGGTATCCTGACCACAACCACGAAACTGCCAGGCGCTATGCATTCAAACTGGCCACACAACTTAAGCAAGGCTTTCTCACATCTTGTTCCTTAAAAACCGGTATCGACAGCTTGGTGCTGCTGGGAGGAAACCTGTACCAGGTCAAAACCAGATTCCTCAAATGGGTTGGTTTAGGTTCCGTCGCGTTGAGCCTGATTGCGTTGCTCGCATCCAACGCCGGCCGGTCGTGTCTGGCGGAACCCGGCGGTTTCCTGACCCTGGTCTCGTTCCTTTTCTGGCCTCTTCCGCCACTGCTCGCTCTGGGGGTATACGTTCGACTGTCAGGAGAACACCTGACCAGGGTGGGAACCATGAGGGTCGCGATGATGGTTCCGGTATTGGCGCTATTCTCGTGGTACCTGGCGGGAAAGCATTTTGACAGAACTTCCGGTGAGCTCCAGCGGACGAACCGGAAAGCGCGACGTCTTTCGACCTTCTCCGATCCTCGACCGTTTGTCTGTCTCTTTCTCAGCGGTCTGGTGATCGGCGCCGTTCTGTCGCTTCCCTCGGGAGAGCATCATGTGTCTTCTCTGCCCCAGTACATCCTCGCTTTGCTCGGCTTTTTATTCTCTTTCTTCTTTTCGGCACTCCGGCGACGGCAATCCGGCCTCGTCGAGGCCACGGTCATCTGCGTTACGTCCGCCCCTGCAGTCGTCTTCCCTAACGCGTCCTGGGGGTGGGTGGGACTCCAGAGTGTCATAGCCGGTGTCGTCCGGCCCGACCGCGCAGCACTTGTTCCTTTCCTGGTGGCGTCGGCGATTGCTGCCGAGCTCAACCGGACTCTCAGGTCGAGGAAGGGCAGGCACGTGAGAAGACTGCCCAGGTACATTGGCATTCTGGCAAGCACGGTTGTCGTAGCCGCCCTCACCACGCTCGCCTGGATACTACCGCGGGGTATACCCGAAGAGATGATCCTCGTGGAACGAGTGTTTTCTTTCCGGTGCCTGTATGAGACATCTGGAACCGGGCCCCTTCCCAATATCAAAGTAGACCCTGAGATCGCATGGGCACGGTGGGACCCCCGTGGGGAGGATATCCGGCACTACCCCGGCGGAGATGAACCCGCACGTGGAAACCGGGCCTTAAGAGCTGTAACTTCGTGCTATCCGCTTTACGGAGAGCTCAGAGATTTCACGCAGAGGTGGGCCGATCTCAGTCTCTCCTATAGGGTCAAAGAGGTCGGCAGCGATACAGTAGTCATCGAGGTTACCTTAGCCGCGAATCTCATGAAAATGCCCACGTTTTTGAAGGTGACCTTCGAAGAGGTTTCCCGTCCGCCGGTAGGAGCCGGAACGATGCGACGATCTCAGATTGACGGCTCGGACTTCCTCGGAATCCCCGGAGAGCTTCCCCGTGAAGCCGGTAGAAGGACATCTTTCATTCGATGGCGCCCCTACGAGCCGGCGGTAAAGTCAGTCTTCACGGTGTACATGTCCCCGGAGGCTACGGTGCGAGTGAGCGCTCAAGCTGTTTACGTAGGAGAAACGTATTCCGTATCCAGTCGAGGTGCCTCTAACGACCTGCCCACTACCCGGACGACGGTACTTTCTTCATGGGAGGAGACGCTGGAGATTCCGTGAACTATGCATGTGGCGGTGCCGGAGTTCGCTACTTCGATGTTGCAGATTATCATCATTGGCACTCTATTTCTGACTCCACCCGAGAGCTTTGAAAGCCCACGGCGCCCCGAAACTAACCCAAATGCCCGCCACGGCGTACCGGAGGACGTGCATGAGCCCCAGGTCGGGCAACACCGCCTTCAGCCCCATCCGAACGACCAGGAATCCCGCCATCCCCAGAAGCACCTTAGCTACTTGGACGAGAAGCGGGGCTTTTTCATCCCAGCCAACGAGACTTTCTTCAAGCACGCGTCCGATGGGTAGACCTATGAGCAATCCTACCAGCATGTGAACATCGCCGGTATGGTGTATCGAATAGAGGACCAAAGGAGCGACAACCGCACCAGCGATGCGGACATACGCAGGTAGCCTTAACCGTTCCAATAACCTGCCGCCGAAAGATCCCAGGACAACCAGGGCCACGCCTATTACTATTCCACCTGCAACGTCGCTGGGCCAGTGGACGTTGAGGTAAATCCGGGATAGGGAAACCAGAATCACAACCAGGGAGGCGACGACCCAGAACCACTTCTTCCTCACCTCTGTGGCAAGGTAGCCCCAAAAAGTAGTGGAGCCCTGGGCATGCCCGCTGGGGAAGGCGTATCCGCCGCCCGTTTCTGGATGTATGACCCTGACCGTTCCCGTAGGCGACGGCCGTGGTATCGCCAGGGCGTACTTAACAGCGCTGTTTAACCACATCGACAGGAGAAAGATGATTCCCAGCCGGTAGCCGGTACGTTTGGACCATGCCCAGTAAATGATGGGTAAGGCAATCGTATAGAAGAGCTCCGAACCAAGGTTCGTAACTATGTAGGCCAAGGCATCCATGCCCGGTGAACTCCATCTTTGAAGAAACTCCGCCCATGAAGTGGTCACTGCGCGTCACCTTCCTGTCGAAACTCTGACAAAGCCTGCGTTCGGTGCACACCGAACCGGTAGTAGATTCACATTACGGCAGGCGCCCTCTGGGAGAACCCACCGTCACAGCAACAACCGGAAAAGGATACAACATGCTCCGGCCACTGGACACGGTGGGACCCGCGCGCTCGGCCACCACCTGTACAGTACCGGGGCCTCGAATCACCGGGCCATCGAATAGATTTCTTGGGCTCGAGCTACACCAGCTCCCCGGGGAACCTTAATGCCCTCTTCGACGAGGACGCATTCCACGGCCGTGAGCAGCGTAAGGACGACCGGTTTTGTCGAGTTGGTTCCCATCAGTCCTATTCGCCACACTTTGCCCTTGAACTTTCCCAGCCCTCCGCCCACCTCGATCCCGAATTCATCGAGGAGCTTCTTCCTCGCCCTGGCGTCGTCAAGGCCCTCGGGCAGGAACACCGTGGTCAAGCTGGGAAGCCGGTACTCGGGTTGCACCACGAGATTAAGCCCCATCGCCTCGAGGCCCGCGACCAGCGCTTGTTGGTTCAAACGGTGTCTGCGCCACCGGGCCTCCAGCCCTTCCTCTTTGATGATCCTCAGCGCCTCGTTAAGAGCGTAAATCATGTTCACGGGTGCGGTGTGATGGTAGAACCTCTCAGAGCCCCAGTACCGCTCTATCATCGACAGGTCGAGGTACCAGCTCTGGCATCTCGTCTTGCGGTTCTTGATGAAGTTCAACGTGTCGTCGTTTACCGTCACGGGAGCCAGACCCGGAGGACAGCTCAAGCACTTCTGAGTGCCCGAATAGACGAAATCGAGTCCCAGTTCGTCCACGGGGACTTTCATACCCCCGAGGGAAGTCACGGCGTCCACAACGATCCTCATCCCCGCTTCGTGGGCGATGCGGGCGATTTCGTCGAGAGGTTGCAGAACCCCGGTGGATGTTTCCGCGTGCACGATCCCTACGACCTTAGCATGCGGGTTGAGCTTCACCGCCTTTCTCAGATCGTCCGGATCTACTGGCGAACCCCACGGGGCATCCACTCTGACCACGTGAGCTCCGGCCCTCGTCGCCACATCCACCATGCGCTCCCCGAATACCCCCGCCACGCAGATGATGGCGGTGTCGCCCGGTTCCAACGTGTTTACGATAGCTGCTTCCATTCCGGCGGAACCGGTTCCCGATACCGGTATGGTCAGGCGGTTTTTTGTGGTAAAGACGTAACGCAAAAGCTCGGTGGTTTCGTCCATTATCGAAACGAAGTCGGGATCAAGATGCCCCAGAGTCGGCTCAGAGAGCGCCCGCAATACGCGGGGATCGGGGTTGCTGGGTCCAGGACCCAAAAGAAGTTTCGGCCGTGTGGGCCTTTGCACCGTTTCTCTGTCCGGCATGGTTACTTCTCCCTTCCAGGATTATCGGCGCGAGATACCCGCGCGGGGAGTCCCGGGCCCGGGTGATGTCAGCTAACCAGGTATCAGCACGAGCATCCCGGCGAACATCGTCACCGTGCCGCCGCGTTCCCCAGCGGGTTGCCGCTGAATTGTTTTTCGTAAAGATCCTTATAGAGTCCTCCTTGCGCCAGAAGTTCCTCGTGCGTACCGGTCTGGACAACCCGCCCACCGTCGATGACGTAGATGCGATCCGCGTTTCTGATGGTCGACAGCCTGTGAGCTATCACGAACGACGTCCTGCCCTTGAGGAGACGCTCCAGAGCTTTCTGAATGAGAAGCTCCGTGTACGAGTCCACCGAAGACGTCGCTTCGTCGAGAATGAGGATTCGGGGATCGGCCAGGAGAGCTCTGGCGAAGGCCAGAAGCTGCCGCTGCCCCACGGAAAGCCTGGAACCTCTTTCTCCGACTTGCGTCTGGTAACCGTCGGGCATCCGGGATATGAACTCGTCGGCGCCAACCAACCGGGCCGCTTCTTTAACTTCCTCGTCGGTAGCATCGAGTTTCCCATACCGGATGTTTTCCATTATGGTTCCGGAGAAAATAAACGTGTCCTGAAGGACGATACCCATATGCTTTCTCAAAGAGGCGATGGCGATGTCCCTGATATCCACTCCATCGATGAGCACAGCTCCTGAAGTGACGTCGTAGAAGCGGCACAAGAGGCTGATGATAGTGCTTTTGCCTGCCCCCGTGGGACCCACTAGAGCGATGGTCTCACCGGGCCGAGCTTCAAGGTTCACGTCGTGGAGCACGGGCAAGTCCTTCTGGTACTCAAAGGTGACGTTCTTGAATTCGACGCGCCCAGCCACATCCGAAAGCCAGATCGCACCGGGCCTGTCTTTGACGTTTGGCTCCCAGTCCAGGACCTCAAATACCCTCTCGGCCGAGACTGCACCCTGAAGGATCAGGTTGTATATTTCGCTCAATTCCCGAACGGGCCAGAAGAACCTCGTGACGTACTGGAGAAATGCCCACAGGGTCCCCACCGTGATGGCCGCATCTCCCCAGGACATGCGCAGTCCACCGTAGTAAACGACGGTCGCCGTACCGATAGCTCCGATGACCTCTACCAGCGGGAAAAAGAGCGCATGAAGAGTCTGAGCTTCCATGTTCGCCTGGAAGTTTCGCATGTTCGTCTCGCTGAACCTGTCCATGTTCACGTCTTCGCGCGAAAAAGCCTGCACAATCCTCATGCCGGAGATGGACTCCTGCAGGTTGGCGTTGACGTCAGCGATCCTGCGACGAACCTTGTGGTAGGCCCTGGTCATCCTGAACCTCAAGGACCACACCGTCACGAACAACAAAGGAAGGGTGATGAAACTCACCAAAGCTAGCCTGTAGTTGACACGCAGCATGATGTACATAATACCCACGAGGCTGAGTACGTCGCTTAAGAGGTTGATGACTCCTCCGGTGATGAGCTCATTTAACGCATCGATATCGCTGGTAAGACGGGACATAATCCTTCCCGCCTGCATGCGATCGTAGAAGTCAAGCCCGAGGTCCTGGAGGTGCACGAACATCCTGCGCCGCATGAGAAAGAGAATCCGCTGACCCGTCCAGGACATGATATAAGTCTGAGAGTACCTGAGAACAGCTATGGAAGCTTGGATGAGGACGTAAACCAGGATAATGCGGTTGAGTCCGTCCCAATCGTGGGCGGGGATGTAGATATCCAGAGCCTGTCTTGTGAGGAGCGGCCCTATGAGGCCGAGCACGGTTATGGCTACAACCAAACACATGGCCAGGATGAGGTAGCCGGCGTAAGGCTTTACGAATTCCTTCAACCGGCCCATGTGCTTGAACTGCACATCCTTTAAACTCAGGTCTCCGGTATCGAGCCCGGGTCCGTGAAAATGCATGTTTACCGTCCCTCCCTCGCCGCGTCCGCAATGCCCTCGAGCTCCTCTTGTGGCTTGAACTGTAGGTTATAGATGGCGGTGTATATTCCGCCGAGTTTCAGAAGTTCTTCGTGGGTTCCCTGCTCAACAATGCGTCCGCGATCCAGCACGATGATGCGGTTGGCGTTTCTCACCGTCGAAAGCCTTTGAGCGATGATGAAAGACGTTCTGTCTTTCAGGAGTTTCGAAAAAGCCTCCTGGATGCGCATCTCGGTTTCCACGTCTACGCTGGAAGTGGACTCATCAAGTAGCAGGATCCTGGCATCCATTAGGAGTGCCCTGGCTATCGCTACCCTCTGCTTCTGTCCTCCGGAAAGCCCGACCCCGCGCTCCCCGATGATCGTGTTGTATCCATCCGGGAGGCTTTCGATGAACTCGGCAATGTGGGCCGCTTCGGCAGCCCGTTTCACTTCTTCCAACGAAGCTTGGGGCTTGCCGTACGCGATGTTATCCCGTAACGAAGCGGAGAAGAGGAAAGTTTCCTGGGTCACCACGCCTATTTGCCGCCGCAAGCTGTCCAGGGTGACGTCCCTGATATCCACGCCGTCGATGAGAATCCGCCCGCCGGTGACGTCGTAAAACCTGGGTATGAGGTTAATGAGAGTGCTCTTCCCCGAGCCAGTACCCCCGAGGATAGCTATGGTTTCCCCGGGTTTCACGTCGAGGTTTATGTCTTCCAGCACCATGTGTTTACCGTCGTACGAGAAACTCACATTCTCGAAGGTCACTCGCCCTTTTATCCTCGGCATCGGCCGTGCCCCGGGCTTGTTTCTGACATCCGCCCTGGTGTCGAGAACCTCGTAAATTCTCTCTCCCGACGCTGCAGTCCGCTGGGCCAAGCTTACCCAGAAGCCGAGCATCCTGACGGGTGAAATGAGCTGCATCACAAGCATACTGAAGGCGACCATTTCGCCGGGGGTAATCTCTCCCCTCATGACGCTTCTGCCCCCGTACCACAGAATGATGGCCAGGGAAAGCTCGGTTAAAAACCCCATCGTGGACTCGTAAAAGGCGGCGATCCTGCGGGTGCTAACGTTTTCACGCAGGAGAGCTTCGTTGTCCCGCTCAAACTTCTGGATCTCGTAATCCTTTCTGGCGAACGCTTTGACCACCCTTTGACCCGTCACGTTTTCCTGAAGAGTGGCCGTGAGCACTGCGAGCTTTTGCTGAATTTCCCAGAACTTCGGCCTGATTTTGGTGGAGTATAGTCGAACCCTGTCGGCTAGGAACGGAACGGGTATCATTGCGATGAGGGTGAGCTTCCAATCTTTATCCATCATCACTCCAAAGGTGACGAGAAATGTCACCAACGATTGGATTATCTGCACAAGCCCGTTGGAGAAGAAACGCTGGAGCGTTTCCACGTCCGCCGTCACTCTCGACATAAGCTGGCCGGTCTGAGCTTTGTCGTAAAAGCTGAAGGACAGCTGCTGCAGGTGCTGGTACAGCCTGTTTCTCACGTCGAAGACGACCTTTTGCCCGCAGAGGGCCATGGTATACCGCTGGACGAAGCGGATACCGCCCTGAACCGCAACAGCTCCCACGATGGCAAGCGCACCGTATATCAGCAGGTTAAACTTTCCGGTGGCCAGGACATTGTCTATGACCCACTCCACGATGAGGGGCTGCAACACTCCCAGCCCTGAAATGACGAAGACGAGGGCGAGGGATAGCGCAAAGAGTTTCCAGTAGGGTTTTGCGAACTCCGTGAGTCTCAAGAGGACTTTCATTCCGGTTGCCTCCCGGTTTGCTTCAGCTCTCCCGGCGCCGAAGTTTTTTCCGAACGCCCTTCAGGTGTCGCGGAATCGCACCGGGACTTATCCGTTTCGTCCCTGGAAGATTCCTCGATAATCCTTCCCAGCTGGGTGATGGTGTCCGAAAGCATCCTGGTCACCTGGTCAGCTTTGACCAGAATGAGACTGTTGCCATGGTGGCTCAAAAAGACCATCACCTTGTCGCCGATGTCAATCCCGTAAGCTTTCCTGGCCTCCGCGGGAATGACTATCTGCCCGCGTTCGCCTACAGTCGCAGCACCGCAGAATTTCCCCCGTAAGATGTGGCTCACGGTCTCTCCCCTCCCTCCGCCTCATGCGCTTATGCGTAACGCGCCGTGCCGGGCCGCGGTATGATATTGCACCGCATGAAATGTATGATCTATCAACCAAATCGCTCCGAGCTGAAGCTTCATCCATATCACGAGAATCCTACCATTGAATCTTTCGTGCGTCAAGTATCTCGCACTACGAAATAATGACGAGGTTAGAGCCGGCGCCCATCTGCGCAAACTATCCACCGACGCAAGAGGGCGACCGCCCGCGGATGAACTGAGTCCGCCTTTTGCACCACAGAGGGCGGCGGCCGGGGAGGCGTGGCAAGTCACTGAAAAAGACCTCAACCAAGGAGGAAACTATAGAGTAGGAGCGATCTCCCGGTCAAGCGGGCGCGGCAAGACCGAGGATGGATGGTGGGGATCATGAACGGGGCCGTTTTCAATCTTTTCTGGCTCATATTCCTGGCTGCGACGTTCTTTTATCCCGCCCTAAAACACAAGCAGGTGGAGCTCGCCCGCTTGCGGATGCTCAAAAAACTCGAGGCAAAGCGCGGTTCGAGGGTAGTCACCATGATCCATAGACAGGAGTCCATAAGCTTTCTCGGTCTACCCGTCGCCAGATACATCAGCATCGAAGATTCGGAGCAAGTACTGCGGGCCATACGCATGACCCCCAAAGACATGCCCATCGACATAATCTTGCACACGCCGGGGGGACTGGTCTTAGCTACGGAACAGATAGCCCTTGCCATCCAGCGTCACGGTGCCCCGGTAACGGTCTTCGTGCCTCATTACGCTATGTCCGGAGGCACGATGCTGGCGCTGGCTGCCGACGAAATCGTCATGGACGAAAACGCGGTGCTCGGTCCGGTGGATCCCCAGCTCGGCTCGTACCCGGCCGTCTCCATACTCGAAGCAGTAAAGGCGAAACCGCTGGCCGACGTGGATGACGAAACTCTCATCATGGCGGATGTGGCAAGAAAAGCTCTGGCCCAGGTAAAGGACACCGTAACCTCGCTTCTCCGCGATAAAGTCGGGGAAGAGGAGGCAGGGCACATAGCTGATATCCTGACCTCGGGTAACTGGACCCACGACTACCCTTTGACACCCGACCAGCTCTCGAAGATAGGTCTTCGCGTAAAGGTGGGCATCCCAGAAGAGGTCTACCAACTCATGGAGCTCTACCCCCAGCCGCCCCAAAGGAGACCCTCGGTCCAATATATCCCGGTTCCTTACAGACGGGAAAGGGGAGGCCGGGATTCTCCTTAACGCTCCCCCACCGTGTCTTGCCGGTTATGACCCGGTACCAGCGAGAGCTCTCCCGATCTCAAAAGCTTTCAGGTTTACGTCCACAGCTTTAGGTGGCACCGTCTCGGCGATGGTTTCTTTCCAAACGTCCGCCGGAATCTCAAGGAACCTGGAAAGCGCCCCCAGACACACCGTATTGGCGGCGCGTACGTTTCCGGCTTCCCTCGCCTTGTTCAACGCGGGGATAACCAAAACCCGGCCCGCCCTGGATAAGAACCACTCCGGCCGTATGTCGGGATATTGGGCCTGACCCATTATGACCGGAACGGGCTTGATTCGTTCATCGCTGGTCAGGACGAGTCCGCCTACCTTGAGTTCGGGAAGCTGCCGGTACGCTTCGAGGATTTCCAGGCCCAGTATGACGTCGGCCTCACCACTGGGTACCAAGGGTGAGTAAACCTTCTGACCGCGTCTCACATAGCTTATGACCGTTCCGCCTCTCTGGGCCATGCCATGAACTTCTGACGTCTTGACGTCGAAGCCCGCTTTCGCGAAAACCCGGGCCAACACGGACGTGGCGAGGAGTCCTCCCTGCCCGCCGACGCCGGCGATGATAAAGTCCTTAAACATGATGGTTTCCTGGCGTGCCGCACCAGGTCTTGCTCCCCCCGTGGGGGCAGTAGCTATGTGGCCAACAACACCGGGAATCTTCCCGGCACCGCCGGTACCGGGCACTCCGACACCGATAGCCCGCGCTGTAGAAGACCGCACAGCGTCGCAGGCACAGGTTGTGACGTCATCGGTGACGCCGGCAAAATCATTGGCCGTCTGGGATATATTGGGCACCATCGATTACCGCACCTCCTCCGCTTCGGTGACTACCAGGGCATTTCTGGGACAAATCTCGGCGCAAACTCCGCAAGCTGTGCACAAGACCTCATTCACCCTCGGTCTCTTGCCATCGGGCTCCAAAGCGGGACAGGCCGGTTGCATGCACAACCCGCACTCCCGGCACAACTCAGCTTTGAATATCAAGCGCTTTTTGGGTTCCTGACGAGGCAGGAGAATGCAGGGCCTACTGGTTATCACCACCGAGGCCGGCTCCTTAAGAGCTTCTCTGATGGTGCGCTCCAGCGACTTTACATCATAAGGATCGACCACCGACACGGATTTGGCTCCGCAGGCCGAAGCTATCTCCTCCAAGGAAATCCTGGGGGCGGGCTTTTTTCTCGCATCGTACCCGGTGCCCGGGTGTCCCTGGTGACCGGTCATGGCGGTCGTCCCGTTGTCCAGGATTATTACAGGCCTCCATACCCGGTTATAGGCCATATTGATGAGGGGCGTCAGCCCGGAATGCAAAAACGTGGAATCCCCTATGACCGCTACTACCCTGCTGGCCTGTTCAGGGGGCAACCCCAGGCTCATCCCCGACGCATGTCCTATAGAAGCACCCATGCAGGTGGTGGTATCTTTCGCTGACAGAGGCGGTAACGCCCCCAGGGTGTAGCACCCGATGTCGCCGGTGACGGTGAGACCGAGTTTCTTTAAGACATAAAACACGGGCCTGTGAGGACAGCCGGGGCATAGCACCGGAGGTCTTGGCGGAAGGTCGCCGGGACCCGGCAGGGTCCCTTGTTCCGGGCCTCCCTCCGGTCCGCGCTCCTGCCGACGTTGACCGGCAGGCCGTGCTCCCTGGCTGGCCGCCTCTGGAGACCGGAAGCGAACTGCCATCGCACCCTCGATTTTCTCGACCCCTGCGATGATATAATCCCTGGAGAGCTCTCCAACCTGGGGGAAGACGTCCTTCCCGTGACAGGAGATACCCATCGCCTTAACCAGATCCTCCCAGAAAGGATCGAGCTCTTCCACGACGTAAAGAACCCGTACCTTCGAAGCAAAATCCTTTATCAGGCGTTCCGGAAGAGGATAGGATATGCCTAGTTTCAAGACGGAAGCGTCAGGGAATGCTTCTTTGACGTACTGATACGAGATTCCTCCGGTAATGAAGCCGCGTTCCGTCGAGCCCCATTCCAGCCGGTTGATGGGAGACTCGCTGGCAAACTGCTGAAGCTCCCTCACCCTCGCCACGACCTGAGGTTTTCGGCCTCTGGCATGAGCGGGAAGCATCACGTACTTTCGCGGGTCTTTCCGGTAGGGCCGGGGTTCGGGCTCGACCCGGTCGCCCAGCTCCACAAGGGAACGGGCATGGGATATTCTGGTCACTGACCTCACTATGACCGGGACGTCGAACTTCTCGGATATCTCGAAAGCCTGCTTCGTGAAGTAGAGAGCTTCAGCACTATCCGAGGGTTCAAGCACCGGCACGCTAGCAAACCGCCCGTACCATCTATTGTCCTGCTCGTTCTGGGATGAGTGCATTCCCGGATCATCCGCCGTCACGATCACCAGACCCGCATTCACTCCCATGTACGACACGGTCATCAGGGGGTCAGCAGCCACATTCAACCCAACGTGCTTCATGGTAGCCAAAGCCCTCACCCCGCCGATGGATGCGCCTATGGCCACCTCCAGCGCCACCTTCTCATTGGTTGACCATTCCACGTGGATACCGTCATATCCGGCGAGGGATTCGATTATCTCCGTACTGGGCGTGCCGGGGTAGCCCGCAGCTACCTTCACGCCCGCCTCCCATGCGCCCCTAGCTATGGCCTCGTTACCGTACAGAAGCGCACGGGTGGCTCTCGCCTCTTTCACATGTCCGTGAGCCACTTCTTGCCCCTCCCGCAACGCAAATCATACTTAAGGGGTCCGCGTCGCGGGACCCCAGATGTTCACCCTATCGCACTTCTTGTCATTGGTGAAGAAATCCTCCTTTTCGATACGGATAGATTCTCATTTGCCACAATCCGCGTCGTGGTTGCGATGATCTAGTAGGGTACGTTGGAACCGGGGTGGAATAATGAAGGTCATTACGAGCAAGACAACGAAACCTGACACCGGTGGAACCTACATTGAACCTGTCGTTTTTCAAATCCCAGAAGCAGGAACCGGTGGAGTCCCGGGTCGCCAGAGCCAGGGACGGAGACACCCTGGCCAGGGAGAAGCTGATTCGGGACTACACTCCATTTATCCTCAAAGTGGTATCTTCGGTAACTGGCCGGTACATATCTCTGGACAAAGACGACGAAGCGTCCGTTGGGCTTCTGGCCTTTAACGAAGCGATAGATGCGTACACGAGTAAGAGGGCGGGATTCTTAGCATTCGCAGCTACGGTCATTAAGCGCCGGGTCATAGATCACTACCGGAAGGAAAACAACTGGAAAAGAATGGTCCAAGCAGACACCCGGCGGGACGGCTCGAATGGCAACGCCTCGTACGCAAATGTGCTTACCGAAGACGTTGACTGGCAGGAGGCCCTGGAGCGCCGGGATGAAATCGAGAGGTGGAAGGAGGATCTTGGCCGCTGCGGAATCACCCTGGACGATCTCGTCAGGGCAACTCCCAAGCACCAGGACGCCCGGGAACGCATTTTGCGGGTGGCCGAGATTCTCGCCCAATACCGTCACCTGGCGGAAAAGATAGAGTCTCTCGGGCGTCTTCCCGTCGATGACGTCCTGGAACTCCTGCCGGACGGCCTCCGGGTGTCCCGGAAGACTCTTCAGCGGCACTCCACGTATATCGTGGGGGTACTGCTGGCGGCCTCGGGAGACTATCCGTTTCTCAAGCAATATTTAGGCTTGGGAAAGGGGGGAAACATATAAATGACCAGCCAAGACAGCGGAGTAGTGGTGAGAGCAGGCAGAGGATATGCAGTGGTCTTGACCAGGGACGGCCGCTTCCTGAGAGTTAAATCCCGCGGAATTCCCCCCATGGTTGGAGAAGAAATCCTCCTCCCTTCGCCCTTCGCTCCGTGGACATCCTGGACACGCTGGGTTCCGGCGGTAGCGTTGGCCTGCGTCATGGTTTTCCTGTCCTTCTTTGGTTATACGAAATATATCGAGGCCAGACCAGCTCTGGCTTACGTGTCCGTTGATTCGTCGGGCAGCGTGGAGCTGGAGGTAAACGACCGGGGGCTAGTCAGGTCAGCAACGGCCTTTAACCAGGAGGGGGAACGACTCCTGACCCAGATCCGCTACCAGTTCCAGCCAGTCGACAAGGTCATTACAGAGATCGCCAAAATCGAAAGCGAGAAAGGTTCATCCGGTTTCATCGTCGGTTTTATCCCCATCAAAGAAACGCCGCAGGTCACGAAGCTTGAGGCCAGAATTCGAGAGCAAGTGCGTAAAGCCGCCCCTAATTTCCGGCTCCCCCCGGCTCAAGCAGGGCAGGGCACCGGAGGAGAATCAGGGGTGACCAACCCTCTGGTCAACACGTTCAGATTCACCATCGAGACGCGGGAGAAAGCCAGGACCATGTCCATGTCGCCCGCAAGGCTCCTGGTGTGGGGGCTGTCCGCCAAGAGCCGGGGTGCTCAAATAGAGCCTTCCGGGCCGGGACCGGCCGGGACGAACGGAAGTTCCGGCAACAAAGATCAGCCGGGTAAGCCCGGTGACTCGACCGGACCGGGCAAACCGGGTCCGGATACCGGGTCGAATCAGCCGGGCGATTCGGTAACTCCGGGGATGACCAGCCTCTTGTCGGAAGAACAGGTCCGTGCGGGCTTGCCTGACGTGTCGAACCCCTCCGACTTCCTGAAGGTGCTAAAGGAACACGACGATCCGCAAGAGCTCGAGGACGTGGTTGAGGAAATACTGAACATGTTCCAAAAGGCTGGCGAGGAGTCAGGCAGAGGTGACGGAGGTGCCGAGGCCGGAGCCAACGAAACGACCCCTGGCAAGACAGATAAGGGCAATGGTGCCGGACAGGACAACCGGCGCAAGGAAGGCGGCAGCAAAGGGGGAGAACAGCCCGAGGGTGGCGGAAATGGCGGGAATGGCGGAAGGGGCGGGCAAGGTAGAAAGAGCGGAGATCGCGGAAGGGAAGGGCATGGCGGAACGAGCGAGGGCGCTGGAAAGGGCGAGGACGGTGGAAAGAGCGGAACAGCCGGAAACGACGAAACCAGCGGAAAGACAAAGCCCAGTGGAAGTACACCGCCAGGAGATGACGGACATGAACAGAAAAGTTCGGATGACGAACCCGGTGACCGCTAAGCGAACCTGTATGCCCCCTCCTGCATGTTCTATAATATTCCTGGAATGAGCGTCGCTGCGAATGAGCTCTCCCGGCAACTCATATCCGAGGCTTTTCGGGAAGATGGACTTCTCAAATCGGTCATCGCCGGATACGAATACAGGCCCGAGCAGGCGCAAATGGCCGAGGCCGTCTGGCAAACCCTTTCGGACGGAGGCATTCTCCTCGTCGAAGCGGGAACCGGGGTCGGGAAGTCCATGGCTTACCTTTTACCCGCGACCGTTCTCGCAGCTTCCAGCGGACGGCGCGTGGTCATTTCCACCTACACGGTAAACCTCCAGGAACAGCTGGTATCCAAAGACCTCCCGTCCCTTAACAAGTTCTGGGAAAAACAGGGTATCGCGATTAATTGGGACCTCGTTAAAGGAAGGGGACATTACCTTTGCTTGCGCAAGTTCAACCGCCGTTACGATCAAGCACTCAAGCAAACCGACCTGTTCAGTTACACGAAGCCGGAAGAAGACCTGATCAAGGAGCTGAAAGCTCTCATCGATAGTAGCTCGGTAGCCGCACTGCCGCCCGCGGACCCATGGAGTGAACCGGAGGACACCTATCTTGCGTACGAAGGATCAGCCACGCACCCAGACGGGTCCTTTCCTCGAGACCCTGCGGGCGAAGCGGACACCGGTCCGAGGGACGAACTCCCTACCTCGACCTCGACTACAGGACGGTGGGACGGGGATGTCGACAAGCTTGAGATAAAGCTACCCCCGGGCCTGTGGAGCGAATTTTCATCGGATACCGAGAGCTGCATGGGAGCAAAATGCCCGTACAGGACCCGTTGCTTTTACCGGCTGGCCAGATCCTCGCTGGACAAATGCCATATCCTCGTGGTCAATCACGCTCTGCTCGTTTCCGATCTGCGCTTGAGGGTTGAGACGAACGGCAACACCCGTCTCCTGCCCGCCTACGACACGCTGATCATAGACGAAGCGCACCACTTCGAACCGGTGGTAAGGGAGCACCTGGGGGCGTCGATAAGTTCGTGGAGGCTCAAGAGACTTGCCGGTGATACTCTGAGGGAAGCCAGGTCGGAGTCGCTTGCCCGTTTCATCGGGAAAAAGCAGGTGGACAGCTTGAAGGACACTCTGGAAGGCGCCATCAATTCCCTCGAAACGATTCTCGACAGCCTCCTCAGGCAGGTGAAATCCAGGGAGTCGGAAAAGGCCCGGCTCACACAGAGGGCGTTCATCGACGAGAAACTCGTCAATGCCCTGAGGGAAGTAGCGGCAACCGTCAACACCTGGCTCAATTATGACCTGACGCAGGAAGAACGGTTTGAGGTGTCGAGCCTGCGCCGCAGGTTCACCGAGCTCGCTAACGAGCTCGACGAGTTCAACTCTCTGGAAGGTGATGGTGTAGACACCGTCTACTGGGTGGAGAGAGCTTCCGCCGGCGGGACGAGGGCAGATGCGCTTCGTTCGTGTCCCCTCGAGGTAGCTGACTATCTTGAGGAGAATCTCTGGTCCGAACTGCGATCCGCCGTACTGACCTCTGCTACGTTGACCGTAGGTAAAATGAAGCCTTTCGATTATGTAAAGAGCGCTCTGGGACTGGAATCTGCTGGAGAGCTCAAGCTTGGGTCTCCATTCCAGTATGAGGAGCAGGCGTGTTTATGCGTTCCGGAAGACTCGCGCTGTTATGATCCGAACAGTCCCGATTTCCTGGAATATGTGGCGCGGGTCATTCCGCAAATAGCTGATCTCACGTTGGGCAGGTGCTTCGTCCTGTTCACCAGCTATAAAGCTATGGACAGGGTTGTTCAAAGCATAAAGGACACGCTGGAGGCGAAAGGTTTCCCTGTACTCAAACAGGGTGACGGCTCCAGGGAAGCTTTGCTAAGCGAGTTTAAAAGACTCGGGAACGCGGTGCTTTTCGGCGTTGACTCGTTTTGGGAGGGAGTTGACGTGCCCGGAGACGCCCTTTCCTGCGTGGTGGTGGTCAAACTCCCGTTTTCCGTTCCCGATGATCCTGTTGTTCAAGCAAGAAGCGAGCTGTGGGAATCCCAGGGTCGCAACCCGTTCCGGTCATACTTCCTTCCCAAGGCCGCCCTCAAGCTTAAGCAAGGGTTTGGCCGGTTGATCCGCACGAAAACGGACCGGGGTGCCGTCGTGATACTCGATCCGCGCATCGCTACCAGAGACTACGGAAAGCTCCTGCTGGAAAGCTTGCCGCCGGCGAGGATCACGACGGAGCTCGAAGACATAGCTCGCGCCGTTAACCCCCCGTCCCGACCGGTCACGTCGGACCACCGCCCTTGACTTCACAGGTCAAGTGCCGGGTATCGTCCCGGCAGGTCACGCGCCAATCACCGCTCACGCATGACAGAGTGAAGATGGTGGTCCGTTAACACTCGCTATAGCCGCAGGCCAAGCACTTAAGGCATCCTTCGACATGAACCAGATTCCAGGTCCCGCAGGACGGGCAGAGGTTAAACCGTTTTCCCGGCACGAGAGGGAGCTCGTCCTGGACCGGTTTGGATTCCTCCTCCGGTTGTTCCTCGAGACCCTCCAGGTATTCGTGGAAGAACTGGCCTATGGCGTCGGGCACCGACCGCACCCTGTTGGGTCCGAACCCGATGCTCCTCGAGCCTCCGATACCGGTGAGCTGGTCGGCCACCTCGTGAGGGTCGATACCCGACCTCAGCGCCAGCGAGATGAGCCTGGCCAGAGCTTCGGTAAATGCGGCGACATCGCTCCCGGCCTTCCCTATCTGGGCGAAGAGTTCCACAGGGTGACCATCCAGCGTGTTCAGGGTCAAGAACAGCTTGCCTACCGGCGTCTCTTTCACGTCGGTGAACCCCGAGAGCCTCTTCGGCCTTTCTATGGGACGGATCTTTCCCCACACACCATTCACGCCTCTGGTTTGGCTTTGAGCTCCCGCCGGACCGGCCTCGAGTTCGCCCTTGCGTCCAGCGTCACCCGCGCCCACGGTGAGAACCTGCTCCTCCCTGCTGCCGTCCCTGTACACCGTCACGCCCTTGACCCCCAGGCGGTAAGCGAGGAGAAACACTTTTTCCACGTCATCGCGGGTAGCTTGCCGCGGGAAATTCACCGTCTTTGAAACGGCGTTGTGGGTGTGGCGCTGGAAAGCTGCCTGCATCTTCACATGCCACTCGGGGCTGCACTCGTGTGCGGTGACGAAAACCCGGCGCACGTCTTCGGGAACCTCCGGGATACCGGCCAGGGTTCCGTGAACGGCGACGCGTTCCATTAATTCCTGGCTGTAAAAGCCCATCTTCCGCGCCACCTGCTCGAACCTGGGATTTACCTCTACCAGGGCCTTCTTGTCCAACACGTGCCTCGTGAAAGCTATGCTGAAAAGCGGCTCTATTCCGGAAGAAGCTCCAGCTATGATGCTGATCGAGCCGGTAGGGGCAATGGTGGTCGTGGTCGCGTTCCGCAATCGCAGGTTTTGCGCAGCGTAGATGCTCTTCTCGAAGTTTTCGAACACACCCCTGGTCCTGGCCAGATCGACAGAGGCTTTCACGGATTCCTCCTGGATGAACTTCATAACCTCCGAAGCGAGTTCGATCGCCTCTTCGGAGTTATACGGAATACCCAGGTCGATAAGCATATCGGCCCAGCCCATGACCCCGAGGCCTATCTTTCTGTTCCCGTACGCCATGGCGTCGATTTGGGGTAACGGGTACTTGTTGGCGTCTATGAGGTTATCGAGGAAGTGTACGGCGTCCCTTATAACTTCGCGCATCCCGTTCCAGTCGATGAGATCCTCCGGGCGCCTGTGCGAAGCTTCCGCGTCGCCCCAGACGGACCTCGTAAAAGCTCCGAGGTTTATCGACCCCAGGCAGCACGCCTCATATGGAAGCAAGGGCTGTTCTCCGCAGTTGGATACGACAAATCCGTTGGCGATGAATGAGTGAGTGTAGGGGACAGTGAGGTCAAATACCTCTTTCCGGCCGCATGGCTCAACCGACTCTACAACGTCCACGAACTGCTCGCTGTAAAAACCTCGCTTCCTCCGATTCAACGCCTCTATCGGGTTCGAATACCGGTTGTCCAGAAAGCCAATTGTATCAAGATATCGTTTTAAACTATCGCCGCTTATTTGCAGCTCAAAGCATACGCCGCCGGATTCATAGGACGACGTTGAGCCATCAATACGCCGGCAGGAAAAAGTCCTCCTTGGAGACCTACTTCTATCGTAGATCGAAGAGCGAATTCCCAGAAACAGGAGGAGTCTCTGAACATCCTCCAAAAGATTCTTGGACTTAGACGTCAGCCTCATGTAGGCAGTACCATTATTAGATGCGGACATGGTTCCGTCAGCCGTGAACAAACCTTTCAAGAAACCCACAACGGCTTCTTCAGTGGCCTGGAACAGGCTCTTCGGCACCCGCTTATCTTCTGCGCAAACAGGTAGGACGCCCAGGTTCAGGAAAAATTCAACGAGCGACCGTGAGCGATAGCTCAAATGCCAGACGCCGTTATGCCTCTTAACGGGCTTGACGCTTCTGCCGTACCATTTACTTAAGTACCCCATCACCATGTGCATTACATGAGTGTCACTTTGCGAGAAGACGAAACCTACGCGGCAGTCTTTCTCACCGTACCTGAGCCACCCATGTCCGATTAGCCACCCCAGCACCACACCCAATTCCGCGGACCATTCGCCGGGGAGATTCAACTCGTAAACCCTACCATTTGCTCCCTTGGGACGGTTATTCACCTCAAAAGGCAAAGAGGTACGGTTTGTGAAAGTGGCTTTGCCTGACTGAAGAAGCACCCGGTCTTTCCCGGGCCGGAGCTCTCCGGCAGGCACCCAGCCTCGCGTGGTCATCATCCGGTGGTCAGGAGTCACCTCAATTGAGAAGCCATCCTTCGTAGTGATTTTGACCACATCCCTGACCCCTGTGCTGAACGCTCTTGAAATCGGAGCCAGCTCAACACCTGAGACAGAAACTGCGCTGCCTGCGGTGCCCTCCAGAGCAAAGTTCTGCACCACTCTGGCATCGACGCCAACTTTCAACCCGCCTTCGCACCATTTCTCGGCAATCTCTCTTATTGGGATTAGCCCTAACTCCGTTGAAACCAGTGAATCTCCAACCACGCAGGGATTCGTGCTTTCGATTTCTCCGAGAGCAGGGGTAGGATTATCCTTGTTCAAACGGTCGAGGAAGATAACGCCCGGCTCGCCGTTTTTCCAGGCCTGGTCTACGATCTTCTTGAACACCTCGGCTGCGTTGAGCTTCCCCACCACCTGCCCATTTCTGGGATTGATCAGCTCGTACTCCTGGCCCGCCTCCACAGCTTTCATAAACTTCTCGGTTAATCCCACGGATATATTGAAGTTGGAAAGCTCCTTCGTATCGTTCTTGCACGTGATGAACTCGAGAATATCGGGGTGGTCGACCCGCAGGATGCCCATGTTTGCCCCGCGCCGGACTCCTCCCTGCTTGACCGCCTCGGTAGCGGCGTTGAATACCTTCATGAAAGAGACGGGTCCCGAAGCGATCCCACCGGTCGTCCTGACCACGTCGTTCTTCGGCCGAAGCCTTGAAAAGCTGAACCCCGTGCCGCCACCAGACTGGTGGATGAGGGCGGCATGCTTGAGGGAGTCGAATATGCTCACCATCGAATCTTCAACGGGCAGAACAAAGCAGGCGGAAAGCTGCTGAAGTTCGCGACCGGCGTTGATCAATGCGGGGGTGTTGGGCAGGAATTTCTTCTCCGCCATCAAGGCGTAAAACCGCAAAGCTGTCTCCCACAACCGCTCCTTTTGCTTCTCTACGGCCTCTTTGAACTCGTTCCAGGAGACCCGGACCTTCTTTCTTACCGCGAGGCGGTCGAAAGCCATCTTCAACGTGGCCCAGTCGCATTCGCTGAGAGTAAACTGAAGGTCAGGGTCATCGCGTAAACTTGAAAGCCGGGATTTGGTCCCGTCGTAGCCGGTGCCTCCGGAAGCCACCTCCTCGGTGCCGGTTTCCTGGGAACACGTCGTCCCTAGCCGGTTTACCCCTTCTGAAAGCTCCGAATCCCGGCGGGACTTTGTTGACTTCGAGCGTTCTTGCCCCGGCGCTACGAACACATCTGGATCGTACAGGGCGTCCATAAGGGCGATGTTCCTGGCCACCCTCCAAAACATTCCCTTAGGCGTCTCGATGGGTCTCCCTGTCTCATCCTTTTTGAGATACCTTTTCTCCAACACTTGAATTGCGTTTTCTGAAAGCACGGGCTCCACGCTTTATCCTCCCCCATTAGCATCTTAAGAGTGCTGGCAGTTATGTAACGCCCCAGAATCCTGGGGATCCCTGGGATCCTGCGAATCCTTAGAACCCTGAGAATCCCGGGAATCCTCAGAACCCCGGGAATCCCGCGCTGTCCCTTTCGTTTGTCCCTTTTGCCTTAGAATGCGCTCGATCTCCTCGGTAAAGCGGTGCAGATCGGCGAACTCCCTGTATACGGAGGCGAATCGAACGTAGGCAACCTCGTCGATTTCCCGAAGCTTGTCCATCACCAGTTCTCCGATTTCCCTCGACGTCACCTCGTTTTTCCCGTTGGCGCGGACACGAGCTTCTACTTCGGCCGCAGCTTCTTCCAGGGTTTCCATGGACACAGGACGCTTTTCGCAAGCTCTGATCATCCCCGCCAGGATCTTGTTCCTATCGAAAGCTTCTCTCCGGCCATCTTTCTTCACGACGAGGATAGGAGACATTTCGACCCTTTCATAGGTGGTAAACCGCTTGCCGCACTCCAAACACTCCCGCCTTCGCCTGATGGCGGTCATATCTTCGATGGAGCGGGATTCCAACACTCTGCTGTCGGGATAACCGCAAAAGGGACACTTCATGAAAAATTCATCTCCGTTATGGCCCGTTGTTCATAGCGGATCTATTGTGGCGCAACGTCCGGCCCCCGTCATTCTGAGTGGTTGCCCGTCTTGATACGTTGTCGGCGCCTGCAACGCAGACCGCCCGGCTGGTCACGGCAGGCCACTTTCGAGCGGCGCCACTCACCAGGCAGATCGTACATCCGTACGCCACATATCTAGGACGATAATGATTATACTACACTATCCCTGTGGATTCCTTGTGGATTTTCAGGGGGTCGTAACTTTTTTCTTCGCCTTCGACATAAACCTCTCCCGATCGACTACGAACCTCTCGTGGGTGCCCTCACCCACTTTTTCCCGATCGTCCCATGCTTCTACCGTGAAAACCATCTTCCGGCCGGCCGTTTCGACAAGGGTAGCTCGAGCTCTAACCTTCAATCCCGGGGGTGTGGGCGCGAGATGAGTAATATTCACCAAAGCACCGACCGTAGTCTCGCCGTCTTCCAAATATGGTTCCACCGCCTTCAATGCCGCAGCCTCCATGAGACCGACAAGGGCTGGCGTGGAAAATACACCTACCGCTCCGCTTCCCCACTTTGATGCAAGGGTATCAGGGGTAACTTCGATCTCAGCTTCTCCGACGACTCCCGGGGCGATTTCCTTCATGTTCCTCACTCCTATCTGCGACGCGTCCTTTTGCTTAATAGCCGGTTCCTTTCGGACTTCGCGCAGATATACTACCACACGGTGAGGTGTCAGCAGGAAGCTGATCCTCGAAAAATTCCCGGAACCCCGGGAGCTCCCCGAGGTTCCGGTCGTCTTATGTCCTGTACCCCCAGCCGGGACCCTGTTTCGCCGGCAAAGGGGTACCGACTTCTGAGTCTTCTCTAGACCTCTTTCTCAAGGGACTTTATCCGCTTCTCGAGGTCTTCGATTTCCGCCTTCACGTACGCCAGGAAACGTGCGAGATGCTCGGCAGACATCTTCGGCCGGCCATGCCCGCACGAGTCGGCGTAACCGTGGTGGTGGACCATATGGCATCTCTCATGACAACAGCAGCTCATCAGTTTTGTCTCCTTTCACTTTGGGTGGGACTTGAACCGATTTTGCGAAACCGCTCGAGGAATAAACTAAGGGTCTCGATGTTGTTTCTGATCGTCTCAGCCCAGGCCCTCAAATACTCCCTGCCTTCATCCGTGATGACATACTCACGCCTCGCAGGTCCCGCCCCGGCCACAGCCCAATTGGACCGGATCATCCCTTGTTCTTCAAGACGGCGCAGGGTCCGGTAAACCATGCCAGGGTCCTGATCGCGGGAAAAGCCGAATTCAACGAGCCTCGAAATGAGATCGTATCCGTGGGAAGGCGCCTCGGAAAGTAGTAAGAGAAGACAGGGTTCCATGAACCTTTCTACCCGGGTGGAAACGTTACACTGACACCGGAGATGATGCATCTCTTCCAGTTCTCTCGAGTGTCGTCCGTCTTCCCCCTCTCTGTTGTGGCATGCTTCTCTACCGTGCGCCCCAGGCCTGCCTCCGTGAATACCTAGACCGCCAGATCCATCAAAAGCGTTAAAGCGGTGAAACCCGCAAGGCACGACTGCCACCTCCTTTTAGCCACCAACCCAGTTTTTTGCCCGCGTACGCAGGCGAGAGTGTGCAGTATTCCTCTATGTGCGATATGCATATAAATGCTACCTCACTGCAGTTAGAAAGTCAATACTGGAATCACGAGGAGAATTGGCGCAGGAGTAATAACCAGCCTCCAACCTCACAACCGGCACCGCGCGCGAAATGCGTTCACCGTTGTTAAAGACAAAAGGGCTAGCATCCAACTTCCCAGGTTGTTCGTCTGGGAGCAACGCTGTTTGGAAAGTCTTGCCGGAGGGCAACAGTAGAGAATAGTGCGTTCATAACTGAATACGTTGGTAAAGTCCGTCGCGGCACGTTGGTAGAGTCCGCACTAATACCCCCTCTCTTTCCTCGCAATCGAGGCGAGCACCGGCGATTCTAGTTCGTCAACGATGTAAAGCGTTCCCCTGGCCGCTTCCACCATTTGCTTGAGGAACCCCCGATTGGGTTCAAGCCCGATGCAACCGAGCTTGATACCCCTCCGCGCCAGTTTCCGGGCAGCATCGATGGCGTCGTCTACGGGAGAGAGCGTGGAAGACGGGACCGTGGGGATTCCGTCGGTGATGAGGAGGACCAGTGGCTTCGCTGACTTCGTCTCCGCTATCGCCAGAGCTCCTTCGAGACCTCGAGCCATCGGCGTGAGCCCCGACGCTTCTATAGACGTAAGCGCCTGCTCGATCTGGCGGGGGTTCCTCGTGAATCCCGATGCCACTCTTACATCGGCGTCCTGGAAGACGCAAACGGCTACGTCGTCTTTGCCCGTCAGTACCAGCGTCCGGGCAAGTTCCTTGGCAGATTGGAGCCTCTTTCCGGCCATGCTTGCCGACGCATCTATGAGCAGGATTACAGGTCTGGACTTCTCCTCCCGGCGGAAGTAGAAGCGCAGATCCTCGGGACAAAACCGCGTGTCCATCCTTATCCCTCTCGCAATGGCGGTCTCGACTACGGCCAGGTCCCCGTGCCAGTTTCCCTTTTCGATGGGAACCACTACGGCGCGTCTACACGAGCTTGTGGGCCGCAAAGGTGCCTTGGCCCTTTCGCCCGGTACGACACCTCTTGACGGCAACGTCCGCAAGAGACGTCTCAGGTAAGCTTCGAATTCGTACCGGTGGGAAAGAAGATACTCGAGGACCGTCTCTCCTTCGGGACTCAGTAAGTACCTGAATCCGTCGTACGTGGCCAGCTTCGACCTGAGCATAGCTTCTCTGATCTCTTCCGGGTCCCTCATGCTTTGCGTTTTGAAACGAAGAAATTCGCCGCTCTTCATGCCTGCAGCCAAAGCCCGCAGGATCTTCACCGTATCCTCGTACGAGCCTGTCCGCCGAACTGCCTCCCTGGCGAGAGCTTCGGTGATGGCCCCCGGGGTCGTGTCAGGCCGGCAGGGGCAATCCGAACTATCGTACGAGCTGTTTCGGCCATTTGGACCGTCTGACGGGTCTTTCCACGACCGTAAAGACTCGACTCCGGAAGCAGCGGATTCGGGTGCGGTCTGGGAAAACTTGCTCGTTCCAGCCCCCGAGCCTACTCCCTCGGCCCCTGGCCCCCTGCCTTCCCGAAGAAGCGAGTCTGTCGTGGCCCGGTAGTCGTCGAGGTTCGCAGGAGCACTGCCCCTCACCATCCGCACGGCTCTCACCTTCCGCAGCTCCAGGCCCGAACCCTCGATGGCAGCTTCTACCGCCGAAATCATTGAAAAGAGGGAGGCCAGAAGCTCCGGACAGTTCAAGAAGGTGATATGGACGTGAGTCTTATGAGCTAGCCGGGCCCCGAGCTCCCGGCCCCCAGCCAGGGGACCGTCAAGTCTTCCTCCCCCCAGCGCAGTCTGAACATCGATGAAAGAAACAAGCGAACTTGGGGGAACAGGAGAACCCCCGTAAGTTTCAAGGCGCAGGATCGTCAAAGCACTCGTCATCTTCATAGCTACCAGCGCCGGAGAAACATCACCGGGGGAATGAAAGATGTCCACGTGCACGATCTGGCCGGAGCTCTGGCGATGGTAGAACACCCGGCCCGCGTCGGAGGTGGCCAGCACCTGGACCTCCCCGGGAACCGCCTGGTCCGTCAGGTGTACTTTCGTAGAAACCACGGCGGTCTCAGCCACCCGCGCACCGAACCCGCGTTTTAAGATATAAATCAGCTTATCCAGGGCGGCCCTCTCCAGAAGGCTCGAACCTTCGACATAGGTCATGGTTCCCGCCCTTCCCGGAGTTCCTCTTCCACAACTCTCCATGCTCCGGGAAGGATCATCTCCTCCCAACGAATGAGGGAAAGCGGCCTGGCCGGGTCGGGCGGAGAAAGCGGCAACGTTCTGAGGGGCGAGGGGACAGACGCTTGAGTCCCCGGCTCGGCCCACCGCTGGAACAACCTCCCGAGGCGACCGAGAAACCCTTCGCGCTGGGGAGTTTTCCCCGTACCCGCCTCCCCTGATGGAGGCCCCGGTGGGTCTGGACATCCCTCTTGCGATTGTCCGTGGGGAAGCCCTTGCGAGGGTCCTTGTGATAGACCCCGAGATAGTCTTTGCGAAGATCCTTGACCCGCCCGAACGGGATCTGAACCCGCATGGTAGGCGGCCGCGGCGCGCTCCAGGTCGCCACCGCTTCCCCGCGAATCTCCCGCTTTTAGGAGACCAAAACCCAGTCCCGCATCGGGGGGACAGCCGTTATCCCGTCCGTCCCGTTCCTGGGATGACGGGGACGAAGGACCAGCCGAAGACGGTGTGTTTCCCCGGCTGCGGTGAGAAAAAGTCCCCATCCCCGCGACCAGTTTCCTGGCTTCCATATCTTTCAGGATCTCCGCGAGGACGAAGGGCTCAACCCTGTGCCGCAGCACCATTGGTGCAACGAGTGTTAAATCGTCGATGATCACATAGTTCCTTCCCTGAATCGCCGCAGCTAGCCGAGAGCACAGTTCAAGGGCCTCTGCCGCCCTTAAACTCTCTATGTTTTTCGTTACATACAGCTCCGCGATATATCTCAAGATGGGACGACCCACCGTCACGTTCCGGAACCGGCGAGCTTTTTCCTGGAGATTCTGAAAGGGTTCCGTCATTAAGCTGCCTCCGTGGTTCGACGCACTTGGGGTCGACGCGGGCTCGCTCCGTCGAGATTGAGCCCTTTCCCGGACTCCCTCCCCGGTTACCGGATAATCTCCACCCTGAGACACAGAATCGTTTGCCTTGCGCCCTTCAGGGGAATAGTCCTCCTCCCTGCGCATCAGCATTCTCTCAACTACATCGGGATCGGATGGTCTGTTTACGGCGACGACCAGGTCAAACCTGTCGGCCAGTTGTCTTCTCACGTGCTCAAGGGGTCCGGGGTCTTCGTCCGGATTGGAAGCTGCCCACACCGAGGCGCTTACTTCTAGTTCCACGGGAGGAAGCCCGGTTTCCTCTATCCTCAGTTTTCCAGGCTTGGTCCCCATGACGGACAGGAGGACGTCGGTGATCTCCGGCGCGGTTTCAGCGAGCCTGTTGATTTCGTCGACGAACACGATCCCCCGGGAAGCCTGGGGAATCGTACCCGGCAGGAGGTGAGCTTCGGGATGCGCGGGGTCGGTGAGCCTGGCCAGGTCGATGCTCCCAACTACGCTGCCGAGCTTCGCCGCGTGTCCGATTTCCACGAAGGGCATGGGGATTTCCTCGGTTTCCCACCGGACAGGCGCCCCCGGAGGTGGCGCCGAGTGCCGCGGACAGTGAGGCCTCTCGGGTTCACACTGGTAGAGACAATCTTTGATCCTGGTTATCCTCGGGAGGAACTGGCCCGCGCACCTCATCACCGTTGTCTTTCCGGTGCCCCTGAGCCCCTCGGCGTGGACGTGAAGGGGGATACCAGCCAGCGTGGATATGAGCGACATCTCCACGGCGAGGAACAGGTTCTCGTTGCCTTTGTGACAGTACGGAATCTTGCTCATCAACGAAAAGCCCTCCCGTCTCAATTCTTCCCGAAAGGGCGGGAGTCTCTACTCGGTAATCCTAGGAAAACGAAGCTTCAAGTTCCGGCGCCGGGTACCTTACGGACTTAAAGAATCCTGGGCTAGACCAAACCCTGCCAGGAGGAAAAAAGCACCTTCCGGAGAACGTTGCAATTTGTAAATGCCGGGGATTAGCTGCGAGAAGACGAGATAGGAGGGTCACCGTGAAGAAAACGCTGTTGCTGTTACTGGGGGTCTTAGCTCTTTCCCTCATGTTGACGGGATGTCTACCAGGCGACGGAACATACACGGCGTCGAAACCGGCTGGGTTCCTGTCGGGCATATGGCACGGATGGATAGCCCCGATTTCACTTATTGTGGAGCTTTTTAACAGGAATATCCGGGTGTACGAACCGGTGAACACCGGCCTTTGGTACGATATCGGATACTACCTAGCCATCACCAGCGGTTTTGGGTCCCTTTCTTTTTCTATGGTTCGGAAAAGGCGCTCGGCGACCCGCTGCCAATGCCGGTGACGAGGCCTATAAGGTGTTATATGGATCGGGGAACACATGCGCCTCACCGAGTTTGATGACGGGGATTGTGAGTGTGTTGGGCAACAGACCTGGAGTCCGGGAATCACCGATTTTGAACATCCGAGAGCCGTCGCTTCATCTCGTCGATTACTCCCGGCGATGCCACCACATCCAGGGCCGAAAGCACCAGCACCTTCGCGGCTAGGAGCGCTCCTTGAATGCCTGCCTCGGAAACGGTAGCCTGGGCAAATTCCCTGGTATGACCACGCACGTCCCCGATCCGGAAGCCGATCTGGATGGCGGGGGTCCGCCACGTAACGGCGCCTACGTCCGTCACTCCGCCACCGGGACCGCCTTCCTCGCGCGAAATCTCGACGCCGAGACGCCGCCAGTTCCGTTCAACGATTTCCTGGAGCTGGGGATACTTTAGCGTCTCGCGAAAGAGCGGCTCGTAATGGGAAAACTCAAGGACCGTGCCGGTGGCCTTGGCAATTCCCTCGGCAAACGTGCGGATCCGGGGAATTAACACTTCTTCGAGGTATTTTGAAGTCTTAGCTCTGATGCTGAACCGGGCGGTCGCTTTGTCGGGTACGACGTTAGGAGCATCTCCACCATGAGTAATGACACCCGGAATTCTCACAGAATCGTCCAAACTGTTTCTGAGGTTGCGTATACCGATGTAGGCCTGGACCAGGGCATCCAGTGCGTTCACGCCGCCCTGAGGGTTTGCTCCGGCGTGGGAAGCTTGCCCGCGGAACGTAATCTCAACGGGCCATGACGCCCAGGATTCGCCTCCGACGGAGTTCCGCTGCCCCGGATGCGCGATAAACGCTACGTCGATATCATCGAACACACCGGCCTCCGCCATGATTATCTTCCCACCGATCGTTTCCTCGGCAGGAGTACCCAGTACCACCCACGTGACCTCCGCAGTTTCAGGCGATATCACATCCGAACAAGCTATCCCCGCCGCCAGCGCCACGGAAGCTATGAGGTTGTGCCCGCACCCGTGCCCGATTTCGGGAAGAGCGTCATACTCAGCCATGAACGCCACGACCGGTTTTCCCCGCCCTTTGGAGGCGCGGAAGGCGGTCTTCATGCCTGCAACGCCGTACTCGACCGAAAAGCCGTGGCGTTCCAGGATTTCGGCGATCTTCCTCGAAGCGAAGACCTCCTCGAGCCCCAGTTCGGGATGCTCGTACAAGGAACGGGCAACGTTCTCGACCATAGGCGACAGCAACTCAATCTTTTCCCGGAGTTTATGCCGGAGAGCTTCCATGTCCATCTCTTGTATCTCCCTTCCAGAAACTCGCGCCCCGCTTCGTCCTACCTCCATAACGAATGCACGCGCGGCACGCTTTACCGGCTACCACGGATATTGTTTGACCGTAAGGTGGCGCAAACCCTGCATGACGGGTTTCTCTCAGCCGAAACCCGCCTAAAAGCACCTGTCAACAGGTCGATTAACAATATTTTGCCCGCCCCGGCGTTGCCGGTGCCCAGCATAAGTTTCAGCGCTTCGCTCGCCTGAAGAGCTCCGACCACCCCTGGAAGGGGGCTCCATATCGGCGGACCGCCCGCAACCTTTCCGGCCTTGGACTGAGGAAAAGCGCATTCGTAACACGGTCCCGTGCCGGGGACGACGACGGTCAAAACTCCGGTGAAGCCCCTCACCGCCCCATCAACCAGCGGGACCTCCCGCTCGACACACGCCTGGTTGAGAGCATATCTGAGAGGGGCATTGTCGACGCATGATAAGACCACGTCGTGGCTGGATACCAGCTGCAGAACTGCTCCAAGGTCGCCCGGATCGATCTTAATGTTAAGACCCTCTACAACCACCTCCGGGTTAAGAAGGGCAAGTTTCCTTCCCAAGACGCCCGCCTTAGCTTTGCCCAGGTCTTCGATGGAATACATCACTTGTCTTGATAGGTTCGAAAGTTCGACTACGTCCCCGTCGACTATGGTGACGTGTCCGGTACCGGAAGCTACGAGGTAAGCTGCGGCAGGAGTGCCGAGGCCACCAGCACCTACCACGAGAGCTCGCTTCTTCGATAAAAGACTCAGCCCCTCCTCGCCCACCTGGGGAAGGTCAATAAGTCGCCGGTATCTTTCCATAGCCAGGCCGAACCCCCTCCTTAGCACTCGCCGCGACGCACGGTTGGACAAGCTAGGACCTTTTGCCCTTCGCCAGGCCCTCCAGGCCCCTTGTCTCCTTTTATACAAGATCCCATGCTACTTTTGCCAATTCCGTATTCAGGGAAGTCAAGCCTTCAAACCCCACCCCCCGGAACAAACTGGGGTAGAAATACTCATGCGTTTTTCGAGACCGTTGACCGTAAGGTGTAGCACGGCAGATGGTTTTCGAATAAACTCTGTTTCGTATAACACGGATGGCGATACCCGGGCCCTATTCCGGCAGGTTATTTTGACCGACTTTGACCAGGGCTTGACCATCTCAAGTCTTTCTATGTTCGAGGGCTTTGGGTCCTCTAGCCGTTAAGGGTATTAATAGATAAGCCAAGAATTAGGAGGGCCGGTGCGTGGCAAACGTGCTTCAAACCGAAAAGTCTACCAGCAATCCTTCGACTACGAGTCCGGGGATAAACAGCTCCTCCCAGTCACGCGCCCCGGTTCTCGAGGCGCTTTCGGCGTATCGCGGAGTAATCAGGTTTCACATGCCCGGGCACAAAGGCGGGAGGTCCCAAGACCCCCAGGCCGTTGCCGTGCTAGGAGAAAAAGCTTACTGGAGCGACGTGACGGGCGTTCCGGGGATGGATGATCTCCACGAACCCGGCGGCATACTGGCGGAAGCTCAGAAACTCGCGGCGGAAGCCTGGGGCGCCGACGAGACGTATTTCCTGGTTAACGGGACGTCTTCCGGCATACACGCCATGATCCTGGCCACTGTAGGCTTAGGCGACACTATCATTCTTCCCAGAAACGTTCATAAATCCATCCTGGCCGGACTCGTTCTGTCCGGCGCAAGGCCGGTTTTCGTGCCGCCGGTATACGACTCCTACCTCGGTATCGCTATGGGAGTGGCGCCGGAATCTCTATTCAAGGCCATCAGAGAACACCCCGAGGCCAAAGCGGTGTTGCTGGTAAACCCGACGTACTACGGCGTTTCCACGAGGCTTGACGGCCTCGCCGATGCGGTGCACCGGGCGGGGATGGTCCTCCTGGTCGACGAAGCTCACGGTCCGCATTTCCGGTTTCACCCGAAGCTCCCCGCGCCGGCTCTGGACTCCGGGGCGGACGCTTGCGCCCAAGGCGCCCATAAAATACTCGGCGCCTTCACCCAGGCATCGCTCCTGCATATCAAGGGCGACAGGATAGACAGGGCACGGCTTAAAGCCGCCTTCCAGCATGTGACTAGCACGAGTCCGTCTTACCTTCTTCTCGCGTCGTTGGATGCGGCCCGACGGCAGATGGTCCTTCACGGCAAGGACCTTCTGGATTACGCCATCAACCTCGCCGGGATTTTGAGAGCTGGTGTGAACGAGATACCCGGGCTTTACTCCTTCGGCAAAGAGATCCTGGGTCGTTCCGGGCAGGACGACCTTGATCTGACCAAGGTCACCGTGACGGTGAGGGAGCTGGGCATCACGGGGACCCAGGCGGAAATGTACCTCAGGCTCAACGAAAACATCCAGGCGGAAATGTCGGACATGGCCAACGTTTTATTCATAGTGAGCCCGGGGAACACGTCGGCGGAAGTGTCGAAACTTCTAGAAGCCTTGAGGCGCATGGCCCGGGATGCCGCAACCGGCCAGCTGAAACGGGATTTCCCCGAAAACGGATTTCTGGAAGCTCCGCCGGGGTTACCCGAAATGGTTCTTACTCCAAAACAAGCTTTTGAAAGCCCGTGGGAGCGGGTGGAACTGGAACACGCTGCCGGGAGGGTCAGCGCCGAAGTGGTGACGTGCTACCCGCCGGGTATACCGCTGGTTTTTCCCGGCGAGCTTATTACGAGCGACGTAGTCAAGCACTTGAGGGTAATACGGGATCTCGGCTTCAGGATTTCCGGACCGGAAGATAGGTCCCTCCGTACTCTAAGGGTGGTGGTGCGCTCTTAATGAAACCGGCGGTCGTCAATGCCTGGTCCCGCATGGTTTTGATACCCGCCGAGGAAGGACCCTGGAACTACCGGTGGACATCCACCGTCGTCCTGGAATGCACCTGTCCTCCCATGGAAATCCGGTTTGAAAAGGGACAAACCCGTGGCCCAGACGAGCTTCCCTGCCGCCCAGCTCCCAACGCCATGAGCGGCGGGGTCGCAACCGCCGAAACGGCCACGCTCGAGGTCGATGGGGATCCAGGAGACCTTCGAGAACCTCGAGACCTCCGGCGGCCGAGCCCGGGCCCGGAACCAAGACCGCGGTCAATTCGAAAAGGTACAGTCCAGTTTGGCAACCTTCTGCCGGAGCTCCCGTTTGTGGCCGCCCGCGAGCTCCACACTCTTGACCTTTCCCTCGTAGGCCTCAGGTGCACCATGGCACCGGAAACGGTACTCGTTTCGGACGGTCTCGTACACAGCTTCAAGGTGGCACCGTCGGAAGAACGTCCTGATGCGGTCAACGTGCGCGTTTTCCTCGAACATTCCGTAAGCCCCGCGACGAGAGAGAAAGCAGGACTTCCCCATCTAGTCATCCTCAAGTTTTCAAGAGAGCCCGTAAAGAAAGTCTTGCGCGGCAAGAGCGTGGTCATAGATCCGGGCCACGGTGGCCGGGACAAGGGCTTCCGGGGGCCCGTAAATCTTCTGGAAAAGAACGTGGCGCTGATCGTTTCGAGGAACCTTTACTCTCTCCTGCGCCTGGCGGACGCACGCCCATACCTCACCCGCCGGGACGACGTTACAATCGAAGACTTCGACCGACTTCGAGCTGCCACCAGCCGGGGTGCCGACTGTCTCATAAGGATCCACACCTCAGGAGATGATGATCCCGACAGGAGAGCATATTTTGTCAGGTACTCGCCACACCTGGAATCTTCCCGGGCACTGGCCCTGGAAATCAGAAACGCTCTCCTCGAACGCATGGGCATTGACCCCGCCCTGGTTGAATGGGACGAACTCGGCCGGGTCCCCGTCCCCGTCGTCCAAGTCGAACCCCTCTGCCTCACGCACTACTCCGACGAAGCGAATTTCCGGGCGCCCCTGTTTCAAAAGCGACTGGCCCAGTCGATTTTCAACGGTCTCATGAGATGGTACATGGAAAAGGGGTGATCGCGGATGATGAACGACCGCCCGCGCCTTCCCGATGAAGTAGACATCTTGCGGGTTCGAACCCATCTCATCACTGAGAGGGACGACATCGTGGAAATAGCCAAAAGGTATCTCGCCGACGTGGCGGACCCGGGCGACATCGCGGCATTCGCCGAATCCCCTGTGGCCATCACGCAGGGGAGAGCGATCCCGCCGGAAAAGATAAAGCCAGGTTTCCTCGCCAGATTCATCTCGAGGTTCGCCGACCCTGACGCCAGCCTCTCCGCTTCCCGGTCTATGCAAATGGCCATCGAAGTCGCCGGCATCCCCAGAATCCTTCTGGCCTGTGCGGCGCAAGCTGCGGGCAAAGTTGTGGGGTTGAAGGGCATGTTCTTCAGGGTCGCGGGTCACGAGGTCGCCGAGATAGACGATTCCGGCGGCACCATGCCCCCTTACGACAGGCACGTAATCCTCGGTCCCAAAGATCCCGATGAGGTGGCCAGAAGAGTTTTCCGGGAGACCGGGATACATGCGATAATCCTGGATACCAACGATAAAGGGTATGTGGATGTCCTCGGCGCAAGCTTCCCCGTCGACGAGCCGGTAAGACGGTGGGCGCAGAGGGTCCTCAGGCACAATCCCTTCGGAAACGACGATCAACAGACACCCCTGTGCGTTATAAAACCGCGGAGGGCTAGCGCACGTCCCGGCTGTTCTCCAGCCAATTCCGGAGCCAATTGACGAGGCGCTCCATTGTCGTGGAACTCACAGCGTGCTCCATCTGGCACGCATCCTTATCAGCCGTGGACGGGTCAACGCCTAGCACTTGAACGAGGAACTCCCGCAGCACCCGGTGACGCTGGCTTACGCTCGCCGCCGCCTTCATACCGTCGGCGGTCAGGTAAACCCGGCCGTATCGCTCCTGCTCGACTAGACCCATCTCCTTAAGGACCCCGAGAGCTTGAGTTACGCTGGGTTTGGCAATGGAGAGCTTTTCGGCGATATCCGTCACCCGCACCGATCTCTGTCCCGAAGCCATCAAACTCAGGATGGCCTCGAGGTAATCCTCCATCGCCGCGCTGATCGAAGACTCGTTCAAAACGTCCCCTGCCCTCCATCAAACAGCTTACCCGTCGCCTGGCAGCAGAATCACGGTCGGCTAGACCCCTTCCAGTAACGGAATTTCCACGTTCCCTCCAAGTATACCTGTATGCAGAACCCCCACGCCCGTGTCCGGCGGGCGAACAACCATAAAACGTCTCTTCTATTTGAAAGGGAGCACCCGGACCAGGCTGTCCTGGACCGGGTGTTGGCTTCAGGGTGTCCTTCCCGGCTGTTCTCCTACTTCAGTCCCTTTTTACCTCAGTCTCCTCGTTCTTCCGCTCTCTCCCTTGCCGTTACGGTGACCTCAACACACAGGGCATACTGGAGGCGGAGTCTCACGGTATCCCCTTCTCTCAGCTCGTCCGGATCAATCTCCTTCGAACCGAACATGACGCGAGCCTTGGCGGCCAACCTGACCTTGTGGAGGTTCCCTTCGGCGTCGCGGACTTTCAGCACTACGTCACCGTCATCTTCGGACACCTCTTCTATCTTGCCGATCAAGTACTGCCCGGCCTCCTGACCCGCCCTCTCTACCAGTCGAAGTTCCGTCGCCACTCTCGCCCTGATCGTAGCTACCACCTTGTCTCCAGGAGCTAGATCGTTCGGGGTCAGGACTTCAGTACCCCACTTGATCCGGATGTTCTGCGCCAGTCTTACGGTCTCGGTCCTGCCGTCGGCAAGTTTGATGGCCACCGACACGCCATCATCTCCCACCAGGATCTCCTGGACCTCGCCGGAAATCTCGCCCTCGGACGGAACAGCCGTTCCTCTCGTGACGACCTCGATGAGCTCGGCTTCGTCATCGTCGCGGAGCGTGACGACAACCACGTCCCCGATGAGGAGATCGTCCGCCGTCAAAGTCGTGCCTTCAAAAAGGATTTCCACGTCGCCGTGAAGCTTCACTGTGACCTCGTCTCCCGAGGCCAGGGTGACGCCGATGGTCCACTTGTCGTCTTCCCGGTGGATCGCGGAGATGGTCCCTTCTATGGTCCGTCCTTCATCCTCGCCGTCATTCTCGCCGCCATCCTCGTCATCTATGCAGATCTTGATGAATAGGGCCACTCCGTCCGCGTTGGCCAACACGTGCACCTTCTGGCCCACCTGGAGGTCTTCAAGGGATGCGGGATTCTTGCCCGAGATGACCACGGCATCCGGCGAGAATGTGAAGGTGAACGTCTCGCCTGAGGCAGTACTCACGGTGAACCCGGTGTAGACGACCTCGGTGACAGTTCCCTTGACTTCGTAGGGACCGAGATCAATGGGTTCGCTTTCGAAGAACTTGTCAATGAGGGCCGCCATCTCCACTCTGCTAATGGGCTTCAAGGGATACAGCATGCCCTCGGGCGTGCCCTGGAACAGGCCGAGTTCCGCCGCCACCGCCAGATAGCCGACTTTATCGGCGGGAATAGCATTGGCATCTTTGAACGGCAGAGTCACGTTCATTTTGGCCTGAGCTTCTTCCTCGTAACCGAGAGCTCTGACCATGACCATGGCGACCCACGCCCTCGAGGCCGCTTTGCGAGGCTGGAGTTCATCCAGGGTCACCCATCCCTGGTCGACGGCGTACAGGATGTAACCCAGGGCCCAGCTGACCGACTTGGGGACGACAGGCAACACGCTGTCTCCGACCTTGAAGGAACCCTCTTCCTCCTCATTCTCGTCGAAGTCATCCGAACCCTTAGCCCACGGATACAGGTTCCGGAAGGTCTCGTCCATTTCCACAGCGTTATCTTCGTACCCGAAAGCACGAGCCAGCATCGTCAAGACTTCCGCCTGAGTCATCGTGCGGTTAGGATTGAAATACCCGTTCTCGTCTCCCTCGATGATACCCTTTACCCGGAGCCTGGCCATATGTTGCAGGGCCCATTGAGCTTGCTCCCAGTCTTTGAACCTCACTTGCTCCTGTTCCTTAAGACTTTCTTTCATTTTCTCGGCTACCTGCAGGGCATTCTTGATCTTCTTGCCCTTGGCAAGAGCCTGGGGCGCGCTCAACGCCGCCACCAGCACAAACGCAAGGACGACTGCTCCAAACTTAAGCCATCCCTTCTTCACCCTAGATCCCTCCTTGGATGACATTGTCATTGAGATCATCGAGGCTCGGGTGAAATTTGTGGAACGTAGGAGTTCGGTTGAGCCTCCCACAGGTGTCCACCGTGTGCGTCCGGGCTCTTCCTGGCAGAAGGGATCGGCCTTCATACTCCATGCTCGTCCTTTCGCATATAAGTTGCACCTGGACTCTTTTCGTCTGAAAGGGCCAACCTTCGTGCTACCCGTTGCTACTTTTGGACGCACCGGGTTCCGCGTGACTCTCTCTGTCGGAGAGGGCCGGCCGGACTATCATAAGAAGGACTTTGGGAATAGCATGATTAAAAGATCCGGGGCGTTCAGGGAAGCAAGAAATGTGGATAAAATCGCCGTACGCCAAGGGTCCCGGGGTTAAAGGGTCCTCCGAGATCTGGGCACGCGCAGGAAGGATGAATCATCGCGGCTAAGTCATCTAAAAGGGTAAGTCGCTTAAGAGGGTAAGCCATCTAAAAAGGCGAGCCATCTGAAAAGGAGAGGTGGAGCATGGAAGTCGCTTCTATGAAGGATGATGTCCTCAAGGCGAACCTTGCACGCCATGTGGACGTGCTTGCTAACGAGATCGGCCCAAGAGGTTCGACTACTGCGGGGGAAAAGAGGGCGGCGGAATACATAGGGGGATTTTTCTCGAGTCTCGGGTTCAAGGTCCAAACCGAGGAGTTCTCCTCGTTGAGGACGTTTTCGTGGATTCACGCTGGAGCTTACTTGAGCTCTTCTTTAGCTGTCCTGGTTTTACTCAGGTTTGCACCCGCGTTGGCCGCTCTCGTCGCCGGTTTAAGCTTCATAGGATTCTTCCTCGAAACCCTCAGCGTCCCGGCTTTGGGCTGGATGGCGAGCAAGGGAAGGAGCCAGAACGTAATAGCTCGGGCCGGAGAGCCGGGCGGTGTCAAGGTGTGCGTGGTGGCACATTACGATTCTTCCAGGGCAGGACTTCCCTTTCACCCAAAGATGGTCAAGAATTTTAGGACGACTTCCTTCCTTGTGCTTATTTGCATGGTTCTATCTGCGGCACTATGCATATCAGCCGCCCTCGTTCCCACCTTCCAGGACGCCGCAGTCGTTATAGGCATCGTACCAGGCGTATATACCGCCTTCGCCGCCTCCCTGTTGATCCACAGGGAGCTCGCCTACCCGTACGTACCCGGCGCCAACGACAATGCATCCGGAGTGGCGGTCCTCTTGGAATCCGCAAGAGCCTTCGCTTCCGGGAAAATCCCAGGCGTCGAGGTAACCTTCCTCGCCACCGGATGCGAAGAAGCTGGAGTAGTAGGGATGCTCGACTTCCTGAAAAAGCACGGGAAAGAATACCGCGACGCTTATTTCATCAACCTGGACAACCTGGGAGCAGGGGATCTAAAGTACACGACCGGCGAGGGGATGTACGCCCTGATGAAATCCGATCCGGTCCTGGTGGAACTCGCCGGGAAAGCTGTGGACCAGGATCCTTCCATCAAAGCCAGCCCTTCTGTGTACCGGACTCTCCTCACCGACGGACAGGCGGCCATGCTCCGCGGGCACAAAGTGATGGGGATTATGGCATTCAGACCCGACGGTACGCTCCCCAACTGGCACTGGCTGACCGACGTACCGGATAACGTCCAGGTAGAGAATTTGGCCGGGGCGACCAAACTCGTGGTGTCGATTATCGAAGCTCTCCCGTCGCGGGTGGCCGAAGCGCTTTAATCCAAGCCGCCCCAAATCTTTTGAACCACTCCTAGCCTCTCAAGAGTGGTGGGATGAGTCCAGGCAAACCACCGGATAAACGGAGGTGGCTCCACATCGCTCAGGTTGCCTTTGGCCAGTTTCACGTGTGACTCCACAAAAGCTTGCACATCCCCGGTCCAGGCCAGGGAGTCGAGATCCGCCTGGATCTCAAACCGCCGGGAAATCCAGTTTCCCGCAGGCGTCGTAACGAACTCGACGAGGCTTAAAAACAACAGCAATATTACGAAGATAGCCACGGGACCGGGTGGCGACGTAGTCACCAGCGTACCCCCCGCAGCGGCACTGGAAAAACTCCGCCCCAGAGCCCACGCGAACAGCATGAAGGCGACGAGGGCACCGGCGGACGAAAGAATGGCGCCTTTGAGGACATGGCTGTGCTTGTAATGACTCATCTCGTGAGCGAGAACCAGCCTGGCTTGCTCACGAGAAGTTCCGGAAAGCAGGGTGTCGTACAGAACCACCTGCTTTGTCTTACCCAAGCCCGCGAAATAGGCGTTCAGTCTTGTCGTCTTTTTGGAAGCTTCCATGACCAGGACTTCAGAAATTTCAATTCCCGCTTTGCGTGCAAGTTCTTCGATATCCCGGAGGAGGTCGGGGTTTTCTAGCGGCCTGAACCGGTAGAACATGGGCGCCACCAGCACCGGGTAGAGGTAGGAAATCACCAGCGACAGGACCAAAACCCCGGCGCCGGCCAGGTAGGGCCAGGCTCTGGGCTGAACTGCAACGAAAAGCGTTAAAACGCCTCCGGCCAGCGCCGTCACCAAAGCTGTCAACAGAAAACTCTTCCCGTAATCGATGAACCACTGCCCCGCAGTCATCCGCGAGAGTCCGTAAAGCCGTTCGAGATAGTGTCCGGTGTAATACTGGAAAGGCAGAGAAACGAGGGATACTGCCAAGAACCAGAAGAACGACGCGATCGCGCCGCCTAGAAACGTGCCACCGGCACCAGGGTGGGTGCTTACCCCCATCCGCGCGAGAAGACTCTGCGCCGCACGCACGATCAAGCCCGATCTAACCAGGACGAACGCGGTGCTAAAGACCAACGCGTTTCTCAGCGCCCAGGCCACGTAAGACCGGGTCGCACGTTCCGTCGCCGTCTCCAAGAACTCCCGACCGAAGTACTTCAAGGCTTGCCCTGACGGTGCCCTTTGTCCCAGCGCGCTCCAGGTCCAGAGTATAAGAAACACTCCCGTAAGTACAAACAAACCTTGTACGAGCACTCTCAAAGGACCGGTGGGGTAGGTCATGGCGTCTTCCCTCGCTCTCCACTGGGGCCTTCCCGCAACCACGGGCGCCTCCGTGCAGGTCATGTTAGCTTGGCACGGACGTTCGTTAACGAAGTGTCTCAGAAATACGTAAGCCTGTAGGCTTCACCGCATGCTTCTTGCAATCAGCCAGCCCGAGCTGCCTGCTTTTTACACTATATATAGCATGACGAACTCGACTCTGAAACGACCCGGGCGGTCCGGCGCCGGTCAGGCACCTCCCTTTAAGACCCGAACTACTTCCAACGACACGGCGAGGACCGGAGCACTCTAGGACCCGTCAGGTACTTTACTGGGATAACACGGTTTGCCGGGGGAATAATGACACCAGGGGGTGTTAGCCGCCATGAGAAACATCTGGACGAGAGCTCTTTGGGGTGGTGCGGCAGGCATCGTGGCGATGGACGCCATCCTTCTCCTGGGGAGAGCAGGCGGTTGGCTGACATATAACTTGCTAGGTTCCCTGGCAAGCCCGTTCACCACCCGGGGTGTAGCGTTTTCCCCGAGCGGCATGATCCTGGGATTTGTCATTCACATCTTGGTGGGCGCCCTATGGGCTCTCCTGTTTACGGCGGTGATCAGGGCGTTCCGGTCGAGACATAATATCATCGCTGGGGTCATAAACGGACTTCTGATCTGGCTCCTGTGGGGTATCCTCTTCCCCCCTCTCGGACTGGGTTCGGCACCCTGGAATCTTGGCACGAGCACCACAGCTTTCACGCTCGCAGCAAGTCTGGCATACGGGGTCATCCTCGGTTGGTTCACCAGCGAGGAGTTCGTAGGAGCAGAAACCACAGGTGGACCATGAACTCTCTGTCAACGGCAATCTGCAGCATGAATTCCTGCTAGTAACGGGGTAACAGATCCATTGCCGGCGCCCGGCCGCGGCAACTCACTGTTTTCTCTTGGCCACGACCAGTGCGACAACCACCGCCACGAGAGCTATCGCTATAGTCAACCATTCGAAGTCCCTGTAGAAAAAGTCGGTTGCCCTCTCACCTAGCATCATCACGAGCAAAGCTTCCATCCCGAACCGGAGCCCGCGTCCGGCCAGCGAGGCAATGGTGAAATAAAGGAGCCGGACCCGGAAGATACCCCCACCTATAGTAAACACTTTGTACGGGATAGGGGTAAGGGCCGCGGTCGCCACGGCCCACGCGCCGTATTTGTCGAACAACTCCTCAAGCTGCTTGATTCTCGAGAGGGAAGCAAACCGCAGTAGCAGTGGCCTTCCAGCCCGCCTGCCGAGGAAATAGCCAAAAAGGCCGCCGAGAACGGAACCGGTTGTCGTGATCAGCGCGTAAAGCAAGGACAGAGACGGCCTCGCAATCGCCAGCGGAAGGAGCATGACGTCGGGAGGCACCAGGAAGAATACCGCTTCGATAAAAGCCAAAAGGAAGAGACCATAAGGGCCGAAATCGATAAACCAGTCGATGTTCGAGAGCCATTTCAGGTCCACCGCTGACGATCCTTCCCTGCTCGCGATACTTGATTTGTAGCGTTCAAGCCCGAGTTATATCGAATCCTACAGATCTGCCTAGATTGAACCAACCGGTTTGCCCAGCTTCTACGCGGTACCTCCCGTTCCCTGCTACCTAAAAAGATGGCGAGCAGGTCTATAAGCCGGGTTCTGTCGAGGGTAGTCATCTATCTTGGATGAAGGTTACCCTTCACCTCTAGCGGCCAACCCGAGAGCTCGGCGGGCCACGTCATCGCTCTCCTATTTGGCCTTGCTCCGGGTGGGGTTTGCCTGGCCAACCGGTCACCCGGTTGCCGGTGGTCTCTTACACCACCTTTTCACCCTTACCTGCCCTGACCTCGTCTCGCCGCTCACGAGAACAGCGAGCCCGGGCCGGAAGTTACAGGCGGTATGTTTCTGTGGCACTTTCCCTGAGGTCACCCTCGCTGGGCGTTACCCAGCACCCTGCCCTGTGGAGCCCGGACTTTCCTCGTCTGCCGGCGAAATCCGGCATCCGCGACTACCCGACCTGCTCGCTCTGTTCCATCTTATCAGCCGTCCATCGGACGGTCAAAAGCCTCCTGAATCAGTGTTCGAGTCGCGGCCCTCGTCACAGGTTTTGCTCCTCGACCGGCATCACCAAAGCATACAGGGCTTTTGTGATTATGTCAACCAAATCCGAGCTACCCCGGCTGCCTGGCCGGTATCCTGGAACACGTTACTTAGTGAAATTAACCGGGGGCGCCGATTCGGCACCCTCAGGAGCCTCGAAGTATGCCCTGGGGGCAAACCCCAGCAGCCTGGCGACAAGCACAGTTGGAAAAGACTTGACCCTTTCGTTGAACACCCGGACATTATCGTTGAACCTCATGCGTTCCACAGCTATACGCGTTTCGGTTCCCGTTAATTCGTCCATGAGCGCGGTGAAGTGCTGGTCAGCTTTAAGGTTGGGGTAATTCTCGACGATCACCAAAAGCCGGCTGATAGCGGACTCGAGTTGGCTTGCAGCTTGAGCTTTGTCGTCGACCGTTACCGCTTCACCGTACTTGGATCGAGCGTCAGCGATGCTCTTGAACACTTCCTCTTCATGCTGAGCGTATGCCTTCACCGTCTCCACCAGGTTGGGGATGAGGTCGTATCTCCTCTTGTACTGGTTCTCCACCTGGGCCCATTGACCGTCGATGGCTTCGTTAAGCTTGACCAAGCTATTGTAGGTCGAAGCGAACCAAAGCCCCACGAGCACCACAATAGCCAGAATCGCTATAAGCGTAACCGGAACCTTTTTCACCGGTCTTCCCTCCTCCACGTTATATACGTTTCGTCCCTGCTTTAATACGAAACTTACTGTCCTCGAGCTACTGAAGCCCAGGGTAGTTCCCGCTGGGGCAAATCTCTTATCCCTGCCTTGGATCAACGTTTAGGATCAACCGTCATACCGGATAGTTGTCACCTCCGGGCGACGACTGCCTGAATAGTCACCACCCTCGGGTCGCGCCTCCACCGCCGCTCCGTCCTCCCCCGAAGCCCTTGGGGCCGGAAAAACCCCCACCTTTCGAAGATCGTCCGAATCCTCCGAACCACGGTCCCGGGCCCGTGGTCCTGCCCGTTCCCGGAAAACCCGTGTGTAACCGTATAAGAGGTGCGGTCTTGAACAGCTTTTCCCTGGTATATCCGCATCGCGTGCAACGATACAGCCTGGAAGCTAAACCGCCCGTAGAGTACGTCGCCTTTTCGATGATCCTGTCCTGGGCGATCAGCCGGGCGCCGCATTTGGGACACCTGGGCCTCGCCAAGACGGCGATAACGGCGCCCAGGCCGGCAAAGACCACAACCGCAGGCAGAACAATTCCCAGCAGCCAGGATGCGCCCCCCGCTTCTTCGTCATTGAACGTCACAGGAGTTCCATCAAGTTCGATCTCGACTCCCGCATCCTCGGCGATGTACGCTGCGGCTTTCAGAAGCCCCTGGTAAATCCCCTTGCCGTACTGGTTCTCCTTAAAATAGGGCGTCATTTCGTCGAGGCACCGCCCTGCGCGCGCGTCGGTGATGACCGGCTCGAGACCGTAACCCACCTCCATCGTCACCTTACGATCGTCTACGGCCACGACTAGCAGGAGCCCCTTGTCCTTGCCTTTAAGACCGATGCCCCACTTCTCGTAGAGTTTAACGGCGTACATTTTAATGGACTCTTCTTCGGTGGTTCTGATGATCGCGACTGCAAGAGCCGTTCCGGTCTTCTTCCATAACTCGTCGGCCAAAGCTTCAAGTTTCGCCGTTTCCTCGGCGGTCAGCACTCCCACGTAGTCGTTGATGTTCCCTTTGGGGTCCGGATAAGAAGGTGCCGCAAACAATATACCTGGACCGGCAAGAAAGAACCACAGCACAACTAGGATAAAACCAGTAGCCGTCCGGTAGAACCCTTTCAACTCCGCACCCCCCATCTTAGTCCTGTGCAAAGTAACGGGGCCGCCCAAAGACATATACGCATTATAGCAGAATGAGTTTGCTTGCAGAAAAATGGGGAGGAGCATCCTGGGCGAAAGGAGGAGCGCACGATAGCACGACCGCTTACGTGCCGATATCCTCGACAAGCTTCAACACACGTCCCGTGAGCTTGTCGGCCCTGGCATTCTCCGCGCGGGGAACGTACCTCATGGCGAAGGACGCAAAGCCCCCTTTGAGGTGCATCACTTTCTGGTGAAGCGGCACCAGTTTCTCGGCGGATACCTTAAACTCCCCGTTGACCTGGGAAACCATAAGCTGCGAATCGGAAATGACCGTCAGGTCGGTAACTCCCTCTGCCCGGGCCTCCCTCAGTGCCAAGATAAGCCCACAGTATTCCGCCACGTTGTTGGTGGTTTCGCCGAGGTATACCCCGATTTCCCTCGACGGAAAACCTTCCACCGAGAGGATAACTGCGCAGGCCGCCGGACCGGGGTTCCCTCTGGACGCCCCATCCACATGGGCAGTGGCACGTAACGTCCGTATCCCGGGGCGTTCTTCCCGCGCTCCCCTCACCACATCTTTGGAATTATCACCGTTTCTCAACTCTCCATCACCCTGGTCGCCTTCACCCGCAATACTCCCTTTTCGTTTCCATGCGTTAGCAGCGGACAACCCGGTCAATGTGTAACCTCCGCATCTGGCGCCGCGAGTTCCTTGGTTTCAACCCACCGCCAGCGCATCCCCCAGTCTCTTTAGAACCTCGTCGTATACGCCCCTCCCGGCGCGGATGATGGGCAGATTCAGCCTGTTACTCCACACCCGTCCCGGGTACGTTTCCTCCACGTAAACGAGGGCAGCGGCTTCCAGCCTGCACGCAGCATCGACCTCCGCCGGACCGCAGAACCGTGAGACCGCTATCCTGCTCACGGGTTCACCGAATCCCCGCTGCCCGGGGATTTCACAAGGCGCTTTCGCCTCGTCCGCGTTTCCGGCCACCTTGCTGATGGCTGCCAAGACCTCCTCCAACGTTACCGGTCTCCCGAAATCCAGCGCCAAAGTCGTCCCTAAAACCAACGACGCGTTCTCCAGTTCGAAAACGTCGTAGGCTACTTCTTCATAGGGATGGGCCTCCAACATCGCCTGGATGACTTTGCTCAGAGACCTTTCCCTGACCAGCGTTTCGAGCCTAAACTCGTCGGCCCGCTCGAGTTTCCCCTGACTTCCGATGTAAGGGTGCGAGCCCTCCAGCGGCAGAAAAGTCCCCTGGCCTGGCGCCTGAAAAGTGCAGTAGCTGTAGTTTCCGATATGACCTGCGCCCTCCCGGGCCATAGCGTCTCGAACCGCGTCTTCGTGTCCCCGAGGCACAAACACCACGACTTTATAGGCCTTTTCCCGGAGAAATCCTCCGATGGGGTACGCTTTTGAGACCGGCAGCGACTCCTTGATGACCTGTGCAATGACGCCCGAAGGCCCGCCTTCCCAAGCCTCCCACGCGTTTCCCGCGGATACCACAAAACCACCCAACCTGCTTACATCGCGCAGGAGTTCGAACGTCCACTCCACGGACGGGGACGGCCCGTCAGCCCACTCCTGTTCGCCTGCAAACCCGGGCGGCGAAGCTCCGCCGCCCTCAGCGAGGATCCCTGAAAGTTCCAGCACCACTACGCAGTCCCCGGGCTGAAACTCCCTGAGCAGATCCGCTTTGCGCTTGGGCGTGAGGTCGATGCCGTCCTCCAGGATCACCCGGCGTACGGAAGCACCCGGCCTGCCCCACAAGATTCGCGGATTTTGCCAGCTTCCGCCATCCTTCGCCGGCGCGTGAGGCAAAATCTGCCAGAGGGTGCTCATCAGAGTCGCAAGGGTCCCTTTGAACGGCACACATCTCAATGTCACCACCTCCGACCGTACCCTGGCCGTTTCACCGGGAATCCCATTTCGAAAGGAGATTTAAGAGTTCCTTCCTGAGCGTACCAATTTGTTCCGCCCTGGGTGTGCCCGCCAAGCGTCCCTCCAGCGCCCGCAGTTTTCCCTCGCGGTGAACCAAATACTCCTTGAGTATCGGATCACGCCTCTTCCACAGAAGGGCGCCGATTTCCCCCTCAAGCATAAGGGGGAACCGGTCCGGCATCTGCTCCGCGGTCGACGAAACACACACCCCGTCGCCTGGCGGAGGCAGTACCACTTCAAATTCATAAAACTTCCCGGTCTGCCGAACGATAGCTTCGTCAACGAGAGTAAAACCGGCCTCATGCAGAAAAAGCCGGAGATCTTTTTGGTGAGACATCGGACCGAGCACGTAGGTACCTGCCACATCCAGCGGTCCCCGTGAGAGTATCCCGGTAATCGTAAGTCCGCCCATACCGGCGATGATAGTAACCTGTGTTTCCCCCCTTTTCAAGGGCGAAAGCCCGTCGCCCTCCCGGAGCTCTATGGAACCCAGTTCGTCAGCCCAAAGCCCGTACTGCTCAAGCTTTCCCCGGCATACATCAAGGGCTGCCGCGCTCTTATCACATGCGATCACTTTTCGTGCCTTCCCCGTCCGGATAAGGGCTACCGGCACCAGAGCATCGCCCGTTCCAACGTCGGCGACGACATCGACCGGTGGAACGAGGCTCACCAGCGCCTGGAGCCTTGGCGGCAGAGCGATTTCGTCCGGAAGTCCCGTCCCCGCTGCGCAACACATTCTATCCATTGCCCCCTGGTAAACCGGGAAACCGGTCCCGTACGGAATTCCCGAACTGCCCTGCGGCGCTGTCGCACACTTAGACGGATTGGGGCGCCGGAGCTCCACCACCGTCGCCCGTCAGGCTCAAAAAGATGGCGTTGAACAGGAACTTGTATGTCCCGGTAAATTGCGCACGGAAATGCGGTTCGAATCCCATGAGGATCACATGTCCGGCGCCGAGCCGGTACTCCACTACCGCGGCCTTACCGTGGAGGAATTGGTCGCCCAGCAACCACCCGGAGAGCAGAGGGTTGGCCTCGGGGTACCTGGCCACCACTTTGAGGGAAGAAGGAGTCATACTGCTGAGATCCCACGCGCAACTCCGGGCGAACATAACCGCCGTTTCCGTGGGTAGACCAAAACCCACCGGGTGTTCTGGATCTACGATGACTCGAAGGATTGAGCCGGGACAGAAGAACTGATTTGTCTTGAGATCCGCCATAACGTTTTTGACGGGGACACCAAGTTCCTCAAGAGCCCACTGGCAGGAGCGATCGAGCATGATCAGGGTACCACCCGCCTCGACGAATTCGAGCACCGCAAGCTTCCCTGGCTCCTCCCATCCCCCCGTGTATTCGGGAGGAAGGGTTCCTCTGGGGTTGCCTTTCCGTATGAACCCGGCAGGCTGCGACGGTACGACCAGAACATCGAAGCTTTCCCTCAGATTTCCCTGACGTATATGGCGGTTGCCCACCGAAGAGTAAGCGAAACCGTACCTCTCCAGCACCAGCCTGAGCCACCCTTCGCTTGGGAATGGCCTGTCACTTTTGTACACCGCCACCCTGGGACAACTTAAACGGCGGCAGTCGCGGGGCAGCGAACCGCGCCACCGAGCGACCTTTAGCGGGCTTGGTGACGAGCTCGCCTCAGACCCAGCTGCAGCCGAGCAAGGAATGGCGTCAGAGAATCTCGCTGAGCGTGGTTGGGGCATTTCCCGTAGTCCTTCGGCCGGGAAAAAGAATGTACCGGGCGGATAAGTCTTGCCGGTGGGCCACCCGGTCTGTTCTCCCTCTCGCACCGGTGAAGGCGTCCGCCACACAGGCACTCCTGAAGCGAGAAGGCGATTGACAAGCCAAAAAGCCGCGTTCTCGAAGGGAGGCAGAACCGCCCACGAAACACCAACGTTTTCGTGATGGATTTCTTCCCTAGTCCGACCGCTTTCGGACCATGAATCCGGCGCAAGCTCCGTCAGCGAATTGGAGAAAGGTTGGCCGGAAAAACCCCGTTGCGCAAAGAAAGGTACCGTCTTGCCGCTAAAAGGGAAGCTTACCTCCACACACTTGACCCCCATCGCGAGAGGAAGAGTATGTCCGGTCACGTCGTAAGGCGGCTTGGGGGGACCTCCAGCGTACTGGCGGATATCCGGGTACCGTTGTATTTCCAGGAGGGTCTTGGCGTACCTGCCGTAAGGCTGTTGAAGCTTTACGACGAGGGTCCCGGCCGGATACGTTATCCCGTCAGCTACGAAGGGCTCAACCGCCTTCTCTACCTCCACCATTCCTTTCTGGAGCACTTCGATGAGTTCCAAGAGAGCACCAGGGTCTCTCTGGTCGCAGGGAAAGATGTACGCGAAAGGGGGCTCTCTCCGCTCAAGCCACCGCCGGGCTTGGTCGTAGAAATTCCAAAGCCACATCCGTCTCCATCTGGCCGCATGAAGGAGACAGGCCCTCACCGCTATCATTTCGTACTCGATAATGTCGCGAAGGCGCCATTCGCCCCCCTTCCACGGGAGCGGTTGAGCCCACGTGGATTGGCGCGGGTCCTGACCGTCCGGTGCCGGCTTAAGCTCGTCCCTGGAAATGGCCACGGGCGAGGCGAGCTTCGCGGAAGCTAACTCCGAAAGGATGCGGACGCCTCCGTGATAATGTTGATAAGCCCGGGCGGGCGTGTACGCGTCGAATCCGCTGTGACAAGAGACTCCCGCCTTACCTCTCGACAGGAGTTCGGCCATGATGTGGGTTCCGAGGGCGTTGATCTCCTGTTGAAGAATATAGTCTACGTTGGGGTCGTAAGGGTCCACGTAAGGGGGCAAGAACATCCTGAATCCATCGGAGCTCATCTCGTGCAGATCCAAGACGATCTGAGGGTGCCATACGTTGTGTATCTTTTCCACAACGAGGCGGGTCTCAACGAGGTTAAGCATGAACCAGTCTCTGTTATTATCGTGCCCCGCGTACTTATGATACAGCATGGGAGGCGCGGTCCCCTCGAATTTCGTGTTGAGGGTGCGCCTGTACCAGTCAACCACCAGATCCAGGCCGTCCGGGTTCAACGACGGAACCAAAAGGAATATCACGTTATCCAGGATCTCCTCGAGTTCAGGGTCATCACTTCCGGCGAATTCGTGCACCAAAACCGGGGTCATTTGAGCTGCGCCCACTTCGGTAGCATGGATTGAGCACGTCACAAGCACCACGACTTTGCCCCGCCCTACCAGGTCCTCCGCCTCTTCCAGACTAACCCGCCGGGGATCGGCCAGCTTCGCCTGGATCTCCCGGTAATCATCCAGATGGGTCAGGTTTTCCGGAGACGAGATCACGAGGTAATAGAAGGGCCGTCCCTCCGTGGTAGCTCCCATGTCTATCCGGCGCACCCTTGGAGAAGCTCCCGACACGGCTTCTAGATACGAGGTTATTTCGGCCCACGACAGTAGCTTCCTGTCTTCGCCGGGGGCGAAACCGAAAAAGTCATGGGGTGACAGAAAGGTACTCAACGGCAATCCCCCTCAGGTAAACCTTTTCATCTCTTATATCCTTTCAGCGCCGACCGCGCCAGACTGAAGAACCCTCTATGCATCTCCAGGATTTCATCCAGAGCTTTCAAAACGTAGTCGACCTGACTCTTCTCGATAGTCAACGGGGGCTCGAGCCTCATTACATTCGGATTATTAAGCGTGTACGCCGTTATAACCCGGTACTCATTGAGGAGTTTTCCGGCCACCAAGGACGCCAAGTATTCTTCGGTCGCTTTGCTCAACATACCGAAACTCAAGATGTCCCCCAGGGACCCCGCAGAGCTTTCGAACTCGATTCCGATGAGAAGACCTTTGCCACGGACGTCCCGAATCAAAGGATACTTCTCCTTGAGACGCTTGAGGCCCTGTAGAAAGTATGCCCCCATCTCTGCCGCCCGACGGGGGAGGTCGCGCCCGACTATCTCCTGAATAGTGGCAAGAGCGGCTGCACAAGCCCTCGAACCCCCGCCGAACGTGGAAGTATGGAGGAGCGCTTTGCTTAGGCCGCCGTATGCCCTGTCCCATACTTCTTCCGTAGTGATGACGGCACCTACGGGCATTACGCCGCCCCCGAGAGCTTTCGCCAGACACATCACATCGGGAACTACGTCTTCGTGTTGGCAGGCAAACATCAAACCCGTGCGTCCGAGACCCGTTTGAACCTCATCAAGGATGAGGAGAGCGCCGTATCTCCGCGTCAGGTCCCTGGCCCCCTTCAGGAACCCGGCGGGAGGAATGATGACGCCGGCCTCGCCCTGAACCGGTTCGACGATGAAAGCGGCACAATCGCCCTTGCGGAGTTCGGTCTCCAGAGCGTCGAGGTCGCCAAAGGGGATTTCCCGCGCCCCGGGGAGAAGGGGCGCGAAGGGCCTCTTGTACTTCTCCCTACCGCTAACGGAAAGTGCTCCAAACGTCTTTCCATGAAATGCCCCTGAGCAATGTACAAAGCCCTGTCTCCCCGTGGAGGCTCTTGCCAGTTTCAGAGCTGCCTCGACCGATTCTGCGCCGCTGTTGCAAAAGAACGAATGCCGGAGGTCACCCGGGGCAATCAGAGCCAGGTCGTGGGCCAGGGCCGCTTGTAGAGGACTTGTGGTAGCCTGGAGAAAGGTAGGCCGCTCCTTCACCATTTCGATGGCCTCGAGCACCTCAGGAGGGTTATGCCCTAGAGGAAGTGAGCCGTATCCTCCGAGGAAGTCGAGGTATTCGGCACCTTCCTCGTCGTAGACAAAAACGCCTTTCGCTCGCACGAAATTCCTGTCAAAGCCCAGTGCGGCAAGGATTCTTGATAACCCCGGATTTACGTACAGGGAATATAACTCCCGGGTTTGGGCCCGGTCCAGCGAAAGCGCTCCTCGAACGCCTTTCAATCCCGAAGCGATCCTCTGGTCTGACATCTCGAGTTCCTCCCGCATTTTTATGATTCAGCAGTCAGGCACATTCTGTGCACAATTCTGTGCACTAACAAGTTTTCTACATGGGGAGCCCGTTCCCTTCATTAGAACCCCTTGAAGTTTCACGGGGAGATTCACCGGCTGCGGGACCTAAGATCAATGCCCGTAGTTATCTCGTTCAAAACGAACTCAGCCAGCAAAATCGCCACCCTGGTGTAACATCCAACATTATGTCAACATATCTTGAAGTAAACCGGAGATAGATGGCGCGGCCCCTTTCCTCCCCCGGGGGTCGCGCCGCCCAGCATCGAGCAAACCTTAACTTCGATCGCGTCCATTCCTTTTGTAACATAACGCGAAGGGTAGACATAAGATAGCGTAGACTTTGCGAATCAAGGAGGGAGAACAATGGGGGGCTTTGTCTGGAACGAGCAGTGGGCGTTCATTATCTTCCTAATTCTGATCCTGCTCATTCTCGGGATTAACAACTAAGGCTCGAGCGGAAAAACGAAATCCATCGTACGGGACAGAGATAGCATCCTGCCGCCGCCTCGAGAGTGAGCGTTGGAGAATGCAGGGAGGTGCCTAGAGAGTGGCAGACTTCGAGTGTGGACCGGAGCTCGCGTTCATCATCTTCCTCATTCTCATCCTGCTGGTCCTGGGAATCAACTAGCAGGGTGAACGCCTACGCCCCCGGGGCGAGGTCATGAAGACGGGTAGCCTGCTACCCGTAACTCCCCTCGCCGGCGGAAGCATGCGCGTCCTCGCCCCGCGGGCACCGGCAGCTCATCTTCGGACCATATACTTATCCTTGCTTGTGAGAATCAGGTACCTTGGCAAATCCGGCGCAGGACCGGCACCCGATCTTCCGGAACCCGGCGTGTATGAAGTTTCCCGGGCACGACATCGTATCCGGTATGATAGGATAGATGCTGCTGGTGTCATAGACAGCGTGTCCCAACTACCACGCCTAAGAGAGTCATTGAGAGACGCAACGATCATGCAGGACGGGAGTGGTACTGGTGATTCCGCCCAAGGAGATAACAGCCAAGATATCTGAGATAGCGAAGACGAAGGCCTCGTTGCCATGGGTGTCCGCCCTTGTACTCGCATTTCTCGCCGGAGCTTTCATCGCGTTTGCCGCTCAGGGATCGACGCTGGTCGCCCACGACCCGCCGTCTTTCGGGCTCGGACGGCTTCTGACCGGAACGGTTTTCGCTACCGGACTCATGCTGGTGGTCATGGCAGGCGGAGAGCTGTTCACGGGAAACTCCCTCATGGTCGTCGGCCTTCTGGACCGTGCCATACGGCCAAAAGACCTTTTGAGGAACTGGTCCCTGGTCTACGTTGGGAATTTGGCCGGCTCGCTTTTTATAACATTTTTAATGGCCTGGTCAGGCTTATGGCGTCTTAACGGCGGAAAAGTAGGTGCTTCGGTGATTTCCATCGCCGCGTCCAAGGTTTCGCTGGATTTCACCCAGGCCTTTGTCCGGGGAATCCTGTGTAATTGGCTCGTCTGCCTGGCAGTCTGGATGTCCGCCGGTGCCTTGAGCGCCGCCGGCAAAGCCCTGGCCATTTTCTTCCCCATCATGCTGTTCGTGGCCAGCGGTTTTGAGCACTCCGTAGCTAATATGTACTACGTTCCCGCAGGCATACTGGCCATGGGTGACCCGGTCCTCTCATCTTCAGCCTCCGGGCCGGCGTCCGTCCTGACGTGGGGATCTTTTCTCTGGAAGAACCTTCTCCCGGTTACGTTCGGAAATATCGTGGGCGGGGTCGTATTCGTAGGGATGCTCTATTGGATAGCGTTCGTTTATAGCCCGTCGCGCTCGCGAAATCAAATCCGCGTTTGACGTACGCACCCGAGGTGATGCTTCGTACACGGTCATTTGAAGGTCTTTTGACGGCGAAGGGCTTGAGAGAAGTTGCCTTTTCGCCCTCAAGCCCTTCCATTTTTCCGACACGCTCTTAGACTATAGGACCACCCGGCAAGATGGCCCCGACGGCTGCAATGGGAACGAGGACTTCTCTAATATTGCCACCCGGCATCGGCACATGCACATCGACGTAGTCTTCACCTACGTAGGCCAGAAGTCCGTGCAGCACCATAGTACCGGCCATCCCCGAACCCGGAGGCCCGCCCATACCTACGTGCACTCCGGCAACGTACACGGTAACAGGCTGCTTCTCGGACAGCCTCAGCCTCTCGACCAGCGTCCGGGGCTGATCCCATATGGCTTCGGGGAAGTCCATGGGAACGTCGCTCTCCACCCCTCGCACCTCCTTGATTAGCTCGGTTTCACATATACATGTTATGTAAACGTTTGAACGAAGGTGCGCCGGGTGGGACCTTGCAAGGGTGCCTAACACGCCCGGCCAGCAGAAAGGTGTCCCGACTGTAACGCTCCCTTGGAGGCCAACTCTGCATTTATGAGGCCTCTCATCAAAACTGTCCCAGCGTCCCTCTGCGTTTTGCCGCCCTCTCGAGAATTGAGAAAACCCATAATCCCACTCCAGGCACCAAAACCGCCGACCCGCCTGTCACGATGAACTCAAGAGGCACCGGCGCAAACGTAGGGGCCCCGGACACAGCCCACCTTATTAAATCCAGGCCGTACGTTAAGGGTATGAGCCGGGCTACGCTCTGCAAAGGCTTGGGAAGAACCGCGATGGAGTACGCTTCTCCCACAAGCAACGGCAGCAAGCAGTCCCACACGTACGTGAACATCCCCGACCTGAATACCAAAATCGCGGCGGCCAGGATGAGGCCGTAGCCGTAGACCACGAACAAATTGAGGATGAAAGCCACCGCCACCATCGGCCAGTTAGGGGTCACGCCCGCACCGAAAAACAGAAATCCCAGCGCCAGTGCAGCTAAAGCCTCCAAACTCGCCCGGAGCATCCCGTAGACTGATAAGCCCGTAAGGTAACACCAGGATGGGAGCGGCGAGAGGAAGACGCTTTCCAGGGTTCCGCGCCGCATTTCGCCTTCCAGGGAAAAGCCGAAGTAAAGTTGGGTTTCGATGTACGACCACAGGACCATCGACGTGAGGATGAAAGCTCTGTAGTCGGGGACGCCGGCGAGGGAGCGAGAAGCCGCGTCGCCAGGAGGGATGAAAGCTCTCGCCAGATACATGGATACCGCAACGGAAAAGAACGGGCCCACAAGAGATGTCCAAAAGTCCACCGGATACCTCGTGGATGTGAGGACCCGTTGCCCCGCGACAGCGAATACACCCCTGACGTAAAAGCGCAAGGTGTTCAAAGGACTTCCTCCCTTCGGTGGGACATTTCCGTAACGCACGGCGCAGGCGTCAGTATGTTCCAACCGTTCCCCGCTTCCGCGTCAACCGCTCGAACACAAGGAAGCCCGCGTATCCCACCAACGGTATGACCGCAGCCATCGTCGAAAGCACTGCAATCTCAGTCCCAAGATCTCCCCATGAAGCTCCCTCGAGGATCACAGCACGCAGCGTGGTAAGTACCCACGCAAGCGGGGTCAGCCGCGAAAACCCCCGAATCCACACCGGAAGCACGGATAGGGGAAACGTCACGCCCGCCAGCAACATGTGTAGCTCGTTGCCCATCGAGACGAGGGATTGCGATTCTTTCAAGAGCATAACTAGCCCGGAATAGACAAAGCCGAGACCGTACAGGGCCGACCATGAAAGGACCACTACCAGTGCGAACAGAGTCCAATTCACCTTGAAGGAAACACCGAAAAAGACCCGGACCAGCAACAGGATTATGAATGTAGTGACGCTGTTGATCACGGTGTGGGCTATGGAGTTCCCCAAAACCAGAAGACCTCTGGGAACAGGGGTCAGCCACAGCTCTTCCAACGTACCCTCTACTTGCTCATCCCGAAAGGAAAAGCCTATTTCCCACAGGATGTTGGTCACCCAGAGGTACATCGCGGCGCCGATGGCGATGAAGCCGACGTACTCAGCGGTTCCCGCCCACCTTGCGAAGAAAAGGCGGCCTGTATCCGCAGGTCCGGAGTAAAACCGCGCTTGAAAGATGAAAGGAAGTACGAACAGAAAAGGTGCCACAAACCAGGTTAAAAAGTCAGCCTTGTACGCCCACTCCTGCAAGAGCCTCTTTCGCGTCATCGCAACCAACACGCGTAACTGGTACAGCGGCGACAGCGTTCCGACAGATCGACTGTGCATCGCATACCACCTCCCGTTCGTATCGCTTCGCGGGTTCCTCTCGTCGGCTTCTCTTTCACCGATTCATTCGCTTGTGGGCCCCGTGAGCTCAACGAAGACGTCCTCGAGCCGGGGTCTCGAGACGTTGAACCCGGTCACCCGCCAGCCTCCGTTGGTCAGGGTCACGGCAATGGACGGAAATTCATCGGCGACCTTCCGGCCCTTCACCACGACTTTGTATCCGTCGTCTTGCCTGGCCACCGTCACCGAGCATTTTGAGCATCTGGCTTCCACGGCCCGCCTCACGAGCTCTTCAATTTGCAAACGGTCGCTTTCTATAGCAGCTTCTTCCGGGATTTCGTTTTCCGTCATCCGCCTGTCAATAGCGGGGCGACCTGTCATCGGCTCTTTAGCTTTACCCTCTTCTTTGAGGCCCGGCCCGGTTACCGCAAGAGCGTACCTTTCGCAGGTCACCTCCAGGACATCCAACCCGGTGCTAAGAGCACGGAGAGCTTCAGGGGCATCCTGGGCCAGGATACGGCCTCCGTGAATAATGGCCACCCTGGTGCAAACCTCCTCCGCTTCCTGCAGGTTATGGGTGGTGAGGAGCACGGTCTTTCCCGTCGCGGCAAGTTCCTGGACCATCCGCCGAAGCATCCTGGCCGAGTGTACGTCCAGACCAGCGGTGGGTTCGTCAAGGATCAGTACTGGGGGGTCATGGAGGATAGCTCGGGCCAGCGCGAGCCTTTGGCGCATGCCTGTGGAATAGTTTTCCACGCGCTCATCAGCTCGTTGGGAAAGCCCGACGATATCGAGGACCTGTTCGATCCTGTTTTCTAATGCCCGGGGTGGGATTCCATAAAGCGTGCCGAAGAACCGCAGGTTTTCTCGAGCTGTGAGTTTCCAGTAGTGACTCCTCTCGCCGGGCAAAAGACATCCTATGCTCCGTCTCACATCGACAGGTTGCTTTAAAACGTCAAATCCGTTCACCACCGCCGTCCCGGAGGTCGGCTCCAAAAGAGTAGCTAGCATCCGGATGGTTGTAGTCTTGCCGGCCCCGTTAACTCCAAGTAAACCGAAAAGTTCACCGCGGCAAATGCGAAGGTTAAGGTCTAAAACGGCCTTTATCTCCCTGGTCTCGGTCTTCCGGTCCGTGGTTTGGCGGACCCTGTAGACTTTCGTAAGCCCTTCTGTTGTGATGGCGTACTCCACGTTTGGCCCCTCCTCTCCGGAGAGACCTCCCAAAACTTGCCCTCTGAAACTTGAACCACGGGAGAGGCTCCCGTGGTTCTCTTACCATGATCTGATTAACCATTTACGTATGCTGTTCGAGCTGGCCACTTGTAACCAGCTTTTCCGGCTACGTGCAAAAAGGCCTCTCCGGTATAATGACAGGTATCTAGCTAGTTACCGGAGATGGTCATGCCGGCACCTCCTCATCAGGGCAAACCGGGAACTCTGCTTCTCCTTGAGCTGCCACACTACAATCGCAGCGGTGCGGGACCGTTAGGGCGCCAATGCCCGCAATATCCCACGCTAACTTGATGGTTCTATAATTCCTGCTAATTGGCCGCCACACGAACCAGAGCTGAACCTCAGCACGAGTATAGTAACGTATCACAGGAGGCTTTGTCTATTTAGGCGTGCTCGTTACCTCACGTAAAAATCTAAACGAATTAGATTCGTTGCCTCACATAAGTCTAAACGAAGGCGGCCGAATCCTCGGTGGACAGGTTTTCGGCCGCGTTTCCCTTGCTTGCACTGTACAGTGCAAGTTTCTTCTGGTGTGCGATGATCTTTCTCTTCAGGTCTACCGGGTTGAGCCGGGCGAATATGTCCCGTAGCTGGTTTTTGACGTTCTGGTCGACGTACTCCGAGGCCAGGACTCGTTGATAAGGGGTTGCGGGCTTGTCGTACCGTTTTATCACCTTGCTACCGACCCGTTCCTTGCTAATCAGTTTCACAGATGGCTGAAAGAAATTCTGA
>DUSS01000028.1 GCA_012842495.1 Candidatus Fermentithermobacillaceae bacterium
CCTTTTATCACGCGCCCGCCGGTGATCCTGTCGAGAGCTTCCAACACATCCAGAACGGTGACCCCGCCCGTGACACCCCGTACCGCCGTTTCGGGAGCTACTCCTTCCACCGCAGGGTGAAGCTTTTTGCCTTCAGCCATCCTTTGTCACCTCCTTTCCCGAGTTCCTGACCTTCGAGCCTGTTTTTTCCAAAGATGCCCTCAAGCCCAAGTCTCTTGATGCGTTCGTGGATCTGGCCGGGGTCACTGGAATAGAGGCCGCGCTCTTTCATGCGGCCGAAGTAGTAAGAACCCGAAAAGGTATATCGTCTAGAGAGCCCTTCCCCGGCTGCGATTTCCCGGCCGGAGACGTCTATCATGTCCCCGATGGCGGTTTCCGGGGGAAGCTTGAGGAGTTCTTCGCCCTGCGCGTATAGCGCAGCATTTCTTCCCGCCAGAGAACCGGTGACTATGGCTTCCGTATGTCCCACCAGCGTTCCCGCTTTCTCGCCTCCGCAGAACAGGTTGTCAACACCCTCAACTTTCAGCGCGTTATCCCTTGGGGCGATGGCCATGTACCGGATGGAGTTACCCTTGCTACCGGCGTAAGGGTCGACGAAACGAGCGTCCTCGAAACCGGGGATGAGTCGCAACGATGAGAGTGGGAAGTACGGGGCCATTAGTTTCGCATGACCGGTGTCAAGTAAAACCACATTCTCCTTGTATTCATCAAGGGCGTACTGCTGGCAGGCTTTGAACGAGAGGTCCTTCTTTGCAAGTTCCGGCGGGATCGGCGTCACGAATACTCCGGTGGAATTCAACGCCTCGACAATGCGGGGGTGAAGGGATTCCTTGAGGAGCTTGCAGCTTCCGCTCATTGAACCAGGCCTTCCAGATGCCGAAATACCCATCTTCTCGGAAATACCCGCCAGAGCTGAGAAACTCACGCGCCCCCCAAAGGAAGGGCATCGCAGAGCGCACATGGCACATCCGTTCCCGAATCTGGTGCAGTTGGCCTGAGGACCCGCCGATCCCGTCGCGTCGACGAAGGCGTCCCCTTCTATTCGTTCACCCCCTTCCGTTACGCAGGCGGTGATGCGTGCGTTCTCCTTTTCAGCCTTCGTCACTCTTTTTCCGAAGAGAACCGTGATACCCTGACCCTCGAGGAACCTGCGTACCACGGGCTCTATTCTGGCCACGTCGTACAAGGTGGCGTGGGCATGACCTGGAAAATCCACGTTGGTGTGTTTCGCAACGCTGTCAGCTATGAGGAACATCTCGCCGCAGCCCATAGCTATGGCTTCTTCGGCCGCCGTATATCTTCCGTTGTTCCTCATGATGCCGCCGACCAGGCCCGTTCCCAAGAGGGAATCGGTCCGCTCGAGAAGCGTCACCTCCGCTCCGGTCTTTCTTGCGGCTATGCTCGCGGCGCACCCGGCCCAACCTCCGCCTACCACGACGACTTTCGGCATGATGATGACCTCCTGAGCGAGTTGATTTGCCCGGGTTCCGCTGGAAAATCAAACGGGACCCGGACTCAGTACCAGGTCCCGTTCTAACCTGCCTGAAGCGAGTGTTGCTTTTTTTGAAGTTGAAAGGTTCAGGACGCCTCAGTCTGGAGCTGGACCACCGCGCTGATTATCTCCCCTACCGACGAAGGAGAGAGACTTCTCGGAAGCACCATCACCTTTTCGCGGGGTCCTTGATACTTGGTCCAGAGGACCGCATCCATTTCCTCGGCGACCGTGAAGATCTCCACGGGCATCGACTTCATGTCGGAAAACGCGCCGGAGATAAACCTCGGTTCGAACACGCCGCTGTCGAGAATCTCCCTGAGCAGCATATTAGCGCATTCGTGGTGATCGGCCACCACGCCCACCAGGGTGCCGGGCCCGAGCTGGCTTAAAGCTCTCACCGCTTTCGCCTGGATTGTGAACCGGATGCCGATTACCTTGAGATCCCGGTACTGCCTTGTGAGCAGACGTTGGGTGGGGCTTTCCGCGTAAGCTACGGCGATGTCGCAATCGCTGGGAACGAACTCTTCGCGACCGCAGCTCTTAACTTGAGCCATCCCCTTTAGGATGCCCCCGACATAACGTTCCAGAAGCAACCGGGACATCGGGTACGGCGTCACCGCGGTTACCCTTACCACCTCGGGATCATCTCCGGTTTACCGGCTTTCCTCGGGCTCGTTTATCACGAAGCCGCTGCACCGGCTCGATTCGTTCTCTCGAGCACAAACTAGGTTCGACATCAATCGTCAAAATCCTGCTCCGCTCCGAAGAAATTGAATCAAAATACAAAAACAAACGAGAAGTGAATACGGATGTCAACACGCGAACAACCGGCACCGTCGCCCCACTCGCTGCATTCAAACCAACCAGAATTGCTCCAGGAAGTGGGACTCCAGGAGCGGGAGAGCTCTCCCGAGTGTAATAGACCAGCGGTAGATCTAGTGTCCGCACGCAAGCCACGTCTTTCGCGAAGTCGGAGCGGGCCCAAAGTTCCAACCAGGTCACGGTGGTTCCCACAGTCCACCGGTCGCCTGCTACTTTGTTTCAAGTGACATCTGGTAATCGTAGATGACTTTCGATATATGGCCGATCTCTTCGAAGCCCGCTTCGACGTCGTAATGCCCTTTGGACATTATAGCGAGCACATACGGGTGCCTTGCGTAGACGACTCCGACGTCGTTGGCGACACCGGTTATATCTCCTTCTTTATGGGCGACCTCGACCTGGTCCGCAATGAACCGGTTCAGACCCGTGTTCCAGATGGTATGGGCCAGGTCGTACATGAGCTTCTTTCCTTCCTGCGACTGCTGAGCGAAAGATAGAGCCGCCTTCATGTATAGAGCCATGTCCCTGGGAGTCGATACGTTTTCCCCGTTCGGATACACGACCGTGCCACCCAGCTCCCGCATGAAGTTTGCGATGTTCTCTTTGCCCAGCCGCCTCTCCAGCAATTTCCAGGCAATGTTGTCGCTCTCCACGATGGCCTTTTCAGCAAGCTCTCTTATGGTAAAGGTATCGCCGTCTCTGGCGGTAAACTGGAGCGACCCGGCACCCCCGCGCCAATCCCTGGATGCCACGTAGGTGAGCCTCTCATCCCACGAGAGCTCTCCCCTGGAAACGAGGTAACTCGCATACAAGACCACGGGCACCTTCACGGTGCTCGCAGCAGGTACCCACAGGTCTTCATTGACCCCGAAAGTCTTCCCGGAAGTCAAGTCTTCGAAGTAGATGCCCCATTCTTGACCCGTCTCCCGGTTTATCTCCTCTATTTGGTTCCGAAGCTCTCTTTCCAACGGGGCGTAATCGGGATTCCATTGCTCCTCGAGACCCATGGAGATCCTCGGACCTACGGGGACCCGAGAACCCGAACCAAAGCTACCTTCCGATTCGCCGGTTGGTTCGCCGGTCCCTTGCAATATTCCAACAGTCCCGCCGGATCTCAGTCCGGTAGCCGGCAAGGTTTCACCAACGGTCAACTGCCCCCACAAAATGGGAGGCCACCTAAAGGCCGACAAGAAAGCCATGGCGCCCACCAGCGCAATGCCCGTGACAACCAGGGTCATGGTTCGCCTGTTTGCCGTGCCCGTTGTCTTTCCGGGCTTTCCGGAACAGCCAGCTCTCCTGGCAGCAGCTTTGGGCGCGCAGCGAAGGGCATTAAGTTTCGTCTGAAGGATTTTGCAGAGCCTACCCTCCATATTTCTCCTCCCCAAGAGCAACACTCCTAAAAGAACCTTGTCTATCCATGTGCGTCGCCTGGCGTTGAGCACGACCTGTTCCCGGCCGCGCCCGTCGGGGCAGCCACGCCCGTGCGCAGGCAAATTCCGGCGGAACGCTGGTCCTTCCACGGCCGCGTACAACGTAGCCACCTACAAACAAAACGCATCGGGTCTTCCCCGATGCGACCGACAGCCACCGTTCCCGAAGCTCATCCGGATAGATGCCGCTTGCACATAATTATTGTAACAGTTTTATGTTAACAAGCAAAGGCAATCTGGGAAACGATCAAGGTGCGAGCCCCGGGTTTAGCTGAGGTGCGTGACCTAGCCGCAGGGAACCGCAGAAATGCTCACTGAGCTTCTCTCACCCATTCTTCGAGCCACTCTACCCACTTATCGATCCCCTCACCGGTACGGCAGGAGATGGTAAACGTCCTCATGTCGGGCTTCATGGCTCTTACTTCGCCCAGGACCCTTTTGAGATCAAAGTCCGTGTAGGGCAGCAGATCTGTCTTGTTGATGAGGACCACCTGCGAAGACAGAAAAGCTGCCGGGTACTTTGCAGGTTTATCCGTCCCCTCGGCGACGCTCAACACGACAACCCTGAGGTTTTCCCCGAGGTCGAAAGAAGCCGGACATATTAGATTCCCCACGTTCTCGATGAACAGTAGGTCCACTCGGGACAGATCCATCTCCTCGAGAGCTTTCCAGACCATCGACGCGTCGAGGTGGCACGCTCCGAGGGTGGTTATTTGTACGAGAGGAATCCCGAGGTGAGAAAGCCTTTCTGCATCCCTGGTAGTCGCTACGTCTCCCTCAATTACCGCTGCCCGAACCTTTTGGAGTTTGGGGATGGTTGCCTCCAGGACGCTGGTCTTGCCGGCACCGGGGGAGCTCAGTATATTTACGACCTTGATTCCCATTTGCTTAAACCTGGCCCTGAGGTCCTCAGCCCTCTTCCTGTTCACCGCTAGAATATCCTTGCCCACTACGACCTTGACCGACATCTCCATCCCTCCCGTGATACGACTGGATCTCGAGTTCGAGACCACCTTGAAGCAAGACGTTCTGCGAGCGGCACGACGGGCATGCCCACCCCGTCTCGCTGGGCCTGAAGACTGCGCCGCACTCGCGACACCTGAGCTCCGCAGGGACCTCTTCGATGACGAGCTCGGCGCCTTCCATAGGGGTTCCGCGCGATGCCACAGCAAAAGCTTCTCGAAGGGCATGGGGATACGCCCCAGAGAACTCCCCTACTTTGAGTTCGACCCGGGTTATTTTCCGGATCCCTCTGGACTGGGCATCCTTGAGGATAAGGTCCATCATCGCGGTGATGAGGCTGAGCTCGTGCACGAAAACGTTCTCCTTTTGTACATCTCCGAGCTAACTCTACCGCCGCTGGACGAGTCGGGTCAATTGCCCCATCTTTACGGCTCTGCGATAGTGGGAGTAAAGTTAACCTCGAAGAAGCGCTGACCAGGTGCCTAATCCAGTTTCAGTGCAACGCTTACGGAAGGTTTTACTCTATTTGCAGCGTTAAGCTAAGCTCGATAACGCGTCCTTCCGAGTCTAAAGACATATTCAGGGACATTCGGAGGAATTTAGGGGCAGTCGCGGGAACATGCCGTCAAAACCAGGGGAATTTGGCCAACAACGTGCGGGCGGTCTTATCCACACCACGATTACGGTGCGGGGTGCCGTTCAAGGCGTGGGTTTCAGGCCCTTCGTCTACAAGCTCGCGACCTCCCTCGGGCTTTCCGGCTTCGTACGGAACCAGGGTGGCCTCGTGTATATCGAAGTTACGGGAAGCCGCGAAAAAGTCGACGAATTCGTATCCGAGATTAGATCCAACCCTCCCTCCCTGGCACGGATCGACGGGATGGAAGTCCAGTACACCGCGGTAGCAATACCCGGAACGTCCAGCGAGGAAGGGGGCGAGCTTTTCAAAACAAGCTCCCCCGGAACAGCCCTGGGTCGTTTCGTCGTCGTCGAAAGCACAGATGAGAAGGCGAGCGCTTACCAAGAACCCTTCGGAGGCCCGGGCGTTCCGCCCGATTCAGCTATCTGTTCGAAGTGTCAAAAAGAATTGTCGGACCCGCGCGACAGGCGTTACTTTTATCCCTTCATCAACTGTACGGAATGCGGTCCCCGCTTCACTATAGTCGAAAGCGCTCCATACGACCGGGAGCGCACCACCATGAAGGTTTTCCCAATGTGTCACCGGTGTCGGGACGAATACACAAATCCCCTGGACAGGCGGTTTCATGCGGAACCCAACGCCTGCCCGGACTGCGGACCGCAAGTCGTCTTCGAACCTTCGGAGATAACCGAGTCACCTGTGCTCGGACCAGATGAGTACCGCGCGGACGACGATTGGTTACAAAAAGCAAGGCGTGTCCTATCGCACGGTGGTGTGCTGGCCGTTAAGGGCATCGGCGGGTTTCACCTCGCCTGCGACGCTACCAATCCCGACGCCGTGGCGCTTCTAAGGGCAAGAAAGAGGCGTCCGGCGAAGCCGTTCGCCATCATGGTGAAGGACATCGATACGGTTCGCCGGTGGTTTTACGTAAGTCCTCTGGAAGAGGAAATCCTGACGTCGAGAGCGGCGCCCATTGTCATCCTGAGAGCGCGGGAAAACTGCCCGGTAGCAAAGAACGTCGCCCCGGGGCTTATGCACGTGGGCGTGATGCTCCCTCACAGCCCCCTTCATCTCCTGCTTTTCCTCTCTGGGGACGGCGAAGCGCGCGAACTCACCCCAGAAGCCCAGCCGGAGCTTCATGAACCGGTCCCGGAAGCTCTGGTTATGACCAGCGGAAATCGTTCGGGTGAGCCTCTCGTTTTCCGAAACGAAGAAGCGCGCTCCAGTCTCGGACCGCTGGTGGACGGGTTTCTCATGCACAACAGGGAAATCGCAAGGCCTTGCGATGATTCGGTAGTGCGGGTGGTTGGCGAAAAAGTTCTGTTCTACCGGCGTTCGCGGGGGTGGGTGCCGGAGACCCTCGAGGTAGCTGGTATTTGCGCTTCAGGGGATGGAGAGATGCCGCGCGTTTTCGCAGCTGGAGCTGAGGGCAAGAACGTTTTCGCGTTCCTATCCCGTGGCAAGGTACTCCTTTCCCAGCACGTGGGAGATCTTTACTCCGAAGAAGGCATTTCCCGTTACAAGTTTCTCGTTCGGGATTTAGCTTCTCTGTACAAGTTCGAGCCCGACATAATCGCCGTCGACAGCCACCCCGGGTACGAGGTATCCAAGGCAGCTCGCGAGTTATTCCCGGATAAACCGGTAGTCGAAGTACAGCATCATCACGCGCACATGGCTTCGGTCATGGCCGAGCACGGGCTCAAGGGAAGGTGCGTGGGCATCATCCTCGACGGCACAGGTTACGGGGCCGACGGGCGGGTTTGGGGAGGCGAAGTCTTGGCCGGCGATTACCGCTGCTTTGAACGCTTATACCACCTGGCATA
>DUSS01000029.1 GCA_012842495.1 Candidatus Fermentithermobacillaceae bacterium
AGTTGGGTCCGGCTGGAGGCCGGACCCGGAAGACGTGTGGCACGGAAGCGGTGTTACCTGAAGCAGGCTCACAGGTTGGTTTCTTCCGCGGCCATTCGGATGATCTCCTCGTCGATGGGGTTTCTCTATCTGGCAGGAAAAAATAACGCCTCAAAGCACTAGCCAATAGATTGTCATCCACGTATACGACGGTACATGACTCAGTTATGGCATTGTATGCCTGTGAAGCAATCTTTTTGCGATACTCCAAGTCATACTCCGGACCCTGCTTAGCAATCACGAGCGTCGTAAGAACCGAAAACGCCACCCTAAATAGCAGAGCCAAACCCTCATCGGAAACATTAGTCTGAATCCAGTCATAAATCACGGCGTGCCCTAACAGTTGTTTTGGGAAAAACAGCTTATCAACTGTTAAACAGACCCCCGGAATTTCACGCGCTTGTGGGACCGCCTTTTGAAACAGGCAGGCGTGCAGCACGCGCGGTTCCACGACGTGCGGCACACCTGGGCGACGATGATGCTGGAAGCCGGCGAAGACCTCAAAGTGCTTTCCGAGCTCGGCGGGCACTCGCGCATCAGCACCACGGCGGATACATACAGCCACGTCACGGTCGGCCTGAAGAGGCGAGCCGAGGAGAAGATGGGAGCTATAGTCGAGCGGGTAACAGGAGAAAGTACTCCCGAGGGGGACACGGCACCACACGAGAACCCCGGCAGCGAACGCCCCTCAAACACTTAGCCTGGGGCACGACCGCTCGGTCGCCATCGCTCGAGCCGCCTTGGAATTGAGGACGGTCCAGAACCCGCTTCTAGCAGGCTTTTTGCTCTAAACCGCTTGCAACCGCACCAAAATTGCACCAGTCTTAGGTGTGCCCCGGGCGGAACCGCGCCTTACGCTGGTGGGCAGCAGAGGATTCGAACCTCTGACCTCGTGAATGTGAGTCACGCGCTCTAACCACTGAGCTAGCCGCCCACGCATCACAAAGTATAGCAAAGGGTCAACGACAAGGCAACACGCTGAGTTGCCTCACTGAAAACCTAAACGGAAGTGAATCGTTGCCTCACCTAAGGATCTAAACGAATTACGATCCCTCTGAATCGTCGCGCCGGGGGAGAAAAAGGTGGGGCTGTTGATGAGAACGAGGATGGAAGTAATCAAGAATGTTGCGGAGCAGTACCGCAGGTCCACAAGGAAGGAGAAGGGAAAGATCCTGGACAGCATAGTCAGGATTACGGGTTACAACAGAAGCTATGCATCCCATCTCCTGAGCCTGTGTGGCAAAGGGTACAGGATAAAAGCACGCGACGGCAAGGAGTACCGCCTCGTAGCCGACCCGAGGGTCAAGCCCAGCCGGAAACGGCAGAAAACCTATGGCCCTGAGGTGCTGGAGCCGTTGAAGTACATCTGGGCGGTCATGGACTTCCCGTGTGGGAAAAGACTCGCGGCCTGCATGGAATGGCTCGTGCCAAAACTGGAGGAGTGCGGCGAACTCAACGTAGCCCCCGAGGTAAAAGAGAGACTGCTGTCCATTTCCCCTTCGACCATCGACCGAATGCTTGCTTCCGATCGAAAGACCCTTACTATCAAGAGACGCTCCTTAACCAAGCCAAGAAGAACGACAACTGCTACGTGGAACAGAAGAACTGGTCGGTAATAAGGAAAGTGGTTGGGTACAACCGCTATGACACAGAAACGGAGCTGAACCTGCTCAACCGCATCTATGACATACTTCGCCTGTATCAGAATTTCTTTCAGCCATCTGTGAAACTGATTAGCAAGGAACGGGTCGGTAGCAAGGTGATAAAACGGTACGACAAGCCCGCAACCCCTTATCAACGAGTCCTGGCCTCGGAGTACGTCGACCAG
>DUSS01000030.1 GCA_012842495.1 Candidatus Fermentithermobacillaceae bacterium
ACTCTGTCAACGTCCAAGTGAGAAAAGGGAATGAGGAATCTGGTCCAGGATCCTGCTTTGTACCGTTCGGCCAAAGCCGCATTAGCAAAAAACAGCCCGATACCAAGGGTTACGCTGGCACCAACGGACTGATAGTAGTCGTCGATGAATACCGATGCGAGAAGAGCCAGAGTTCCCACGGTAACAAGCACCAGGGACAGGTTAAGGCTCGCCAAGAGGTAGGCGACAGGTTTTGACGCTTGACCGGCCACGGCTACGGTGACAAGCCATTGCAGCAAGCACACCAGTAGAACCTGTACGGCAAAACCCGACCATCGAGACATCACCAACGATCTCCTCTTGAGCGGCATGGACAACAGGAATTCCATGCTCCTCTGGTCTACCTCTCGGGAAATCAGGCTCGGCACGTAGATACATACATAGATTGCCAGGAGCAGCTGGATAAAGCCGCTGTACACCACCTGTTCAATGTACCCCTCGAAGGTACCCATCGTGAATATGCCCTGACCACCCATGAGAGCCTGTACCGATGGCGGCATCTCCCTGATCAGTCTTTCGAGTTCAACGAGCACGCCAGATCGCTCGAAAACCCAGTACATTGACGCCAGGAACCAGGTCAATCCCGCCATGACCAGGGACCAGCCCAGGATGGTCAGCCAATCGGAACGGAACTGTTGTTTGAGCAGCGCCAATGTAGGCACCTCCCAGCACCGGAAGAAATATCTTAAGTTCCGCGCGAAACAGTCCATCAGGTCTCGATCTGTTTCTCATCGAACTTCTTAACTGCAACGATGAGAGACGCAGCGCTCATGAAGAGCAAAGTCAACACGCTGCCAGCGGGCATGCCTCCGTTCTTTATGGCGTACGCGGGGTCGTAATGCGAAAACGGGTTGAAAAACCTCGCGGCATAAGGGAGGTCTGCGATTCTCATACCGAGATCCACGAAGAACAGGCCCACCACTACCGCCAGCAATATGCGAACCCCAGATGAATAGTCGTCGATCCAGACTGACGCTGCGAGGTTTATTGAACCGATGGCTACAGCCAGAAGAAACCAGTTAATGCACATCCAGAAGTAGCCATAAAAGGACCCCGTGAGACCCTTAGCTTTGAGACCCAGTACCACGGCACCCCACGAAGTGACGGCCAGGGCCGCAAGATTCAGGCACATTCCCACCCACCTGCTCAACATGATATCCCTTCTGCGGGTAGGCAAAGCCAGAAGAAAGTCAGCTGTGCCGCTGTCAACCTCTCTCGTGACCACCCCGGCAGCAAGAAGCGTCGCATATATGGGGAGAGTGAGGCTCAAAAGAGCGCCAGTCTTCGCCTGGATGTAACTATCGATCTTGCTCATGCCAGGCGCAAGGCCAAGGAAGGACTGGAGACCTCGAGGCATCCACTCAGAAAACGCTCTGAAGAGGTAATCTGTTTGAGTTTCGATGGCCGTGGCACTTGCAGCGACCATGAGAATAAGAGTCATATGGGCCAGCGTCCACACGAGGAGCCCAATTCGATTGGCCTTTAAATATTGAGCCAAGAGTATCAAGATCTCACCTCCTGGTCGTAGAAAGAACGAAAGACTTCTTCAAGTGGCGGATCGGCCACTGTCAGGTCGACAGGTTTGCATGTCGATAACCAGTCCAGAAGTACAGCGACTTCCCCTGTGTAAGACAGGTGCAGCTTCGCGCGGTCTTTTCGCAAGACCCTGGACCCGGGAGGGAGCTGGATTTCTTCAATAGGAGTTCTAAGCTCGATGGAGACATACTTAACCCGCTGCTTCTTTAAGTTGCTTATTTCGTCCACGGCAACAAGCACTCCGTCGCGGATGATACCTACTCTGTCAGCAACCGCTTCGACCTCGTAGAGATCGTGAGAAGACATGAAAACTGTCTTTCCTCTGGCCTTTTCTTCGACCAGGATCGCTCTGACTGTCTCTTGAGCCAGTGGGTCCAGTCCTGATGTGGGCTCATCCAAAATCAACAGTTCGGGATCATGTACCATGGCGTTGAGCAAGGCGATTTTCTGCCTGTTGCCCTTGCTGAGGCTCTTCACCTTTCGGTCCAGGTCCGCCTCCAGACGCTCGGCCAGCTCCCTCAACCGACCACCGTTCTTCAGTCCTCGAACTTCCATGGCAAGGCTGATATTGCCGCGTCCTGTCAGCCAATCATACATCACGGGTTCGCCAGGTAAGTATCCGACCCGCTTGCGGATGTCGAGATTGTCCTTCACCACGTCCAGGCCCAAGATCTTTCCGGAGCCCGTGGTAGGGCGTAGGAAACCCATCATAGTTCGTATGAGGGTGGTTTTGCCTGCACCATTAGGTCCCAGGAACCCAAATATCTCCCCTTTCCGGACTTCTAAATCCACTTCCCTGACTCCGCGACCGTTGCGATACAGGTGACCAAACCGATGCAGTTCGATCACGTTGGCGTGGGCCACCAAAGCCACCTCCAAGGCCGAGTGTTACGTCCCAGTGCACGCGAGAACAAGCGCACTGTATCAGTGTACTAGAACTACAGTACAGTGGACTTCGCAAGCCGTCAAGGAGCGTAACTGGCCAGCTCTTCATAGGATTTCGTTGACTCGTTCGAACCCTTGGTGTATTGTGTACCTGGACCAGCTGTAGACGCCTTTAATCGTGCCCTGAGAGGCCGGAAGGAGAGGTCGAAATGAAGAGGAATAGAGCGTGGAACGGGACTTCCACGGCGTATACGCCGCGGAAGTTTTTTTATGGCTGCAACCCGTTTCTAACGTTTCCCAAAAAATAGAGAGGAGGTTCCCAACCCAATGGCTTTGATGGACAAGGCCGAGATCATGGACGCCGACGCAATAAGACGGGCTGTCACGAGGATCGCTCACGAGATAGTCGAGAGAAATAAAGGCCTTTCCGGCGTAGTTTTAATCGGAATCCACAGAAGAGGGGTTCCCCTCGCTAAAAGGCTCCAGGCGGTGCTTTCGGAAATCGAGTCCACGGAAGTACCCGTTGGTGAACTCGACATAACCCTTTACCGCGACGATTTGAGCTTGCGGTTTGACCAGCCCAGGGTCGGTCCGACCAGGCTTCCTTTCGACGTAACCGAAAAGCACGTCGTGCTGGTCGACGACGTCCTTTACACCGGGCGGACGATAAGAGCTGCAATGGACGCTCTTATGGACCTCGGAAGACCGAAAAGCATCCAGGTGGCCGTCCTTGTGGACAGAGGCCACAGGGAGCTACCGATAAGAGCCGATTACGTGGGAAAGAACGTGCCGACATCCCGTAAAGAGGTAATCCACGTGAGGCTCGTGGAGATCGACGGACGTGACCAGGTTGTTATCTCCGAAGACAGGGATGACCAGGGGGCACGATAGGGGCGGGGGCGGAAATCCGGGCCAGTGCCGGTTGCACGATGCCCGAAGGTCCGGCGAATGTATCGTACTCAAACTGGCCCCTGGAACCGTCCGGGCGAGCACCGGGGCAGCTTACGTCCAACATGATCCGATAAGGAGGGACGAGGTTTGTCGTTGAAGGGTAAAGACCTTTTGAGCCTGGAGGAATTGAGTACAGAAGACATAGAACTCGTTTTATCCACCGCTCAATCTCTCAAAGAGATACTGGCAAGACCCATCAAGAAGGTGCCCGCTCTTCGGGGTAAAGTAGTTTGCACCTTGTTTTACGAGCCTTCCACCAGGACACGGACTTCTTTCGAACTGGCCGCAAAGTATATGTCCGCAGATACCGTCTCCATCGCGACCAGCACCTCGGCGATGCAAAAAGGCGAAACACTGGCGGACACCGCTCGCAATATCGAGGTTATGGGGACGGACGTGGTGATAATGAGGCACTCCGTCTCGGGTGCATGTCACTTCCTGGCCAAGGTCCTGGACGTACCCGTCATCAACGCCGGAGACGGGATGCACGAACACCCAACCCAGGGACTTTTGGACATATTCACGATCCTCGAGTACAAGTCCAGGATTAAGGGGCTTAAAGTTGCAATTCTCGGGGACGTCCTTCACAGCAGGGTGGCCCGGTCTCTCACATGGGGCCTCCGAAAGCTTGGAGCTGAAGTGCACATCGCCGGGCCCGCGACGCTCATCCCACCTTACGCCGAAACCCTCGGGGTGAAAGTCCACTCCCGGCCTGAGGGCGCCATCGAAGGGGCAGATGTGGTGTATTCCCTTAGACTCCAGCTGGAAAGACAAAAGTCCGGGCTGTTCCCTTCGAAGCGGGAATACCACGACTTCTTCGGTTTAAACCGGGAGAGGCTCCGGTTGGCCAAAGACGATGCGCTGGTCATGCATCCCGGTCCGATGAACCGGGGCATCGAGATTTCTACGGATGTGGCGGATTCTCCTCAATCGGTCATCCTCGAACAAGTCACCAACGGGGTCGCCGTGCGCATGGCCATCCTCTATCTCATCCTGGGAGGTAAGGAATGATGAAGAAAGACCTTCTCATCAAAGGAGGCAGAGTAGTAGATCCTGCAAACTCCGTCGACGATGTCCTCGACGTCCTCGTTTCCGAAGGGAAAATCAAAACGGTTGGGAAAGGCCTGAACGAAAGAGGCAAAGGCAATAATGAGGTGGAGGTGCTGGACGCTTCAGGTAAGATAGTGATGCCCGGTTTCATCGACATGCACGTCCACCTGCGCGAGCCCGGTTTTGAGCAAAAGGAGGATATAGAGAGCGGAACGAGGGCTGCGGCGATGGGGGGATTTACCGCGGTGGCCGCCATGCCCAATACGGAGCCCCCATGCGATGACGAAGCTACGGTCCGGTACGTGTTGGACGCCGCGCGGGCCAGAGGGTGGGTGAGAGTATACCCGGTGGGGGCCGTAACTAAGGGCAGGCAGGGCAAGGAGCTAGCTGAGATGGGCGAGATGCTGGAGGCCGGGGCCTTAGCTTTCTCCGACGACGGCTCGCCGGTATCCACTGCGGAGGTACTGCGTTGTGCGCTGCTGTACGTGAAATCCTTCGGTGCCGTCCTCATCGACCACCCCGAAGACCTGACGCTCTCCGAAGGTGGGCAGATGAATCAGGGACCGGTATCCACCGTAGCTGGCTTCAGGGGAATTCCCGATGAAGCTGAAACCGTGGCGGTCGCAAGAGACCTCCTCATGGCCGGACTTACCGGAGGGAAGCTCCACCTTACGCATCTTTCAACCAAGGGTTCGCTCGAGCTCGTCAGGTGGTTCAGGGGAAGGGGTGTCGAGGTAACCATCGACGTCACTCCCCATCACCTCATCCTCACCGATGAAATAGTGAAGTCCTCGGGGTACGACACGAATACCAAGGTGAATCCGCCGCTTCGGTCGGAAGAGGATGTTAAGGCTCTCGTGGAGGCCCTGAAGGACGGTACTATAGACGCCATTGCCTCAGACCATGCCCCACACCACCTGGACGATAAATGGGTGGAATTCGATTTCGCGCCCTTCGGCATTTCCGGCCTGGAAACGGAAGTGGCTCTCATAGTCGACAGGTTCGTGGTCCCGGGCATAATCAGCTGGTCGAGGCTGGCGGAACTCTTCAGCGTCAATCCGGCAAGGATACTCGGGGTACCCGGCGGGCGGATTTCCCCAGGGGAAGCCGCGGACATCACCATCATCGACCCTGAACTCGAGTTCGCGGTGGACCCGAGGAAATTTGAATCCAAGGGGAAAAACACACCCTTCGGCGGATGGAGGCTGACAGGGGCGCCCTGGGCGACCATCGTCGGTGGCGAAATCAAGATGAAAAACCGGGTGTTAATAAACCGGGGAAATTAAACCGAATCGAGGGGTTATCCGGGTATGAGTCAAGATGGATGCGTTGGGCCGGACGCCGGGGAGCCGAGACCCGTCCTTATCGACGCCGAGGTGCTCTCCAACCAAGCGGTGTCGCTCTCGTTGTACGAGACCGTTTTCCGCGCTCCCGAGCTAGCGTTGAAAGCTCGGCCTGCTCAGTTCATCGGCGTGAAAGTAAGCGCCGGACGGGATCCGTTTTTGAGGAGACCTTTTTCCATCGCCCGCGCCGACCGGAACCGTGGAACGGTGGGAATCTTGTGGGCCCGGGTAGGATACGGGACGGAGCTCATGAGCCGGTGGAGACCGGGCGAGACGGTGAACCTGCTCGGACCGCTCGGAAACGGTTTTCGAC
>DUSS01000031.1 GCA_012842495.1 Candidatus Fermentithermobacillaceae bacterium
CTTTCAGTCCCCTCTACTTCGGGGAATCCACTGCAACTCCGATTTGGTACAAAGACTGCGGAGTTTCCTGTTGGCTTTCAGTCCCCTCTACTTCGGGGAATCCACTGCAACTCAACAGATTTGACGCGAGTCATTACAGTGTTGTCTCCTTTCAGTCCCCTCTACTTCGGGGAATCCACTGCAACCCCGGTATGACCTTGGGACTCCGCCGACTATCATTCTTTCAGTCCCCTCTACTTCGGGGAATCCACTGCAACGATGTGTACCGGGTCCGAGTTCTTGGAGAATTTCCGCTTTCAGTCCCCTCTACTTCGGGGAATCCACTGCAACCCAGCTGGGACAGTCCGAGCATCACCAGAATAACTCACTTTCAGTCCCCTCTACTTCGGGGAATCCACTGCAACGGCTCGGCAATGTAAGGCCCTGGCATACGCAATGCACTTTCAGTCCCCTCTACTTCGGGGAATCCACTGCAACTTGGTACTAGTGGTCGCGGGGGTCGTGTTTTTCTTACCTTTCAGTCCCCTCTACTTCGGGGAATCCACTGCAACCGAGGTTGTCGAACGCGGGAACATGGCCACACGCTGCCCTGATACTCCCAGCGATCGTGTTTCAGGCGCCCGAAATTGTCGACGCAGACGATTCAGAGCCAAAACCGGGATCAGCGGCGACAAAGTCCTCCTGCCCTCATAATATCATTCCGCGCTGATCCGTAGTGCGCACGACGACCCGCGATCTCTCCGCCGGCTGGAATGTAGATCCCCTCCCTCGAGCCAACGACTACCTACTTTACGAACAAACTGCTCCGGTACGGACCAGTAAGTGCAGGCACTTTCGCTCGGAGCCACATTCCGACTTAAAGGGCTGCTGACCATGTGAGATCCCAGGCTGCCCTTCCTTTTTCAAAAGGGAATCTTCGATTTCAACGGGACAAGCTCCTACCTAAATGTACGCTGCCCCCTTCTCTGAAGACTCTCGTCCGTTTGTTGCGGTGACCCGTGCAACCCGGAGCTCTCACGCCAGTGGTGCATCACGCAGGTTTCTCCCTGGTACGGGGCGTCTTCACCCACACTCTGGGCTCTTTGCCGAAGGACTTTAGGATCAACGCCCAGGTATACGGGATAGGGAAAAGGAACGCCACAAGAGGCAGGGCAAAAAGCCCTAGAACCACCAGGAGATTTCGCATAACGCCGTCCGGCTTCAGCGCGCTATCAAAATATGGCCGGTATCTCAAGAACGCATAAAAGGTGAAGGATAGATATACGACTGAGAAACCGGCCACAATCAACCTGATCACCGGAGGCACCACGGTCTCATCCAGAAGGTGCCTGACTTGGAGAAGTAGTGCAATCAGCGGAACGAAGGTAGCCGCCTGATAGACGACCCACTCAAACTGACCTTTCACGATCAGGTGAAAGATCAATTCTCTCTGTTCTCTCTCGGAGACATACCTGAGGTCGGCCACTTTGGAAACTACCTGCAGGTGCCCTGTCGCCCACCGCAGGCGCTGGCGAAAAAACGCCCGGAAGTTGGGAGGCGTCTGTTCGCTGGAGTGGTAGGGGAGGTATTGAGGCCACGCTCCTTTCAGAAGGTAAGCCCGGGTCCCAAACTCCAGATCCTCCGTCAGGATATCGTGATCCCATCCTCCGACCTCTTCGAGTAGCCTTCGCTCGACGAAGAGATTGGTCCCCCCGACGAAGGGAAGGGTTTTGAAGAGCCAGGGCAGATACCAGTCGTGGGCCACTGCCTGATAGAGACTAGCTATCCTGCAGAAAGGGCTCATCTTGTAAAAGTTCCGTACCTGGAACACCGGCCCCTGAAGTATGCGGGACTTCTGTGGATCCAAAAGGTACCTGTAAGCAACGAACAGTAGGACGTCCGTATGGGGTCTAGATTCAGCGTCATAAAATCCGCAGATCTCGCACCTGGGATCCACGAACCTCAGACCCCAGTTTAAGGCCCTTCCTTTGGTGGACTTGACGACTCTACCGGTAAGGCGGCCATGAAGACTACCGTCAAAATCGTACGGTACTGAGACGTGCTTGATGCGTGGGGCCGGCACCCCGCCTAAAGAAGCAGCAACCTTTTCCACAACTTCCTGGGTAGTAGGGAAGAGCTGCACCAGGGACTCGTCCAGAACTCGTGCCAGTTCTTTCCTGGAAATAGACCGGATGCTGGCCAGGAGGGATCCCTCACCGCTGCCCGAAGAGGCTAAAGGTGAATGGCTGACATCTCCGGTCCCGGCCACGGTGCTCCAATCCAGACTGTAGAGTGCTCTCAGCACCTCTAGGGCAAGAGCAACATTTGAGCCGCAGGAGCATACCGACGCATTCAGGCTCGTATGATCGGCTCCCCTGCGTCGCTCTCTCCCCGACGGCTTTTTGTCTTTGAGACTCTCGCATAATTCGTACAGGCCCTCAGCATCGCCGTGCTGCACAGAAGACGCCAGGACGTAAAGCAAGAGAGACTCAAGCTGGCGGGTCTCCTCGCTGGACAAAGGTTGTTTATCCCGGCTTTTCCTTCCGCTCAGGAGAGAGAGTGCCGCAGAGAGGATCTTCTTTCGCGACGCTTTAGCCGTTATTTTTTCTTTTTCGTCTGTAATGACGATTATCTCGTACCTGTCTTCGGGGTACTTGAGTTTCGAGAGATGCCTCACGGTGTTCTCTATGACATCGCTCTCGTTTCTGGCCGGCACCAAGATACTTATGAACGGAAGTTCTCGTCCGGTCTTGCAGGCAAGATCCCTGATACCAGCCACCGATAGAGACGGCCTCTTTCCCCAGAAGTTTTTCTCGCTGTACCTTTTCCAAAAATAAAACCGCAGAAACAGGAAGAAAAAGGTTACATATGCAGTAAATACCAACAAATAGAGCGTCCTCGCAATATCCATATCCAACACCTTCCTGAATCATACACGGTAGACCTACCTTTAGCGTCCGTCAAGTAGATTGTGGCTCTAGGTTAAGAATTGTGGGATTGCATATAATCAGCTACGACCCCACGAAAGCCTTGGGTACATCCCCGCCCGCTACCTGGAAACGCTCGGCATAGGCCGGTGTGTCGCATGACCTGAACGAGTACACATCCTTTTCCCCTAAAACCCGCGGTGCTATACTGATCGAGTATCATATGCTGTTCTGCTAGTGCGTTAACGGACCAGTTCGAGGAGGCAGTTCCACTGGATAGACAACATGCTCGACAGGACTTTACAGAGGGCAGCATCCCGAGGCACCTCATAACCTTCGCCATACCCATGTTTCTCGGGAACGCCCTTCAGGCCCTGTATAACACCGTTGACAGTATCTGGGTCGGCCAGTTCTTGGGAAGGGACGCCCTCGCGGCTGTCTCTGTCAGTTTCCCGGTCATCTTCGCCACCATCGCCGTAGCCATGGGGATAGCCATGGCTACAACCGCTCTCGTCGCACAGCATGCCGGTGCCAGGGATATGCTCATGGTGAGAAAGACCGTTACGAACTCCTTGCTCATAACGGGAGCTCTCGGCGTTGTGTCGAGCATTGTCGGCGTTTCGATGCGAATACCGCTCCTTCGCCTCATCAGGACTCCCCCGGAAGCAATGGCCCAGGCCCAGTCCTACCTCGGTATCGTGATGGCAGGTATCACGGCGACGTTCTTCTACAACGCCGTATCGGCCATCCTGAGGGGCCTCGGCGATTCCCGTACCCCACTCATCTTCCTTACGTACGCGACCGTCCTCAACATCATCCTGGACCCTCTGATGATCTTCGGTGTTTGGCCCTTCCCGCGTATGGGGGTTTCAGGAGCTGCTCTTGCCACCATCATCGCTCAAGCGGTCTCCGCGTTCCTGGGGATCCGGCACATGGCCAAGATAGGCCTCATCAAGTGGGAGAGGGAGGAGTGGACGCTCGACAGGCAAATCGTGGGGCAGACCTTCGGGATCGGACTCCCCGCAGGCATTCAGCAGATCATTGTCTCTATGGGAATGCTCACGGTCACCTCGCTCGTCAACAGGTTCGGCGCGGTCGTCACCGCGGCTTTCGGCGTTGGGGGACGGATTGACCAGTTCGTCACAATGCCGGCGATGACCGTGGGTCTCTCGGTCACGGCTCTGGTGGGGCAGAACCTTGGCGCCCGTAAGTTTGACAGGGTCAGGGAGGTCGTACGGTCCAGCGTATACCTGACCATTGGCATAACCGGTGTGATCAGCGTAGTCGTAATAGCCATCCCGCACGTTCTCCTGCGCATGTTCACGTCGGACGCCGCAGTGATAGCCGAGGGCACGAAGTACCTGCGGACTCTCGGTTTCGCCTATATCCCGATGGCCTTGATGTTCACCCTGGCGGGGATCATGAGAGGAGCTGGGGATACCGTGCCCTCCATGATAATTTCGCTCGTGACCCTATGGGCCGTCAGAGTGCCCGCAGCCCTCTACTTGTCCAGAATCTTCGGCAGCGAGGGGCTGTGGCTCGGAATGGCCGCGTCCCCGGTTATGGGTATGCTTTTAAACTATGCCTACTACCTGTCGGGACGATGGAAGAACCGCGTGTTAACGCGGAGCACCTTCAGGAGAGAGAATCTGCCGGTGCCGGACATACAGGACGGTGCCCAGTAGGGCCGGTTTGTGGTCACCTCGGCACAAAAGGGGAGCGGGTTGAGAAAGACCTGCCAGGCCTCTCCAGCCAGACAGCTGCTACAGCCGCCTTCCCGCGGGACAGAATAAAGCCAGCAGGGAGGGACCATCCATGGAAGCCAGAAGACCGCCGGGACTTGTCCGCAAACAACTGGAGAAGCAGGCTAGAAAGGAGCAAAATATCAGGAGGTCGAGTTCGCCCGACCGCGACAGTCCCGACGATGACTTGAAGGAGCATGTTCAAGCGCTCCTTGACCTCGATGTCAACTTGAGAGGCTACGGCCTCAGGGCGGACGTGGTGAAGGGCGAGGCACAGCTCTACGGAGTTGTGGACACGCTCTCCGAAAAGGAGTACGCCCAGGAGCTCGCCAAGACGGTTCCCGGCATCAAAAAGGTGGCCAACAGGATATCTATCAGCACCGATGGACCTATCACCGACCGGGATGTGGAATTCGAGGTTGCTGAAGAGCTTGAAGCTGCTCCAGGGGTGGATACCCGGCAAATAGGAGCGGAAAGCTCCGGCGGGGTCGTGTCACTGGTAGGGAGGGCGGAGGATCCCGCCGCCATTGAATCTGCGAGGCAAGCAGCAGCAAAAGCCCGCGGGGTGGCGAGGGTGGTGAGCAAAATCAAACCGCAGGACCGGCCCCGACCAGGAGAGTTGCACAGTCAAGGACGGACCGGTGGGGAGCAAGCGCCAGACAAAAAGGAGGAGCGGTGACTCACACCCTCCCCAACTTCTTCCGTATCCCCAACGCCTTTTCCAAATCGATGGCGTGATCCTGCTCTACGAGCACGATGTTTCTTATCTTCTGGGCGGAGTCGTATAGACCGGCCGACTCCAGCTGTTCGATGCGCTCGAGATATCGGGCGATAGCGTCGTATTCGGCCTGAAGATCCTGTCTCAGCATTTCCACATTGTCCTCTGAAGTAAGTCTCTTGGCCACCTCTACGGTGGGTGTGCCGCCGAGATAGTTTATCAGGTCAGCAACGATGACGGCGTGCTCATGCTCATCCTGGGCGTGGTCCAGTTCCTCCCTGATGACTGCCGTGTATTCGGGTCCAGTCAGGACCGCTGCATGCTGGATGTATTGAATCATCGCTGCATACTCGTACATCAGATCTAGGTTTAGACCGTCCAGGATCTCCTGTCTTTGCCTTGGCGATATATTCCTCACACCTATCTGCTCGTCCCGTCCCAGCAAGGGAGACACCTCCGATCTCTCTTGACGAAATGCGGTTGCCGTAAACATCCTATTCCCTGGGCCCGAACATTGTGAACTTCACCCGAGCCAACAAACACGGATCCCGAAGACGTGCTCCTTCCACTGCGCCGTCAACAGGACTCTCCCCGGGGAAGGGCTCTAACCCCCACGCAGGTCCCGGACCACGAGATATTGGGGATTCCCATCGAGGCAGTATGCGTTGCAGACCGCTTAGCAACCGGCCAGCTCAGCCAAAAGATGAGCGGAGGGGCCGGCGCTTCAAACTGCCATCCTTTTGGTGCAACGTGGAATGAAGGACAAATGCTTCGAGGAAGACTCAGAGCCTCAATTGGTTTCGGGTTGGCGAACTTCGATCTTCTCCGCGTCGCCCCACAAACGCTCGAGCCCGTAGAAAGCCCGCTCCGTGTCCCTGAAGACGTGCACTATTACGTCGCCGTAGTCGAGGAGCACCCAGACTCCGAGATCCTCGCCCTCCACATGCACCTTTCTCGAGGTGTCGATATTCTCCAGGACTCTCCGGGCCAGAGCTTTTACCTGCGTGGAGCTCCTCCCTGAAGCGATCACGAAATAGTCACTTATCAGAGTAATCCCTTTTACATCCAGGACCGTGACGTCTTTAGCTTTTCCTTCAACGAGAACCCCGGCTATTTCCGTCGCCAGTTCCCGCGAGTCTTTGTCCTCCGAAAGAGGTCGTTCGGACACATCAGCGGGGCCTCCGGGGCCTCTACCCGGTTCCCGTGGATTTCTACGGTGAATTCGCGTCGCCCCCCATACTCGTTTTGAAGTCCTTTCCCACTATAACCCTTACGTCTACTTCGGACTTGCCCGAGACCTTGAAGGGTTTAGAAGCTGGCAGAACGGGCCGAACGCTCCGTAGCACCCGCATGGCGGCGCCTTCGTTGTCCCCGAACAACTCCACTCTGGATTCGGCGTAATCTTGCCGGGACGCGTTGGTCACCGAGCGGACGTCGTAGCCCTGGTCTCGCAAAAGCTGGGCGACCCGCTCGGCGGCCCCAGGTATACCGCACCCGTTCTCCACCGACACCCTGATCGTCGCGTTGACGTTTCGGTCGATCCCTCTGATGAGTTCGTCGACTACCTTCTCGGTTCGATCCCGGTCGGGTATCCAGTAGCTAAGCTCCCCATGTTGGTCTTTGATCATTTGAGCCGATCCAGGGACAATCGCCATCTTCACCGACTCCAGGTTCACCTTCGTACCGAGGTTAGCCAGATACAGCATCTCGTCGGGGGTGAGGTCGGTCACGACGTAGTTCTGCAGTTCCCTCAAAAGAGTCGGGAGTTTCCACACTGTGGCTAAACTAATGACCTTCTTCCCCAGAGCCTTGAGGAATACCTCCTGAGCTTGTATTCGCCCGATATCTCCGTTTTCGTACTGCCTGTACCGGACGAACTGGAGAGCCTTTTGTCCGTCAAGGACTTGCTGTCCCTTTTTTAGATGGATGTACAACCCCTGCGCAGGGTCTTCGTAATTCATATCCTGAGGAACATCGAGCTCTACGCCCCCTACTATATCCACGGCCCTCACAAAACCCTCATAGTCGATCCGAACATAGTGGTGAATATTTATCCCGAGGAAATTCTCCACCGTCTTCACAGCGAGAGCAGGACCACCGTAAGCATGGGCGTGAGCTATCTTCTCCCACGAGCCAGTGCCGGGGATGAGAACCCGGGTATCCCTGGGAATCGAAAGTACGCCTACGTCCTTTGTCTCCGGATCGACGCTGACTACGATAAGAGTATCAGACCTGGTGGCGTTATTCAGGGATTTGGACTGGTTCCCGTTAACCCCTATGTCGGTCCCGAGGACGAGGATGTTTACCCTGCCCTCGTACTCTGAAAGTTGCTTTACCTGTTCTTCGGGGTAGTCCCGGATATACCTGAAAGCTCCGTAGGCCATCCCGCCCGCAAAGAGAAGCATGCCCGCAAATACGACGAGGATTACCCGGCCCCATCTCACCTTACGACGACCGGAACCTTCCTTTTTCCTGTATATTCTGGTTTCACCCATTTCAAAACCTTCTTCATTCCAGCCGGGAGAGCTCACCCAAAACCACCACCGTTTCGGGATCCACAGGACAGCCAGCCTTCGAGCAGTAAGAAATGGACGCAATGACCGCTTGCCTCAATGCGCCCCGGAAGTCACCGGCTGCCAGCATGTTTCTGATCTCGTCAACACCCGGGTACGAGCGCCCGGGTTCCACCTTGTCTGCCAGGTAAACCACTTGTTCGAGGCGGGTCCATCCCCGCCTCCCGGTGACGTGGGACGATATCGCCAGCAAAACCTCTTCGTCATCCACACCGAGTTCATTTCTGGCCAGTACGGCTCCGACCGCTCCGTGCAAAGCCACAGGGGAAGCTCGTCCCACTTGCGTGACCATTATACCGTGTTCCCCGGCGAGGCGTAAGATTTCTTCGGGGGCGAGATCCCTGGCCACGTCATGTAAAAGTCCTGCCAGCTCCGCCCGTTCGGGGTCAGCCCCGAATCTGGATGCGATCTCCTTGGCGGTCGCGGCGACTCTCTTACAGTGTTCAATCTTGTCCCATCCGAGATACCGCGAAAGGAACTCCCACTTGTCCGGGCGCATCGACTCACCGTACACCACCTGGAAGCAGTAAGGACGTGCGTCTCTGATCGCTGGTCTCTGGTCCCTATCCCGTGACCGGCAATCTCTGATCTCCGGTCCCTGATCCGACCATATAATTCGACACGACCTTACTCTTTTTGACGCTAGGATAACACGAAGGGTTCCCCTATCAAGCTGTTAATCCTTGTAAAGTCCGTTCCTCTCAATGTAGCGTCTGACCATTTCGGGTATGAGGTAGCGGATGGAAAGGGATTTCCTAACGCGCTCTCTGATATCGCTGGAGGAGATGGCCAAGCTGGTTACGGTAAACACGTGAATCCTGGAATAGCAGCAGTCCCCAATGAGCGGCCTAAGACAATCCAGGGACTCCATGGAGTAGCCGGGCCGCGTCACGGCTATGAAGTCAGCGAGCTTAAAGAGCTCCTTGTAGCCGTTCCAGCCGTGCACTGATAGAATAGCATCGGCGCCCGTGATGAAGTACAGGTTATCCTCGGGAAACCTTTTTTTGAACTCCTTCAACGTATCCAGGGTGTATGAAAACCCCGGCCTGTCTATTTCGACCCGGGAAACCTCGAAGTTCGGGTGGTCCATGGTAGCCAAAACCGTCATGAGGTACCTGTGTTCTGCCGAGGAAATTCTCTCGCCGGCTTTATGAGGGGGATTTCCCGCCGGGACAAAAATCACCCGGTCAAGCTGGAAACCCTGGAGGACTTCTTCAGCAGCCCGGAGGTGTCCAAAGTGAATGGGGTCGAACGTTCCGCCCATTATACCGATGTTAGCCACTTTTGCGTTCCTCCCGTCTTCTCCTCCCGGTACTCCCGATTTTCAAAGCCCGGTACCAGAACCCTGGCCTTTGGTCTCGGGCCTATTTTGCGATACCACGTCCCCAAGCTCCTCTAGAAGTTCCGGCACCCCAGCGCCGGTTAACGCGGATATAGGAAAGACCTTCGTAGAGGAAGCTTGTTCCAGGCGAGTTTTCACCGCTTCCACCTCGTCCGGGGACATCAGGTCTATCTTGTTCAACGCTACCCGATAGGGCTTCTCCTCTATACCTCCGCCGTATAAAAGCACCTCAGACCTCACTCCGAGAAAGTCCTGCACAGGGTCGCTGTCCTGTGAACCGGACCCGTCCACCACGTAAAGAAGCACCGAGGTCCGGGAGACATGCCTCAGGAATTCGAAACCCAGTCCCCGCCCGGCGTGCGCTCCCTCGATCAGTCCCGGGACGTCGGCCACGACGAACCGTAGGTCACCCCTATCCACCACGCCCAGGTGCGGGCTCAGCGTAGTGAAGGGATACGGCGCTACTTCGGGAGTCGCGTCCGAAATGCTCCGAAGAAGGGTTGACTTTCCCGCATTGGGCGGCCCTACGAGCCCGACGTCGGCGATGGACCTGAGTTCCAGAACGACCCAGCGTTCTTCCCCTGGCTTCCCCTCTTCGAAGATCCGGGGGGCTCTGCGGGTTGGTGTGGCAAAGCGGGCGTTTCCCCGCCCGCCCTTGCCCCCTCTTACAACCACGAGACGGTCTCCTGGGGCCGTCAGGTCTCCCAGGATCTCCCCGGTATTTGCGTCTTTCACTACAGTACCCGGGGGCACCTTCACTTCCAGGTCTGCCCCGTCCCTTCCCGCCTTCCGGTCCCCCATACCCGGGCGGCCGTTTTCCGCCCGAAAGTGCCGCTTGAACTTGAAATCCAGAAGCGTGGACATACCGGGGTCCACCACAAAAACAACGTCCCCGCCATTCCCTCCGTCTCCACCGGAAGGTCCGCCGCGGGGAACGTACTTCTCTCTCCTGAAAGCTACCTGGCCTCTGCCGCCGTCCCCGGCCTTAACGTATATTTTCGCTACGTCAATGAACCTCACGAACGCGCCTTACGCCCTAACGGCCATTTCCTCCCCGTTGGCTACGGAGACTATCTTGTCCTCGCGGCCTTTTCTCGAAAACCGCACGTACCCATCGACCAGAGCATAAATCGTGTGGTCTTTGCCCATTCCCACGTTCTCACCCGGATGAATCCTGGTGCCGCGCTGGCGGACTATAATGCTTCCCGCCGTGACAAACTGACCGTCATGAGCTTTGACTCCGAGCCGTTTGGAATGGGAGTCTCTCCCGTTGCGGCTGGAGCCGACTCCTTTTTTGTGAGCGAAGAGCTGGAGGTCGACGACCATGAGTTCTTTCGCAAGCTTAGTCAAAACCAACGCCCCCTTTCCTGCAGTCTCCTCATAAACCTGTAAACCTTGCTTTAGCTAACCCCCTTGCCACCGGTTCCCGGTCCCGGCCCAATTTCCAGCCGAACGTAGCGCCGGCTCTGGTCCGCAGGATCTTTGCCTCTTGCCAGGCCCGCCGGTTCTACCGCCGGGGGTCCACAAACTCCACGTTTCCCGGATAGCTTCTTTGGATCGCCTTCATCTCAAGCTCGAAAGCTCTCAATATAGCCTTAACTTCGGGGAGGGCCGCGGTGTGAGCCGGTACTCTAACCTCCATGTAACCGCTGCTCTTTTCCAAGCGTACGCCTTCCCCCAGGATCTCAACGAGTCCGGCAAAAGCCATGTGGGAGGCGGCGGACACTCCCGCGCACACCACGTCTTTTCCCCACTCATCCCACCCAGCATGGCCCCGGACCCGGAATCCGATTACAGTCGTTCCGTCCTTAAGGAATTCGACCTTTAGCATTCGGTTCTATGCCGGTTCTATACTGGATATCTTTATCTCCGTAAACGGCTGCCGGTGACCATACCGTCTCCGGTAATTAGACTTAGCCTTATACTTGAACACCCTGATTTTTCTGGCCTTGCCTTGACGCAGTACAGTAGCTTTGACGACGTAATCCTCAAGGTACGGACTTCCAGCCATGACCTTTTCGCCTCCGACCATGAGGACCTTATCGAATACCACCGTATCCCCGCGGTTCCCGGGGACCTTTTCCACCCTCAGGATCTCGCCTTGGGTTACTCTATACTGCTTACCACCGGTTTCAATCACAGCGTACACCGCAAATGCCCTCCCGAAGGTCCTTGACTGCTTAAAGCACGCCATAGTCTAGCATGCCATCGAAAAAAGTGTCAAGGAAACCGCAGCTCTCTCATCCAAGCACCCTCAGCGAGCGCTTTCGATGGCGGCACCTTCCTCGACCATTTTAGCCCGGGCATGGGTTTTGTGGCATGAAACCACCTGTACCATGGTCTTCTTGCCCACCAGGTCACCCGCACCTTCTACGTTTATCACGTACCCCTCGACTCGGGCTATTCCGTCCCCGGGCTTGGAGGAATGAGCTTCTTCGATGAGCACTTCCAGAACATCTCCCGGCCTTACCGGCATAGCTTTCTTCTCAACCTCGTTCTTCCGCCCTATAGCCTTTAAGCTCACGTCTTCGACCCTGAGGGACTCCGAACCCCGAATGAATATGCTCTTGCCCGTTTCCTTCTCGAGCTCTCTCAGGTTTGACCCCCCAGGCCCGATAAGAATCGATGCCACCTGCGGGTTTACTTCCAGCAGGATGGCCTCGCCCGAGGCCGTCTCGGAAATGGACAGAATCTCCCTGCGGATTCGAGAAGCTACCGTTTCCTCGGACAAGACCCGCCCCTTGCCATGACAGACCGGGCAGGGCTTCTCAAGCACCTCGTCTAAACTTTGTCTCACCTTTTTCCTGGTCATCTCCACGAGACCGAGGCCGGTGAGACCCAGCACCGTCGTTTTGGTATGGTCCTTTCTGAGCTCTTCTTCAAGTTTTCTCAGCACAGCGTTTTTATGCTCCGGGCTGGTCATGTCTATGAAATCGATGATGATTATGCCACCGATATCTCTGAGCCTCAGCTGTTTGGCTATTTCAGTGCACGCCTCCATGTTCGTCCTGAACACCGTCTCGCTTAGGTCGTGCGAACCCACGTACTTGCCGGTATTCACGTCGATGACTGTAAGAGCTTCCGTTTTGTCTATCACGATGTATCCACCGGATTTGAGCCATACCTGGCGCGATAGCGCCGACTGAACAGCTTCTTCCACACCATACAGATTGAACAGCGGAGTTCCTTTCTTTCGGTAATAGATGACCCGGTCCTTGAGCTCGGGCGCAACCGCGTCCAGGAGAGCCAGCACTTTCTCGTAACTACGGGCGTTATCCACGAGCATCCTCGTGGTTGCAGCGTTGAATTCATCCCTGACAATCCTGAAGACCAGCCCGAGGTCGTGATGAATCAAGGCAGGAGCCTTGGCCGTTTTCGCCCTGGCGGAAATTTTCTCCCACAATTTGAGCAGGAACTCGAGATCAGCCCGGAGCTCGTTCTCGGTCTTGCCCTCGGCGACGGTCCTGACTATGAGCCCCATACCCGCCGGTCTCAATGCCCTAGCAATCCTCTTCAACCGCTGTCTTTCGCGAAAGTCTGCGATGCGCCGGGAGACTCCAACGTAACTTACAGTGGGCATCAGCACCAGGTACCTGCCGGGCAAGCTCACATGTCGCGAAACCCTGGCTCCTTTCGTGCCCATAGCTTCTTTGGTGACCTGAACCAGGATTTCTTCGCCGGGCTTTACGATCTGACCTATGGTCTTCCTGTCCGTCTTTTTCCTGCGTCCAGGCTCAAAAGCTTCATCCTCCTCCCCAGGCAAAAAGGCGTCGTCCACATACAGAAAGGCGTTTTTGACCTCGCCTATATTGACGAAGCACGCCTGCATTCCGGGGAGGACGTTTTCGACTTTTCCCAAGAATATGCTGCCTGCAAGACCGTGCGTAGTGGGTCTTTCCACGTAGAACTCCACCGGTGACCGGTCTTCGACTATAGCTACCCTTGTTTCAAACTTGTCTTCACTTACGAGGATCTCTCGAATCATGGGAGCCACCATCTCCCCAATCCAACCACTCCCGATCAACCACCGATTCCCTCGGATCAACACCTTCGAGGCCACAATACTTCACCAGGAAGTCCAGAATCCATGCGGGCCTCACCGTTCTCCCTTGGAAGTGCCTCAAAACCATCTTTAATACCGGAGGGGAGATCTCCCTGAAGGTCGCAAGCGGCTGCGTTCTGTTCCCGGCCGAGAGCGCGGGTTCGTTTCTCGGCACAACCTCAATCCGGGATACGAATGGCCTCAGGTCTATCTCACGACTCTTTTCCGGCCCATCAGGCCATTTGTGCGTTTCAAGTGTCCGTCCCCGTACCTCCCGGGCATACCTAGCTTCAGTTTTGTCGAGGAAACACTCTACAGCCCGTTTCAAAGAGGCGTGTTCAGCTCCGTACACCAGCACACTGTAAGTCGAAGCCGTTATTCTCCTCTCCAGCGCTGTCTCGTCCGGAGAAATCCTCCACACCTCCTTCAACTTGAAGCCCGGGGGCATCGCTTCCGCCAGCGAACGTCCCAGATCCTCGATGGACCTGTCTTCGGAAAGATATACGTCGGCCACCTCGTTGAGCCCCGCGGTGCCGACGGGCAGCGGTGCCGCCATCTCCACCTTCGGCCTGGGAGTATAACCCTTTGTCATCGCCACCGGCCATCCAGCGCGGGCCAGGGCCATCACCAGGGCCCTCATCACTTCGAGGTGACCCAGAAACCGTTGTTCATCCCCTTTTTCGTACCGGATTCTCACCCTCATCTCGCCCGATCTCTCGCCCCCTTCGAGGTACCGTCTCTCCTCGTTAAGACGGGCGCGACCCCAAATCGCGGACACACTCCACAACCGGGGCACGGGGCTTCCCTGCAATCCGGAGTCTTTTCCTCCCGTCGCGCCTTCGCCCTTTCCACAAGCAGAAACTCTTTGGTGACTCCCGGGTCCAGGTGATCCCAGGGGAGGATCTCATCCTGCCCTCGCTCGCGAGTGAAAAAACCCGGCTCGAGAGAAGCTTCCTTCATACAGGATAGCCAAAGGTCGAGGTCGAGCATATCAGGCCAGGAATCAAACCTGGCGCCCCGGCGGTATGCTTCTAAAACGACGCGGCCAAGACGCCTATCTCCCCTGGACAGGATGGCTTCGAGGTACGTTTGCCTCGAGTCGTGGTAACGGAACTCGAGTCCCGGGCCCCGCAAGCGCTTGCAAAGAAGCGATTGCCGTCGTTCGATTTCATCCCGGCCGATAAAGGGTTCCCACTGAAAAGCCGTGTGAGGCTTGGGAACGAATCCCGACACAGACACGGCGACCGTGGGCTTCGTGCCCATATCACGTCCAAGCTGCCGTATGCGGTACGCTAGTTCGGCGATGGCCAGGACATCTTCGTCGGTTTCGCCGGGAAGCCCGATCATGAAGTATAGCTTGATCCTGGTGAATCCCGAAGAAAAGGCCGCCTTCGCGGCATCCATGACGTCCTCTTCCGTCACGTTTTTATTGATGACATCCCTCATTCGTTGTGAGCCCGCCTCGGGCGCCAAGGTCAGCCCTCCGTAGCCAGCTTCACCCAGAAGCTTGGAGAGCTCCACGGAAAAAGAATCCACCCTCAGCGAAGGCAACGACACCCGAGCCGGGCAAGGGCTGTGCGTGAGGATATCTTCTATGACCTGCCGTATGGGAAGGTAGTCAGCTGACGAAAGAGAGACCAGGGAAACCTCATCGTAACCGGAAGCCGCGAGAATCTCCCGGGCTATCCGGGACACGGTTTCGGGTTCCCTCTCCCGAACAGGCCGGTACAGGGTCCCGGCCTGACAGAACCTGCATCCCCTGGTGCACCCTCTGAAGATCTCAACCATTGCCCTGTCGTGTACCGGCTCTATAAAAGGAACGACCGGTCGCTCGGGGTAGGGCGCTTTCTCGAGGTCACTGAATATACGCCGGCGGACCCGTTTAGGTGCGCCGGCTTTTGGACGAACCTCCACTAGAAACCCCTCGTTGCTGTACTGCACATCGTACAGGGACGGCACGTATACGCCTTGAACGTCGGCGAGGCTCTCCAGAAGTTCCGACCTGGGCTTCCCCGATGCCCTCCACTTTTTGTAGCAGTCCACGATCTCCCCGGCAAGGTCTTCCCCGTCACCCAGAGCAAAAGCATCGATGAATTCGGCCAGGGGTTCCGCCGCCATAGATACGGGGCCTCCCGCTATCACCAGGGGATCCTCTCTACCCCGTTCCGCGGAAAAAAGCGGGACCCCTCCAAGGTCGAGGGCAGCCAGTACGTTCGCGTACGTGAGCTCGTACGCCAGTGAAAATCCGACTATATCAAAAGAGTTTAAAGGAGACCTCGACTCCAACGTGAACAGAGGCCACCCTCGCCGCCTGGACAGTTCCTCCATGTCGGGCCAGGGGGAATATGCCCGTTCACAGGCTGTATCATCCCTGGAGTTCAGCACATGGTAGATGATTTGCGAGCCGAGATGGCTCATGCCCACCTCGTAGACGTCGGGAAAGACCAGAGCGAACCGGACGGAAACAGAAGAGGGGTCCTTCCTTACGGAATTGAGTTCGCCCCCTGTATACCGGGCCGGTTTCGTCACTTTATTGAGGTGTCTTCTCAGCTCTTCCCAGGAAATGATCTCTTCGTTGTGTTTTCTCAGTTTTCCCACAGAAGCTGCCCTTTTCAACGTAGCCCGGCGAGCTTGCCCGCTCGCCTTGAGATGGTTGGACAGGTCATGACCCCGGCTTCGTAGCTGGCACGCCCGGGAACAAGCATAAGACAAGATCCCAGGGCGGTCGCAACGGCCCTTCCTAATGACCGTCCTTCCTAATGATTATATCCGCTGCCCGCGCCAGAACGACAGCTCCTGTCCGGGGTTTCCCTTTTCCGCTCCGGACAGGAGCTTTTACTGGGGAAGGTGTTTTCATATCCTCCACGCCGGCGGAATATGCCGGACCACCACCGCGGCACCGCCAGTCAGGCCGGGAGCCGCGCCAGCGCAGCCTTCCTAACGTCCTCGAGAATCCGGCCTATCCTTTCCTCTTCGTCAATGGGTCTTCCGGTCCTCGGATCTACAGCGCGGCAGGCGCCCCCCACCATCCTCGTAACCACCGCACCTTTCGCCGCGGGATTGCCTCTCAGTTGCGGTGCATCCATGATCCCGATCTCAACGGACTTCGCCAAGGTGTAAGGATCGCTCCAGGGATCCTCGACTCCGGAAGGAGCTATCTCTTTCAAAGCATTCAGGATGACGCGGGCCTCCTCCAAGAGCTCTTCTTTGCGTTCCTGCACGCGGGCATCCCTGGTCATATCGGCCATTCCGTCAAGGCAGTTTCTGATCACTCCCCTGGCTATCTTCGCGCTCTCTATTACGTCCTCTGCGGTAGCAGCGTGATGTCCCTCGCAGAAGCCCACCACGTGGACGATGTGGGGCTTAAGGCTCATACTAACTAGAGTTGAAAAGCCAAGGTGACCCTTGGCGAGCGCGAGATCCGCCGGGAAACTCGACAGCCCGGCTCTGACCTGCTTCCAAATCCGGAAACCATCGTCCGCCAGCGACTCAATGAGTTCAAGCTTGGCGAGCATCTTGCCGGTATCCATTACGGCGCTGGTTCCGGGCGGCGTGTTCCACATGAACTGCGCCACATAGTCTCTCACTCCCGCCCGTTTTGCGTTATAAGCAGCGAGGAACGCGGCGGCGACCGCCACCGAATCCGGGGCGTCTCTCAAGCTCCAGTGGTGAGCTTCATTCACCTCCACCGGGATACCCCGTTCCGCGTGCCATCTCATGGCGGCCTGAGCTTCGCGAATGGATTCCTCCACTCCGCGCGGGCCACGCTTATCCAAAACGTTGTACCAGAACAGAGGTATCGCCGCCCATGCGTTATCGATCGTATCCTTCAGAAGCTCGGCGAATCTCAGCACGTCCCTGGTCCCGCTGTAACAGCGCATAAGGGGGAAATTTCCGCAGCGCGAGGCCGCATACAATCGCCGGAAGTCGCCGGCGGTTCTCACAGGCACACCCCCGGCACCGTCTTGATCAGGGTCCATTTCCTCGGGGCGGAAGAAGCTTTCCTGAGCGTTTTGATCAGGTCCGAGGGATATCACGTCCACGACCCGGGCTTCAGCTATCTTTCTCACCCCTTCCACGGTCTCTTCCAGCGATGACAAGCCGAAATGGTGCCTGATAAGCGGATAGGGCTCCTTCCAACGGATCCTTTCCACGAGAGAGGACGGGTAATCCCGTTCGTCCCGGGCGGTCTTTTGACCCTTCAGGTAAGCAACCACGTCATCGACATCCTCGAGCCCGGAAAAGACGGCCTCGAATAGGCCGCTCGTTCGGGCCACCTCAGCTACGGGCGGCGTTCCGCCGAAAACAAGCCTGGGACGAAAGCCGCTGGCATCCAGGGAAGCTTCCAGCCGCTCCAGAAGGCGCCGGGCAGGTCCCGGTGAGAGCCTGTACCCGATAGCCAGGATATCAGGATTGTGTCCGCGAGCTTTTTCCACGATCTCTTCAGGGGAAAGCGCCTGCCCCAGAAGCACCGTCCTGTAGCCGCAGCTTTCTGCAAGCCGCAGGAAATTAAGGACACCGGCCAGGTGAATGCAGTCCCCCATGGACGAAGCCGCTATGAGAGGTTTCCTTTCCACCGTCGTCATCGATTATCCCCTCCTTCCACGACAAATCTTTGAATGTCCTCAACGGTCATCCCGGAGATTCCCATCTCCCGCCCTTTCCTTCCAATCTTCCAGTAGTCGACCCCGTGAAGGCTGGAAGCGATCTCGATGGCCGCTTTCATAACCGGGGTCTTCACGCGCGCGATGCGGGCGAGAGCTACCAGTGGCACCAGGCTATAGGGGACGTCTTCCCAAATGTACCTGGTATTCAGATCCGGGGGCGCTTTAATCCCTTCGTAAGCGTGATTTGCTTTAACTGCATCGGCTATGGATCTTTCTTTGACTCCGTACGTTTTCTCCATCCACTCCAGACACGATCTGGCCTGCACCCCGTAGGCCCGGGCAACTGCTAGCCTTTCCGCGTCGAGTGCCTCGAGGACCTTACCGACAGAGGGTGTTATGCCCTGCCTGTAGTGCTCGAACGCGCCTCCGGTATCTTCTATCCTTCCCGCGTTTAAGATGGTGGGAAGAGGATGAAATACAGCGCCTATGTTGTCGAAACTGGTATAGAGGCAGTTTTCCGCCGGAACGAATTGGGGATAAGCTCTCTTCACCGCCCGCAAAACATCCATAGTCCTCGAAGAAGGAAGGGCCGCAATCGGGACTCTCTTCTTGATTCCATAAACGTGGCACCTTCCGGGTTCCAGGGCGCGGCTCGCGTAAATGAAAGTACTTGCCTCGGCCACTACCACATCCCGGTCGCAGCCCCCGCGCACGAGGGCGTGCTTGAACTCGAATGCCCCGCCGGTCCGTCCCGGATTGAGGACGACAATCTGTTCGTCAACCAGGTAAGGTGCCATTAAGCGCGCCACTTCCGCGTGGGCCGAAGCCGGAACCGTCACCATGACTACCCTGGCCCCGGTTACGGCCATCTCCATCGACGTGGTGACCACATCTGGCGAAGCGAATTCCCGGAGATGGCCTTCGAGCTGGATACCCCCGCGCCGGCTTATCCACCGAATCTTCTCCTCGCTGCGGTTCCACAGGGAAACTACATATCCCTGAAGGGCGAGATGACCGGCCATAGCTTGCCCGCCGTTTCCTGCACCGATCACGGCGAAATCTATCTGGGCCTTTTGAATGCTAAGTAATCTTTCAGCCACTCTCAGCACCTCCTTTCGGCTTTCCTCTTGATGGCGCAGTCCAGGATTTCCGCCACCAAGGCGCGATAGCCCATGCCCGCCTTCTCCGCTATCCGGGGCACCTCGCTGTATCCAGGCTGGAGGCCAGGAAGGGTGTTCACCTCCAGGACGTACGGGCTTTCGTCCCTAGAGAGCCGTATATCCACCCTCCCAATGTCCCTGCACTTCAAAGCCTTGAAAGCTTGGATGGCGGTGGTCTGGATCCGGTGGGCAAGGTCGTCCGGAAGATCCGCCGGGCAAACCGGAATCACCTGATCCCTGGTCTTCACGGAATACGTCAGCATGCCGTCCTCCTGGAAGACGATCTCCTCGACAGGAAGCGCGCGAACCTCCGGATAGCCCAGAAGAGCCACGGTAAACTCGCGCCCTTCCACGTACTCTTCCACCAGAATGGGCGGTTCGAAGACCTCCAGAAGATCCCGGGCCAGTTCCAGTGCCTCCTCGGGACTGTCCTTGACGCTGTCCCCGGTGATTCCCACACTGGAACCCTCACCAGACGGCTTGACTATCACCGGATAACGGAGGTCCTTCTTGATATCGTCTTCCTGAGTGTAGACGACGTCGAATTTGGGAGTGGGCACGCCCCGGGATAACCAGACCATTTTCGCCAGGTGTTTTTCTAGTCCGAGCATGTGCCCTACGGAACCCGAGCCTGTGAACGGAACGCCCAGGAATTCTAGCATGGCGGCGATGTGCCCTTGTTCCCGCTTGCTCGAGTACCCGGTGGCGATGTTGAATACCACGTCCGGTCCGAGCTCTCCGAGGGTTTGCAGCATACCCGGGCCCGCGCGTACCACTTCCACCTGGTGCCCGAGAGATTCCAGGACCTCCCTGACCGCCTCCAGGGTTTTCTCTCCCTGATAAAAGGCGTGAGGATCTGTCTGGTATAGTCTGGCGCCGTATGCAGGACATGCCAATAGCGCGACGCGCAACGTGCCACCTCCCCGTGGTAGTTGCCGTCAAAGAAGGGAAAACAGAAAGACCCGAGGAAACGGGTCCGGGACACGAGCCGGTTCTCCAGTTTGAAAACCTGATGAAGGCTGGAGTGACGGCCGGGGTCCGTCTCCCTTTCCCACGCTTACGAGGTTAGCTGACGGGCTCGGGCCGGAAGGGCTTGGCCCTACCCGCTTTCGCGGGATTAGCCCCAAAATACTTGGGTCCCCCGTTCCCCGGAAACCCGGGGATTCAGCGTTCAGACGGCTTTTTCCTTCGTTCTTTCATTATATATGCACTATTTCCAACAGGTCAATATCGGAATTTTACACTGATTCCTGTAATAGGGAGTCAAGGCGCCGGAGGATCTCCCCCTTGTAGTAAGCTTTGAGGATATCCCCCTCGGTCAACCTCCCCAACTCGCGGAATTTCCCGTTGACCACCGTCACTATATGATACCGTGCAGGCCGGAACCTCAAAACGACGTCTCTGACTCGGAGGTCCGCCCGGCAAACAAGCTGTTCCACCGGAAGTATTCCGCGTCTGCCGAGCTCTTCCTGCCGGGTGAGGAGTTTTACCACCGAATGAAAGCTGGAATTGTCCCGCTCAGCTAAAGCTCCCCACGTTATGATCCCCCCGAGAATTCCCACCGGATCATAGGGATTACCCGTGAAAAACCTTGTCAACCCGTAAATGATCATGCCAAGACCAGTCACCACCCCCAGGCTCGACGCTATACGTGAAGCCTGGAGATAGCCGGTCTGCAGGGAAAGCCAGGCCCGAAGTATCCTCCCCCCGTCCAGAGGGAGGCACGGCAGAAGGTTGAGCGCGGCCATGGCCAGGTTGCTTCGGATGAGGAGATCAAGCCAAGGGAAACTCGCCCCCGGGTAGAGTTTGGAGAGAACGGTGCGTTGGATCATCCAGCTTGCCGTCGCCATGAGGATATTATGGGCAGGACCAGCAGCGGCGATCAGGACCTCGGCGCGGGGTTCGAGCTGCCAAGCTCGTTCCAGCCTGGCGACAGCTCCGAATGGCCACAGGTGAACGCTCTTCACCATTGCCCCCTCGAAGGAAGCTTTCAGAAGATGTCCCCCCTCGTGGAAGAGGAGACCCGACATGAAGATCAGGAACTCAAGGCCGTAGCCGGAAACGATAGAGATTCCCGCCATTGCGATCAAAGTAGGGTGCAGGTATATGCCGGTGCTGCCCAACCGGCCGACGCGGATGCCGGACACTTCTTCATGGCCCTTTCCCCTGCGGAGGCAGTACCGTCATGGGGTCTATCTCGACACCATCCTTTCTCACCTCGAAGTGCAGGTGAGGCGTTCCGGCTTCGCCGGTATTGCCGATGCTCCCAATCTGGTCGCCCCTGGCGAGTTTCTGATTTTCCTTGACCGCCACGGTATCGAGGTGCGCGTAAAGGGTGCAAAGTCCACCGCCATGGTCCACTTCGACAACTAGACCGTACTCTGGAGACTCTCTTACGCTGACAACCACCCCCGGCAGTACCGCCTGTACCGGCGTCCCCTTGGGCGCCGCTATATCGATCCCTTTGTGCAAGATCATCCCCGGACCGGTCTGATTGGGCTGCCACCCGAATAACGACGTGACCGCTCCCTGTGCCGGCCAAGCCAGAGTCATGCCTTCCATACCAACTTGCCTTCTCCAAAAAACGGTTATGTCCAGATTACGCCATTTCAAAGAAGCCAGCTTGTCGGGAGCCTGTCTCAACCATACCAGAGCTTCATCCAATGTGAGGTCGTGATTCACCGCGTATCTCGAGGCTGCGAGGATCCCGGCGGAGAGCCCCGCAGGAGAGCGGCTCGCACCCCAGAGAAGGGCGAATACGAACAGGGCTGCTAAAGTTTGACGAACCCAAGTCGGAACGGATACCTGGTTCTCTTCCGGTAAAACGCCTTTCGTTTTCTCCCTCCAGCTCATAGCTATCACGCTCGCCTCAGGTTGTCTTAAGAAGTTTATTGGGCATCTCGGAGAGATATGCATGAGGTTGTCCCGGAAAGCAGGGTTTTTGTCTCGCCGGTAGAAGAATTAAGCTTTTGGGGGCCGTGGAAAGCGAAGTCAAGCATGGACGGGGAAAGGCGGGGACCTTGTGAACTCTGCGCAGATCATCGTAGGTTGTATGAAGGACGCAGGAACAAACGTTCCGGTGGTCGCGTTGTCTCTGGCGACACCTCAGGAGGCCCAGGAAGTAGCCTCGATCATCCTTCGTTGCCAGAACGGCTCGAAACCGTTCTCCTTGGGTCCTGCCGTTTACGTAGGTGACACTCAAATTCGCGTTACCGTGCTGGAAGCAAACCCATACTACGTAGAAATAGATGCCCGAAAGGACCCGCGTCACCTGACATCAGCCTATTACGTTATGTCGCCGGTCCCGCCACAAACGGCCGAGCCTTTCCTGAAGCTATTTGAGCTGGTCGGACACTACGTCTTAACCGTAGCTGTCTCGGAAAACCCCGCCCTTGAAATGCTGGACCTGGTGAAGTACGTTATCTACCGTAAGAAATTCCGAGAGGAGACTTTGAGCCATTGAGTGAGAGGGAAACCGAAAGAAGCGTCCCGGGGAAGTCGACGGAGCCGTTCGCCGAGGAGCTGATTCTGGCGGTAGACGCACAAGCTGTGTTCGAAACCATAGGAAAGTTTCGCGGCCTGCGCAAAGAAACTCCGGAAGTATGGAAGGCGCTTGCCTCGAGGTCAGGATTTTATCGCAGAAGCATGCTGGAGAACGATCCGGCGTACAAACAGCTCATCAGCTATACGGTGTTTGTTTCCAAGGGCCACATCTTCGTCATGAAGCGGTTGAAGGCTCAAGCTGAATCGCGCCTGCGGGGACTCCTTTCCGTGGGCGTCGGGGGTCACATGAACCCCGTTCCGGAAACGGGGTGGCCGGGCAAGAGAGCCATCTACCGTTTCAAGGCGTTAGTTCACGCAAACATCCTTCGGGAAATCCGGGAGGAGGTCATCATGCCGTGGACACCTCCGCTCACCTTCCTCGGATTCCTCAACGACGACGAAACGGAAGTGGGGCGGGTACATCTGGGTGTCGTTTGTCTCGCCACTCTCGCTCAACCGCTTTTGGCCATCCGCGAAAGCGACAAGATGGTAGGGGCGTGGGTGCCCGTGAACCAGCTTCACGACCTTGGAAGGTTTGAGAGCTGGTCCTCCCTTCTTTTGAGCGCCATCAAACTGCGCTGAGGACGGCATACTTTGCGTGGGGGGTTCGTTGTGACCAGGCATGATGTGGCCGTAGCTCTCTGCGTCCTTTTCGTTGCGGGCATGGCCTGGGTCTTTTTTAATATCTCCGGACGGTCGGCCCGGGAGCTCGTGGCCGTCGTCAGAGTGGACAACAAGGTTGTGGCCAGGCTCCCGGTATCCGCGCCAGGACTGTCGGTAAAGCCCATAAAAGTCCCCCGGGGTGAGGCTCTTATCGAGTACGGGCAGGGAAAGGTGAGGGTCCTTCCGCTTCCTCCCGAGGTATGCCCTAGAGGGCTATGTTGGCGGACGGGGTGGATTTCCAGGTCGGGGCAAGTTATAGTCTGCCTGCCAAACCGGATGACGGTCACGCTCGAAGGGGGCGTCCCCGAAGTAGATACGGTAGTACGGTGACGTCACCTTGGTCTAACTCTTCCCCGAAATGAACTCCTTCAGTTTCGGGTTTCTTTCGATGATGAGGAGCAGGGGATATCCTATTCCGAACGTCGCCACAGTTTCCCCTGAGGCGATGTAAAACGCCGTGAGCCAGTAAGGAATACCGGAAAGACGGGCCACGTAGGCCGACACTGCCAGCGCGTTTACTATGACGGGCGGAAGAGGAGCTAGGTAAGCCCGGGGCATCTTGCGCGTGGCGTAGGCTGCAAAGAAAGTGGCCAACGCTCCGATGGTAACGTCCCAAGCCAGGAAGGGACTGGCCAAGTTCCCCAATATGCACCCGAAATACAATCCCCACATCGCCCAGGGAGCAACATAAGGAAGCACAGTGAGAGCTTCGCTTACCCTGACCTGCACCGGTCCGTAGCTCAAGCCCGACAGGGGAGGCAGCACAGTGAGGACTGCGTATACGGCGGCGAGGAGACCGATGCGGGAAAGGCATTTAACTGAAGGAACTCGACCCACGACGAACCCTCCATTTATTGAACGTCCCCAGGATCAAGGGCGCCGGGTCCTGGGGAGAACCGTCGTTCAGCTTTACGCTCCCTATGCTCACAGCCCTATCTTTCCGATATCCTTTCGATAATAAGCCCCATCAAACCGTATGAGGGAGCAAGCCTCGTAGGCCCTCCTTCTGGATTCCTCGAGGTCAGCACCTAAGGCTGTCACCGAAAGAACCCGTCCCCCCCAGGTCTTGACTGGGACCGGAGAACCGGGGTGCTTTTCCCCAGCTTTACCTGACGCACCTTTCAGAGGGCTTTTCGACTCCGCACCTAGGGAAGACACCGGAGATGCGCCTCCTAGCGGCATGGTCCCGGCTTGAAAGACCAGGACATTTTCAAGGGCCAGAGCGTCTTCGATTCCGCTGATGACGAAACCTTTTTCGTATTCACCGGGATAACCTCGGGAGGCCATCACCACCGTGGTGGAAGCTTCGGGCCTGACCGTCAGCGGGACATCGTTCATGCGACCCCGAGCCACCTCGAGAAAAACCGCCGCCAGATCGCCCTCAAGGCGGGGAAGCACACACTGGGCTTCTGGGTCCCCGAACCTAACGTTGAACTCGAGAACTTTGGGCCCCTCACGGGTGATCATGAGTCCGGCGTACAGAACACCTCTGTAGTCCAGGTCCTCCTCCTGGAGTCCACGGAGTACCTTTTCGAACACGTCCTTTTCAATAGAGCGAACATCCTCGGGTGAGAGGGGCGGAACGGGCGATATCGCGCCCATCCCTCCGGTCATCGGACCTTCGTCTCCGTCCAAGAGACGTTTGTGGTCTTTCGCCACGGGAAGCATATGAAATCGTTCCCCGTCCACCAGAGCCATGGCGGTCACTTCGTATCCCGAAAGGCATTCCTCGATAACCACTCTCCTGCCGGCACCTTGGAGGATCTTTCCCGACATCATATTGGAGAGAACCCTCAACGCCTCGGAGCGGTCACCGGTGACCAGGACGCCTTTGCCCAGTGCCAGCCCATCAGCCTTGATCACCCAGGGGCCTGGAGTCTTGTTTACGTATTCCTTGGCCTTGATCGGGTCTTGAAATACCTCGAAACGCGGATGGGGGATTCCGTGCCTCGACATGAACTGTTTCGCGAAGGCCTTAGAAGCTTCGAGTTTCGCTGCCATTTCTCCGGGCCCGAATACGGATATTCCTTTCGCCCTCAGGTAGTCGGCGATGCCGTTTGCCAACGGATTTTCGGGACCCACGACCACCAGGTCCATCCGGATTCTCTGGCAAAACTCTAAAACAGCCCCGAAGTTCATCGGGTCGATGCCGATATTCTCCCCAAGGGACAGTGTGCCGGGATTGCCGGGCATTACGTAAAGCTCGCTCACCGAGGGACTTTTAGAAAGAGCCCACGCCAGCGCGTGTTCTCTTCCTCCGGATCCGATCACTAAAACCCTCATCAGTTCTCACCACCTGGAAGTGAGTAAGATTACGGTTTGAATCAGCACCGGCAGCGTCCGTCACTCGGACCCCTTTACCTTTGACCCGCTTTAGTGCAGGAAATGTCTGGTTCCGGTGAAAACGAGGCTCACACCGAGGCGGTTTGCGGCCTCTACCGATTCGGAATCTCTTATGGAACCTCCCGGCGCCGCTATGGCCGTCACACCAGCCCGGGCCGCTTCCTCGACGGAATCGGGGAACGGGAAAAACCCGTCCGAAGCCATACACGCGCCTCCAGCCCTTTCCCCTGCCCTGTTCACGGCGATTCTCACCGCGTCAACCCGGTTAGGCTGCCCCCCTCCTATTCCGACGGTCATCATGCCCTTGGCCAGCACCACTGCATTGGACTTAACGTGTTTTGCCACGGTCATGGCGAAGGCCAAATCTTTGAGCTCTTCCGGTGTAGGCTTCTTTTCCGATACAACGTTCCAATCCTCGTCTTTGGGGAGACGCCTGTCCCTCTCCTGTACCAGTATTCCACCGAGTACCTGTCTCACCGAGTAAGAAGGAAGCTTCCCTTCCTTGGGGTCCGGCATGAATGCGATCCTCAGATCTTTCTTTTTCTTCAAGACCTCCAGAGCCTGCTCAGTATAGCCGGGAGCCAGGACCATCTCGATGAAGCATTTCTTCATGCTTAAAGCGTCCTCTTCCTCGAGACGCCGGTTGAAGGCGACGATGCCGCCAAAAGCCGACACGGGGTCTCCCTCATAGGCCTTTTCAAAGGCCTGACCCGGAGTCTTTGCCACCGCCGCGCCGCACGGGGAAGCGTGTTTGATGATACAAGCTGCCGGCTCGCTGAACTCCGTGACCAGGCCCCAAGCGGCATCGGCGTCAAGAAGGTTGTTAAAAGAAATCTCCTTTCCGTGGATAACGCGAAAACCCGCCAGGGTATCCGGTTCTGGTATGAGGCTCGCGTAGTAGGCACCCTTCTGGTGCGGATTTTCGCCGTATCGCAAAACCGCCGATCGCCTGTAGGAGAAAGTGAGCTCCGAAGGAAAGTCCAGGGGCCAGTTACCCCATTCCCTGCCGAGATAGGCGGAAATGGCTGCGTCATAAGCGGCGGTGTGATGAAACACCTCGGCAGCCAGGTTTTGCCTGGTAACGAGGTCGACGTTCCCTTGTTCCCTGAGCTTCTGTATGATCTCCCCGTACCGTGCGGGGTTGCACAACGGAATCACCCATTGCCAGTTTTTGGCCGCCGCCCTCAATAGCGCCGGTCCTCCGATATCCACTTGCTCCATGACCTGCGTGACCGGGAGAACAGGCCTATTGGCGTGTTCCACAAAGGGATAGAGGTTTACGCATACCATGTCCACCAGGGTTATTCCCAGCCGTTTTACGTCTTTCATATGGAAGTCGTTGTCTCTCCTGGCGAGGATCCCGGCGTGGATCAGGGGATGAAGGGTTTTCACCCGTCCCCTCAGCACCTCCGGAAACCCGGTCACGTCGGAGACTTCTTTTACCGCGACCCCGGCATCTCTCAAGAGGGAAGCGGTTCCGCCCGTAGATACGATCTCCCAGCCCATTTCCACAAGAGCTCTGGCGATCTCGAGCACGCCCGTCTTGTCGTAGACGCTTATTATGGCCCGTCTTTTCATGGCAGTATCCTCACCCTTCTACCCTGGGTTTCAAGGCGACCTTCTGCGAAAAGTTTCACCGCTTCGCACAATATCCTGTGCTCTTCCCGAAGGATCCTCGCGGAAAGCGTTTCCTCGTCATCATCGTCCAGCACGGGAACGGCGGCCTGGAGGATAATCGGTCCCCCGTCGACCGACTCGTCCACAAAAAAGACGCTGCAGCCGGCGATCTTCACGCCGTATTCCAGGGCCTGGCGCTGCGCGTGAAGACCAGGAAAGGCCGGGAGAAGCGATGGGTGAATGTTGATGATCTTCCGCGGAAAGGCGTTCAGCATTTCCTCGCCCACAAGCCTGTCGTAGCCGGCTAACACCACGAGCTCCACGCCGAACTTCCTGAGGATCCCCACGATCTTTTGCTCGTAGGGCCGGCGGCAACCCGGCCACTGTCCGAACTCCCTCGAAGTCACCACGAAGGACGGGACACCGGCTTCCTTAGCCCGCGTCAGGGCCATGGCCCCTTTGTGATTGGAGATGACCACGCGGACCTCGGCGGGGATGAGCCCGGCTTTCGAGCTATCGAGGATAGCCTGAAGGTTCGTCCCCCTTCCTGAAACGAGAACCCCGACGGGCAAGAGTCGCCTTTCATAATGGGGGATCATATAAGACCTCCCTTCCGCCCGGTACGGTCGTGCCTATGACCTTCGCTCCGAAGCCCAGTGATTCGAGGATGTTAATAGCTTCCGCCGCATTTCTTTCGGACAGGATCAGGATCATACCGATACCCATGTTAAACACGGAAAACATTTCCGCGTCTTCGATCTTCCCGATTCTCTTCACCAGCGTGAATACGGGGGGAACTTCCCAGCTCCTCCGGTCTATCCGCGCCCCCACCCCTTCGGGCAGGATGCGGGGAAGGTTTCCCGTTATCCCGCCTCCCGTGATGTGTGCTATGCCCTTGATATCCAGGTGTTCCTTCAACCTGAGGACAGCCCGGCAATATATTCTCGTAGGCTCGAGAAGCTCTTCCCCGAGCGTCCTGCCGGTGTCGGCGAAAGGCGCTTCGAGTTTCATGCGTCCTTCGTCCAAAAGCACCCTTCTGACCAGGCTGAACCCGTTGGAGTGGAGACCCGACGAGAAAAGGCCCACCAGAACGTCCCCTGGAATTATTCTCCTCCCGTCGACTATATCCTTTCTGGATACGAGCCCCACGGCAAATCCCGCCAGATCGTATTCGCCGGGCGAATACAGCCCCGGCATTTGCGCGGTTTCGCCGCCCAAAAGAGCACACCCCGCCATCTCGCACCCCCTTACTATCCCGGACACTATGGACACGACCGTCTTCGGGGAGAGGAAACCGAGGGCTATGTAGTCAAGGAAGAAAAGGGGCCTGGCCCCGCAGCAGACGACGTCATCCACGTTCATCGCGACCAGATCTACGCCTACCGTGTCGTGTTTGTCCAGAAGGCACGCTATCTTAACCTTCGTTCCAACGCCGTCGGCCCCGGCAGCCAGGACAAGCTCTCCTCCACCGAAGTGGGAAAGGTCGAACAGCCCCGAAAAGCCCCCTACTCCGGCCAGGACCTCCGGTCCCGAAACCCTGCGGGTCATCTCCCTGATCGCTTCTATCAACCGGTCGTGCCCTTGAATATCCACACCGGCTTGGAAGTATCGGGAAGACAGGGAAGGCGTTCTCTCATCGTCGGGCACCTGAACTCACCTCCGAGCTGGGCTTTCAAACTCGAAACTTTCTTGGAGGAACTCTTCCAGACTTGCTCACGAGATAGGTTCTACTGGACCCGTTGCGGGGGTGCCCGCGGGGTAGTCGCCGGTGAAGCAGGACAGGCACAACCCACCCGCGCTCGAAAGCACTTCTTCCAGGTCTTCTATCCCGAGGTAGGCGAGAGTAGTTGCCCCTATCTCCTTCCGTATCTCCTCCACCGGCATGCGAGCTGCAGCTAGCTGACCTGTGGAAGACGTGTCTATCCCGTAATAGCAAGGAAATCTATAGGGAGGAGAGCTGATCCTCACGTGGACTTCCCTGGCTCCGGCTGATTTCAAGAGTCCCACGATATGCCTGGAAGTGGTCCCTCTCACGATAGAGTCGTCGACGAGGACGACCCGTTTACCTTTGAGTATGCTTTTTAATGGATTCAGTTTGAGTTTCACCGCAAGTTCCCGCAAGGACTGTTCCGGAGCGATGAAAGTTCTTCCCACGTATCTGTTCTTGACCAACCCCATTTCATAAGGGATACCGAGCTCTTCCGCGTAGCCGCTGGCCGCCGAAAGCGACGAGTCGGGCACGCCGGTGACCAGGTCGGCATCGGCAGGATGGGATCGAGCAAGCTTTCTCCCCAGGAGTTTTCTTGCCCTGTGTACGTTCAGGCCAGCGATGTCCGAGTCTGGACGGGCGAAATAGATAAACTCGAAGGCGCAAAGACGCTGCGGCTTCTTCTCGGAAAACCTGGACTTCGAAAAGCTCGTCCCTTCCGATATCAGGATCTCACCGGGCTCTATCTCTCCAACGATGCTGGCACCGACGGAATCGAGAGCGCAGGTTTCCGAAGCTACGACTATGGCTCCATCGAGTTTTCCAAAGCAAAGGGGACGGATCCCCATGGGGTCCCTCGCTGCCAGGAGCATCCGCGGGTGGAGCGCGACCAGCGCAAAAGCTCCCCGCAATTTGGAGAGCACTTCGGCGAAGGCTTTGTCCGGCTCGGGTTCCTTTGACCTGGCCATAAGGTGAGGAATGACCTCGGTATCCAGGGTCGTCTGGAAAATGGAGCCTTGACTTTCCAGAAGGGTCCGCTGCTCAGTGGCGTTCACAAGGTTTCCGTTATGTGCGACGGCAAACTCCCCGCGCCATAGTTTGACGGCGAGGGGTTGCGCGTTTTGTGGCACGCTTTCTCCCGTAGTGGAATAGCGGACATGTCCGATGGCCAGCGGTCCCGTCATATCTTCCAGATCTTTCAAAGAAAACACCTCGGAAACCAATCCCATCCCCTTTTTCGTGACAAGACGGTGACCGTCGCTCACAGAAATACCTGCTGACTCCTGGCCGCGGTGCTGCAACGCAAAAAGTCCGTAATAACACAGGGAAGCCGCCTTAGGGTGTCCGGCGACTCCGAAAATTCCGCATTTTTCTCCGAGTTCCAGGGTCAGAGAGCTCACCTGCTTTCGTTCGAAGGTTTCCAGCCAGGTAAACCCAGGGATTCGGGGAAGGAGAGACGTTCCTCTCCTTCCCTCGTCATCTTCTCCCTGTACTCTTCGAGCTTCTTCCGGAGAAGCGGTTCGACCAGAGCGACCACCCGCAAGCAGCACAGAGCAGCATTCTTCGCAGACCCGATGCCGGTGGTGGCCACCGGGACCCCCGGGGGCATTTGGGCCATGGAAAGGAGGGCGTCCACCCCGCCGAGGGGCCCGGTCTTCACCGGAAGCCCTATCACGGGAAGAGAAGTGTAGGCGCTCAGCATACCGGGGAGGGCTGCGGAGAGTCCGGCGACGGCCAAAATCACCGCTACTCCTCGCTCCGGAGCTTCCAGCGCATATCGCCGGAGAAGGTCGGGAGTCCTGTGAGCGGAGATCACGGCCACATCGTAGTTCACGCCGAATTCGTCGAATATAGCTACAACGTCCCGAACGGCCTCGAAGTCACTGGTGCTTCCCAGAACCACTCCGATTCGGGGAAAACCCGCTGCCTCTTTTGGTTCCATCCGCCGTCCCTCCCTGCCCGGGAATCCCGGGAAATTCCGACAACCACCCGTTCGCTACAATCCCAGGGCCGCGAAAAGGCCGGGAGCCAAGTGAATCAAGGACAGGACGCCGAGGACGTACACGAGCCAATGGACTTCCCTACCCTTTCCCGCGACGGCTTTTACTATCGGGTAAGCTACGAATCCAGCTGCGATCCCGTCCGAGATTGAAAAGGCGAAGGGCATCATGGCGATGGTGATGAACGCCGGGAAAGCTTCGGTGAAGTCGGACCAGTCTATGTCCTTTACGGGCAACATCATCAACACGCCTACGATGATGAGGGCCGGCGCCGTGGCGTATGCGGGAACCATTCCGGCTAGCGGAGCAAAGACGAGCGAGAGCAGGAACAGCACCCCTACGACTACAGCTGTGAGTCCGGTGCGGCCGCCTTCAGCTATGCCCGCGGAGGATTCCACGTAAGTGGTGACCGTGCTGGTACCGAGGACCGCCCCCAAACAGGTTCCGATGGCGTCGACGGTCATGGCCTGCCGTATCCTCGGAAGCTGTCCCTTTTCATCCAGCATGTTGGCCCGGGACGCGGTTCCCATGAGCGTTCCCACGGTATCGAACACGTCCACGAACCAGAAGGCAAAAATCGTCATAAAGCCGAGGCTCAAGGCGCCTTTGAAGTCCATTTTAAAGAAGATCGGCGAAAGAGACGCGGGCATCCCCACAATGCTTCCGGTTATCTTCGTGACCCCCATCGGGATCCCGATGATCGTGGTGATGATGATCCCGAGCAGGATCGCTCCTCGGACCTTCAAAGCCATGAGGACCGCTGTGATGAGTAGACCGACGATCGCGAGGAGCGGGCCCGGCTGCGTGAGATCTCCCCTGGTTACGAGAGTAGCGGGACTCGCTTGAATGAGACCGGCATTGTGAGCTCCGATGAAAGCTATGAAGAGACCGATGCCGACGCCCACCGCCCTCTTTATAGTTTGAGGAATAGCTGCGTCGATTTTATTGATAGCGCCCGTTACGGCCAGCACGAGAAAGATTATGCCTTCCAGGAACACCACCGCCAGCGCCGCCTGCCATCCTGCTTTTTGGGCGACCGTGAAGGCGAAAAACGCGTTGAGTCCCATCCCACTGGCCAGCGCGTAGGGGTAGTTCGCCATAAATCCGCCGAGAAGCGTCGTCAACCCCGCGGCGAGAACCGTAGCTGTCATAACGGGTCCGAAGGGCATGCCGGCATTGCTCAAAATGCTCGGGTTGACGAATATAATGTAGGCCATGGTCATGAAGGTGGTAATTCCCGCAATGACCTCAGTTCTAACATCGGTGCGGTTTTCCTTCAGCTTGAACAACCTCTCTAACACGGGTGCTTCCTCCTCACTCTCGTTGACATGTCGTAATCCCGTCAAGGCATCCAGTTTTCTTCGATCTCCCGTCGCTTTAACCCGTCAGGTCACCTCCTCTGCTTGAGGACCCCTACGTAGGGAAGACCCCTGTAACGTTCGTCGAGGTCCAATCCATAACCGACGACGAACTCGTTGGGAATGATGAAACCGTAGTAGTCAAGGGGAACCCTTACCAGCCGGCGGGCGGGCTTGTCCAACAAGGCGCAGACCTTTAAGCTTGCCGGTTGCCGCGCCTTCAGCGTATCCAGCAGGTAGCGGAGAGTAAGCCCGGTATCCACGATGTCTTCGATGAGGAGCACATCGCGCCCGGCTACGCTGTCCTCGAGATCCTTCGTGATGCGCACCTCCCCCGAAGACTGCGTGGAAGCGCCATAACTCGATGTGCCCATGAAGTCGACGGTGAATTCGATGGTGAGGCGTCTTATCAAATCAGACATGAAGACAAAACTACCCTTAAGTATGCCGATTAGAAGGGGATTCTTGCCCTGATAATCCCGGGAGATTTGTTGCGCCAACTCAGCGACGCGCTTATCCAGCTCTTCCTTTCCTATGAGGACTTCCACTTCTTCCGCGTTGTCCATTCGCCACCCACCTTTTTTCATCGAGCTCACCTCCTATTTATCACAACACTGAGTTATTGGCAACAATAATTAAAACACCTTTCGAAGTGCCAAACAATTTTTGTATCATATCACACCCATTGCTGTTACGTATTTTAACCAGGAGAACCCGGGCGCCTTAGGCGCTGACGGGAGACTGTTTGAACGGCGAAAGGAGAATGAGGCATGAAAAGACTTTACCGCTCGACCAAGGACAGGCGAATTCTGGGCGTATGCGGAGGATTAGCAGAATACTTCGAGGTGGACCCAACTTTGGTACGTTTAGGAGTTGCCGTCATCACCGTGTTCACCGGTTTCGTCCCGGGTATCGTTCTCTACATTCTGGCCGCTGTCCTGATGCCTGAAGAAAGCGAGACCCGGTCTGAAAGCTAGACGTTCATTCCATCAGGCGACCAGCCAGAGACAGTATGATTCCCATCACGGCGGCGCAGGCCAGAACGATACATAGTTCTCTCAGGCCTGCCCCGCCCGCGGCGTATTTGGAAAACCACCATGTCGCACTGCCCAGGAAAGTACAGAGCCATAGAAACCCCAAAATCATACTGTACCGCCTATGCCGGCGCCAAATGGACATCTTTTCTTCCCAGGAAAGGTTATCCCACTCCTCCGTCTCCCAGATGGGCGGTTTTCTCCTTAGGAGGCGCATGCCGATCCCTCCAGGAACGCCGTCTCTAGCTCCAAACCTCGAGATTCGCTTCGGCCACCGTCACGAGCTTTCCGTCGTCCAGTCTTACCCTGGCCACTTGCAACACCGCTCCCGACTCAACTCGTTCCGGCTCAGCGGGGACTTCTTCCACTGTTCCCCATAACCCAAAATACGGTGCCATCACACACCGCACCCTATCACCAGGAGCGATTTCCCTGGTTTCGACCATCGCCCCTTCCCTGGTCGTTTCCACCAGGGGAAGCGCCTCCTCCCCGCCGGACTCGTCGGAACAGACGATGATCTCGGGCCTTATGACACCTGCTCTAAGCTGAGTTGAACCGTCCACGAAGGTGGGGGCTCCTTCTCGCTCTCTCAGGATTTCCCACGTAGAGGCAGAAATCGGCATAACACCGAAGCCTTCCAGGAGAATCAAGGTGAAGTCCACATCCTCCACTCCGGTGACCCCGGCAGAAATCTCCGTTCCCAGAAACTGGACAATATCGAGATTGGAAGCGCCTCCAGTGATGAATCCACGGGCACCGGAGCTTTTTGCCTTTTCGAGGGCATCGGCCGTTACAAAAGCTCCTCCCACGAGTATCTGTCCAGCAACGTCGTCGGGGATGTCCTCGCGTCCCACGATAGAAGCGGGCCCGTCCGCTATAATCCGCAGTACGCCGTTGTGTTCCCCACCTATGCCAAACACCCCTTGCACGAAGGTTCCGACGCCTTCCACTATGGCCCCTTCGTCCGGAATAACCGAGATTACCTTCCCGGTAATACCCGCTACGACCGTTGTAGCCTTAATCGGGCGCACTATGGTCACCGTACCGGTACGGGGGCATATTTTCTCGACCACACCGCTGGTGGGCGCGTAGACGTACTCGAGGCCGCCCAGGGACGGCGCTGCCGCGATGATCTTCCCTTCGAACACCTGGTCCCCTTCCTTGACCGTGGTGTATGCCCGGATGAGACGGGGGAATATCCTCAAACGCGATGCCACCGCCACTATGCTCAAGGGTTTTGCGGATCTGGGGTCTTCTCGGATGATAATGCTCGCCCGGATTTTCGACACGAACTCGATTCTTCCGTCCACTGGCGAGGTTATCTCCTTTAGCGGCTCCCAGAAGCTTTTCTGATACCTGCCTATGACTTCGCCGGCCTTTACTGCGTCTCCGGCCTTTTTCAGTACTATCCTTTCAACCTGGGACGGATCGGGCTTAAACCCCAGCTCGCTTCCCAGGTCCACTATATACGGGTTGCCTTTTACGTAGTCGGCCCGGGCGATCACGGTTTCCGGTCGTACGCTGTCTCCTTCGTTCACGAGAACCGTTCCGGGCGTGGGCAACCTCCGCTCTTTCCTCACCCGCGCCCTTTTTAACATCTTCAGCTGGGAACTCACGGCCATGACTGCTCCCTCCTTCCAACCTGTGATTTCGGGCCGCCAATTTCAGGAAGCCACCAGAGCGTCCATGGCGGTCATCCAGTCGCGCATAACGCGCCGTCGCTCTTCCGGGTTTTCCGGCATCCTGATGGGCCTTCCCCGGCCATCCAACACTACCCCGCTGTACCCGCCGCGAAGACGGGCCTTAACCGCTGCGCCCGGTCCTGCCCCGACATCGAATCTCCTTTGAGGTACGATTTCGGTTTCGACGGTCTCGCCGGGTTCCAACGGAATCCGTTGGATCTCGCCGGAGGAGATCCGAACCGTCTTACCTCCCACGGTCAGCTCAGCGATCACCGTACCGTCTGCCACCGGCGGACCTTTGGGAGCTACAACAGTTCCCAGGGGCACCAAGGCGATGTTGAAGAGAATGTCTCGGGCGGCATCCGGAACTGTCTTGAGGATCATCCCAATGTGAGGAAAGAGGTAGTCCCGGTCCGTGTATATATCAGTAACTCCTTCAGGTTGAAGACCGTCGTTCAGCATCATCATCGCCTGCCCGTATCTGGGAGCGTAAGATATAGCTCCGCCCGTTCCGACGATGACACCCACTTTCGACATGTCCAGCTTGACCTCACCGGTCCCCGTTTGATCGAATATGTCGCTAATTTCCCTTTTCTTCCGGATGCCCTTCAAGCCCCGGACGAGAGAGCGATGGTGCTCCAGGGACAACCTCAAAGCTTCCCTGCACAAAGCCTGCTCCAGCATGAGGTCGACGGCGGTCTGGGGCAGGGTTGTCGGCCGGATCATCTTGTTGAAGTTCCAATCCCTTAACTCTCGCTCGGTGATATCTGCGGGAACCCACCGTAAGACGTTCTCGGGACGGGCCTCAACCATGACGTTGCTCATGCTGTACGACATCCCGAGGTTAGCCGAAACGGTCCTGTAAAACTCGCCGTCCAATACCGAAAAAACGTCAGTCGTAGCCCCTCCCACATCTACCCCCAAGACTTTCGAACCCAGCGTCGCCCGGAGATATTTCAACACTTCGCCCACGGCAACGGGAGTGGGCGCGATCCGCTCACCCACCCACGTCAAAAGAGTCCCGTAGCCGGGGGCATGCGACATGACGTGTTCCAGGAACAACCTGTGGATTTCGGCAATGCACGGCTCCAGCACTTCGTGTTCGAGGTCGGGTCGCAGATTATCTGTGAAGGTGAGATCCATGATCTCGGACAAGACGTCGTTCACGTACTCGCGGGCGGATACGTTTCCCGCGAACACGACGGGGACCTTAAATCCCTGTCCGAAACGGGGCCTCGGGTTAGCCGCTGCGACGAACTCCGCGACCGCTGCAACACCCGAGATGTTCCCTCCGTCCGTTCCCCCCGTGATGAGGATCATGTCAGGCCGGAGTTTCCGTATCCGCTCTATCTCCTCCGATACCATCCGCGCGTCATCCATGGCAATGACGTCCAGGACAACCGCCCCGGCACCCAGCGCAGCCCTGTGAGCTGATTCCGCGGTAAGGTGTTTGGCCAGGCCAGCCACGAGCATTTGGAGACCGCCGCCCGCGGACGAAGTCGCCACGAACAAGTCGACCCCTTCCGGTCCCACCGAGGGGGAGAGAAGCCGACCGGCTTCCAGGAGCTTGAGAGCTGTCCTGGATTCGAGTCTTCCCAGAGCCTTCCTGACCCCTATCATTACATCCAAATGAGGCGCCTCGACGGTAGTGGGCGCAGTGGCTTTTCCCTTCATTCCCCAGCCGGCAGAGCTTTTCTCAAAAACCGTAGCCTTCGTCGTGGTGCTTCCCACGTCCACCGCCAGGATGCGTTGCACCTCGAGTTCCCCCTTTCATAGGCCCCCACACGCACCGCACTTGGCGCAGGAGGGATTGGGTATAACGTAGACTGGTTTGTTCATCAAGAGCTGGTCGGTCGTCGCGTTTTTCAAGAGGAGAAGAGGCAAGAGAGAGCCCAGAAAAACGGCACCCAGGGCGATGCCGGTGGAAGCTAGAATGGCAGCAGGCGACGGGAGCCAGGTGCCCCACACCAGTTTGGAAGATACCTGCCCAATGGCAAGACCCAAAGGTATTCCCGGAGCACCCGTGAGGAGGGCTTCGAAAACCAGCAGCTTCTGGAGTTCCTTGGTGGTTCCTCCAACTGCGCGCATCACACCCAGAGTTCTCTTCCGTCCGAGGAGGGATGCAGTTAAAAGACACGTTATCGCCGCGGCACCAAGCACGGGAAGGAAAGCGAGAACGTTTCTCCAACCGCCTAGAGCAGCTCTACACGCATCCCTGGCGAGCAACCGGCCGGCGAATTCCGGCCCCGCGCGTTCCAACTCGCACACGTCGTCGCATACGAGACTTGCAGGGCGAACCCTGGCCACCGTCGTTTCTACGACGGTTCCCATATATCCCAGAACCATCACGGCCATCACCGCCGTAGATGCCACTACAAGGGAAATGAACACCACCTGAAACGGGCGCATCTTTACACCCCGGATGGCGAGGAGGAGGTATATGTCGATCTCCTTGACGCCGGCGCGCACAGCCTCCTGAGCCCCCTTTCCATACCGGATGCTGTTTTTGAAGTGGAAACTATTCCATTATCCTGCCGTCCCTCAGTTTCACTACCCTGGTGGCGTACTCCTCAAATTCGCAAGCGTGAGACGCGACGACGAAGGTTTGGCCGTCTATTCGGTTGAAATCCCTGAACAGCTCCATAACTTCCCGGGCAGTCTTGCTATCGAGGTTCCCCGTAGGTTCGTCCGCCAGTATAAGCGAGGGCTTCGGCGCCAGTGCCCTTCCGATCGCGACTCTTTGCTGCTCCCCTCCGGAGAGCTCAACAGGATAGTGATTAGCCCTACCCTCGAGGTGTAATCTGGATAAGAGATTTGCCACGCGCTCGTGTATTTCGCCGGGAGCTACGCCGGCTATTCTCAGAGGAAAAGCTATGTTTTCCCACGCGGTAAGTTCCGGAATAAGATTAAAGAACTGAAACACAAAGCCCAAATCCTTCCTTCTTAAAAGGGCCAGGTCGTCCTCGCTCATTCTCGAAAACTTCCTGCCCTTCATAATGACCTCACCGTGGGAAGGGCGGTCTATGCCTCCGAGAATGTTGAGGAGCGTGGTCTTGCCCGATCCCGACGGCCCCTCGAGGAGCACGAACTCACCCGGATACACGACGAGATGTACGTTCTGGAGAGCAAACACCCCGTCCCCTACCGGGTAGAATTTGGTCACTTCGTGGCACCTGATTATCGCGTTTTCATACCTGTCCACGGGCGAGCACCTCCGCACACGGAAGTCTCGAAGCAACAGCGACCACGGACGAACCCATAACCAGCGACACCAGCACCGCGGCGCCGAAAGCGAGTCCCACGTCTGCGAGAGCGGCTTTTAGGAACGCCGAAATGGGTAGCTCGGACCCGAGCCAGTCGAGAAATCTCAAGCACTCCCCCGGGACAAGCCCGATGGCCGACCCGACCAGAAAAACCCAGAGCATGAGGGAGTATACATAAACTGCGATTTGCCTGGACGTAGCTCCGACAACCCTCAACAGGCCGATTTTCCGCCTGGACTGCGAGATCATGACGTAAACGCTTCCACACACGATGGTTCCGGAAAGAACGTAGGTCAGAACTAGCATGACGAGCTTGGTATCGGACAGGGCGACGGGCGCGGGCGAACCGGCGACCCGGATCTCGCCGAGTTCTGGGACGGTGAAAACAGCGTAGCGGCCCCGTAGCGCATCCCGGACGGCCCGGGCCACCACCTTAACCATGGCCATTTTGTCAACCCGGACGGCGAGCTGGTAACAAGCGAGTTCCCTCCACCCGGCCCGGGCACACATGCTCCGAAACACCCGTTCGGTGACCATAATCTCGGGCCGGTCCCATTCAAAGGTTGGCGGAGCCTCGGGGGCCGGCACTCGACCGCCGGTAGGGACTCCCCTTCCCCCTCCGGGAACCCCGGCCTCCCGTAGTCGCCTGGACATGTCGTACTGGCCCGAGCTTCTCAGAGTAAACTCAACACACCTGGTCCAATCCACCTCCCCGGGGATTGCCCCCGGTGCGGGGAGAACCAACTGAAAAGTTTCGCCCGCCTGGACTCCGGCGATGGCCTTCCCCTGGAAGACGGGAACGATGGCTTCTTGCTGACCCTCGTTCCATAACCGGCCGTCTGTGACATACTCGCTCATCGAGTAAAGGTCCGTCTCGAACGCGGGATCTCTGGCTCTAAGAATGGCCTCGAACTTTCCCCGGGAAGTCTCCACGTAACACGGAAGGGAATAATACGGGATCGCCGCGGCGACCCCGGGAATCTCCCGGATCTTGCGGGCGATCTCGTCTAGGTTCAGGGGAGCCCATTCGGGTGTCCCCGGAAAAGCTAGGTAGCCCCGAGACGGGAGGTCGGGGAGGTAGTATTCGAGGTACGATTGCCAGGGGCGGCCTTTCCACGGTCGCCACTCCATTTCCAGACCGGATCCTGGCGTCAGGAGGTCGATACCGGAGAAGATCAAAATCTCACCGCCGGCAAGAGCCCTTATCTCCGCAGCGAACCCCTGGGGGTACCCCGAGAGAACAGCTCTATATCCCACCAGGGAAAATGCGGCAATAGATACAGCGATCAAGGCCGCCGTTACCCTGGTGGAATTGGCCCTGAGTTCCCTTGCAGCTAACAGCGGGAAATCCAGCACAACCTCTCGCCTACCTCCCCGCTCTCATACCCCCTGGAGAGCTACAACCCGTTGGAACTCAATATATGATGCCGTGAGCTCGGCATCCTTCGTTCCGTTACTGAAATGTAATGCGATCAAATGAGAGACCCCGTTGCAGGGCCTCAGGCGTTGCTGGAGGTAATGCCTTCGGGTTAGAATGCGGTGCCGTGGAGTGCGAAATCACCGGCAGTTATGTAGCAGAAAACGATCTATCTCCGCAGGCTTCCAGGGTCATCGCATAGTGGCCCGCAGCCAGTTACTGCGTTCCTGCATCACCCGGTAGAGAGGATCGCCCTCTTCTTTCATGAAAGTCGCGTACGCATGGCATGCCCTGGCCTCGAGGGAGGGAGCTCCGTGCTCCTGGGCAATCCGTATCGCCCTTCTAAACAGGTCCGACGCCTTCGTTTTGAGTCCCCGGGCCGACAAAACTTCCGCCTGAGCAATCAGCACCGGCACGAGACCCTTGACCATCTTCGTTCGTTCGAACAAGGCGAGGGCATCTTCCAACTCAGGAAGGACCTCGGCCAAATTCCTCCACCTGTGTAGGAGGATAAGGGATCTCACCACCCCTGCCACGGCCATTCCCAGGGACTCGGCGTCATCGAGCTTTTGGGCAAGCTTGCGGGCCTCTTCGAACTGTTCCAGGGCTAAAGAGGCTTTTCCCTGGGCAAGGAAAATCCGCCCGAGTTCCAGTCGCGCCCGCAAGCCGGGTTTCCGGTCGCCCTTTTCCGAGAGAGCGAGGACCCGGGTCAAACTGGTTTTGGCATCCTCGAGTCTGCCCTTCTCGATAGAAAGCACTCCCAGGCCGAGAAGAGCTCGCTGGAGACCGCTGAGATAGTCGATGGTTCTGGAGAGGTCTAAAGCTTTTTCCAGCTCCGCTTTTGCCCGGCCCAGATGCCCGCGCTCCAAAAGGATCTCCCCAAGCGTGCACCTTAGTCTCGCCTCTTCTTCCCCTGTCTTGACAAGTTCCAGCGCCCCCTCGATAGCCTTTTGAGCCTGTTCCCAGCTGCCCAATCTGGCCTCCACAACCGCAAGAAACTCCAGAGCCAATACTGTTTCGGTGACCCTGTCCAGGGAGCGCCATATCTCCAGTGCTCTTACCTGATTTTCCCGAGCCTGCACCATTTCTCCCAGTTCCATGCAGCACGTGGCTAGCATCCCGTAGCAGTACGCCTTTTCGGGAGGGGGTGCGTCGAGAAGGCGCAAAAGCCCGAGTTCCACTTCGAGGAAGCCCCGCGCTCTTGACCATTGCCGGCCCTCTAACGACTGCTCCCAAGCTTTCCGAAAATACTCTCGGGCCCGCTCGAGCTCGCCTGCCGTAAGGAACAAGGCCGCAATGTAACTCGAAAGGTCATCTCGCGCCAGGTCTTTCAGAGCTCTCGCCAGCGACGAAGAAAGCTGCCTGAGACGTCCGGCGGGGAGGTGCTTCCGGATCCGCCACCAAAAATCGTCCTCGTTGACACCGGCAACAAGACCTCCTTCTTCGTCTTTAGCAAGAAAGGCGAGCCCGGTCTCGCGAAACCGCTCAAGCCCGGCGATCACCCGCGCCACCGGCCACCGCAAAGCATCGACCAGCACATCTACGGGAACGCCTCCCGGAATCTCCATGGTGAGGCTCAAGGCCGCCGCAAGGATTTGCAAATCCTCGTCGACCAAGACATCTCTTGATCGCCCGTCTTGCCCGAATTCTACCCCTACCGTCCCCCGCGAGCCTGCCGCCGCTATGCTCGCCGCCGGCGCCTTTGGCCGCGGGTGGGAGGCCCTGATCTTGTTCCAGTCTTCCAGCGTGCCACGGATGACTGCACCCAGTTTCGACAGCTCTTGCCCGGAGAGGGTGTTCAACCGCCGGTACAGAGCAGTTTTAAACGCGAGATCATCGACGCCGAGGGCGAGAAGGAGATCGTCCACGGCCAGGACAGCTTCGGGAACTCCCGATGGTGCCAGCTGCGAAACGGCCTCTCCAGAAGGGATCACGGGTTCGTACTCCAGGTCTGCGTCCTCTCTGAAAAGCTGCCATACGCTTACTCCAAGAGCCAGGGCAATGGCGTCCTTGTGGAAGTCCGAGAGGTTTTCCCGTTCGCCCGACAGTATCAAGGACAAGTACGAGGGGCTTAGGCCCACCATCGAAGCGAGCTCTTTAACCTTCATACCCCTCTTGTGCATCAGCTTTTTGACGTTTTCGCGGAAAACCAGAGCGGACTTCATTTGTGGTCCTCCGTGCGCCGGCTCAATCTTGAACACAGGCCGGCGCTCCAAATTTCGTCTCGATCGCCTCGATATCCTGTCTAGCGGACGCCTCCATCTTCGGTTGTCAGAAGGCATCTCCCATGATAGACTCGGGAAAATGAGATGCTGTTTCTGGAACGGCGCTCCCTTAACGGGTACCCTCGGGAGGTTTGATATAGATGCTGGAAAAGCCTTTCGAACTCGCTCTATCCTTTGATGACGTTCTTCTGGTCCCCGGATATTCCGAGGTCACTCCTGCCCAGGTGGATCTATCCACCAGACTGACTTCCCAGATAAAGCTCAACATCCCTGTGTTGAGCGCCGCTATGGACACCGTCACCGAGAGCCGGATGGCCATAGCTTTAGCTCGGGAAGGGGGCCTCGGTGTCATCCACAGAAACATGAGCGTGGAAAGGCAAGCCCAGGAAGTGGATAAGGTCAAGAGGTCCGAGCACGGCGTCATTTCCGACCCCTTCTACCTGTCTCCCGAACACTCGGTGAGCGACGCCATCGCCCTCATGGAGAAGTATCACATTTCCGGGGTACCGGTGGTCTCCGGCGGAAAGCTCGTTGGAATCATTACCAACAGGGATATCCGCTTTGAAGACGACTACTCGAAACCCATTTCCGCCGTAATGACCAGCGAAGGCCTGATCACAGCTCCAGTGGGCACCTCCCTAGAAGAAGCCATGAAGATAATGGCAAGATACAAAATTGAAAAGCTTCCCCTGGTTGACGAGGAGTTTCATTTGAGAGGCCTCATCACCCTCAAAGATATCGAAAAAACGCGGAGACACCCCAGAGCTGCCAAAGACTTCAAAGGCAGGCTTTTGGCGGGGGCTGCGGTAGGTGTCGGCCCTGGCACGATGGACAGGGTGAAGGCCCTGGTGGATGCCGGAGTTGACGTGCTCGTCGTGGACAGCGCCCACGGCCACTCCGCCGGCGTGCTGGACACGGTTGCGAAGATCAAGGAAAAGTACCCGGAAAAAGCTGTGATCGCCGGAAATGTAGCTACGGGTGAAGGCGCGGTCGACCTCGTCCAACGCGGCGCCGACGCGGTCAAGGTCGGCGTGGGCCCGGGATCGATATGCACAACCCGAGTGGTCACGGGCGCCGGTGTGCCCCAGCTTTCCGCCATCCTGGACGTTTCGAGAAAGCTTCGGGAACTCGACGTGCCAGTCATAGCTGACGGCGGGATAAGGTATTCGGGAGATATCACCAAAGCGCTGGCTGCGGGCGCCAACTGTGTGATGCTGGGAAGTCTGTTGGCGGGCACGGAGGAAAGTCCAGGCGAAATGGAGATATGGCAAGGGCGGAGCTTCAAGGTTTACCGGGGTATGGGTTCGCTGGGCGCCATGAAGGAAGGTTCCGCCGACAGGTACTTCCAGGAGCCTTCTTCCAAGCTCGTCCCTGAAGGGATAGAAGGCAGGGTCCCTTACAAGGGACCGCTGGCGGAAACCATCTACCAACTCCTGGGCGGAGTCAAAGCGGGCATGGGCTACTGCGGGGCAAAAAACATCCCCGAGCTCCACGAAAAGGCGAGGTTCGTGCGGGTAACCACCTCCGGATTGCGGGAGAGCCACCCGCACGACGTTTACATCACCAAGGAAGCTCCTAACTATACGCCGTTCCTCTGAGCGATCAATCTCCGCGGTATCCTAAGGGCACACAGCTTGCTCCCCGCGCCAGGACGACGGCTCCGTGCACGGCTCCAGGCGAGAGACGCTCCAATCAACGGGTAGGGGAGCTTTCCGGCGACGCTCCGGAACTTGCATCGACGGCGGAGCGATCTGCAGCACCCGGGGGAAGATGTTCCACGCCCCGGGTATACTGGTTACCCGGATTCCAGAGAAGCCACGTGTTGATGCCGTGCTCGTACGAAGCTTTGATCTGCGCCTGGACCTCGGCGGGTC
>DUSS01000032.1 GCA_012842495.1 Candidatus Fermentithermobacillaceae bacterium
ACATTGCCGCGACGGTCGATCCCAAATTGGTCGTGGGGTCGTTCATCCTCGCTGCGTCGGGACTCCCGCTCCAGGTGATCTTCGGGCAGATCCCGGCCGTGTGGAGTCAAGCTTCGGACCTGAGCGGGCTCGAGGCGATGGGCGCTGCTGTGCTCGGGATGGTGATACGGGTGGTCACCGCGATTTTCATGGCGCTGGTGATCACGCCATTGCTGATATAGTTGAGAGACCCGGGTCCGGCTGAGGGCCGACGGTCGTTCCGGGAATAGAGGAGGGGGTTTTTGACCCCCTCCATTCCATTCGGGGTGCGGCATGGGCGTTGTCTATAGGTACGGTAGTGTTGAGGGGGCTGGGGCTAACCACCCCCTCCTGCTCGATTGTCGCCTCGTGGACGAGGCGGCCACTAAGCTGACGGCCCGCGGGCTCAAGCGTGAAGGCGCAGTCGTTTAAACGCTTCGACTACAAAGCGTTCAAGGGAGACAAGGTATTCTCCACGGCCAACCCACTGGATCTCGACATCGGGCCTGCTCAGGGGGATATCAAACCAGGAGTCGCCGAGTTCGAGGCGCAGCGCGAAAACCTTTGTGAAGACGCCGGGATCGAGTATGAGATTGGTTTTGACCCGGAGCTTCAAGTCGTCGGACATGTCCAGACCCACCGAAGCTGCGTGGGCGCCGGGAACATCGAGATTTCCCAGGCCTATCCCGGAGGTAAGCTCATTCATTCCGTGATGGCAAGCTCTTCCCGTAGCTCCTACCCTCCTTCCAGGCAGCGCCGCCCCGTTGAAGAGAAATCTGTCGTGTCCCAGGGTATCTTCCAGAGGGACACCGTTTCTCTCAAGAGCCATTTCCAGATAAGAGGTGTCGTCAAAGAACACCGTGTTTTCGCAGTAAAGCTCGGCCAGAACGTACACAGGAAGACCCCCTTTTGAGAAGATGCGACAAACGCGTAGCCTGTAGCCAGATGGTCGTATGTCATGGTATGGTCGGAAAAGGTAAAGCGTGTACCCAAAAGAAGCGTGCCTGTCGGTGACTTGCAGGGGATTTGGGATATCCCGCTCGACCCTCAATAGGTGGCTACGCCAGGACCGGGCAAGACTGGGCGTAATTACTGGATCGTGAGCCTTTGCTTTCTATATAGGGAAGCGAAAAGGCCATCCTTCTGTATGAGCTCGGCGAAGGTCCCCTCTTCAACAATGCGGCCCTCGTCCATTACCAGTATCCGGTCCACCCAGTCCAGATGCAGAACTCTGTGAGTGGCCATCAGGACAGTTGTCCCGCCCTTTACCTGACGAATCGCCTCGTATAGGTTCTCCTCATTTGATATATCGAGGTGACTGGTAGGCTCGTCGAGCAATACCGCGTGAGCCTCGACGAGAAACGCCCTGGCCACGGCGACCCGCTGTCTCTGGCCGCCGGAAAGCTCATCCACCAGCGTGTCCCATCCGTTTTTCAGTTCGGCAACCATCTCGTTCAACTTGAACGCTTCGATGACTGCGACAACTCGCCTATTGTAGCCTTCGTACCAGTGCTTGACGCTATCGCTCTCAGAGTTGGCACTGCCAGTAGACGGGGCAGGAGCTTCCCGGAAGAGCACCATCTCGAGGTTATCCTTAACAGATAACCTGAAGAGTTCGAGGTCCTGGGGGCAGTACGAGAGCTTCACCGGACCAATAGCATCCTCACCGTCCCCGATAGACCATGTGAACGAACCCTGATAACCGGGAAGCAGTCCAAGGAGAATATCGATCAGAGTGCTCTTGCCTGAACCGCTCGGGCCGACCAGTGCGACAACGTGCCCGGAGGGAACTTCAAACAAGCAATCCCGGATAGCTTGACACAATTGTCCCGGGTAGGAATAGGAAAGGCCGCGCACCTCCAGTGACGCTCCGACCCTGCCATCCGTCCCGGAGCCAGCCCGGGGGCGAGCCCCTTCTTGCTCGAAGAAATCTTCCGGTTCGTCGAGGATCTCGTGGATGCGGTCGGAAGCTGCAGCACCGCCTTGAATCTCAGCCCATGCCGAGCTCAGCTGGGTGATGGGCGAGACGACCTGACTTCCCATCTGTGCAGTTGCCTCTGCCATACCCGGGGTTACCCACCCACGTAACACGAATAACGCCGATATCAACTCCAGAAGTCTATGGAAAAGACCGCTTGACCACCGCGTAGCAGCAATTCTGGCCCGTATCTTCCCGCGTCGCCTCACTGCCGATAGAGCTTTCGATGTCACCTCGGCGAACCTGGCAAACCATGCTTTCTCAGCTCTTAAGCTTCTCACGACGGTATGGCCCGACACCACGGAAGAAGTTTCACCCATGACCTCCGATATGGCCTGCTGCTGTGAAGACACGACGTCTTTCATCGACCGGGCGTACCTGTGGTTCAGGATGGAAACTGCCAGGGTGAAGACGGTAATAGGGACCACGATAACGGGATTCCAGGAGGTCATGATTCCCAGAGCTGCTACGATACCTGTAACCGAGGAAAAGAAGGTCGGGATGTTCTGTGCCAGGGTCTGTCCCAACAGGTTGATGTCATTGACGAGAGCTGAAACGACGAACGATGACCCGCGCTTGTCGTAGTAAGTTCGGGACAAGGCCATAGACTTCGCGAACAACGTGGTGCGGAGATCCCGCAAAATCCTTTGGATGCCCACTCCCATGCAGAGCACGCTAAGAGCCATGAGCGGCGGCACCACCAGCGCCAACGCTCCGTAAAGAAGCCAGAATCGGACCAGGAGGTCCCTGCTGAACTTATCGACAGCGTCGACCATGAGACGGAGTACGATCGCTATCCCGACGTTGTTGCCGACCAAGACCATAACAAACAATAGGACGCCGCCGAATGTGAGCCACCTGTGCCCTTTCAGATAACCGAACATGCGCTTTACGCTAGGCGACATCGACTTTCTCCTCCTTTCCCCAGCGCCGGTAGAGTTCGCGATATGCTTCGCAGCTATCAAGCAACTCCTCATGGCGCCCCGATGCGACGACCCGCCCCCGATCGAGCATTACAACAAAATCCGACGACTTTATGCCCGACAACCGGTGGGTCACCACGACCAGCGTCTTTCCGGTCATGCGGCCTCGCAGCCGCTGCCAGAGGGCTTCCTCGGTTCGGGCGTCGAGATTTGCCCCCGGCTCATCCAAAAGGAGAACATCGGGATCCGCCATCAGTGCTCTTGCAATGGCAAGCCTGGCCCTTTGGCCTCCGGAAAGAGAAGCTCCTCCCTCAGAAACCACCGTGTCGAGCCCGTTTGGAAGGTCATAAACGAACTCCGCACAAGCATCCCTGATGGCCGCATCGATGACCGCCTCCTGGCGAGTTCCGGTACCGCTAGATCCCAGCAGCAGATTCTGCCGGATTGACCATGGGAACAAGAATGGCTCTTGCGGAACGTAGACGGCTTTTTTCTTCGACAGAGTGGCGAGCTTCCCGCCTTCGCAATAAACGGGATACAGTCCTGCAAGAACCTTCAAGAGGGTCGTCTTTCCGGAGCCGCTTTCTCCCACGATGACCGTACATAAACCCGAAGGAACAGAGAGCGACACCGAGTTCAGCGACATGTGCTCCGAACCACGATACTTGAAGGACAAGCGCTCGAATTTGATGGACCCGGCGTCGTCGACCTCGCCCTTAGCGCACCATCCGGACGGCGTTTCCTCGGAAGGTTCTCGAAGGAACCGAAGGACCTCCCGGGCGGCGCCTACCCTCATGCGGAGGTCACCCAAGTCTCTGCCAATTTCCGATAAGGGAGCTCTGGTGTAGTTGGTAAGGAAGATGATGGCCATTACTGTCCCGAGCGTCGCGGTACCGCGAAACACCAGGAGACTCCCGTAGACAAACGGGACCGCTAGCGGGGCGATGCCGCAAAACCACATAGCTCCTTCGAGAAAAGCGCTTTTGACAACTAGATCGCGGTTTGCAGCATAAGCCCTTTCGTTCGTCGAGCGAAACCGGCGGCCGACTTCATAGGCGAGGCCGAAAACCTGGATGACCTTCCTGTTAGCGATGGCGTCTGTGGCGAGGGATGAGATCTCTGCATAAGCCGCCTGAATCTTCTCACCCAAACGGGACATAGGAGAGGACAGCCGGTTGCCAATGTGGACGATTAGCGGAGACGAAAGGCAGCACAGAAGTCCGAGTCTCCAATCCAGTACGATCATGTACGCCGTAGCAGCTATCGCTTGGCTTGCTTCGAGGGCCAGAAAATAGACCGGGTTCAAAACCTCCGATGCGTTTTCCACATTGCTCGTTGACCAGGAGCCGAATTTGCCGCGGTCGATTCGCTCAACTTGTTCAGCTCCAAGGGCAAAAACGCGCTCGGCTAGGGCTCTGCGGAGATTTGCACCGAGCTCTCCTGAGTAAGATATCCGTCGTGCCAACCACCAGCTAGACAAGAGTATGTAGAACACTTCCAGAGAAACCATTCCCGAGCCTGCAGCCAGAATAACCGGCTTATCCCGGGACAGCAGGGCATCTACCATCATGCGCTGCAGGGCTGCGCTTGCAACCGCGTGCGCGGTCAAGAGCAAAACTACGACAAGTACCGTGGCAAGGGCGGCACCCGGTTTATCGAGAAACGAGACCAGTTCCTTAAACTCGCGCCACGTCTCTCGCGGAGTCGATGACGCAGGTGCGGACGATGACATGGTTGCCCCCCCTTTTACTCAACGAACAACACGAATCTTCAGGTAACATTAGCGAGACAAACGCCTGTGCTACTGCTACGGCTTTTGCCAGGCTGTTAGGAAACCTTGCCGGCACCCGCAACTACTCGCCGGAATTTTAACGAGCCCGAAGTGTGGGACACTCTTGGCAATGCAGACCAGCCTACCAGAAACCCAACACGCCAGGCATTCAAGGTCCAAGAAAGATGGCTTTTCTCACTTTGGTTGCCTTGCCTTCAACTCCAACTCCCTCCTCTGCTTTTAGCCTGTGATAGGCCTCACGGTGCCTACCTATTATTACAATTCGACACTCGGATACTGCATTCCTCATGGACGTCAGGATAACCGTTTGACTTTCCTCATCCTGCCGCTTAACTGGCAAATTAAAGCCTCCGTTTAGTCCGCCGTACGTAAGGACCCTCGCCACGGTCGATTCGGAACCGGGAAAACTTGCTGCAACACCAGGACGACCAGTCTGGCCTTACCCTAAGGTGTACAATGCTGCGACCACACCAAAGCCTGGGGTATCTGAGCCCGGCCCGCTACGTGGAAACGCTCGGCATAGGCGGGTGTGTCGCATGACCTGAACGAGTAGGCAGTGTACATTTTCAGTAGGAACCTGTCCCGCTAAAGTCGAAGATTCCCTTTTCAAAAAAGAAGGGCTGGCTTGAACCTCCCATGGTCAGCAGCCCTTCAAAGAAAAGGAGAATCGAACATGACGACGCTTCGACGTTTGGTTGCCGTGATCCTTCTTCTGTACGAGAGTGTATGGGAGTGTTTGAAAGACTGTTCGGACTTCGAGTCTTTTGAAAAGCGGGTCAGAGGGTGGTTGACGAAGG
>DUSS01000033.1 GCA_012842495.1 Candidatus Fermentithermobacillaceae bacterium
CCTCTTTCGAAGGGTACCCCATCCGGATCCTCATGAGAAACCTGTCCATCTGGGCTTCTGGCAAAGGAAAAGTGCCGCTAAGTTCGACCGGATTCTGGGTTGCCAGTACCATGAAATTACTGGACAGTGGATAGGTACTACCGTCGACCGTTACTTGTCGCTCCTCCATGCATTCCAGGAGGCTCGATTGGGTCCTCGGGGTTGCTCTGTTGATCTCGTCAGCCAGAATGATGTCAGCAAAGACCGGACCCGGCCTAAACTCAAAGTCAAGGGTCTTTTGATTGAATATACTTGTGCCGGTGACATCTGCCGGCAACAGGTCAGGGGTAAACTGGATTCTCCTGAAAGAAAGGCCCATACAATGGGCAAACGTCTTGGCCAAGAGCGTTTTGCCGACCCCAGGCACATCTTCGATCAGGACGTGACCTTCTGACAGAAACGCGGTTAGAAGAAGGTCAATTGCCTGTGATTTGCCCACGATGACTTGGGCCATGGAAGACCTCACTACGGCGATCTCGTCCATTACATCCTCCACCACAGTACTCCCCCTATACAAAATGAAAAAGCCCCTACAAGAACTGAACTCTTGTAGGAGCCATCACGCTTACGCGACTTTAAAGTGGGCCCCATCACTATTAAGTATAGTAGCGTTTGCTCCCGCGGTTGGCAATAGTCTACCGGATTGTGTCTATTCCCGGGTATTCCCGGCTGTTGCCGCTTACCGCCACGAGAACTGCGACCGAACACAACTGCGTGAGAACCGAGAAACCAACCAGTACTGGGATCGAGATGTCGTAGAAGATACCCATCAAAGCACTTCCGACGAACCAGAAAAAGCCGTACCCGGCGTTGAATATGCCGTACGCCGAGCCCCTCCTTTCTGGAACCACCATCTCGGCAACTGCCGCCCTCAGGATCGATTCCTGAGCACCCATTCCGATACCCCAAAGTGCGATACCGACCATGGCGGCTTTTATACTACCCAAGAAAGCGAGCGGCGCAAAAAACGCCGAGAGGCCAACAGCGGCAATGAGCGACTTCACTTTAACCTTGTCGTACAGTTTTCCGAAAACCAGTGCGGCAACCGCATCAATCCCCATGGTCCCTGCGTAGAGAAGTGGGACCCAGGTATCAGGCATCGAGGCCGCTTTCTTGAGATGGAAAGCGATAAGCGGGAAATCGGCATAACCGGCAGCAACCAAGGCGATAGCGAGGATGTAGATCCAGAACTTTCTGGGAAGACCTTTGCTCTGAATTACAGTGGTCTTCACCTCAAGACTACGAGGCTTCGGATACAGAATCCGAGCCATCCCGAGCACTCCGAGGGCCAGCAGTGCAGGGATCAGCAAAATCCGGAAAGCAGCACGGTATTGGTCGCAGGTGCCTATAGCCAGAGCAACCAGTAGAGGACCCATAACGGCGCCTATCTGATCCATGGCCTCGTGGAGCGCAAACCCCCATCCATGGCCAATCTGGGAAGTCGCGTGGGAAAGCATAGCGTCCCGTGCGGGGTTACGGATGGCCTTGCCTGTCCTCTCAAGTATCAAGAGCGCCGCAGCCAGCTGCCAATTCCCCGCCAGCGCCAACATGGGCACGGCCAATAGGTTAAGACAATAGCCTATCTCAGTGATTATCCAATACTGCCCAGTTTTGTCGCTAATGTAACCCGAGACTATCCTCAGACCATATCCAATGAACTCGCCAAGTCCTGCTACCAGCCCCACTATGGCGCCGCTTGCGCCGAGAGTCGCAAGAAATGGCCCGGTCACACTCCTGGCACCCTCATATGTCATATCGGCAAAGAAACTGACAAACCCCAGAAGTACGACGAACTTCATCGCTGCGTTTCTGTTCACACTCTGCCCGCCCTGTGCAGCTCTTTCCGAGTTGGGTCCTGTTTCCATAAATCACTCCTCCTTCGAGATCTTCATGGAGCACAGCGTCAAACGGCTCTTCACATACCGCAAAATCCGCCTCCCCGCAAATCGCCAAAGATGCAAAAAGCCCCTACGGAACGTCCGTAGGAGCTATCAGGCCTTCAGCGCTTAAGTGAGCCCCATCACTGAGATGGATTGTATACTACTCACGTTGGCTTCACAAGTAGGTGTAGGCTCTAAAGAACTGCTTCAAAACGTATGCAGATTAACTGCTTTCGGTGATTCTTCCAGCTAGGAGCTCTCGAATTGCAGGAGGCCAGGCCATGGTAGCTCCTCAACGTGTTGTCATGATTAGCTCCCGGTGAATTATAGAGATGATACGGGTACGCGCACCACGGTGGCGGGAGGTTTTGGGCGTCCCGCGAGCGCTCGGAAAACGGGGTATCGCCCGGATTCCGGCGCCGATGTTAAGAGACAGCGCTGGCGAGCCTTTTTGAAATCTGGCACCGGTGTGCCCCCCAGAGGGTGGCGGTCCGAACGCGAAAAAAACACGGATGAAAGAACCTTGGTACGGTAAGCGAGGAGTGGTGGCGAAATGTCCTTCGAGAGGTGGCTCTTCCGGATTCTCGTTCTGTCTCTATGCGTCCTGGGTATTGCCCAGGGGCTCTTGCGGTTCGAGTCCTTGAGGCGCGCCCTTTCTCCCGCCGTCCGGCTGGAGGGCATCCCACTGGAAGAAGGATTTCCCGCTCTTGAAGAAGGGGAGCCGGTGTGGTACCCGACCTATCTGGGTCCTCATGAAACCGGTTACGACGGCCTGGTGGTGCTGAAGATGGCGAGCGAGACCAGGTCTCCCGTATGGATTCTTCAGAACGGTTTCCCGTTGAAGGTTCTTTGTCCTGAGGACGGTGCCGTATGGGTAAAAGATGGGGATGTACTTGGGATTTACGCACCAAATCAGACGGTTCGAATCGTGGTGTCGGGAGTTTCCGAAAACGTGACGTTTCCTCCCGTAGGATTTGAGGTTGAAGGGAACCATACGTTCGGCCTTTTCAGGGTAGGTGTAAGGGCAGTGAATCAGCAGAACGGAACTCCGGTGGGTAGCCCCAACCCGAGCTCGAGCAGCACGAGCACCGGGACGGCGGACCAGCGGGACATGACCCCGACCCGCTGAGAGAGAATCAATTTGCTCATATAAAAAAGGAAATTCAATAGCTACGTAGAATGTGACACCCAGCATGGACATGCCAAGCTCGTCAGCGAACACGTCAAGGGTTAGAATCGCGATAGATGGACCGGCAGGCGCTGGGAAGAGCACCGTTGCCAAAATGGTGTCGGATTTGACCGGTTACGTATATGTGGACACCGGAGGGATGTACCGGGGACTGGCTCTTGCCGCTCTGGAAAGAAACGCTGACCTTGAACGAGAGGAGGAGCTTGTCAGCCTTCCCGAGCGTTGCGGGTTGAGCTTTAGGTGGGACACGGGCGACTTCAGAGTGTTTCTGGGTGCGCGGGATGTGACGGAAAAGCTCCACTCGAGGGAAGTCGATGGCGCGGTCAAGGTTGTAGCTCGTTTCCCGCTGGTACGGCAACTCATGGTGAAGATGCAGCGGGGAATAGCTACTTCCAACGATGTGGTAATGGAAGGTCGGGACATCACCAGTGTCGTCCTGCCCGATGCGGAGGTGAAAATCTACCTCACCGCGGAGTTCAGAGAAAGGGTCCGGCGGCGATGGCAGGAGATGGTCCAGAAGGGCGAGGACGTGCCCTGGGATGATCTCAAACGAGAAATGGCGGCCAGGGACGAGGCAGACGTCAATCGAAAAACGGGACCTCTCGTACGGGTTTCCGACGCGGTCGTCATCGACAGCACGGGGAAGACCGCCCGGGAGGTTGCTTTGACGATAGTTAAGCTGTGCGATGAGAGAAACGCCCCCCGGCAACGTGGTGCGGGTAATTTACAGTGCTGCCGGGACAAGAGTTGGGCTTAAGTGGACGCTGACAAAGGTTTGCCCCTCGCACCTGTAAAGGTGATGGGGGTGAGGCCAGCTCCCAGACACATGCTGTACGCATGTGAGGTGAAACGCGGGTGTTTTATAGGTTTGTCCGGTTTGTATTCTCGATCATCGTTAAGATTGCGTTTCGCCTTGAGGTTAGCGGATTAGATAAGGTGCCGGCCCAAGGCCCGGCGATCTTATGCTCGAACCACATATCGTGGTGGGACCCGGTGATCCTGGGCTGCCTCTTAAAGAGGCCCGTCAGGTTTATGGCCAAGAGGGAGCTTTTTAGCTACCCGATTTTCGGTACCCTTCTGAGATGGCTCGGCGCTTTTCCGGTGGACAGAGGCAAGGCGGATGTAGGAGCTATCCGGGAAGGGCTGAAGGTACTCGAGGCTGGAGAGGTCCTGGGGATATTCCCCGAAGGCACGAGACAAAGGGACCGGACCCGGCTGGGCGCCCCGCACCCCGGAGCTGCGTTGCTCGCGTTAAAGACGCACGCTCCCATCGTTCCGGTGGCGATCCGCGTGTCGTCGTCGGAGAAAAAGAGGGTGCGCGTTCTTTTCGGCGAACCCTTCAAACTGGAGCACCACCAAGACGCGAAGGTGACCGAGGAGATGAAGGGCGCTTCCCAGGAGATAATGACCGCGATCCGGGAACTCTGGAGGGAAGCTAAACCGGGGGAGGCTGTGTAGAACGGAGATCCGGTTTGCCAAGGTGATGGGCTACTGCCCAGGGGTAGAGAACGCTTTACGGAAGGTCCGGGAAGCTCTGCTCAATGGTCCTCGTCCTATCTTCAGTTTAGGTCCCCTCATCCACAATGAACACGTGACCGGCGAGCTGGCGGAGGCCGGCGTCCGCGTGGTTGACGATCTTTCCGCGGTAGAGGGTGGAACTGTTATCCTGAGGACTCATGGAACCCCCCTTGAAGAAGCTCGGCAAGCTGCCGAGCGGGCGTCGAACGTGGTGGATGCCACATGCCCCTTTGTGGCCCGAGCTCAGGATGCAGCTTCCCGGTTTCGTGAAGAAGGCAGGCAGGTTTTCGTGGTGGGTGATGAAAACCACCCGGAAGTCAAAGCTATACTGGCAAGAGCCGGAGACAACGCGAAGGCAGTAGCGTCGCCGGCTGATATCGAGAACCAGAAGATTTCCGGCAAGGTGGGGGTGCTGGCTCAAACCACCGCGCGGGAAGAGGACTTTTTGGATGTCGTAGATGCGTTGAAGAAGCGGGGGGCGGATGTGGCGGAGGCCAGTACCATCTGTCCGGCCACCCGTGAAAGGCAAAAGGCTACTCTGGAGCTGGCCAGAGAGTGCGATCTGGTGCTCGTGGTTGGTGGAAGGACGAGTGCCAACTGTGGGCAGCTCCTGAAGATAGCAAGGCAGGCAGGAACGGAAGCTTACTTAGTCGGAACGGCCGGTGAGGTTAAGAGTGAGTGGTTACGAGGCAAGAAGGTAGTGGGCATAACTTCAGGCGCCTCAACTCCCGACCGGATAGTAAAGGAGGTTGCAGGCAAGTTGGAAGAGCTAGAGAAGAACGTGCATCGTGAGGACCAGCCAAAGGAGGAAACTCCAACTACAGCGTCCCAGGAACCCGAAAAGCTCGGAGAACCTGGAGAACCGGCAGGAGGAACCCGGGGCCATGCCGATGAGATGCCTGACGGCAAGGAGATGTTCGAGAAGTTGCCCGAGGTCCGCCAGGGGGATATCATCAAAGGCACAGTGGTTTCCATTGATGAAAACGGTGCCATGGTGGACGTAGGCCTGAAGTCCGAGGGTTTCATCCCTGCCAACGAGATTTCCCGAAGGGGAGCTCCCGACCAGGACATTAAGCCGGGCGACGAGATTTCCGTGTACGTTTTGTCCGTGGATTCCGGGGAGGGTGGTCTGCGACTCTCCAAGAGGCGGGCGGATGAGGAACTGGCCTGGCAGCGTCTGGAGAATGCCCGGGTCGAAGGCAAGACTATCGAAGCTCCAGTAATTCAGGAGGTAAAAGGCGGTCTTGTGGTCGATGTTGGCGTAAGGGGATTCGTTCCCGCCTCTCAAGTGGAGAGAGGCTACGTGTCGGACCTCGGGAAGTACGTCGGCAAGACTCTCCGCATGAAGGTACTGGAACTCGACCGCCGGAAGAACCGGGTGATTTTGTCTCAAAGAGTGGTCCTCGAGGAAGAGCACGAAAGGTTGAAGGAAGAGACGTGGGCCACCATAGCGGAGGGACAGGTCCGTCACGGAGTGGTCAAGGGCATCACCGATTTCGGTGTGTTCGTGGACCTCGGGGGTGTGGACGGCCTTTTGCACATATCCGAGCTCGCCTGGGGTCGCGTACGTCACCCGTCCGAAGTGGTCAAAGAAGGCGACGAAATAGATGTGATGGTGCTCCGGGTGGACAAGGAGAAGGGCAAGATTTCGCTGGGGCGAAAGCAGGTTCTGCCCGATCCCTGGGATACTGTGGAGTCGAAGTATCCGGCAGGTTCGGTAGTCACCGGGGTAGTCACTCGTATCGCGCCCTTTGGCGCTTTCGTGGAGTTGGAACCGGGAGTAGAAGGTCTCGTCCACATCTCGGAGCTGTCTTACGAGCGAGTTGCTCGCCCCGAGGACGTGGTCAAAGTCGGGGATACGGTCAGAGCAAAAGTGTTGAGGGTAAGGCCCGCCGAGCGGCGGATTGCGCTCTCTATCAGAGAAGCTGACGTGGATATCGAGCCCGAACTAAAAGCGGCCTCCTCAGTCCAACAGGAGAAGCAAGACGCAGCCCAGACCGGGACCGCCTCAGGCGACGAAGAAGCCCCGGAGCGGGTCAGTTAGTGCCGGTAACCCCAACCCGTCTAGATGCGGGACGTGGTCCTGGCCGGAACAATAGACAGTCGAAGATAGATAACTTCGCGATCGTCATGACGTAACGTACATCAGGCGCCCGCCGACTATAAACAGTTCGGCGGGCGTTCTCGATGTATGCCGGGCACGGAATAAGGCCCGTGCTACCGAAGGCTGCCTCCCACTGGATTTTACCGGTCTCGTTTGCGTGCATATCCTCAGGAACGGCACGGAAAGGCTACCATACGAAATCCCCGGTGGTCATGGGGTCATTTCCGAAGGGGGAGTGACGTTCCATGGGTTTGCCTGTGGGCACGATCATTCTGGCCGTCCTGGCTATCTTGATTTTCACCGGCGTGCTTCATCGCGTCCTCGACAGGATGCGGCTGAACGACAGAGCTGCTCTGGTTGTCATTCTGGCCATGGCGGCCGGAAGCTATCTCGAGTTCACATTGGTTCGTGCACCCGTGACGGTCACGGTCAACGTCGGAGGGGCGGTTATCCCGCTGGTGGTGGCCATATGGCTCATCGCCACGGCGGACAGGAGAGATGAGCAAGTGAGAGCGGTCGTCGCCCTCACCGTCACCGGGCTCGTCATATGGGGCCTGAGCAAAGTTTTGAACCCCGAAGAGCAATGGATGAGGGTGAGCCCCCTTATCATTTACGGTTTGGCTGCAGGGATCGTGGCGGCGGTGTCTGGTCGCTCGAGACGGACGGCCTTCGTTGGAGGACTCGGGGGTTATGTCCTCTCAGACATCCTGCACTGGATCGAGCTGGGGATAAGACGGTATCCGGGCACCGTCGCGTTTGGAGGGGCCGGTACCTTCGACGCCACCGTGATCGCGTCCGTGCTTGCGGTGTTGTTTGTGGAACTGGTTGGTGAAACCAGGGAAAGACTGGTGAAAGGTCAGGGAGGTGCGGACGATGAAAAGGAACGCTAGGGCGCCCTGGGGCCTCTTGATTATCCTCTTCGTGCTGGGTCTTCTGGGGTCCAGGTATTATTTGGCCTTGGTAAGGACACAGGCGGGGACCGCTTCTGACTCGCCCACCGGCTCCTGGGAAAAAGGTGACGGGTATTTTACCGTTAAAGATCCCGACGGGAACATCCTGTTTCACACAGGGCACTACTTGTTCGAAGGTGACGAGTACATCGACGAAAACGACGTCCGCTGGGTTATTCAACGGGTGGAGGGAGACACCGCTACGGCTGCGTCTCAAGGGAAGATGGAAGCACTTCCCAGCACCGGTATCGCAGCTGCTTCCACGACTACCGGCAAGATTGCTATTTATCACACTCATTCCGATGAGTCGTACATTCCTGATGACGGCAGCGACGCTATTCCTGGCGCCGGTGGAGTTATTAAGGTGGGCTCCAGCATGGCGGATGCTCTCGAGAAGACGGGACTTATCCCGCGTCATGACAAGACTCCGCACGACCCTCATGACGCCGCAGCTTACGACAGATCGCGCAGGACGGCTCAGCGCCTTTTGAGAAGCGACCCGCCTCTTGCCATATTCGATGTTCACAGAGACGCCGGGCCGCCTGAACCGTATCTCACCGAGCAACGGGGCGAGGTAGTCGCGAGAGCTATGATCGTGGTGGGAAGGCAGAACCCCAAAATTCGGGCCAATCTCGAATTCGCCCGTAGATTGAAAGATGCCGTGAACTCAAAGTATCCCGGGCTCATCAAAGGAATCTTCATGGGGAAGGCTGACTTCAACCAGGACCTCTTCGAGCGCTCCTTGCTCTTAGAGGTCGGAACCGAAAAGACGCCTCGAGCTGCGGCGGAGCGCGGGGTACAGCTTATCGCCGGCGTGCTTCCGCAAGTTGTCAGCGCAGTTGGGCCGGCTGCGGGCCGCGAATCGGGAGGGGCGGGCCGGACCATTGCATGGCTGATCGGAGTGGTGGTCGCCGGCGTCTTCATCTACCTCTGGGTATCCACGGGCAGCTGGGAGGAGATGAAGGCCAAGATCCTTGGCTGGTTCGGAACGGGGGGTGTCAAAATGCGGGGAGGCCGCGGAGGGGAAGGGGAGGGTTCGTGATCGAATTGTCAAGGCAGCTCACATCCGGTATGCCCTTCCCTCACGGCCCAGCAATCGGCTTCGGGTTTCTTTTAGGGATGCTCGCCAGGGTGGGAATGCTCAGATCGGATTATCGCCAGTATCCCACTTACCCTCACGGATACGCATCCCACCTCTTTCTCGGGGGTATCGCGGCGCTGGTCGGCGCGGTGGCGGTTCCCGCCCTGCTCGAAAAGGAATGGACCGCTGTGACGTTCCTGGTCCTCGTCGCCCAACAGTTCCGGGGCATCCGGGACATGGAACGCAAGTCCTTGAAAGCGCTGGAGGATAACGAGCTTGTTCCCAGAGGTGCGGACTACATTGAGGACATGGCGAAGACCTTCGAAACCAGGTACTATGTGGTGATTTTCGTGTCTACCGTGACCTCCATAGGCGTTGAGGCCATTTCGGTGCCGGGGGGTCTTTTCTTAGGCGCACTGGCTTTCGGGTTCTCCGCGCTGCTTGTACGCAAGCGGCTCGTCGGAGATATCGTGGAAGTGAAGGCGGCGTCGCCGAATTTCCGGGGGCCGGATCTTTACGTGGGAGATATCTTCATCATGAATGTCGGGCTTGAGGAATCCAGACGCGCCATCGAGGAAAAGGGTCTTGGAGCGATCCTGATTCCCCGGGACGAGGATGCCCGCGACACCCTGGGCAGTCCCGGGCAAAGGCAGGCCATCATCCACGATGTTCAAGCTATCCTGGGAATAAGGAAAGACCTCGACACGCCGGAGTTTTCGCCCATCATAAGAAGAGATCTGGAAACGGGTAGGGCCGGCCTGTTCTTCATGCCGATGGAAAAGGACGAGGAGCCCATGCTGGCGGTGATAAAGCGAGTGCCCGTGCTCGAATCGGCGCGGGGGAGAGGTTCAAAGGCCCTGGCCGGTCGGTACGCCGTGGACTGAGGGCAGCCTGGAGAAGAAGCGGAGCTGGTGCCGGTGGAAGTGACGGTTCAAAAGACTATTCTGGCGATCATCACCGATGATTCGAGAAAAGCTTCGGGCGCGCCGACCTTTGTGGTCGCGGATGAGTCCAGGCGGCAGCACGTGGCCATGGTCCTTTCCAGGATACTTCAAGGCCAGGTGCATGATCTCGGAGACGGGATGCTGATTGTGGTCAAGCACTGAACCTTCGTTGAACGACCCGGTTTGCAAGAGGGCCCTAGCATCTATCGAACAGCTTTTCCGGGAAAGGGATCCCCGCGAACCCCGGATATTCTACTGTTGCTATGCCGGTACGCACGCTTCCGTCGTTGTGGGATGGTGTCACCTGGGGCGGCGCCCTTCGACCTGCCAGAGTATCGCCGATCTTCCCTTTTTCGACCGCCGGTTAACCGAAGAGATCGGAAGTCCCATTCTCCTGGGAACCGACGGATTCGGCGGTCACGTGTATGCTCTGGGTACCGGGGTCGCCGGAAAAGAGCTGGAAATGGCTCTTGTGAGGAGGATCTCGCAACGGTTTCCCCAGGCCAGAGCAATTTTCTTTAACGTTCGCGCCGTTTTGGACGTCCGGTCGCGAATCGGCGGCTTTCTTTCCCGGAGGATGGGGATGGTCAGAGCGGGCAGGTCTCTCGTGGCGCGGTCACTTTACCGTCGTCTCCGGTTAGTCGAGGCGGTGGTCCAAACCTCCCTTGATCTGGAACGAAAGTGGCGGGATAATGAAGGGCAGTCAAACGGGGAGGTATTGTGGCTGGATGCAGGGGACGTGGTGCGGCGCAGAAGTGAAACGGGTTTTGCCGGGGAGTCCTGCAGACCTGGCCGGGATAAGACAGGGTGACTTCATCCTCGAGGTAAATGGAGAAAGGCCCCTGGACCAGTTACACTTTCTCTTTCTGGCATCCGGCGGGCCGTGCGAACTGGAGTTGCGGACGCGCGGCGGCCAGGTAAGGCGGGTCCTCCTCGACACCGGAGGAAGTTCCGGCCCCGGTATCGAATTCTCCCAACTGTTATTTGATGGTATGAGAACGTGCGAAAACCATTGCGTCTTTTGCTTTCTAAGGCAACTTCCCCGAGGTCTCCGGCCCTCCCTTTATCTACGCGATGACGATTACCGCCTCTCCCTGTTGTGGGGTAACTTCATAACCCTCACCAACCTCCGGGAGAGTGACTGGCGTCGGATAGAAAGGCACAGGATGTCCCCGTTGAGGGTTTCCGTGCACGCCCTTGCCCCGGACGTGCGCGCCAAGCTCATGGGGAATCCAAAGGCCGGTCGCATTAACGAGGATATTGACCGCCTCGTCGAGTCGGGGATAACCGTCCATGCCCAGGTCGTCCTCGTCCGCGGCTGGAACGACGGAGAGATCCTCGATAATACCCTCGAAGGGCTGTTTCGCCGGTGGCCAGCGGTACAGTCTTGCGGCGTTGTACCGGCGGTGTATACGAGATGGAGGAAGTACCCTCCTTCTCCGCCACGCGACCCGGAGTGGTCGCGGCAGGTTCTGACTCAGGTTTCGAGTTTCGCACGGGGTTGCATGAAGAAGGTCAAATATCCTTTCGTGTGGGCGGCAGACGAATTCTACCTGATGGCGGGGGAGCCCGTGCCTCAAGCGGGTTGGTACAGGGACTTTCCCCAGTACGAAAACGGAATCGGGCTTATAGCCGACTTTAGGCGAAGCGCCCGAATTTGGGCGAGAAAGCGGCGTGTCTTTCAGGGAAAGTGCGCATCCGGGGTACCCTTCTCTCTTTCGCACTCGCAGCCGGAATTACTAGTGGTGACCGGAAAGATGGCTTACCGGGAGATCAGCGATGTGGTTCAAAGGTACGTTGACCGGGATGAGCGGAGAATAAGAGTGGTGGAAGTCCAAAACGAGTTTTTCGGACCGGAAGTAGGAGCTGCGGGACTCCTGGCCGGGCAGGATGTGGCGGGGGCCATACTGGCCTTGGCTCGAAGGGGCGAGATCGAGCTCTCGAGGACCAAGGGAATCCTTCTTCCCGACGTATGTCTCAAAGAAGGCGAGAACCTGTTTCTGGACGGACTAACCGTAGAGGACCTCGAAGCTATTGTGGGAGTGAAAGTATTCGTTTTGAAGGCGGAAGCCTCCGTGCTCCTGGATTTCCTCAACGGCGTGAGGTGTTGAACTGGATGGCTCTAAAAACCGTTGCCATAGTGGGCAGACCCAACGTAGGGAAGTCTGCTCTGTTCAACCGGATAGCCCGGGCCAACCGCTCCATAGTCCATTCCGAAACGGGCGTCACCAGAGACAGGCTGTATGCCGAGGTCGAGTGGACGGGCAAGGCATTCCGGCTGGTGGACACAGGGGGGCTTCTTCCGGGAGCGGAGGACGATCTTACGGCGGCCATCTCCCATCAGGTTAAGGCGGCCATTGCCGAGGCCGATGAGCTCATATTCGTAGTGGACGGGTCCCAGGGGGTTACTCCGGTGGACCAGGATATCGCTCAGATCCTTCGGGAATCCGGGAAGACCATACTGGTCGCCGTGAATAAGTGCGACATTCCCCGGCACAAGGAGAGAGCTCTTGAATTCTACACCCTCGGCTTTTCCGAGGTGTTTCCCGTATCCGCCCTTCACGGCTTGGGCGTTGCGGAGCTCATGGATTGGATCGTCCGGGACATAGAGGCATCTTCCGTAAAAGAGGCACCCGAGGACGACGTGGTGAGGGTGGCGGTAGTCGGAAAGCCGAATGTCGGGAAGTCGTCGCTGGTTAACGCCCTCCTCGGCCAAGAGCGCATGACGGTGGCGCCGGTTCCGGGCACGACCGTTGATGCCGTTGATACGCCTTTTTTGTACGATGGAGAACCCTACGTATTGATAGACACGGCCGGCTTGAGAAGGCCTGCGAGGGTGGAAAGAGAGCTGGAACGGCTTTCGGTGGCCAGATCCCTGGCCGCTGTCAAGAGAGCTCACTGTGTCGTGGTCATGGTATCCGCTAACGAGATGCCCGTTTCCCAGGATAGGAGGATAGCCGGGTACGTTTTGCGGTCGCAAAAAGCGTCCGTGATAGTAGTGAACAAAGTAGATCTCGGAATCTTGGCAGGTGCTTCCAGAAAGAAGTTCTCCGAAGTGGTAAGGAGCGTACTTTATCCCATAGCTCACTCCAGGATCCTGTTCGTCTCCTGTCTCACGGGCGAGGGTGTCGGAGATGTATTGCCGGCGGTGAGGTCTGCCTACCGCGAGTACTCCCGAAGGGTCGGAACTTCCTTGATTAATGACGTCCTTCGCGAAGCTTGTGAAATCATGCCTCCTCCGGGTAAGGTAAAGATACTTTACGGAACTCAGGTTGACGTGAGACCTCCCAAGGTGGTCCTCTTTACAAAAGGAGGTGCGAGGATCTCCGCTCCGTATCTGCGCTACCTCGAAGGCAGGTTCCGGGGTTCTTTTGGATTCGAGGGAAGTCCTATCGTTTTCGAACAGAGGTGACCGGTTTGGAGATGACGGCTCCGCCCCTGGTTTGTCCGGTCAGCGGTCTCTTGTCGATTGCAGGAGTGTGTTTTCTCTCGTATCTAGTAGGAGCTTTACCCTTCGGTTTTCTTGTGGCGAAACTCCGCGGGGTGGATGATATCAGACTGCGCGGCAGTGGAAACATAGGGGCCACCAACGTCATGCGGGTGCTGGGGCTGCCCTGGGGGGCGCTGGTCCTGGTGTTGGACGCGGCAAAAGGAGCTTTCGGGGCTTGGCTTGGCCTGGTTTACCTGCCGTGGGGCAGGATGGGAGGTCTCCTGACGGGACTTATGGCGGTGACCGGTCACAACTGGCCCGTCTTTCTCCGGTTCAAAGGGGGTAAGGGCGTCGCGGCGAGCCTTGGGGTTGTCGTGGTGCTGTATCCTGTTCTCGCTTTGTTCGCCACCGCCGTTTTTGCTTCCACCGTGCTGATATCCAGGTACGTTTCCCTGGGAAGTCTTGTAGCTTCCTGGACGGCCTTTGTCGCAAGCCTGTTTTCCTTTCGATATGATTTATTCGACAGAATCGCCATCGCCGTGTTTTGTATTCTCATCACCGTAAGGCACAAGGACAATATTAGGAGACTCATTTCGGGTACCGAACGCAAGATCGGTGAGCTCAGTCGGTAAGCGTAGTAAGGGAGAAAAGGCCGGGTCTTGAGAAGTACACCGGACATGGGGAGGCACATAGTGGGAAAAGCTTGCGTTCTTGGAGCGGGAGCCTGGGGAACGGCGCTGGGGATCGTCCTGGCGGACCGCGGTTTTTCCGTCGTTCTCTGGGCTTGGCATGAAAAAACTGCCTGGGTGGCCTCGCAGAACCGTTCATCCCCCCGGCTTCCCGGGATCATCGTACCGGAAAACGTGGAATTTACGAGCGATGCTCGTGGCGCGCTGGCAGGCGCGGATGTGGTGGTCTCGGCCATCCCATCCAGGGCGCTCCATACGGTGGTAGAGAACCTGGGTGGGCTGATTCCCCGGGATGCCCTCCTGGTGTCGGCGACAAAGGGGTTTGATGGTGCGACTTTGGAAAGACCGTCTGCATTATGGTCGAGAAAACGACCCGACCTGAAAAATAGTATTGCCGTGCTGTCCGGCCCGAATTTCGCCATCGAAGTAGCGCGGAAGTTGCCCGCAGCTACCGTCGTCGCCGCTGAGCGTAGGGAGTGTGCCGAAAGAGCTCAGGAGGCCTTCATGACCCCGTATTTCCGCGTATATACCCACTGGGACGTCAAAGGAGTGGAACTCGGAGGAGCTCTTAAAAACATAATTGCGCTGGCCTGCGGCATGGTGGAGGGAATGGAGCTCGGCCACAACGCCCAGGCAGGCATCATTTCCAGAGGCATCGCCGAGGTCACCCGTCTGGGAGTGGCCCTCGGGGCCGACCCCTTGACTTTTGCGGGACTTTCAGGGCTTGGTGACGTCGTTCTCACCTCCACCTCGAATCTGTCCAGAAACCGCCAGGCCGGCATCGCGGTGGGCAAAGGAGAGCGTCTGGAGGAGTTTTTGCGAAGGACCGGCTTCACCGTGGAGGGGGTGGAAACGGTTAAAGCCGCAAAGGCCCTGTCTCAGAAGCACGGTGTACGCATGCCCATCAATGACGTGCTGTACAGCATCCTCTACGAGAACCTTCCGGTCAGGGATGGCGTTTTCCTCATTATGGCCAGGGAGAAAAGAGAAGAGTCGGAGTTTTCGGTTTCTCCGTGGCGCGTTTGAGTTGGAAATTACCCCGGTTGAAAGCTACTCCACAGCCAACGCACGGCCGCGCATGACGCATTCCGGTAATTTCCCGCGGAGCTTGGCATATAGATTACTTAGACCTGCAAGGAGGGAGAGCGCGGTGGAGAAATTCGATATATTCAGGGATATTGCCGAGCGCACCCGCGGGGACATATACATCGGCGTGGTAGGACCCATGCGGACGGGTAAATCCACATTCATCCGGGAGTTCATGGAGGTTTTCGTGCTACCCAACATAACCGGAGAATACGACAGACAAAGGACGCGGGATGCACTGCCCCAGGCCGGCGGAGGGAAAACCATCATGACGGTGGAGCCCAAGTTCGTTCCGGATGAGGGCGTGGCCATAGACCTGAGGGACAATCTCAGCCTGAGGGTGAGGATGATCGATTGCACCGGTTACCCGGTGGCGGGTGCTCAGGGCTACGAGGACGAGCGGGGCCCGCGGATGGTCAGAACTCCGTGGTTCGAAGAACCCGTACCGTTCCAGGAAGCCGCCGACGTCGGGACCCGGAAGGTCATAGAAGACCACTCTACCATCGGAATCATCGTGACAACCGATGGCAGCATTGTGGATATTCCCAGAGCCAACTACGTCGAGCCGGAGCGTCGCGCGGTTAGGGAGCTTGCAGAAATCGGAAAACCCTTCGTCATAGTGCTGAATTCAAAGGATCCTTACTCGGAAGCTACATCGGAACTGGCGTCGGAAATGGAAGGCGAGTACGGGGTGCCGGTGATACCCGTAAACTGCCTGGACCTGAACCAGGAAGATATCCTTCTTATTATGGAGCAAGTTCTCTACGAATTCCCGGTGAAGCAGGTTACGGTATCGATCCCCAAGTGGATACAGGCGCTGGAAACTCATCACTGGTTGCGCTCGGGTGCGGAAGACAAGATCCGGCAAGCTGTTGAGTCGGTGAAGAGAGTGAGGGACATCGACAGGTGCGTCGAAGACCTTCGCAGCTGGGAGCATGCAGCCGGCGTCACCATAGAAAAGGTGGACATGGGACAAGGTAACGCCTTCATCAAGATGGAAGCTACCGACGAGTCTTTCCTCAGGGTACTCAGCGAACGAGCGGGCATGGATATCGCCGATAAGGCCGATCTCATAACGATGCTCCAGGACTACGCCGAGACCAGAAAGACGTTTGACAAGATGTCACTGGCTTTGAAAGAAGCTGAGGAAACCGGGTACGGGGTTGTCGAGCCGCTCATCACCGATATGATCTTCGACGAACCAGAAGTTATTAAGCAGGGTAGGAACTACGGCGTCAGGCTGAGAGCCAGAGCGCCGGCCATTCACATCATCAAGACGGAAGTGGAGACGTCGGTGAGCCCACTTATAGGTTCGGAGGAGCAGGGTGAAGAGCTCGTCAACTACCTCATGGAGAAGTTCGAAGACAACCCGGGCAAGATCTGGTCAACCGACATCTTCGGAAAGCCCCTGCACGAGATCGTGAAAGAAGGAATATCCGCAAAGATCGAGCGGATGCCCGAAAACGCCAAGCAAAAGATTCAGGAAGCCTTAAGCAAGGTGGTCAATGAGGGCTCTGGTGGACTTATCTGCATAATCATCTAAACGACGCCGGCACCGGCCCTTTGCCCGCGGGTAACCCAGGGGGCATGCCGAAGATCCGGATCATGAACCTCCGGTCGGTGGGTGGTCCGGGACGGTAGACGGGCGACTGTTCCGGCGTACTTCTCTAGAGCGTGGTCCCGGGCGCGCGACCGCGCCGTGGAGTCCTTTCCTCCTCGCAGCTGCGGTCAACGAGGCGGTGGTGGCGTTCTTGTGCTTTCTCAAACGGAACATGAGGACTCGCCGGTTCTGACCGCGCTTTCCCCTTTCTCGAGCTTTTCGTTCAGCGATAGGACAGCTTCGGCAGTTCTTTCCTCGGTTACGAGGACGGTTATAAGTCCTGTGCGGAGGGCGGCCAATATGGCCTCAGCTTTTCGTAATCCCCCGGCCACGGCCAGCCGAACCGAGGCCCGCCTCACCTGTTCCGGAGAAGCGCTGATAAGACACGATGCCCGGGATGTCACGGGAATTCTGCCGTCCTTAAGGATAAACCACGAGCAAACGTCCGCGACTGGGATCTCGTTGACTTCTTTGACGAAATTGTCCAGGGCTTTCCGAAACGTTTCGTCCGGTACTCCGCGAAAAAGGGGGACGGTTCCGATTCCCGTAAGTACCCAGTCCAGCCTGTCCCAGAGCTGTACAGCTTCTCTGGATTGCTCTTCCGAAAGTATCGACTCCTTGAGGCGTTTGTTTCTGACCAGGGCCGGGGCATAGACAAAAGCGCACGAGCCACCGAGATACTCGGCAAACCGCCGAGCGTTTTCAAAGGCCGGGAAAACCATATCCTGCTGTCCCATCCCACCTGTCAGGGGTACTACCACCGGCGAAAGCCGAACGTTGCGGGCGAGATGTTCGACCGTTTGGTATACCGAAGCGCCTCTTCCCACGCCCACTACGGTGGACCTGGGCATACTGGACAAAATGAACTGAGCTGCTGCTCGCCCCAGTGCTGGGGTAATGAGTTCCTGATTATCGGCGGTCATCGGCACCACAATGGCTTTTTCCAGTCGGAAAACGCGGGCAAGGTCCTGGGAAAGGCTCTCAACATTGGAATACGGATTTCTAACCGTTACCTCAACGATGCCCGCCTTTTCCGCCTTGGTTAAGAGTCGGGACACTTTTGATCTCGAGGTCCCCAAGGTGCGCGCTATTTCCTGCTGAGTCTTGTGATGAATGTGGTACAGCTCCGCCACCGCCACCATGAGGGCTATCTCATCCCGCGTATAGCCGGGCCCGGATTGCGGCTGCTTCATGAACGCACCTTCTTTTCTTCACGTGGCTGTGTCGTTGCACCGTTTACCTCATGCACAGGTTTTCATCATGTCGTTCGCTACGATTGTCGAAATTTCCTTCAGCGAGAAGGATTCTGACGATTTGTGTCGAAAGCTGATAGTGCACAGATGCCATGCACAAATGTGCACACGGTTCCCCTGTACGTCCTGGGATACGCGACGCGCGCACGTGGCAAGCGTCTGTGCGACCCGCGGTTTCAGAGGTGACTGCGCAGCGACAGGAGCGCGGCTGTGAAACCGCCGGGATCCGGAGGCAGTCGAGCGGAGCGGCATCGAGAGTCTCACCGGCAGCCCCGTTTGGTGTCGGGAACACGGGGAGGTGGGATAAAGATCTCAACAAATTTGGTGTTCAATGGAGGAACCTGTGGGAGGGACGGCATTGGCTCTAGCTTTGCTAAGGATCGATGACAGGCTGATTCACGGACAGGTGACCACTGCTTGGCTTTCGTCGTGCGGAGCCCGGCGAA
>DUSS01000034.1 GCA_012842495.1 Candidatus Fermentithermobacillaceae bacterium
CCCGTTCCCATTCCGAACACGGAAGTTAAGCCCTCCAGCGCCGATGGTACTTGGCCCCTGTGGCCCGGGAGAGTAGGTCGCCGCCGGGAACTGATTTCAAAAGCCCTGCAACAACGCAGGGCTTTTTCATCGGAGCGCATGTTCTGCAACGGAATCGAAAGACCTGACCTGGAAAGGTGGGGCTCTTGTCAAGTCGACCAGAACCAACGGCGGCACTATCCAGGAACGCTTGAAAGCTTTTGCACAATCTCTTCCAGGGTCTTCCTTAGCTCCGTGGAAGCTTGCACCGAAGAGGCGCAAACCTCGTTAAAGCCCCTTATGGCCGAAGAGAACCAGTCCTGGGCGGCGAGATCATCAGCGGTGGCCGCGTTTTCCTGGGTTATGGCGGCGGCATTTTCTATGGACTTGGCTAGGTCCGCTATGCTCTGAAAGTTTTGTGCTAGCGCATTGTTTATGTTCTGGGCCTGTTCGTGCGTGTCACCAGCCATTCCCGCGATCTCTTGGAGGAGATCGCCAGTACTCTGGGCCATCGAACTCCACTGGTCTGCCGCAGCGGTGCTTTGACTCATTGCGGCCATAGCCGAGGATATGCTCCCCTGAATTGCCTTGACTATTGCATCTATTTCCTTGGTGGATTTGGCGGAGCGTTCGGCGAGCTTGCGGATTTCAGCTGCTACCACTGCAAAGCCGCGACCGTGTTCACCGGCGCGCGCCGCTTCGATGGCCGCGTTTAGTGCCAGGAGATTGGTCTGCCGGGAGATCTCGGTGATGACGTTGACTATCTCTCCTATTCGCGACGACATTTCATCGAGTTCCCGCATTTTTTGCTCGGAAATGGCCGCTGCGTCCTTTATCTCCTTGGCCCGCTCGTTCATCTTACGGACGACATCGTGGCCTTCTTTAGCCCCCCGCAGCGTTTTTTGGGCCCCAGCGGATACGCTTGACGCCATGGCAACCATCTTTTCGGTGGCCTTCGCCAATTCCTGAGCGAGTGACGACACCTTGGATAAGTCCCGAGCCTGCTTGTCGGCCCCTTCGGCGATTTGTCGCAGTGCGTCGTTGACGCGACCCACCATATCGCGAAGAACCTGTCCTCGACCGCTTTGATCTTCGAGCCCCGCTGCCACTCTGATGCTGAGATCAAGGCTATCCTTTACCCTCTCTAAGATATCTCTCAAAACCGCTTCGCTGCCTGGCGACATCTAATATCCCTCCAAATAAGAGGCTCCCGTCTCGAAGCTCTTCATTAACAAAATATCGAAAATTGGTGCCTACGGATAAAGTCTACGAAACTCGAGAAGGAAAACTTGAAAACGCGGATTTCTTTTACGAAACGGCAAGGTTCCGGGGAGGCGGTGGGGAATCTCAACCTATGTATCTTTCCGTCAGTTGATCGCAGACCTTGTTGACAAGTCTGGGGATAAGTGGCAGCTGTTGTGGATAATTGTTGGTTCGACGGATGACATGACGATAGGGGGGGTCCGAATGAAGCGAAACGACGGCGAGAGTGCCGAAGCTCTTACCGCGGCAGTCTCGAGATACACCCGAACGTATTCGATAAGGGCGCACTTTCCAGGGCACAAGGGGCGCGGTTCCAGCCGTGGTCGACCGGAGATTCTACCGGAACGCGGTGACCTCGAGTTCCAGGAAACGCTGGACCTGGTTCAGAGATTCGACGTCACCGAAGTGGAAGGACTCGACAACCTCCTTTATCCCGGGGAGTGCATCAGACGGACGGAGGAATGGATTGCTCGGGTCTTCGGCGCCCGAAGGAGCGTCATTTCAACAGGAGGCGCCACCACGGGAGTGCTGGCCGCATTCCTCGCGGTGAAGATGCTTCACCCGGAGAGAAACAAGGTGGCCCTCACGCGGGGCGCGCATCGTTCCGCCATCTCGGGTATAATCCTGGCCGGGCTTGAGCCGGTATTCTTTTATCCGGAGTTCGTACCGTTTCTAGGGGGCTACCTTCCGGCGCACCCGGAAGATGTTGTCCCTGTTCTCGAGGACTACGGGCGGGAACTCGCCTGCTTATTCTTGGTGAACCCGACGTACTATGGGTTTTGCGCAGATATATCGCAGGTGATCTCCGCGGCGCACCAAAAGGGCGTCCCTGTCATCGTCGACGAGGCCCACGGAAGCCACTTTCCATTTTCCCGGAAGCTTCCGCCATCTGCCCTGGCAACCGGGGCCGATATCGTGATCCACGGAGTCCACAAAAGCCTCCCCGTACTCACCCAAGGGGGACTCTTACACATCGGCCACGAGTCGCTGGTGCCTGCGGAGCTTCTGGAGGAAGCGTTCCGTCTAGTAGCCACGTCTTCCCCTTCTTATATACTGATGAGCTCCATCGAAAGGGGGGTGCGAATCGCAGCTGAGACCGATTGGGTGGATTCGGGGGTACAAGCCGCGACCAAGCTCGGTTCGATATTGGCGCGGATACCGGGCATATGTGTTAACCAGGATCTTTTTTTGCGTGGGGAGCTCCCTGGTCAAGAGAGGGGCGGGCAAGCAGGAAAGCGTGCCGGAATCGAGGCTCGGCTCTGGTGGGATCCTGGCAGGATAAGCATCTCCGCCTTTAACTGGCGGGCTCGAGGACGGGAAATGGCCCGGGCTCTGATGGATGCCGGTCTTTCGCCTGAAATGGCAGGAGAAAGGGACGTGTTGCTCGTAATCACCGGGGCTGACGACGACTTCGCCATATGTCGGATGGCGCAAAGCGTCCGGCGAATGATGAGCCGGAGACCCGCGTGTTGCGACACCGGCTCAACTGGCATTGCCCCCCACGTTGTACAAAGGATGCCGCCCCGGGCAGCTTTCTTTTCGACGCGAAAGTATGTAAATATCAAAAAATCCGCCGGCAATGTGGTGGCCGAGACCGTGATGATATACCCGCCGGGCGTACCGATTTTGGTCCCAGGGGAAGAAGTCTCGGCGGAAGCTATAGAATATATTCGCCGTTGTAAGTCCGAAGAGCTATCGGTCCTCGGCGTATATCAAAGGGAGAGCGAGATGATGTTGGCTTGCGTGGACTCCTGGTAACGTTCGAAGGTTGCGATGGGACCGGCAAGAGCACGCAGATTTCCCTTTTGGTTCGACGACTTCGAGACCTTGGATACCGGGTTTTTGCCACAAGGGAGCCGGGTGGCACCCCGGTTGGGGAAGCTATCCGTTCGCTGCTCTTGGACACACACGGGCCGGACAGGACAGCTCTTGCAGAAGCGTTGCTTTATGCCGCGTCCAGAGCGGAGCTGGTCCGTAAGGTGCTCGTGCCGGCGCTCTACGAAAACCAGTTTGTCGTGGTTGAGCGCTTTACCGATTCCACCCTCGTTTATCAGGGTATAGCTGGAGGAGTTCCCATCGATGAGATAGAACAAATAAACCGCATAGCCACGGGTGGTCTTTCGCCGGACCTCACGATCCTTCTGGACGCCGATGACCTTTCCGAAATCGACCGGAGAATCCGTTCGGGGAGGGCCAAAGACAAAATCGAGTCCCGCGGGCAAGCGTATCAAGTCAGGGTGAGGGACGGCTATAGATCTCTGGCCAGAAGGTACCCGGAGCGGATAAAGGTTGTAGTTCCCTCGGGGACTCCAGACGAAGTTTCCGACCAGGTGCTTGCTTTAGTTCTCGCCAGGGCAGAAGAAGTCTTTACGAGGGAAGGAGGGGAAGGCGCCTGTCGCCGGGCAGCCCAAGGGACCGGATTTCCAGAAAGGCCCTTGTGAGCCGGGCGGTCTAGGCCGTCTCGCAGTGATGAAACTCATAGTCGCCGTCGTTCAGGATAAGGACGTTCCTAAGCTTATGGAGGAGATCGTCAAAGCCGGGTTTAGCGCGACGAAATTGGCGTCGACCGGCGGTTTCTTGCGGGAGGGCAACAGCACGTTTCTCATCGGCGTCGAGGAAGACCAGGTCGAACGGGTGCTGGATGTTATAAAGAAGACTTGCAGGTCCAGAGAACAACTGGTGACTCCGGTGACTCCGGTAGGACCCGGAGAGTCGTACGTTCCTTACCCCATAGGCGTCATCGTGGGTGGAGCGACCGTGTTTATCCTGAACGTTGACCGGTTCATCAAGATTTAAAGGGTATGATGGGCCGAAGGGATAGGCCGATCGAAGGACATATGCCGGATCAAAATTTGCGTGAACCTTTGCGTTTCGGGGATATCGTCGGCCAGGAGCTGGCTATAGCTGTACTGAGAGCATCCCTGACCTCAGGGCGCTTAGCTCACGCCTATATGTTTCGCGGGCCATCGGGGTGCGGTAAAGCCACCACCGGGAGGGTGTTTGCCCGATATCTTCTTTGTTCCGAGGTGTCAGAAGGTAAATCGCAGGAACCTTGCGGGCAGTGCCCATCGTGCGTGAGGTTTTCGTATGGAACGCACCCGGACTTCTTCGATGTGGGTAAGGGCCAAAGGACAATCAAAATAGAAGATTCGCATCAGATGATCGAGGACTCCATGAAGAAGCCGTTCCTGGCCTCCCGTAAGGTCTTTCTTCTGAGGGACGTCGAGAACATGACCAGGGAAGCATCCAACGCCCTGCTAAAAGCGCTGGAGGAGCCGCCTCCATCCACTTGCTTCGTTCTCACCAGCTCTAATCCGGCTGCCGTTCCGGACACGGTGATTTCCAGGTGCCAGGCGGTTCCGTTCCGCCCGCTTCCTGTGAAAGCTCTGGTCCACATCATTTCGGGTCTTCGGGATGTTACGCCCGGTGTCGCTCTCGAGGCGGCGAGGTTTGCAGCCGGCAGCGTTGAGAAGGCTCTTCTGCTGTTAGATGCCCAGGACGGAGCATGCGGTTCCCACACCCTTCTCGAGGAAGCACTAGGTGAATCCCCCATCGTCCAGGCGGAAAGATATTCTCACATGGACGCCGAAGGGCAGAGACAGTTTCTGGATTCATTGGGAGTCGACTTGGAAAAGTGCCTTGAGTTATCATTGGAATCGCAAAGTGAGGAAACGAAGAAGGGAGCGAATGAAGGAAACTTCCGGTTTTACCGGGACTGCCTTCTTTCGGTCATGAAGGCCAAACGTAGGCTTGAGCGGAACGTTTCACCGTTCCTGACGTTTGCCGGACTTTTTTTTGAACTGAGACAGCTGTCATCTCAGGAAAAGAGGTCGGAATGATGCCTTTTGTAGTCGGTATCCGGTTTAGACCGGCGGGTAAGATATACTACTTCGACCCCGGAGAGCTCGAGCTCCCAGTCGGTACCAGAGTCGTCGTGGAGACGGTTCGGGGTACCGAAATCGGCATGGTGGTGGTACCCGGGAGAGAAGTTCCCGAGGAACAGGTCACTCAACCTCTGAAAAAGGTCATCCGGGTTGTTACTCCGGATGACCTTGAGAAACAGAAAGAGAACAGGGAAAAAGCTCAGGAGGCTCTCGCCGTCGCCAGACAAAAAGTTCAGGATAGGGGACTCGATATGAAGCTTGTGGATGCCGAGTATACCCTCGACAGGTCGCGAGTGGTCATTTACTTCACAGCCGACGGGCGGGTCGATTTCCGCGAACTGGTGCGGGACCTAGCCTCGACTTTGCGTTCGAGGGTGGAGCTCCGCCAGATAGGCGTCAGAGACGAAGCTAAAATCCTTGGAGGCATCGGCCCGTGCGGGCGGCAACTGTGCTGTGCTTCCTTTTTGTCCGAGTTCTACCCGGTTTCCATTCGAATGGCCAAAGAACAAAATCTTTCTCTCAACCCGGCCAAGATTTCCGGAGTATGCGGGCGTCTTCTGTGTTGTCTCAGATTTGAGTCGGAACTCGCGCGTACTCCCGATGCTTTGACCGGCGAAAGAGAAGAATCTGAGGAATCTCTCGACGAGGAACAGGTCGCTTTCGAGGAAGGGCCCGAAGGTGGTACAGGCCAAGAGGATGTTAGCAGTGGGCCTGTTGAAAAAGAGTCCGCCCAAGCTGAGCGTCCCCCTAGAGCGGAACTACCTGGTTGCGACGGTACCGGAGATTGTCTCCGGTGCACGAGCTCTGACAGTTGCCCGAAGGATAGCCGGGAAAGCGAAACTGGAGGAGGGTGTGAGCCCCGGTGAGCCTTTATGTATGCGGTGGGCCTATCGGAAACCTCGGGGACGTTTCCTTTCGCCTCCTCGAGGTCCTCAAAGCTGCCGATGTGGTCCTTGCCGAAGACACAAGAAGGACTCTTAAATTGCTCGCGCACTATGGGCTCAAGAAGCCCCTCATTTCCTTGAACCAGCATAACGAAGCTGACAGAATTCCTCATGTGCTTCGAGGACTGGGCTCAGGGAAAACCTTCGCTCTTCTTTCCGACGCAGGAACTCCCGGGATCTCAGACCCTGGTCCCGGTCTTGTTCGCGCCGCGAGAAAAGAAGGGTTTCCGGTGTGGGTAATTCCCGGTCCGTCCGCGGTGACGGCGGCCCTTTCCGGCGCGGGATTCCCCGCCGACAGGTTCGTGTTCGCTGGATATCCTCCGCGACGGTCTGGTGAGCGAAGGCGATTTTACCAAGAGTGGATTAAACCCGGTTGGCCGTCGGTATTTTTCGAAGCACCCCACAGGCTGCTTAAGTCCCTCTCGGACCTTGCCGCGGTGTGGCCGGAGATCGACGTGGTTTTGTATCACGAGATCAGTAAAGTCCACGAGTCGGCAATTGTCGGAACCATCGAAGACGTCCTGCAGAGGTTGGACGGCAGCAACGTGCGGGGGGAATACGTGGTAGTGGTGTACAGCTCCCCCAAACCCGAGTGCATAGACAGACGCGCAACCTGAGCTATCACGTCCATGTCCGCACGACCAAGATTTATCGAACTGAAGTCAACGCCAAAAGAAAGAGGGACAGCCACATTGACTGCCCCCTTCTTGGTAACCTGGTCGGTTCCTCGCTCGGATACCGGGTGCTTCGCTAGGTGATGGTTATGTTACTGTAACTGCTTGCCCTTTTTCGCTAACTCTTCAAGGCAGAGCTTGCAGACGCGCTTGCCCTTATAAATCTCAACGTCCGCCGCGTTTCCGCAGAAGATGCAGGCGGGCTCGTACTTCCTCAGGATAATGCTCTCGCCCTGAACGAATATCTCTAGAGAGTCCTTCTCTCCAATTTCCAGAGTGCGACGGAGTTCGATGGGGATGACCACCCTACCGAGCTCGTCAACTTTGCGGACTACGCCAGTCGACTTCATCATACCCAGTTCACCTCTCCTCCCTCCGGTCTCCTACATTTCGACACAGGTACCAATTAAGCTCATACCAGACGTGGTAGAAAGAGTCAAGCATTAGACCGGCACAAACTTTCACTAATCGACCGAAACTGTTAGAATCGGTTAAGGCCCTTGGAGGTGGTTTCTGTGGGACAAAAGTATTACATTACGACCCCCATTTACTACGCTTCGGGCGACCTTCACATCGGTCACTCGTATACCACTCTAGCAGCGGATGCTCTGGCTCGCTACAAGCGGATGAAAGGCTACGACGTCTACTTTTTGACCGGCACCGATGAGCACGGCCTGAAGGTGCAGAGAAAAGCTGAAAAAGCAGGAAAAACTCCTAAGGAGTTCGTGGACGGTATAGTCGCGAGGATAAAGGAGTTGTGGCGCACCCTCGACATCTCCTACGACGGCTTCATCCGGACTACCGATGACCACCACCGCAAAACTGTGCAGCACATTTTCCAGACCCTTTATGAAAAACAGGATATATATAAAGCTGCCTACGAAAGCTGGTATTGTGTAGGGTGCGAGAGCTTTTACACGGAGACTCAAGCCCGGTCGTTCCCGGGGATGATATGCCCGGATCATGGAATCCCCCTTGAGCGGGTGAAGGAGGAAAGCTATTTCTTCCGTCTCTCGAAATACCAGGATAAGCTCCTTGCCCATATCGAAGCTAATCCCGAGTTCATCCAGCCCCAATCCCGTAGAAACGAAGTGATTCAGTTCATCAAAGGCGGGCTTGAGGACCTTTGTATTTCCCGAACATCATTTACCTGGGGAATCCCCGTCCCCTTCGATCCCGAAAGCGTTGTGTATGTTTGGATAGACGCGTTGAGCAACTACATATCCGCCATCGGTTACCCCGATGACCTGGAGAGGTTCAACCGGTGGTGGCCATGTGACCTACACCTTATCGGAAAAGAAATCCTCCGATTCCACGCCATCGTCTGGCCTATCATCCTGATGGCCCTGGATTTGCCCCTGCCAAAGCAGGTGTTCGCCCACGGGTGGCTCAACCTCGGAGGCAAGAAGATGTCCAAAACCATGGGTAATGTGGTTGATCCCGCGGTCCTCGTCAGTAAATACGGGCTCGATGCGGTCAGGTACTTTGTCCTCCGGGAGGTGCCGTTCGGTGCCGACGGTGATTATACCGAGGAGTCCCTGGTCGCGCGGATAAACGCGGATCTCGCCAACGACCTCGGGAATCTTCTTTACCGAACTGTTTCGATGATAAAGAGGTTATCTCACGGGAAGATCCCGTCCCCCGGCCCTGAAAACGAGATCGACAAGCGATTTAAGCAGGCCTGTCTGGGAGCGCTAGGCCGGGTTGAGGAACAGATGGACGCTCTCCACATAGACGGCGCTCTGGAGGAAATCATGGCTCTCGTCGCTCGTGCCAACAAGTACATCGACGAAACGGCGCCCTGGGCTCTTCATAAGAACGGCGATCCTCGCTACGGTACCGTCGCATACTACCTGTGCGAGTGTTTGCGGATAGTGGCCGAGCTTTTGCGGCCGTTCATGGTCTTGGCACCGGAAAAGATCGGCGAATCCCTCGGTATGACGGAGACCATTGGCGGCCGGCCATGGGATGATGCCGGGCGCTGGGGTGTGATGATTCCCGGACAGGACATCGGCGAGCCCAGGGTCATCTTTCCCAGGGTGGAGACGGAGGCGCCCCAGGCTCCTGCTGCCGGCGGAGAGAAGGAGTCCCAACCCGCCGGCCAAGGCTCAACCCGAGAAATCACTATCGAACAATTCCGGGAAATGGACCTTCGAGTCGGCAAGGTGATCGCTGCCGAAAGGGTCGAGGGAGCTACCAAACTTCTCAAGCTTCAGGTAGATTTGGGCACGGAAGTACGGCAGGTGGTCGCCGGAATTGCCCAGCATTACGCCCCCGAAGAATTGGTAGGCAAGAGGGTCATTGTGGTAGTGAACCTCGCCCCCGCCCAGATAAAGGGGGTTCTGTCGCGCGGCATGGTCCTGGCGGCGTCTTCTGGTGATACTTTGCGCGTTGTCACCGTGGACGGGGAGATTGCTCCGGGGAGCAAGGTAAAATGAAGGACGCTCCAAGCCGTTCTTCTTCCGGCCAGTCGATATCGCCGCTGACGCTGATCGACAGCCATGCTCACGTCAGTATGCGGGATTTCGACCGGGACAGAGATGAAGTTATCGCCCGCGCCAAAGCGGCAGGGGTCGTTTTTTTCATCGAGGTCGGCTTCGACCTGGCGAGTTCCAAACTCAGCGTGGGTTTAGCTCGGGAAAAGGGGGTCTTTGCTGCAGTTGGGATCCACCCCCACGATGCCGCAAAAGGCGTGGATAAATGGGGGGATATCGAAAGACTTGCCCAGCTGCCGGAAGTGGTCGCCATAGGTGAAATCGGCCTGGACTACCACAGGGACCTTTCGCCCCGGGAGGTCCAGGTAGAGTGCTTTATCCGAGGTCTAGACCTCTCAAGAAAGGTCGGACTTCCGGTAATTATCCACGAACGAAAAGCGGGTGACCAAGCACTGGACATAATAAAAGCCCACCCGCCGGGTGGTGCCGTGGTTTTTCATTGCTTCTCAGGAGACCGTTCCTCCGCGAGAAAACGGCTGGACCTCGGCGGTTATCTCGGCTTTGGGGGGCCCATCACATATCCGCGTCAAGACGAATTAAGGGAAGCACTTAGATACTGTCCACCGGACAGAATCCTCTTTGAGACAGATTGCCCCTATCTTCCTCCCCAGAAGTTCCGGGGAAGGCGAAACGAGCCCTCGTATCTCGTATACACGTTGGCGGAAGCTTCGCGAATAACGGGGCTGTCATCCGAGGATTTAGCTGCCGTATCAATAGAGAACACCATTTCCGCATTCAAACTTCGTCTAACGAAACCAGCCTTTACCTGGGGACGGAATAAATGCTATGCTCACGGAGAAGATCCTTAGAAGGGAAGCCCCTTCCTGGGCTCGAATCTTGTTGGAGAGGTGCAGCCATTGAATAGCTCGACATCCGGCAAAAAGCGAATCCCCGTAATCGTAGGAGTCTTGTGCCTTGTGGCGGTTACTGGCCTGGTTTCGGGTTTCGCCTTGCTGAAATCGAACACCCGAAGGGTCCAGGTAGTACTCCCCGACCGGGTCATGGACGTGACCACGAGGAAGGACACTGTGGGGGAGCTCCTGACCGAATTAGGGATTGTAGCCGGCACCGCTGACGCGGTCAACTTTCCCATGAACGAGCCCCTCAAGGATGGGATGACAGTTTCAGTTACGCGAGGGCGGCCGGTATTCGTCCGGGCCGACGGCAAGACCCGCGCTTTCCTTTCCTCCGCGGCGACCGTGGCGGAAGCTCTGGCCCAAGCCGGTATTTCCCTCGGACCCGACGACTATTCGAACCCGCGCCCAGACGAGCCGGTTCCTGCTGACCGGTGCATAAGGGTGGTGCGGGTTACTTTCCGTGAAGAAGTAGTGACGGAAAACATCCCCTTCACCACCGAATATGTCAAGGATCCTCAGCTCGAAGCTGGGTTGACCGCAGTCCGCAGGAAGGGCCAAAGTGGAGTTGCAGATGTCAGGTACATGGTCAGGTACGAGGATGGCGTTGAGGTATCGAGAAATGAGATATCCAGGACCACGTCCAAGGAACCCGTCTCCAAACTGGTCGCCCTCGGTACCAGGACCGAAGTATCCAGAGAAGGTACCGTCATAAGATTCGTCAGGGCCATCGAAGTCGTTGCCACAGCGTACTGCCCGTGTGAGATATGCTGCGGGAAAAATGCCAACGGGTACACTTACACGGGTGTGCCTGCCAAGCGAGGGGTCATAGCGGTCGATCCCCAGGTGATTCCGCTGGGAAGCCGCGTTTACGTGGACGGATATGGGTTCGCCGTTGCCGCCGACATAGGTTCGGCCATCAAAGGAAACCGAATCGATGTGTGCTACGACACGCACCAGGAAGCTATGAGATGGGGCGTAAAGAAAGTCAAGGTTTACATCCTTCCCAATTGACCGCTTCTTCCAGGGAGCCAGACCGGCGTCTCTCGGCAGGGCGCCTTCTCGGTGCCGCCGGCATTGCCCCGAGAAAGCGTCTTGGTCAGCACTTCATAACCGATCGTAACCTTCTGAGAAAGCTCGCCGAACTCATGATCCCCGCCCCGGGTTTCTCCGCCGTCGAGGTAGGGGCGGGCGCCGGTACCCTCACTCTCGAGCTCTCGAAACTCGCGCTCCGCGTGATCGCCATAGAAATAGACACGAGGCTCAGGACGGTGGTGGACGAGCTACTCTTCCCTGCCACAAGCAACGTTTCCTGGATCTGGGGGAATGTGCTCGAGATCGACCTTGAAAAGCTCATCTCCGGTGCAGAGGGCGAGGAAGAAACCTCATGGGTCCTCTGTGGCAACCTGCCTTACTACCTAACAGCCGAACTCCTGTACAAAGTCCTTATCCCGAGAACGAACTTTTCCAGGCTGGCCTTTTTGGTTCAGAAGGAGGTAGCTGACAGGATGGCCGCGTCCCCGGGCGGCCGCGACTTCGGGAGGCTTTCGCTGTGGTGTAGTTACAGAGGGACGGTCAGGATCCTGAGGCGGGTGCCAAGACAGGTTTTCTCACCTCCTCCTATGGTAGACTCGTGCCTCGTCACCCTGGATTTCCACCGCTCCTTTCCGCTCAACCCTTCCGAAGAGGAAAGCCTCGATGAAATCTCCAGGCATGCCTTTGCTCAGCGTCGTAAGACCATCGCCAACGCATTGAAAGGGATGTTCGGCAATAAGAAGGTGCTTCTGGACGCTCTGGACGAGGCGGGAATCAGGCCCGACAGCCGCCCCGAACAGGTTCTCCTTGAGGCCTACATACGATTGGCCAGATTAAGGTCAACCCTTCGAGCCTCTTCCTTACCGGGGCAGAACATGCCCTAAGCAAACGCCGTGCCATCGTTTGCCCCATCTACGTGCTCTAATTTACTCTAGACTTACGACAACGGTGAATCTGTGCTAAAATTATGACGTCAGGCGGCTGTGAAAGGAGGGCCGGCGATGACCTTCATCAGTCCCACAAAGGGGCCTATGTCTTTTGAAACCATGTTCAAAGATATTACGTCTTTCATGGAAGAAGACAAGGATGCCGAGTACAAGCTCATCGTCGGAACCGACTCGCAGGTCCGGGAAGAGGTGAACTTCGTCACAGCCGTGGTCGTGCATAGATTAGGCAAGGGTGGCCGTTATTATTACACGCGGGTAAGGGCGCGAAAGATGCCCAGTTTGAAACAAAGGATCTTCTACGAAGCTCACCTCAGTCTGGATTTAGCGTCTAGGCTTGCGGCGGAGATGGCTTCCAACGGTCACTCTGATATGAACGTAGAGATACACCTGGACGTGGGGCGAAACGGAGAAACGAGAGCTCTCATCAAGGATCTGGTCGCAGTTATCGTTGGAAGCGGGTTCGCCGCCAAAATCAAGCCTGATGCTTACGGTGCCTCTCAGGTCGCCGACAAGCACTCAAAGTAACTGGGCAAAAGGGGGATGAGCGTGGCAGTCAAGAGAACGCTCGATGCCATCCGGCGCAACCTCGATAGTCACCTCGGTGAGAGGGTGAGAGTGAAGTCTTCGGAAGGCCGGCGCCGCACCCTTGAAAAAGAGGGTATTTTGGAAAAGACCTATCCTAGCATTTTCGTAATCAAGCTCGATGAAGCGGATGGAAGGTACGTCTCATGGAGCTACGCCGACGTGCTGACCGACGCGGTGGAAATCGAATTCCCCGATACCTGCGAAGAAGCTAGGAAGAACGGGACCACCGGGGCGGAAGCTCGCGATTGACCGGGGCGATCTAGAAAACCCCGGTCGATCTGTTTTATATCGTTTTCCCGGTGGAAGGACTACGTTCTTTGGTCGAACTCCCGTGTTTGTCGCCTCATAGATTCTGTTTGATGAATGAATCTCCGCCCGCCCAGGTTTCGGCGGCCTTTTGTCTTTAGGAGGCACTCCAACTTTCCCCAACCGTCCTCACAAAGTTTCCCCCGGCTACATAAAGTGTTACGAACTACCCCGAGGGAAGGGAGGGAGGGCCGGTGGATAAGTCGCGTCAGCCCCTTTCCAAGTGCAGCCATCTCTTATGCTTACCCAACGTAGTAGGTGTAGGTCGCGGCCACAAAGAGGTAAGAGGAAGGAACACCGGAAAGCCCGTCGTCACGGTCATGGTCACGAAGAAAATCCCGAAGAGAGAGCTACCCAGGTGGGCGATGGTTCCGTTGAGTCTCGGTGATGCCGAGACGGATGTCATCGAAGTCGGAGAGATCAGGACCCTTGGCCGGACCGACCGGGAAAGGCCTGCCAGACCCGGAATGAGCATAGGTCATTACAAAATCACAGCGGGTACTTTTGGGGCTGTCGTTTACGACATGAAAACGGGAGAGCCTTTGATCCTTTCCAACAACCACGTACTGGCAAACTCCACTAATGGTCGGGACGGCCGAGCTCATCTAGGAGATCCGATCCTTCAACCGGGGAGGTATGACGGCGGCACCGAGAAAGATGTCATTGCCAGGCTGGAAAGATTCGTGCCGATTTACAAGGAAGTGGACGAGTCGCGCTGCAAAATCGCGTCTATGGCCGAAGACGTGCTGAATTACGCCATCAAAAAGATGAAAAAGGATTACCAAGTCAAGCTCTACAGAGTATCCCGTTCGCCGAATCTCGTGGACGCCGCGGTCGCGAGACCTCTTTCCGCGGACGACATATTTCCGGACATCCTAGATATAGGAACTCCGAAGGAAACGGCCGACGTAGAAATAGGACAGCTCGTCATGAAAAGCGGCAGAACCAGCGGCCTTACGAAGGGTAGAGTCAAGGTGGTCGATGCCACCATCAGGATAGCCATGGGCGACGCTGGAGACGCCATTTTCGCCGAACAGGTCGTAACCACGCAAATTGCAGCACCCGGTGACAGCGGTTCGCTGGTGGTTGACGAGAAAATCCGCGCGGTGGGCCTGGTTTCGGCTGGTTCCGACACGGTCTCCGTGTTCGGCAGGATCGACAACGTCCTCGGGCAGCTCGGAGTGCGTTTCTGAAGGCCACCCGGCCCCTGCAGATAAAGACGCCCGGTGAATCAACCAGCGCGCCGTGGGGACCGTACGGGGGACCTAATCTAATGTGGCATAACCTGCCGCAACGGGAGAGGATAACCGGGCATACCGGGAGAATCAACCCTTATGGTGCCAAGGGAGATTCGGGTGAGAGCCCGGGGTAAGGTAAACCTCGGCCTAGGTATATTGGGAAAAAGGCCCGACGGATACCACGAGGTCGAGAGCGTCGCGGTTCTGGTCGGGCTCGCTGACGAAGTCGCCGTGCACCCGGTGCCTTATGGCATCGAGGTACTCTGCTCGGGTGTGCCCGGTCCGCCCGAGGAGAACCTGGCGTTCAAGGCCGGTCGTGCCGCCTTACAATGTTTCCGAGCCCCCTTCGGACTTCGTATCTCGATATCCAAAGGAATCCCCGTCGGTGGTGGAATGGGGGGAGCGAGCGCCGACGCGGCCGCGGTTTTGAAGGCTGCCTGGATGCTCCTGGGAGAGCCGGCACCCCGAGAGACTCTCACCGAGATTGCCCGCTTGCTCGGCGCCGACGTCCCTATGTTTCTCCTCGAGGACGTCACGAAGGAAGGGCGAGTGTCCGCTTTTCTGCTCCGGGGAAGAGGAGACGAGGTGAGACCGGTCCGGTCGCGGGACGTTCCCGAGATTTATTTCGTGTTGGTTCTGATGAATTTCCCCGTCAGCACCGCGTGGGCGTACGCTCGGTGGGACGAAATGTTTCAGCACCCGGCGGACCGGAGAACCACCGATTTTGCGGACCCTCGTATACCCCTCATAATCGACGCCCTGAAAACCGGAGACGCTCGCCTTCTCGGCCCATCCGTTTTTAACGACCTGGAAGAGGCTGTTGCGACCGATTTCCCCGTGATTCGCGAGGTTAAACAGGTGCTTTGTCAAGCTGGCGCACTAGGCGCCGTGATGACGGGAAGCGGTTCGACAGTTATAGGGATCGTGACCGATCCTGCCCATGGTCTCCGGGTGTGTCGGGAGTTTCGTCGGATTTGGGCCGAGGAAAGAGGTCACTCATTGAAGAAATCATCCTCGTTGCCGGGACGACCGGGTATCAAGGAGCTCGTCCTGGTCGGCAGGAGCCAGGTATTAGGGAGGTGCACGCTTTCTTGAAAGCTGATGCGGTGGTGCTAGCAGGTAGGTATAACGACGGAAGACTAAGGGAGGTTTCCGGCGAAGCTCTGGAAGCTAACATAAAAATCGCCGGTAAACCCATGGTCGAGTACGTGCTGGACGCCCTAGTGAAGGCCAAGGACGTGGTTTCCGTTTACCTGGTGGGTCCCTTAGAGGAGCTCAAGCGGTATGAGAGCCCTCGCGTCACCGTGGTTCAAAGCGGCGAGGACATCATGGAGAACATAAAGAGGGGGATAGAAAGATGCCGGACGGATTTTATCCTCGTACTCACATCCGATATACCCCTCATAACTTCGTCCATCCTTGACGAGCTTATGGCGAGGTTCGAAGCGACAGGGGCCGACTTTTGCTACCCCGTTTGCTTGAAGGAGGACGTGGAACGAAAATACCCCGGTTCCAAACGGACGTACGCCAGGGTCAAAGAGGGGACGTTCACCGGTGGGAACGTGTTTTTCGCGAGAAAAGAGGTGGCCGAAAAGGCCTGGCCTTTCCTTACCCTCATGGTCCGGCACAGAAAGTCTCCTGCGAAAATGGCGTCGTTTTTGGGCTGGTCGCTTCTACTCAAGATAGCCCTGGGGAGGGCCGGCATCGGAGAGATTGAACGTAGGGTGAGTACCCTGCTGGGAATCGTTCCGCGGGCGATTCCGGGGGCGCCACCCGAAGTCGGGGTGGACGTCGATAAACCCGCAGATTACGAGCTGTGTTCGCGGGTCCTCTCCTGTGGGGGCAACGGCGCAGGTTGACTCCGGCGTAGGACGCATGGCCAGCGCATTACACTGCTGTCAAACGGCTGTGGCCACGGGGGGCTGGTCTTGTGGAGCTATATAATAACGCGTGGGGCAGGTGAGCCGCGATGGAAGATCTATCCGTTGTGATACTAGCAGCGGGGCAGGGGACGAGGATGAAGTCGTCCGTCCCCAAGGTTCTGCACCGCATAGCGGGTAGACCGATGATTCACTGGGTACTGGACGCGGCGGAAGGTCTTTCTCCTGGTCGCATCGTGGTGGTTGTAGGACACGGGGGTCACGAGGTAACGAAAGAAGTGTCCGGGCGCGCCTCCGTCGTCTGGCAGCCAGAACAAAAGGGCACGGGACATGCGGTGCTGACGGCCAGAGACGCCGTTGGCGCGTCCTGTCGCGATATTCTGATTCTGTGCGGCGATACACCCCTTCTAGAAACATCAGTGTTGCAGGACCTTGTTACAACGCACAGAGCTCGCGGCAACCATCTCAGTTTTTACAGTTTTATGCTGGACGAGCCTGCTCGCTACGGCCGGGTGGTACGTTCTACGGATGGCTCGGTTGAGCGGATAGCGGAATACAAGGACCTCACTACCGTTGAACGTGAAATAAAAGAGGTCAACTCCGGCGTGTATGTGGCTCGATTGCCGTTCGTGTGGGGACTTCTAGAAGAAGTCGGTGACGATAATGCCGCCGGTGAAATGTACCTCACGGATATTGTCGCTCTAGCCCGCAAAAAAGGGCTTAAGGTTGAAGCTTTGGTGGCCCGAGATGCCCGCTGTTTCCTCGGAGTCAACGACAGGACCGAGCTCGCCGCCGCAGAGACCGTGGCGAGACACAAGATCCTGACAGAACTCGGTCTTTCCGGAGTGACCGTTGTGGACCCGGCCAGTACTTACGTGGATTATGGGGTTTCTGTGGGGCCCGACACAGTGATTTACCCGTTCACTTTTCTGCGGGGCCGCACCGTTATAGGCGCAGGTTGTTCCATAGGACCGGGTACCGAGGTAGTTGATTCAACGGTGGAAGACGGAACGACGATTCGGTTCTCCGTCGTCGAGTCAAGCCGAATTGGCCCCATGGTGACGGTCGGACCCTTTTCTCATATTCGCCCAGGTACTGTCCTGGAAACGGGTGCGCGGGTAGGCAATTTCGCCGAGGTGAAGAATTCTCGGGTCGGAGCGGGGAGCAAGATCCCCCATCACAGCTACGTAGGAGACGCCACGGTTGGGGAAGGAGTCAACCTGGGTGCTGGTACCGTCATCGTAAACTTCGACGGCAAACAGAAACATCGTACCGTAATCGGGGACAGGGCCTTTATCGGGTGCAATTCTAACCTCGTGGCTCCCGTTACCATCGGCAAGGGCGCGTACGTAGCTGCGGGCTCAACTATCACCGAAGATGTCCCCGAGGATTCCCTAGCCATCGCCAGGGAACGTCAGGTGGTGAAGGAAGGGTGGGTGAAACGGAGAAACCGGTAGATCCCGGGCAACGACGTAAGCGGCGCCTGGAAAACCGTTACTAACTTCCGGGCTTCCGGGTAGTTCACAGAACAGCAGCGTCTGAGGATCTATAACACGGAGGTGTGGCGTGTGGCACCTTATCGAGACAAGAAGCTCAAGATATTCTCGGGTAACGCCAATCCGGAACTAGCTCAGGCAATCGTTCACCATCTCGGGATGTCACTAGGCCAGATCGAGGTTGGGAGATTCTCCAACGGCGAAATAAAGGTGATCATTGAAGAAAACGTACGGGGGTCCGATGCCTTTGTAATCCAGCCCACTTCGACGCCGGTGAACGATAACTTGATGGAGCTTTTGATCATCATCGATGCTTTGAGGAGAGCTTCTGCCGAAAGGATCACTGCCGTGGTGCCGTTTTACGGATATGCTAGGCAGGACCGGAAAACTCGGGGTAGAGAGCCTATCACGGCGAAACTGGTAGCCAATCTCCTTGTGACTTCCGGGGTGGACCGGGTCGTGACCATGGACCTTCACGCCGGTCAAATTCAGGGGTTCTTCGACATCCCGGTAGACCACCTGACCGCCGTGGGCATCCTCGCCGACTACATGGCCAAGAAGAATCTCAAAGATATCGTCGTGGTGTCACCAGACTCGGGTGGCATTGCCAGAGCTCGCGATATGGCCAAGAAACTTGGGGCCCCCGTCGCCTTTATAGATAAGAGAAGACCCGAGCCCAATGTTTCCGAGGTCATGAACGTCGTGGGGAAAGTCTCGGGCATGAACGCCATACTAGTGGATGACATCATCGACACGGGTGGCAGTGTGGTAGAAGCGGCCCGCGCCCTCCGTGAGAGGGGCGCTACCAGTGTTTTCGTTTGCGCCACGCATCCCGTTTTCTCCGGCAAAGCCGCGGAAAGACTTAAGGAAGGGCGTTTTGACGAAATCGTCGTGACCAACACTATACCACTTGAACCCGAGATAAAGTCTATGGTAAAAGTTCTTTCTGTGGCCGATCTTCTGGCCCAAGCTATAGTGAGAATTCACGAAGAACGATCCGTGTCCGAACTTTTCTAGTCCGGGCCGTTCTGGAGGAGGTTTTCGAAGATGCCACAAGACATCGCCGCGGTTCCTAGAGAAACCGGGAAAAGGGTTTCCAACAGGTTGAGAAAGCAAGGTCTCGTCCCGGCGGTAATTTACGGGAAAACACTCGAGCCTATTCATGTGGCCCTCAATAAGGCCGCCGTTGCACGGGTGCTCGGGCCCAAGGCCGGGCACGTTCATCGCATCGTGGTGAAAGAAAAGGGTTTCGACGGCACCGTGGTGGTTAAGGAAGTGCAAAGGGATCCCATTTCGCGGCAGGTCCTCCATCTGGATTTCCATCACGTCTCCGTGGGAGAACGCGTTCGAGTGGAAGTTCCCATCGTGCTCATTGGGGAGGACCAGGTGGAAAAGCGAGGGCTTGTCGTGCAGCGACAGATGAGAGAAGTCGAGGTAGAATGCCTCCCCGAGACCATACCGGACGCGCTTACGGCAGACGTGTCTGGACTTGCGCCAGGGCACGCTCTCTTGGTTAAAGACCTGGTTGCTCCCAAGGACGTGGAAGTTCTCGCGCCGCCAACGGAAGTCGTGGCCGTCGTGGTAGTGCCCAGAACTGCTGCTGAAGAGGTTACCGAGGCTCCCGCAGGAGAAGTTGCGGCTCCCGAGGGCGAGCAAGCTAGCGCAAAGCCCGAATAGCCCGAGGCAAGACGTTAAGCGCCTCGCGGCCGGATTTGGAGGATGGGCGTTATTGCGTTGTATCGTCGGACTGGGGAACCCGGGGAAGAGATACGAGAACACCCGGCATAACTCCGGTTTCATGGTGGTGGAGCGCCTGGCCGGACGTTTGGGTGTATCCTGGGATTCCAGCTTGCGATATGCGCTGGTAGCCGCTGTCCCGGCAGGCGCGTGGGGCGAAGGTTTTCTCCTGGCTCGCCCGCTCCTTTTCATGAACGAAAGCGGGAAAGCTCTTGCCTCGCTTAGCTTGGACCGTCTCATCCACCCTTGGGAATTCATTGTGGTGCATGACGACATGGATATCCCTTTTGGCTTCGTAAGGATAAAGAGAAACGGCAGTTCAGGGGGTCACCGGGGGGTCGAGTCGATCATCTCCTGTCTGGGGACGGAGGAGTTCCTCCGCGTAAAGGTCGGCATCGGAAGGCCCCCGAAGAATGTCGAGCCCCGCGATTACGTGCTATCCCCGTTTGAGGAGAACCCCTGCGCTGTAGAAGAGCTTCTCGATAAGGCTGCGGACGCTTGCCTCGACGTCCTGACCCTCGGAGTTGACCTGGCCATGAACCGCCATAACTGCAGGATAGCTCCGAGGGATTCCGGCGCCTCCGAAGAAGGAAACGAGGAACCCTTTAAGAACGCCGGGGGGATTTAGGCATGTCTTCGGAGAGCCTCCTCCGGGCTGCCGCGGGAAGCAAAGCGACCCGCCTAGTTCTCGAGGCCCTGCTCAGTAAGAAATCCCCCGTTTACATCACCTGCGATGAGCGATACGGGAGGTCGCTCTTGACGGCGGCAATACACAGGGAGCTCGGGAGGCCGACGATCCTGGTCGTCCCCGAGCCCGAAGAAGCGGTGGAAGCTGCTCGGGACCTGAAAGAGCTTCTCGGAGAGGGGCGGGTAAAAACCTTTCCTCCAAGAGAAGTGATCCCCTATGAAAGCGGAGGGCCTGACGAGCGGCTTTGGCAAAGATTAGAGACCCTCGGTATATTGGCGTCCTCCGGAGAAAGGGAACCCCCTCTGGTAGTTGCTCCGCTGGCAGCCCTCATGCGGAAGCTATCGCCCCCCGTCTGGTTTCGAAAGGGTTCGGGTGCGATTTCGGTAGGGGACAAACTCGAGGTCATCGATTTCGTGAAGAAGCTGGTGTGCGCAGGGTACGAAAGGGTTCCGATGGTTCGGAGCAGGGGACAGGTTGCCCTTCGCGGGGGCATCGTTGACTTTTTCTCTCCTCACAGTTCGCTTCCAGTTAGGGTCGAGTTCAGCTTCGATGAGGTCATCTCCATGCGTACGTTTGATCCCTTGAGCCAAGTGAGTCAGGCTTTCATCGAAAGCGCCGATTACATCCCCGCCGATGAAGTGGAGAAGGGGAACATTCCCGAGGACGCTTCTTTTATTCCCGGGGGATCTCCTCCTGACAGTCCTCGACCTCAAGCAGGCGAAGTGTCGTTGTTGGACTTCCTGCCCGAAGACGGTATCCTCATGCTCTCGGGCTTCCGGCGGTGCAAGGAAATTGGGCTGGAAATGGAGGGGATTGCCCATGAGATCGCCACGAGCCGTCTACTGGCCGGGACGATGCGCCCTGAAGAAACCCTGGCTTACTTTACCTGGGAAGATTTGTGGGAACGGATGAGCTCTGAGGTCGACCTCGTCTTCCAGGGTATCATGCACCCGGTCGAGCGTCTGGACCCCTGTACCATCATCGATGTCGACCTCCTATCGCAGACAAGGTTTCATGGCAGGTGGACTGATTTCATCTCCAGGCTCCGGGAAATGACGGAGCACGGTCGCAGGGTGGTTTTACTGTTTTCCTCAGATGAACGCCAGGATCTGATCCGGCGGAGGCTGGAGGAAGCGGGGGTGCGTGTTCTCATAGATTCTCCCGGCGGCACGCTTGAGCCAGGCAATCTTTACCTCCTTAAGGGGTACGCCCAGGCCGGGGTCTCTTGGCCGGAAGAAAGACTGGAGATCTTCAGCGATGCTGAGATATTCCCCAGGGCCAGGCTCGCGCCGGCCCGGAGAAGAGCTGAGGGGAGGGTTCCCCTGGACTGGCGGGAGCTCCGCCCAGGAGATTACGTGGTTCACATCCACCACGGCATCGGGCAATACATCGGGTTGAAAACCATAACGGTGGCCGGGGTCACCCGGGAATACGTGCACATTCGATATGCCGGGGAAGACGCGATCTACGTTCCCACGGATCAACTCCATCTTCTGGAGAAGTATACGAGTCGCGACGGACACGTACCCGCGTTGTCTAGGTTGGGCTCGAGCGAATGGCAAAAGACCAGGGCCAGGGCAAAGCAAGCTGTCGAGAAGCTCGCAGCGGAGCTTTTGCGGACACAAGCTATGAGAAAAACCCGCCACAGCTATCAGTTTTCCGAGGATACGGTCTGGCAAAAAGAGTTCGAGCAAGCCTTTGAGTACGAAGAGACGCCTGACCAGGCAAAAGCAGCTGAAGAAGTAAAACGGGATATGGAGAAGCCTGTGCCCATGGACCGCTTGCTCTGCGGGGACGTGGGGTACGGCAAGACGGAAGTGGCCATGCGCGCCGCCTTTAAGGCGGTACAGGAATCAAAGCAGGTTGCCGTGCTCGTTCCCACGACCATTTTGGCCGAACAGCACTACACCACTTTTACACAGCGGTTTAAAGGATACGCCGTCAACATTGAGGTGTTAAGCAGATTTCGGTCGAGAAAGGAGCAAAAGGCCATCATCGATGGCCTGAGAAACGGTTCCATTGACATAATCATCGGAACTCACAGGCTCCTCAGTAAAGACGTGAAGTTTCACGATCTCGGTCTTCTCATCATCGACGAAGAGCACAGGTTCGGCGTCGCCCAAAAGGAACGTCTCAAAAAGTTAAAGGAAACCGTGCACGTGTTGACTTTAAGCGCCACTCCCATCCCGCGCACGCTCAACATGGCGCTGGGGAAGATCATGGACATTTCCTTGATCGAAACGCCTCCCGAAGGGCGATTCCCTGTCGAGACTTACGTGATTCCCTACAGCCGCCCTATCCTCGCCGAGGCAATCCGGAGGGAAATAGATAGGGGAGGGCAGGTTTTCTATGTGTGCCACCGGATTGGAGGTATGGAGGGGGCGGTGAAAAGGATCAACGAAATGGTGCCTGAGGCCTCGGTGACGTGCGCCCACGGCAGGATGAACGAAGATGATCTGGCCCGAGTGGTCAGGGACTTCCTGGCTGGACGCTACGACGTGCTCGTCTCCACCACCATCATCGAGTCGGGGCTGGATTTTCCCAACGTAAACACCCTCATCGTGGAAAACGCCGATAAGCTTGGCCTGGCTCAACTTTACCAGCTTAGAGGCAGAGTCGGACGGCGAAACCGGATAGCTTACGCTTATTTCACCTTCAGGCCAGATAAATACATCACGGATAAAGGCGAAGAGCGACTTCGAGCCCTCAAGGAGTTACAGGGTTTTGGTTCGGGCCTGAAACTCGCCATGAGAGACCTGGAGCTCAGGGGCGCCGGAAACATCCTCGGCCCCGAGCAGCACGGATTCATCGAAGCGGTCGGATTTGACCTGTACATGAGGCTCCTTGACAAAGCCATAGCTGAGCTGGAAGGGCGCGAAGAAGAGGAAAAGCGCGTCATCCTCGCGGAAGTGAACATCCCGGTAAACGCGTATCTACCCGGATGGTACATCGGGGATGAGCAACAGCGCTACACAGCCTACAAGAAGATCGCCGGATGCGAGTCCTGGGAAGACGTGGACCGAGTCGAGCGAGAAATCCGGGACATCTACGGTAACTTACCGGCTGAGACTATAAACCTCCTGGACGTGTCCAGGTTGCGTGTGGCGCTGGGCTCGCTGGGTATAACGGCAGTGAACCTGGACCAACGGCGCAAAGCCCTTTTGTTCAAAGTAGAAGTACCTCACCTCTTTCCCGAGGATAAGTTCGCAAACGTTGCGCGAGATTCCAGGGGAAGAATCCGGGGAAGCAAAGAAGTAGGTCTCATCGAACTTTTCCTCCCCGACTTGTCCCCCGAAAAGGCCCTCGGTCAGGCTCTCAGCTTCGCAAGGGAACTCTTGCCACGGATGCCGGGCGATGCCACTCACACCAGCTGCCAACCTGAATAAGGATTCCAGAACCCCTATATACTAGCACACGACAAGGCACGCTTCGGTCGAAGGGGGTGGTACGGTGAAAGCAACCGGAATTGTGCGTCGCATCGACGATCTCGGGCGGGTGGTAATTCCGAAGGAGATCCGCAGGACGTTAAGGATCCGTGAGGGAGATCCCCTCGAGATATTCGTCGATCGTGACGGCGAGGTTATTTTGAAGAAGTACTCGCCCATTGGAGAACTAGGGGATTTTGCCAAGGAATACGCTGACTCGTTGGCGGAAGCTACCGGTCAAATCGCGATGATAGCCGATCGCGACTCGATCATCGCCGTTTCGGGGGCCCCTAAGAAGGAATTCCTGAACAAGCGCATATCTCCGGCCCTGGAGAGGATAATGGAGGATCGCAAGCCCGTACTCATCACCAAGCCGGGACAGGAGCGGTATTGCAAAGAATGCATCACGGAGGACGAGGCCGGTTGTACTTTTACGTCTGAAGTCATCGCTCCAATCATAGCGGAGGGCGATCCCATTGGCGCAGTGATCATCTGTACCAGAGACCCTGGTGTTACCCTGGGGGACACGGAACTCAAGCTGGCCCAGACGGCGGCCGGATTCCTCGCAAAACAGATGGAAGAGTAAGAGCCGGTCCGCTCCCGGCGAGCCGTCCGCGCCCGCTCCGGTGGGCTTCGGAGGGTGCTGGATGGGATGAAATAGGATTGACAAAGAACGGTGGCCCACGACGCCACCTTCTTTTGTGTTGGATCCCCTCAGAACCGGAATACTCTTGACTACAGGGGAAGCATCTTGCCGATTGTGCGCTCTTCCGATTCTACTTTTCTAAAAGGCGCCTTCGTCCTCACCCTCGCCGGAATCGTCGCGAAGGTGATCGGGGCCATTTCGAGGATACCTTTGTACTCGCTTCTGGGAAGCGAAGGCATGGGTCTGTTTCAAATGGCCTACCCGATGTACGCGACCCTCCTCATCGTCTCCACCGGGGGTTTGAGCGTCGCCATTTCCAAAGTGCTGGCGGAGAAGATGGCGAGAGGAGATCCTGCGGGTGCCCAGGCCAGCTTCAGGGTCTCGTTTGCGTTGCTCCTAGTGTCGGGATTCGCTTTTTCCAGCCTGCTCTACTTTCTCTCCCCATGGATAGCGTCGTACATGGCCAGGGACCCCAGAGCCGTCCTTCCCATCAGAGCCATCGCTCCCGCGCTGTTCCTCGTATCTATAGTGTCCGCCTTTCGCGGCTTCTTCCAGGGACTGGAGGACATGGGCCCTATCGCCGTGTCTCAGGTGCTGGAGCAGCTTGGGCGCCTCGTAAGCATGCTTGCGCTCGCGTGGGCTCTCTTGCCGAAAGGTATCCACTATGCTGCGGCGGGAGCTAGCGCCGGCGCCTCCATTGGTGCCCTGGCGGGATTAATCTACATAGGCGGCACTTACGCTTTCCGGAGGCCCGGGACGGAACAGGGCAGCAGCGGGAAACCGAAGACGCCGGGGAGCATTGCTCTCCTCAGGGAAGTGGTCTCGGTGGCGGTCCCGGTTTCCCTAGCTTCGGCGGTATTCGGTCTCACCGAACTCATCGATTTGAGTCTCGTGCCCTCGAGGCTTCGGGCTTCCGGTATCGGGCCGATCGAATCCACCATCCTTTACGGGAGGATGTCAGGAGGCGCTTTCCCCCTCATAAATTTACCGACGGTGTTTACCGGAGCGCTCGGAGTGAGCCTGGTTCCGTCCATCGCCGCGGCATCGGTGAGGCGGGACTTCCCGCTCGTCTCAAGGCGCGTAGCGAAAGCTCTTACCTTGACCTACGCTCTGGCTCTTCCCGCCGCCCTTGGCCTTTACGTCCTCGCTGAACCCATCCCGGACCTCCTTTACGGCGACCCCGAGATCGCTTCTGCCTTGAGACCGATGGCGCCCGCCGTGTTGTTTCTCGCACTTCAGCAGGTGAGCACAGCCATACTCCAGGGACTTGGGCTGCTGACTGTGCCCGTGGTGAGCCTGATGTGGGCGGCCCTTGCCAAGGCCGTTCTGACCTGGTTTCTCGTAGCTAACCCTGCCCTCGGGATAAAGGGGGCGTCGCTGGGTACCACTGCCTACTTCTTTGTAGCCGCCTCCCTCAACCTCACCGCCGTCAGGAGAAAAGTGGGAAACATCATCGAGGCTGGACCATTGGTTGCAGCTTCCGTCGCCGCAGCTGCGATGGCTTCCAGCACCGGTTTCATCTATCGGACCCTCGCTTCGCAAATCGCCTCGAAAGCAGCTACCGTGGGGAGCATCGTATGGGGTATGCTCGTCTACGGGGTACTGGTTCTCCTCACAGGCGTTCTCAAGGAGGAGGACCTCGCGGCGGTTCCCGGCGCAGGACCTCTAGCCGCCGGGGTATTGCGGAAGCTCCGTCGCAGGTAGGCTACGAGTCGCGGGATTGATCAGTGCCCGCGGAGAGAGACGCGTGGTTCTGAGCGTGGAGATTATAAGGGGTGAAAGAGTTGGCGGCAACCAAACAGAAGATAAAGCTGGTAGTGGCCGGGCTTGGTCCCGGGGCTCCCGAAGAAGTTCCGCCGAGGGTCATTGAGGAGTGCCTGAGAGCTCGAAAGGTCTTCTTAAGAACTGAGCGGCATCCATCGGTAATAGTCCTCAAGGACCACGGGGTTTCATACATAAGCTTTGACTTCCTCTACGAAACCGCGCCCGACTTTTCCACTCTTTATTCCAGGATGGCCCAGGAGGTCTTGTCGGCGGCGGAGGAAGGGCCCGGGTCCGTGGTATATCTTGTTCCGGGCAATCCTCTGGTAGCCGAACGATCCGTGGAAATCCTGTTGGAGAAGGCCGGGTCCACCGCGGAGGTCATAGGTGCCCGCAGTTTTGCGGAGGTTGTTCTTGAAGCCGCCAGGGTGCCGGCTCCTTCGGGGTACGTGGTGCTGGACGCATACGAAGTTTCCCAACAAAAGCATCCGCCCTACTACGCCCCGGATGTTCCTCACGTCATAGGCCAGGTGCACGATAAGATCACGGCCTCGTGGGTTAAGCTCTACCTGATGGAGTTCCTCCCTCCCTCGGCGAGGGTGTTCGTGGTTAAAAGCGCCGGGATCAAAGGCAGTCAGAGCGTCAGGGAAGTCCAGATTTCTTCTCTCGACATGGTTGAAGACATCGACCATCTAACGGCGGTGGTCGTACCCGCCGCGCCCGCGGAAGACCGGGCTACATCGCTCGGTACATGGCTGGAACTCCTCTCCGTCGTGGCGGAGCTCAGAAGCGAGCACGGCTGTCCCTGGGACAGAGAACAGACCCACGAAAGCTTGATACCCTTTGCCTTGGAGGAAGCATACGAGCTCGCTGCCGCGATTTTGTCGGGGAGAACCGATGAGATCGTCGAAGAGCTGGGAGATCTTCTGCTTCAAATCGTCCTCCACATACAAATCGGGCGGGAGCAGGGGAGGTTCAGCGAAAGGGATGTGATATCGGGGATCATCCGAAAACTCATATTCCGGCATCCGCATGTCTTCGGGCACGAGACCATCTCCGCGCCGGAAGACGTGGTAAGGCGTTGGGAGCAAATTAAAAGACAGGAAAAACACGGAGATCAGCCGGGTTCTCTCATGGACTCCGTCGGAGGAGGTCTCCCATCGCTGCTTATGGCGCAAAAGCAGCAGGTCCTTGCAGCTTCTGTTGGGTTTGACTGGGAACGTCCCGAAGAGGTTCTGGAAAAAGTGAAAGAGGAGATCGGGGAACTGGAAAAGGCGATGAAGGAGGGGTCGCAAACTTCCATTGGGGAGGAAATCGGCGACGTGCTTTACGCTGTGGTGAATCTTTCGCGCCACTTGGGGCAGGATGCGGAAACGTGTCTTAGGCGCAGTGTGGATAAGTTTTCTGCTCGATTCAAGGCTATGGAGGAACAGGCTCGCGCCGCCGGTGTAAAGCTGGAGGACCTGGACCAAAAGACGCTCGACGACTTATGGAATGCTGCGAAATCGTGGAAAGATCTAGACCAGAAGAGTGATTCTGAAGGAGGCGGACAGATTGAACAAGAGCGAGCTGGTCGGGCGCGTGGCCGAGGTTGCCGGTTTGACCAAGAAAGACACGGAGAAAGTGATAAACGCCTTTGTCGACGTCGTCCAGGAAGCGTTGGCCAAAGGTGAGTCCGTAGGTATCCTGGGTTTTGGTACTTTCCTGGTCCGGGATAGGGCGGCCAGGGAAGGTATGAATCCGCGTACGCGTCAACCCATTCAGATTCCCGCCACAAAAGTGCCTGTCTTTCGCCCCGGTAGGAACCTCAGGCTTGCGGTGGGAGGAGGAGAGACGGGAGAGGACGACGAGCAATAGCTCACCCTGTTGGAAGTTCTGGGGATTGCCGGGCGCGTTCTGGTCTGCGCACCGGCCCAGGCTGTGGGGAGGCTCCGGGCAGGGAGTACCGACGCGGAGGCGGGAGATTTGTGAGGGGAAACCGGAGGAGATAGAGTGAGGCTTGACAAGTTCTTGCAGGTATCACGGCTGATCCGCAGAAGAACCGTGGCGCAGGAGTTCTGCCAATCCGGGAAGATACGTCAAAACGGCAGGGTATCTAAGCCAGGCGCAAGGGTGAATCCCGGGGATGTACTGGAAATCGATTTCGGGTGGAAAGTCACGCGTGTCCGGGTCTTAACCGTTGAGCACCTCGGCACCGAGAAGATGTACGAGGAACTTACTTCTTCGTGATTCCGCTCGGTCCTGTACCAGGGTTCTGGTCCGTCGTGTCTCCGCCTGCCGTCCTTGGGTCCGTGAGAATATACTGTACCTCCCCGGGTTTGACGAGACCTAGTTTCTCCCGGGCCACCTTTTCAATGTACTGATCCGAGCGAAGCATGTTGATCTGGTCTCTCAGGTTATCGTTAGCCTGCGTATAGTATTGGATCTCCTTCTCTAAGGCCTCGATGTACTTCTCCAGCTGCCTCACCTGCGATTGTCTTACGAAAAAAGTAATACCAAGCATCAACGCCAAAGCCAGTCCCACGAATCCGCCCAGGCCAAAGCGCCGCTTCCGGGGCCTACCCCTGTCCCGCACGCCAGGTCTTCTGCCGGAAGATGAGGTGCTGGCGCCGGATACCACAGAATGAACCGGGTCCGGTTCCCCGATGCTCGCCTGCTGTCCCCCCAAAAACGAGGTACCGGACGGCGTCACGCCCGCGGTGGAAGGTGAGAGGCGCATCCCTGAGGACCAGGTCTTGGAGACGCACGTTTCGGCCGGGTACGGCCTGAACCTGCGGTCGGCTCGCCGCCTGCTCTTACTCGCCGGCACCCTTGTCCGGTTCAGCATCTTCTCCAGCCTCCTCTCCCGGGCCACCAAATATGTTCAAAGGATCTCCCGAAATGACTATGACAACCTGGTAGCCCTTGGCCTTCGCCCTGTTGTACAGCGTGGCAACGGTCGCAGGGCTTAAACCAAGGCGATCTGCTATGGCCTGAGATGAGTAGCCCATCTCTTTTAGGACTACCACCTGACGCTCCCGGTAGCTCAGCCTTTCGGCCCCTCTGATTTCTATCTGCACGAGAAAGTTTCATCCCCCGGGATATCCACAAATTATGCACAAACTGTGGACAGATTGTGTACAAGCTTATTCTACACGACCGGAAACAATCCTTCCAGTGAGCTGGCAGAAAGTCACCTGCTGAGACTTGAGACGGGTGGGATATACTTGCCGTGCAGTTTCCCGAGCTACGGGTGTCTCAACGACTGAGGTCGCCTAGCCGGGCGGCGCAAACCGGGAGGTCAACTTCTTTACGAGTGTGCGGATGTTATTAGCAATACTACCCAAAGACGATGCGGTGCTTTGATGGACCCACCTGACGGCCCGGGCCGTCAGGCCGAAGATTCCGCGAAACAACCGGGACAGGGGCTTTCCCACGGAGTACTGAGCTGTGGCGAACCCCGCAGCTAGCCCCACCACTACATAAAGACGCAGCTCGCCTCCATTGATGAAAAAGAGGGAAAACGCCAGTCCGAATAAACTTAAGCTGGCGATTAGCACGTCAGCAATGGCCTTCATCGTTTTCGGCAGCGGGAAAGTGGCCCGGAGCGCGGTGTATATCTCGAAGACCACCTCGAACGCCGTGCCCAGGATGAAAAGAGCGCAGAAGCGCCAGAGATGAAGGCCGACAGTTTCAAACATCAGCGGAAGATCCGCGCGAGCAACCCCCGTTCTTTCTGCCGCCTGTCCCTGGCCCGGTCAACCGGGCTGTACTCCAGGGCGGTAATGAGGCCCTCCAGCTGGAGATCGCCTCGATCCAGGTCTACAGTGGTGATGTGGAAGTCCTCGCCTTCAATGGTCAACAGTCCGACCTCGGTCTCCAAAGATACCTGGCGTTCGTCGAAACTTACTACATGGACCACGCCTGTGATCCGGAGCTTTTCCCGGTTGGAAACGGTGAGCTCGTGCAAGGTTTCGCCTCCAATGATCTCGTCAGGCATGAGGCATCAACCCTCCGGCGTTTTTCCCGTCACGAAATCGGTCAGGAGATACTATGCTTGTCGAGCTCACCGGATGACGTCCCTCTTGGGCGGATGGATCGGTACAGTATCTGGAAAATGCGTTCTTGACACCAAAAAAAGCGATAAGCTATAATCCTTTTGCCGGCCATACTGATAAGCATTTGGAGGAATGCGCGCATCATGCCGCTCGAAGTCGGAGCGATAGTAGAAGGCATCGTGACGGGAATAACGAGTTTCGGTGCGTTCGTCACTCTGCCCGACGGTAAGACGGGGCTCGTACACATCTCCGAGATAGCCGACAGGTACGTGACGGACATCAATCAGTACCTCAAGAAGAACGACAAGGTGCGAGTTAAAATCCTGTCGATGGAGGCTGGCAAGATAGGGCTCAGTATCAAGCAGGCTGATCCGTCGTACAGGCCGAGAAGGTCGCCCGAAGAAATGAGGAGGATGAAGGCGAGTTTCGAAGAGAAGCTCCAGCGCTTCCTCAAGGAGAGCGACGAAAGGCAAGCTGACCTTCGTAGGAGCACTGACTCCAAGCGCGGCGGCAGAGGAACCCGTCGCGACTGGTAACTCGTGCGGTTTGTGACCGGTGCCTCGGTGCCTGTTATACCCACGAGCGGGGGGCTGCCAAGACAGTACAGTAACGCAGGGTTGCATTCGCCCCGGGGGCGAAGAGTCCGCCTCCGCCGGCGCTGTTGCGATTCCGGCAGCAAGTAGTCGCACGTGAATGTCGTGGTTGCCGGGGTGTTGGAACGGTAGACAATGGGGACTTAAAATCCCTTGGGCGGTGACGCCCGTGCGGGTTCGAATCCCGCCCCCGGCACCAGTTTTTCGCAGCAGTTAGTTCCCCAAGCCGCCAATTCCCCACGGTACCAATTAACCGCCGGTGTCGCTCACCGATATACTGATCCCGCTAGTCTATACAAGGATGTCTTGGGATGTCTGGACCTCCCGAGAGGCTCGTGGAAGCCCGTGAGCAAGAAGGTGACCCGGTGAGGTTTCTCGAGGATGCTGTATGGAGGTACTTCGGTTATCCCAACGCGTTGTGGGCCGAAAAGTGCGCTGTATGCCGGGCTATAGTTGCCCGAACGAGAAAACCAGGACGAGAGTGTATGGATTGCTGGCACCTGGAGCTCTGGGAGCATGGTCCGCTGATGCAAAGGGTGCTTGGGCGCTACCCGACGTTCGACGAAGCTTGCCTGAACCTTATGGAGAAGGTGCAACGGGTAGGCGTTTTCCCTTTTGCAAAGGCATCCCGGGGACCAATCAGGGTCATGAAAACCGGAGAACCGCCCGATGGTTATCCCTCAATAGGAACGGATCGGGTGTTGGTCCTTTACGCCACATCGGCGGAGGAAAGAGAAACCCTGCGAAAAACCGTTGCCGAGTGGGCGAACACATTACCCGGGGAACGATTCATCCCGGTTCGTAGGGGATGCTGGGGACTTGAGGATCCGCTGGGCGATTGGCGGAACTGGGAGGCACAGTGGGGCGGAGCTCTGGATCAATCGCCGTCATCAAATGTCCTTTAAAGGACCTGCTGCTATGTGTTCCAGTTCCTGTCGAACAAGGCGGCGAACCTGCTCGGCGGAGAGGACGGCGACCAGCTTCAAGGGGGAGACGCCGGAGGCCGTCGCCACGTCCAGAAATCGTTCCTCAAGCTGCCGGATCACCTGGTGTCCGAGGAAATAGCCTGTCTGGCTTCTACCTTCGATATCGAACCAGGACCCGAAAAAGGGCCTCAGATCCTCGTGCTGATCGAGTCTTCTCAGGAACTCCCGCGCCAGTCGCGCTTGGTTTTGCCTGCACCAGGAAACCCACTCTCCGTGGTTTTTCGACTCGTGCCAGGTCTCTTTTCCCATTATGAGATGTTCGCATCTCTGGGCGAAACCCTCTGAGTAAAGGGTAAACAACGGGTCCTGCCCGTCCAATTCGTCATCGGTTAGTTCATCGGCACCGTCCGGGCTCACGCGGGCTCCGTGCTGCGTTGCTTCTCGCAGGATGCGATGTAACACATGGCCCAACTCGTGGGCGACGAGCCCTGCAATGGAGGACCGGTCGGTAAAACCGCATTCTGCTACGTTTTCGAGGCCGAATAGGACGGCGGTTTTTCCCTTGTAACGGCAGACCCAGCCAGCTCCGCACCCCAGCCCCACGTAAATGACCGTCAGGAGATCCTGTGTCATCCCTAGTCTTGTACCGGCCAAATCATACACGCGCGGGAGCTCAACCACGAGGTTTTCATGAGCTTGGATAATCGAAGGCATTCTTCGGGCCAGGTACGGGAAGACCCTGGTTCGAGCTACGTCGAGCCAATCTACGCCCTGCTTGCGATAGTCCTCGATTTGAAGGAAGCGAAGCTCCGGCCAGTTGGCCATATACTCGTCGGACCATAGTCGTATTTGCTCCTCCAGGGCTAGGTCCTTCGACCTTTCCCAAAGCTCAAGGAAAGCAGGGAACGTATCAATTATTTCCAGCATTAGAATCAGTCACCTACTACCTGCTGTGTTTACCTGACATGGCCTCAGACCGGTCTCGGGCTAAGTCTAACACCCGAATCGCCCGCAGGGTACTCCCGAGAACGGGAATAAGCTGCACCAGCTGTGCTCGACACAGGCAGGAGCAGGAGAACGGTGCGCTGATGTACGAAGGCCGGCGTACCAGCAGGTGAAGACCCTTCGGGTTTAGAAATAACAAAATAAAGAGGTGATTATGGTGAAAAGACGTCTCAGTCGGTCAGAAGTGCCGGAAGAGCTCACCTGGAATCTTCAGGACATTTTCAGCACAGAAGAGGAATGGGAAGCCGAGCTCAAATCGGTGTCAGAGGCGATTTCCACGGTAACCCAGTACAGAGGGAGGCTCGGTGAAGGGGCCCGAGTGTTCCTGGCCTGTCTTGAAGCTCAGGAAAAACTCATGGAGAGGTATATGAGGGTGGCGTCTTATGCTTCTCTAAAGCTTTCTGCGGACGGGACCTCTCAGGAGAACCAGGTTGCTTCGGGTCGGGTATCCTCCCTGGGCGCAAAGATCCATGCCGAGCTCTCGTTCGTTCGGTCGGAAGCTCTCGCTCTGCCTGAAGGCACGCTCGAGCGCTATCTTGCGGAAGAGCCGGGGTTATCTTCTTTCCGCCGGAGTATCGAGCGGATGCTTGAGGAGAAGCCATATACTCTTCATCCAGAAACCGAAAAAGCTCTGGCGGCCCTAGGAGAAGTCCTGCACGCTCCCTCGACTATTTATGCCCGGTCGAAAGCTGCCGACATTTCATTTGACCCGGTAGTTGACAGCAAAGGCGAGGAACTTCCGATGTCCTTTGCCATGTATGAAAACAGCTACGAGCGGTCTGCGGACACCGTGCTCAGGCGAAATGCGTTCGCATCGTTTACCAAGGGCCTTAAGGCCTACCAGAACACGTGGGCTGCCCTCTGGGCAACCGAAGTTAAGAGGAACGTTGTAATGGCGAAACTCCGCGGCTTTCCGTCGGCCACGCACATGTTCCTCCATGCTCAGGAAGTCCCGATCGAGGTTTACAATAACCTGCACGATATCATTTTGAAGGAGCTTGCGCCTCACATGAGACGATACGCACAGCTCCGAAAAAAGGTCTTAGGCCTCGATAAGATGCTCTACTGCGACATCGAAGCTCCCCTCGACCCAGAATACAACCCTCGGACAACTTACGCGGAAGCTTCCGAGATAATCCTGAAGGGCCTGTCGGTCTTGGGGCCCGAGTACGCGCGGATCATCGCCGACGGCCTGCGTAACCGGTGGATCGACCTCGCGGACAATATCGGGAAGTCCACAGGCGCATTCTGCAACTCGATCTATGGAGTCCACCCATACATTCTCATAACGTGGACCGACAGCATGAGAAACACCCTGACGCTCGCCCACGAACTCGGCCACGCCGGACACGGTGTCTTGTCCCAGCGAAGTCAGAGACTTTCCAACTGCCGCACGTCCATGTTCTTCGTGGAGGCTCCGTCTACGATCAACGAGCTTCTGGTAGGGGACTACATCCTGTCCGGAGCGACCGATGTTCGCATGCGCCGCTGGGTCATCATGCAGCTCCTCACCACGTATCATCATAACTTCGTGCGGCACCTGATAGAAGGGGAGCTCCAGCGTCGCATTTATGCCCTGGCTGAGCAGGGTCAGCCTGTCACTGCTGCGTTGCTGAGCAAGGTTCAGGGTGAAATTCTCGAGGAGTTCTGGGGTGGTGAAGTGGAAATAGACGATGGCGCCCGGCTGACCTGGATGCGGCAGCCCCATTATTACATGGGGCTATATCCGTATACTTATTCCGCGGGACTCACTATAGGCACGGCTGTGGCCAGGGCTATACGCCGGGAAGGTGCTCCAGTGGTAAAGCGGTGGCTGGAGGTCCTAAAGGCGGGCGGGACGAAGAAGCCGCTGGAACTCGCGGCCATGGCCGGGGTGGACATGTCTAAACCCGACCCCATAAGAGAAGCTGTAGCTTACGTCGGTTCTCTGGTGGAGGAGCTGACTCGGAACTTTTAAGGAGATCGGTTTTAAGTGAAACTCGAGCGTAGCCTCTGGCTGCTTTTTGCGTCGATGCTCTTATGGGGCTTGGGTTCAGGGCTTTACATGTACACGTGGCCTGTGTACGTGACCGAGCTGGGCGGTGGAGCCCCTGAAATAGGCTTACTTCAGGCCATCAGTTTCGCAGTGATGGCTCTTTCCTATCTGCCTGGTGGCTACTTGACGGACAGGTTCGATCGCAAATGGATCATGGTTGTGGGGTGGGCGGTGGCAGTGCCCGCCCCTCTTTTGTACGCTTTTGCCCGGCACTGGACCCACCTCTTGCCAGGAATTGTTCTGTACAACGTATCGATGTTCTCCAATTCCGCTGTGAGAGCATACATGGCTCACCTCGCGCCCCCCGAACGGTTATCCAGCGTTTTTGCGGTGCTGGACATGGCGTGGCCGGTGGGTCTGATCGCTTCGCCGAGTATAGGAGGTTTATGGGCTCAACAAGCCGGCATGAGGCCCGTTTTCTTCGGGTCATTCGTCCTGTACCTTGCTTCGACCCTCGTCCTCCTGGGCTTGCGGTCGCAGAAGGTTGTCGGGGACTTTCAGAGCTTAGGTGACTTTCGACGGATACTGTGGGTGCCGCGAATGCCGAAGCTTTTGGTCCTGGGCGCTGGAATGTACCTCGTCCAGTTTTTGGCCATTCCCTTTTCGACCCCATTCCTTCGAGACGTAGGTGGCCTCGACCTCGCCGAAATCGGGTTTCTCGGGTCGGTGATTTCTCTCGGCGGCGTGGTGCTCAGTCCGGTTCTCGGCTATTTCTCGGACAGGGTAGGCCGGGAGCGCGGACTGGCCGCCTCTTTAGGACTCCTCGGTATATCCTTCCTTACGCTGGTGGCAACGCCCAGCTTTGGAGGATTGATTTTATCGATGTTGTTGAGGGGAGTGGCCGGGGTTTCCTGGAGTCTCTTTGCGGCGATCGCGGCCATCGCGACGCCCCCGGATATGCGGGGACGGGGGTTTGCAGTGGTGAGCTTGGTGACGGCGATCGCTCAAACTATCGCGCCGTATCCGGGGGGGTTAATGTACGCCAGGAATCCATCTCTGCCCTTCGTCTTGTCGGCGATTTCTTTATTCGTCCTTGCCGGTGTAGTGCTTTTGGACGATGCTCGCTGGAGACGGGAAACATCCTGCGCCGCCAAGATACCAGATGAATAACATGGAGTTCGCACCCATGCCGAAGGATAGTGGCTTTATGCACTTAGTGGCGCCTAGCTGCCTGGAAGAATGTTAGAAAGAGGACAGATGATCTCGTGACCGTAAGATGCATCGACTGGTCTGCGGTAGATGTCACGGGACAGTGATGCTGTTGCCGTATAATACACTAAAGTGGTCCGGGGTAAATTGACTCGTCGAGTTTTTGCCCTTATAATCAGGATCGTCCGACGGCGGCGTAGCTCAGTTGGTAGAGCATGCGGTTCATACCCGCAGAGTCGCTGGTTCGAGTCCAGCCGCCGCTACCACCAGGTGGGCCATTAGCTCAATCGGTAGAGCATCCGACTCTTAATCGGGCGGTTACAGGTTCGAGTCCTGTATGGCCCACCAGCATAACCCTCAGATACTGCTCTCCGGAATCTCGCGTGACACACGTTAAGGCACTGCTACAGTATCCTTTGGTGTGGTCTTCATGTCGAGTCACTGGCGGCTGGGGTGTTCTCGGAACGTGGCTTGCAGCGTGTTTCGGCTGGCGAGTTGTGCGTTAATGTGGTCCCGCTAAAACCGGTCTTTCGACAGTCCTCGCTCCGGTGGTGGACAAGTCACGACAAATTCCTAATACTGGAAGGAGTAGAATTCGTGCCAGGGGGTTGACCATGTCCTCGGGTATGTTCTCGCGTGTTCGAGACTTCTTTTCCCGAAAGAACGCCGGGCTCACCTTGGCATTTAGCATCACATGCTTCCTCTTGGGACGGACGGTTGTAGTCCGGGTACTGTATCCATTCGGCCCGGCGATGTATGCCGGACTCAAGGTTACGAGGTCACCTGGGAGCCTGGTTTTCGCTGTGATCTGCCTCTTAGGCGCAGCCACTACCGGGGAGACGGGGACCCTCCTGAATCAAGTCCTCGTCATGGTCTTCGTGACCCTTCTAGTCGATCCCCCGTTCGTCCGTCGCCGGAGGTTCCCTCAGGTTGTAGGATATGCCCTCTCAGCTGCGGCCGCCTTTGGCGTCAGAGCGGTGGTGGGGAACCTCGGCGGCATAACGGCGGACGCATTCATAATCGCCGCAACCGAGGCAGTCTCAATTTTTTTCCTTTCGGCCCTTTTTGCCCAGGCTTCGGGTATGCTGACATCCGATGAACCCAGCGGATTCTCAAAGCAGGCGCTGGTCGCGGCCGGCGTTCTATCCATCGGAGGTCTGCCGGATCTATCTTTATTTTCGGTTAACGTCAAGGTCCTACTGGCATCGACCATGACGCTCGTGGGGGCCTGGCTCACCGGTCCGGGTGGCGGTGCTATAGCAGGTGTGACGGGCGGGCTGATAACGGCCCTCACGTCCACCCGCTCGCTGCGGGTCGTTGACTATCTTGCCGTTAGCGGGACCGTAGCTGGAATCGGCGGGTGGTTTGGAAGGGCCGAAGCTGTGGCAGGGCATCTGGCTGCAGGTCTGGCCATGTCGTTTTTTCAACCGGGGCCGGAGGATATACGCTCAAGGCTTATCGAGCAGATGATCGCATCCGCCCTGGTCATGGTGCTGCCCTCCAAAATAGCCGCATCGATAAAGGGCATCTTGTCTCCCAAGAATCATATTCTCCGTAGAGAGACCTTGCGTGACGCCGTCGGGTATCCGGCTCCTCTGTCCCGAGTTTTCAAGCAAATGGCGGACCTGTTTTCGCAGGTATCGGTGTCGGGCGATTCTGCGATTAACTGGGCGCAAGAAGCTATCCTTACGGTGGTGGACAGGGTTTGCCACGAGTGCCCTAACCGGCTGGTTTGCTGGGAGGAGACCTTTGGGGACACGTTCGAAGCTTTGTGCGGCCTGGTACGAGGTCTTGGCATAACGGGGCGGGTAAAAGAAGACGACGTTGCCCCGGTGCTGAAAGAGAAGTGCTCGAAACTGCAAGAGATGGTCATGGAACTTAACCACGAAAAGGAGATCCAGAGTGTGCATTTGGCCGAAACGAGATTCTACAACGAAACCAGGGAGTGTCTGGCCGCCCAGTACGCGTACCTTGGGAAGCTCCTCGAAAACTCCAAGCCCACCCCCAAGCAGGGGAGAAAGCCTCACCTGAAGGCGAAGGTGAGATCGGGAGCGGTTCCCGGGGGCGATGGAGAGGAACCCGGAGACAGCTGGGCAGCTTTCGATATCGACTCCACCAGAACCTTTGTGGGGTTAGCCGACGGTATGGGCAAGGGAAGGCTGGCTGCCCGTCAAAGCCGCGACACTCTGGATATCCTCCGGTCGCTCTTGGAATCGGGGCTTGATTACGAGGCATCCATCTCATTCCTTAACTCCTCACTGTATCTAGCCTTCCGGCCTGAATCCTACGTGGCCATAGACTGTGTGCTTTTGGATCTAGCTTCTGAGAGGGCATATTTTCAAAAACTCGGAGCAGCTCCTTCGTTCATCCGGCGGGCCGATGGCAACGTAGTGGTCGTAAAAGGCGCTGCACCCCCCGCGGGCTCCCTCAAATCCGTGCCGTGGGTGAATTCGAGCGAGCGCATAGAGGATGGTGATACGATCCTTCTCGTGTCCGACGGGCTGTTCCGGTCTTGTCCTGTTCCGGAAAGGGCGGAGCAGTGGCTCGTTTCGTACCTTGCGAGGCTAAAGGCCGACAGTCCTGAGTCCGTTGTACGTAGTCTGCTCCAGAGGGGTATCCGGAGGCAAGGGGGTAAGCCCGAAGACGATATCACTGTGGTTGCCATCAAAGTGGAGAGGGTTGAGCTCGCCGAGGAACTGGAAGAATCGGCGGGATGAGCGTTCATCCTTCTTTTCTGGTATGTTATAGGTGACTCTCTCCTCGGTGGTGGCGCCAGGGGTGACCACGTATCCAGTTGATTCTGTTGAAAACGTGCGGTCCAGCGTGCGCCGGATGATAACCCGTCACGACATGGTACGGGCCGGGGAACTGGTTGTGGTGGGGGTATCCGGCGGACCGGACTCCATGTGCCTTTTAGACTGCCTCATCCACCTCGCATCCGACTTCGGCATGCGTCTCTGGGTGGGCCACCTTCACCACGGGATGAGAGGCGCCGACGCCGACCGGGACGCCCGAATGGTTTCGGAGTTCGCATCCGGGCGAGGTATCCCGGTTACCGTCGGTAAGCGGGATGTTCCTGCCCTAGCTCGGATTCAGGGTGTCGGCCTTGAAGAGGCCGGTCGAATCGCGAGGTATTCCTTCCTCAGGGAGCTGGCCGGAAAGGTCGGGGCGGCCAAAATCGCTACAGCCCATAACAGGAACGATCAAGCCGAGACGGTGCTGATGAGGCTTTTCAGAGGGTCAGGCGCGGCAGGGTTGGCGGGAATTCCCCCGGTCAGAGACGGGATCGTAAGGCCGCTTCTCGAGGTGACAAGGGCCGAAATCGAAGAGTATGTCCGGGAAAGAAACCTTCCGGTGACGACGGACGTATACAACTTTGATATGCGATATGTGAGAAACAAACTCAGGCACGAGCTTATACCCATGCTATCAAAGGAATTCAATCCCGCCATCGTGGACGTGGTCTCGGATACTGCGACTTTGCTCAGGTGGGACGAGGAGTTCCTGGACGAACAAGCTTCCCGGGCTTTTTATGCCAGCTCCTTTTCGGAGGGGCGAATCACCTACGTTTCCACGGAAGCCCTTTTGTCGCAGCCGCTTGCTTTGAGCTCCCGGATGGTGCGAAAGGCTTTCGCCGATGTTCTGCGGGAACCCAGGACCCCAGAGTCAAGACGCGTATTATCTTTCCTTTACAGCCTCAAGGAGAGAACCCAGAAGCTTTACGACCTCGGTATGGGGGTGAGGGCGCGGGACGAGGGGGATTTCGTCGCGTTTTTCCCCCCTGCGCCCAAGAATGTGCGGGTCGAACTGGAGGTTCCGGGCTTCACGCCGGTTCCAGAACTCGGCGTGAGCGTACGTACGTGGCTCGTGGAGCCCGAGGAAGCCCTTTCCCTACAGCAGGAAATTCTTCGAGGCGAAACTCATTTTACACGCGGAGTACCTTCTACTTGCCTCCCGCATATGCCGGCTGCTCGTCGCGGTTGCGATTTGCATGGTTCTTTTTGCACAGAGGACATGCCCGGCAGGATTTTCCTGGAAAGACGGGTCTTCCTCGATTACAATAAGCTTCAAGCTGGTCTTTCGGGGAAGATGCGCCTTTTGGTTAGGAATCGCAGGCCCGGCGACAAGATGAAACCCCTCGGGATGAGAGGAAGTTCCAAGAAGCTTCAAGACCTTTTCGTATCCGCAGGACTTTTTCGATGGTATCGGGACTTCATCCCCATAATCGAGCGACAGGGCGACATCGTATGGGTAGCAGGAATACGGCTGGATGAAAGGTTTAAAGTAGACGCCGAAACCCGTGTTCTGCTAGGTATGGAGATCGAGCCTTCCTTGCGCCACCAGGGGAATTGTGCTAACATCGGGGAGTCTTAGAGTCAGAAGGTTTCGCAAAAGCCCAACGATCTTAACGGTCCTAAGGAGGGTCGAAGGTGAACAGTAAAATATGGCGAAGCTTCGCCGTGTACGTTTTATTGATCTTCCTTGCCCTTTCGTTTGCACACCAGCTTGCGAACAAGGAAAGATATCAAGAGTTTAAATACACCGAGTTCCTTCAATTGTTGTCTGAAGGGAAGATATCCAACGTAATTATCGTCGACGGAACGGTGACCGGCGCCCTGAAAGACGGTACTAAATTCACCACCATGGTCCCGGATGACCCCAATTTGTACTCGAGACTCGTCGCGGCGGGCGCGGAAGTTACGTTCCAGAAGCCTCCTGAGCCGCCATGGTGGTTAAACCTCCTCGCCTACACGGTGTTGCCGGGTGTTTTGTTGCTGGCGATGATGTATTACATGACGCAACAAACTCAAGGTGGGGGACGTCAGGTGATGAACTTCGGCAGGAGTCGTGCCCGGCTTCAGTCCGAAGTTCACGAGCGCATCACCTTCGCCGATGTGGCCGGTTGTGAGGAGGCCAAAGAGGAGCTGGCAGAGATAGTCGATTTCCTCAAGTTCCCCAAGAAATACGCGGAGATCGGGGCGAGGATTCCCAAAGGTGTACTCTTGTTCGGACCTCCCGGGACAGGCAAAACATACATCGCCCGGGCTGTTGCAGGAGAAGCGGGGGTTCCCTTCCTTTCCATTAGCGGGTCTGATTTCGTTGAGATGTTTGTGGGCGTCGGAGCAGCTCGTGTACGAGACCTCTTTGAGCAGGCAAAGAAGCGTGCACCGGCCATAATCTTCATTGATGAGATCGACGCAGTCGGTCGCATGCGCGGTGCGGGGATGGGTGGCGGGCACGATGAACGCGAGCAAACGCTGAATCAGCTTCTGGTAGAGATGGACGGTTTCAGCGCCAACCAGGGTATCATCGTGATGGCGGCGACTAACAGGCCTGACATTCTAGACCCCGCATTGCTTAGGCCCGGAAGGTTCGACCGGCATGTAGTACTCGACCGGCCCGATTTGCAGGCTCGGGTGGAAATCCTTAAGATCCACAGCCGCGGCAAGCCTCTCGCCAAGGAAGTGGACCTGGAAGTTCTCGCCAAGAGGACACCGGGTTTCACCCCGGCAGACCTCGAGAACGTTATGAACGAGGCGGCACTCCTCGCTGCGAGAAAGCGCAAGCGTCGAATCGGTATGGAGGAGCTGGAGGAAGCGATTAAGAGGGTCGTGGCCGGGCCGAAGAAGAAATCCCGGATCATCAGTGAGAAGGAGAAAAGGGTGGTCGCTTTTCACGAGGCTGCTCATGCCATCGTAGCGAAGAAATTACCCAACTCCGATCCGGTTCAGGAAGTGTCCATTATCCCCAGGGGCGTCACGCTGGGTCACGTTCTGCAGCTACCTGTAGAGGACAAATATCTCATAACCAAGGCGGAGATCATCGACAGAGTCACTTCAGCTCTGGCGGGTAGGGCTGCCGAGGAAATGGTGTTCGGCGAAGTGTCGTCAGGGGCGGCCAACGATCTGGAACACGCGACGAAACTTGTTCGCAGGATGATCATGGAGTTCGGAATGTCCGAGAAACTCGGGCCGCTGACGTTCGGCCGAAAAGAGGGCCAGGTGTTTCTCGGTAGGGACCTTGCAAGGGAGCGGGACTTTTCCGAGGAAGTAGCGGCGGCTATCGACAGAGAGGAACGCGAGATAATATCCAGGTGCTACGAGAGAGCTCGGGAGATCCTCAGTGAGAACAGGGAGACTCTTAACCGGGTCGCCGAAGCTCTTCTGGAAAAGGAGACCCTGAAAGCTGACGAGCTCGAGGAGCTCCTGAAAGGGGCATCTTCGACGCACTCTGCGCAATCGGACGTTCCGGAAGGGGTGAAACAAGAGGCAGCCGGGCCGGATGCGGATTTGCGAGAGGGCTCAGGGGACGATACTCATTTAGAGAGTGCGAAGAAAGTCAAAGGGCAAATCCAACCGGTGCCGGAAGCTGACTGAGGAATCCTTTCCCTGTTTTCTGAGGGAGACCCCTGTGTCCGCCGAGGCAGGGGTCTTATGGTACTTATTAGTAGTGTGACCACGCCCCGTCCAGACCCGTTGTGTCTCTTGCTGCTAAGCTCCCATAATGCGCTGAAAACGAGCCCGCGAGGTGGAGTACATGAACCGGGAGAACCTGAGACCCTACAAGCGATTCTCCGAAATCTACGATTCGGTGATGGAAGGGGTACCGTATGAGCGGTGGTTGAGATTTATCGAAGAGATCTGGTACAGACATAACGCCCATCCCCGAACCGTGCTCGACCTCGCTTGCGGAACGGGAAATATGACGTTGCTCCTGGCCCAGCATGGTTACCGGGCTATCGGTCTGGATTCATCCCCGTTTATGCTGGAAAAAGCTCGGGCGAAGGCTTCACGGCGGAGACTCGACGTCGAGTTCGTCCTGGCGGATATGAGAGATTTTCGCCTTCACCTCCCAGTGGATGCCGTTGTGTGCGTTTTCGACAGCATCAACTACCTTGTCACCCCCGAAGACTTAACCCGAGCCTTCCGGTGCGTTTACGAAAGCCTGGTGCCCTCTGGGCTCTTCGTGTTCGACATGAACACCGAGCATCGCCTGGCGACTATTCCGAAGGAGGTTACGTTAATTGAGGGGCCCAACTACGTTCTGGTTTGGCGCGACATTCCCGATCCCCCGAACAGCTCCTGGGAGGTCAAACTAACCGGGTTCTTAAAGGTGGAGGGCGTCTGGGAACGCTTTGATGAGCACCACGTCGAAAAGGCCCATTCCTGTGACTCGGTAAAGGCATGGCTCGAGGAAGTCGGGTTTGAGGCGCCTTCGGTTTACGACACACTGTCGTTCAATCCGGCTCATCCGGGTACCACCAGAGCCTATTTCGTAGCGAGGAAGCCCAGCTGCCCGGTTAGACTACGTTAGTGAGGGCTATATAGGGCGGAAAAGCACAATAAAGCGCCGGCGCGGTGTCTTGGTAAAGGCGAGGAGCAGTGAAGGACAAAAGAAAATAGACATTCAGACGCGACGAATACGAGGCAATGTGAGAAGGGGATGTCAGCATGGATCGAGCCGCGGACCCCGAAGTCTTATCATCAGGGCTGGTCGAAAACGAGGAATCCTTCGTCGCCACCGAAATAGAGCCCGGACTTACTCTGAGATGTTTGCCCGTCAAGCGGTGGAAGACAGCTTCCATTACCGTGGTCTTCAGAGTGCCCATGAAAAGGGAGACGGTGACGAAGTTGGGCCTGGTGCCGAGACTGGCCGCCAGAGGAACCAGGGAGCTCCCAAGTCTCACTGAAATGGCCCGTTTCCTCGACGGGCATTATGGAACCAAGCTGCATTCCAACGCCAGCAAAATCGGCTACTGTCAGATCCTCAACTTCTCCGTCAGTTTCCCGACTCCGTCCGCAATAGATGCTGGTTCCCGGGGTCGTTGGCTGGTCAAGGAGCTCTTATCATTCGTGTGGTCCTGTGCGGTACAACCGCGTTTGTCTGGAGACGGCTATCCCCCGGACGTTTTCGCTCACGAAAGGGAGGAACAGCGCCGGGACATCGAGGCCATCGTCAACTCCAGGCCGGAATACGCCATGGTGCGGCTTATGGAGGTGCTTTCCCATGGAGATCCATCGGGTTTACCCGCGTGGGGCTCACTGTCAGATCTCGATGAAGTAGGTCCTGTAGATACATGGGAGGCATGGCGGAACTCGGCCTCGTCCAGTCCTGTGGACGTCTACGTCGTGGGTGTAGATGAGGACATACTGGCCGCAGCTTGCTCCGCTCATGATTGGACGTTTCCGGCATTGAGAAACTATCGCCTTGAACCGGAGGTCAAGAAGAGGCCACCGGCCGTGCCCGAGAAGATGATTTCGGTAGAAGACGAGCTTCCGGGGTCTCAAACCATCGTGTGCATTGCCTTGTATGCAGGAATAGACGCAGCTAACCCTCGGTTCCCAGCTCTTCTCGCGTATAACGGCATCCTGGGAGGATTTCCCCACTCGAAGCTCTTCACCGAGGTCCGCGAAAGGGCGAGTTTGGCCTACTTTGCTGATACCGTAATCAACTCGTGGCGAGGGATGGTCATCGCCACGGCTGGCGTCCAGGACGAGCGGAGGAAACAAGCGGAAGATTTGATCCTCCAGCAGGCCCGGTCTATAGCTCTCGGTCAGGTGTCCGAAGACGAACTGGAAAAGACAAGAAAGGGGCTGCTAAGGCGTCTTATGTCACAAAAGGATTCTCCGTCATCCCTGGTCCGTCGCTCACTGGATTGGATCGTGCTGGGTGGACCCAGGACCGACGAAGAGCTTGCCCGGATGCTCCTGAAAGTTACCAGGGAAGACGTAATAGAAGTGGCGCAAGACGTGAAACCTGTCGCCGTATACGTTTTGAGAGCTGTTCCCAACAGTGCCGCAGGAAGGGATGCCTCGTGACGGTTTTGCGGGGGCTTGGGGAAGAGATAGCTTTTGCCCGGGCGGAAAACGGCATGGCGGTTTTCGTCATGGCCAAGCCGGGCTACCGGAAGAAGTTTGCCCAGGTTACGGTCGCTTACGGCGCGAACGACGTCGCGTTTTCCTTACCTGACCCGGAGTTCTCGGGCCATTCCGTCGGTCACATCCGCAGGTTTGAGACCCCCCCGGGAATTGCCCACTTCCTTGAACACAAGATGTTCGATAGACCCCGAGGAAGCGCATTCGAGGATTTCTCAGCCCTTGGGGCTTCGGCCAACGCTTTCACCAGTAACGATTTAACTTCCTACACGTTCTGGACGGTCGACGAGTTTCAAAGATGTCTCGATCTCCTCCTTGACCTTGTGTGGAAACCGCATTTTAGCGAAGAGTCCGTCCGGAAAGAGCAAGGTATAATAGAGCAGGAAATAGTCATGTACGAAGATGAGCCCTATTCAAGGCTAACCCGGGCGCTCCTTGAATCGCTTTACCACGTTCACCCCGTGAGAATCGATGTTACCGGGACGAAAGAGTCCATCAGGAAAATCACTCCGGAACTCCTCTACACGTGCCACGCCGCCTTCTATCAACCTTCCAACATGGTCCTGTTCACCGCCGGAGACTTCAAGGCCAAAGATGAAGCTCTTAGACTTGCGGAGCGTCTTGATTCGACTGCCCCGGGCAAGGGCTCCCAGCCGGTGAAGGAACGGCCGGAAGAACCTTCCGAGCCCCGGCAACCTTCGGCTACGGTAAAGATGCATGTGTCCAGGCCGTTTGTAAGCATTGGCTGGAAGGACCAGCCCGGCGGTCATGACGGGAAGAAGCTTTTGAGGCGCGAGATAGCGACCGATCTCCTTCTGAACATACTGTTTGGAAAAAGCTCGCCCGTTTTTGCCAGGTTATACGAGGGAGGGTTGGCGGACGATCTGGGGGTAAGCTACGAAGCTTGGCCAGACTATGCTTTTGCGACCGTCACCGCGGAAACGGTAGAGCCAAAAAAGCTCTTGGACGAGGTCCTCAAGGAGGTGGATACCGCGCGGAGAAGAGGGATCCCCACCTCTGACTTCGAACGGGCGAAGGATGCCGCATGGGGACGTTACGTCACTCTCTTCGACGATCTCGATCTCATAGCCGAATCTCAGTGCCAGCTCTACTTTATAGGAGAAGACGTCTTTTCTTATGGAGAGGCTCTGAAAGACATAACGCTTCAAGAGGTGGAGGAAAGACTTTCCGTCCTCGAGCCCCGGTTTATGGCCCATGTGTTCTTGATTCCCGATACCTCTGCCCTCAACTCATATACAAGCTCGTATACAAGAGAGGAACAAAGGCGCGGGCGCTAGAAACTAATGACCTTGGTATGAGTCAAGGGAGCGAGTTCTCCGGGTAGGGTCTGGAGGGAGAAGTGTGGTCCTCGACGGCAGGCCTCTGACGATCGAAGAAATCATCGAGGTTGCACGCCATGGTGAACAGGTGATTTTATCCGAAGATGCAAAGGAGCGGGTGTCCCGCTGCCGGCGTACGGTGGAAGGCATGCTTAAAGTGGGTTTAAAAGCTTACGGGATCAACACCGGATTCGGCAAGCTGTGCGATGTATCGATACCTCCGGATAAAATCGAAATCCTTCAGGAAAACCTCATACGCAGCCATTCCTGCGGCCTAGGCGACCCGTTGTCCGAAGAGGAAGTCAGGGCGGCGATCTTGCTTCGAGCTAATGCCCTGGCGAGGGGTATGTCCGGTGTCAGGGTGGAGGTGGTGGAGAAGCTTCTCGAGCTTCTGAACCACCGGGTAACTCCCGTTGTCCCGTCCAGGGGCTCCGTGGGGGCATCCGGCGACCTCGCGCCTTTATCTCACATCGCCCTGGTTTTAATGGGGGAAGGTGAGGCGTGGGTCAACGGAAGGAGGATACCCGGTGCCGAGGCGCTGAAGGAATGCGGAATTGCCCCCTTGAAGCTTTCGGCCAAGGAAGGCCTGGCACTCATCAACGGAGTACAGGTGTCCGCAGGAATTCTCGCCCTGACGGTAGCGGACGCCGCTCGCTTGGCGGATGCTGCCGACATCATCGCCGCCCTGTCAGGGCAAGCTCTAGATGTCATCCCAGATGCCTTCGACGAAGGAATCGTATCCGCCAGGCCTCATCCAGGAGCGAGGACAGTCGCTGCGCACATCAGGGCGCTGCTAGAGGGTTCTGGGCTTACGTCCAGGCCGGGGGAGACCCACATGCAAGACGCTTATTGCCTGAGGTGCGTCCCACAGGTACACGGTGCCGTGCGCGAGACCATCGAGTATGCCAGGAGAACTCTGGAGGTCGAGAGCGGCTCTTCTACGGACAATCCCCTGATCCTGGAGGACGGAAGGGTGGTTTCGGGAGGCAATTTCCACGGTCAGCCGGTGGCGTTCGCCGCGGATTTTCTTTCGATGGGCCTCACCACCCTGATGAACATTTCAGAGCGGAGGATTGCCCGAATGCTGAATCCCGACGAAAGCCGGCTTCCGGCGTTCCTGGCCAGAGACAGCGGTCTTGAATCCGGCTATATGCTGCTTCAGTATACAGCCGCAGGTCTCTGTGCGGAAGCGAGGGTGCTCTCGTCACCAGCAAGTATCCAGTCCATTCCCACTTCAGCTAATCAGGAAGACCACGTAAGCATGTCGGCCACGGCGGCGCTAAAGTGCAGGCGGATTCTGGACCATCTCGTCCATGTCCTCGCCATCGAATACCTCGTGGCCTGTCAGGCGCTGGAATACCGGGGACCGGACAAACTTGCGCCGCTTTCGAAGAGAGCTTACAAGAAGCTGAGGGAACGGGTGTTGCCTTTGGACCGGGACAGGAGCCCGGGACCGGACATCGGAGAGGCGAGAAAGATAATAGTGTCCGGCGAGCTCTTCCGGGCGATCCAAGCGGGGTGTGAGAATTGGTGCTGATCGTAGACAACATCGGCGAACTCGTCACGATGGAAGGGCCGAGAGCGCCCAGGCGCGGCTCGCTTCAAGGGGTGGTCAGCGTCGTCAAGAACGCCTTCCTGGCCGCAAAAGACGGTAAGGTCCTCGCCGTGGGCCCGCGGGAAGAACTGCCCGTGCTTTTAGCCGCCTTAGAACAGAGTCGAGAACAAAACCGGGAAGAGAACGGGGAAGAGAGTCGGGAGGAAACCACCGTACTGGACGCGGGAGGCAGAGCTGTGGTCCCGGGTTTCGTCGATGCCCATACTCACCTCGTGTTCGCAGGTTGGCGGTATCAGGAATACGTGATGCGGTGTCAGGGCGCGACCTATCAGGAAATCCTCAGGGCCGGGGGTGGCATACTCGAGACCGTCAGGCAAACGAGGCAAGCTACGGAAGAGGCTCTCTTCCAGCGAGCGCTTTCCTTTCTCGATGAGATGCTTTCCCTCGGTACCACCTCCGTGGAGGCCAAGTCCGGATACGGGCTGGACACCGAAAACGAACTGAAGCAACTAAGGGTTATCCGCCGTCTTAAAGCGGAGCATTGCCTAGATGTAGTGCCCACGTTCCTGCCGGCTCACGCCATTCCTCCTGAGTATTCCAAGGACCGGGAAGGGTACATACAGGAGATAATCGGGTCCATGTTGCCTCTGGTCAGGAGGGAAGGGCTTGCGCGTTTTCTTGACGTGTTCTGCGATGAGGGGGCTTTTACTTCGAAAGAGGCCCGGCGGATACTGGTGAGAGGTAAGGAACTGGGATACGAGATCAAGCTTCACGCTGATGAGCTGAGAAATACTCAAGGTGCGGAACTGGGGGCTTCTCTGGGAGCGGTTTCCGTCGATCATCTTTGCATGATTTCCCAGGAAGGGGTGAGAGCTCTCCGGGAATCCGACACCGTGGCCGTGTTGTTGCCTGCGACCTCCTGTTTTATGGGGAAGGACCATGGGAAACTCGGGAGAAAGCTGGTGGACGCGGGCATACCGGTAGCTCTGGGGACGGACTTCAATCCCGGGACATCTCCCGCCACTTCGATACCCCTGTGTATGACTCTTGCCTGTTCGCTGTCGGGTCTAACCCCGGCGGAAGCTCTTGTGGCAGCCACCTGGAACGCCGCCTGGGCAATAGGACTCGGCGGGAGAGTCGGCGGGCTTCAACCGGGGATGCAGGCGGACGCCCTCATTTTGGATGCAGATTCGTACGTCGAGATACCGTACAGATTCGGGGCAAATCTTGTGTGGAAAGTGCTCAAGAAGGGAAAGGTGGTATTTCAAGCGAACAAAGGGAGGATGGTGAGAGGAAGTGAGTCCCAAAGACCGGCCTGTGCCGGCCCCGCCCAGGGAGTCGGAAATGGAAAAGGCATTTGAAGACAGCTTCAAAGAGTACGAGGACTGGCGAGCCAGTCAAGCTTCGGGAGACCCGGAACCAAGAGTTAGAGATAAGAAGGACGACGTGAAAAAGCAGCCCTTCCTGACTAGGTGGGATCTGCTGTTCATCCTCATCGGTTTCATCCTGGCCATGACCTTCGGGCGGGGTTGCGGTACCGCCCAGTGACAATTAATCGCAAAGGGGTGTGCTAAAAGTGAAGTCCGATATCGAAATCGCTCGGGAAGCGAAGATGAAGCCCATCGTGGAAATCGCTAGGGAAATCGGAATCCCCGAGGACATGGTTGAGAACTACGGCAAGTACAAGGCCAAGATTTCCCTGGACATCCTCGACTACCTCAGGGACAGGCCTCGCGGAAAGTACGTGGTAGTCACCGCCATCACCCCCACTCCTCTGGGAGAAGGCAAGACGACGACTTGCATTGGTCTCGGGCAAGCTCTCGGGAGGCTCGGGAAAAAGGTAATCAACACCATCAGGCAGCCTTCTCTCGGTCCGGTTTTCGGAATTAAGGGAGGCGCAGCCGGCGGAGGGTACTCCCAGTGTGTGCCCATGGAGGACTTCAACCTGCACTTCACCGGTGACACTCATGCCGTCGCGCTTGCGCACAACCTCCTCGCTGCTTTCCTCGATGCGAGCTTGCTACATAAAAACCCGCTCAACATAGACCCGCTCACCATAACGTGGCCGAGGGTGGTGGACGTTTCCGACAGAGCTTTGCGGAAAGTGGTGATCGGTCTCGGAGGTCCGGAAAACGGCATCCCCCGGGAAACGGGCTTCGACATCGCCGTGGCGTCGGAGGTCATGGCGATACTAGCTCTGACTACCGGGATGAAGGATCTCCGCGAGCGCCTGGGAAGGATCGTCGTGGGTTACACGTACGACTCCAAACCGGTTACGGCCGAGGACTTGAGATGTGCGGGGGCCATGGCGGTGCTCCTGAAGGATGCGATAAAGCCCAATCTCATACAAACCCTGGAGAACACCCCGGTCTTCGTGCACGCCGGACCTTTCGCCAACGTGGCCCACGGTAACTCCTCGATCCTCGCCGACCTCATCGCCACAAAACTCGCGGATTACACGGTAACGGAAGCTGGATTCGGTGCGGATATCGGAGCCGAAAAGATGTTCAACATTAAGTGCCGCTACAGCGGGCTTAAGCCCGATGCCGCCGTGATGGTGGTGACCATACGGGCGCTGAAGATGCATGGGGGGATGCTCCGGGTGGTGCCGGGCAAGCCTTTGGACACCGAGGTCCTCGCCAAAGAAGACATGGCGGCACTGGACAGGGGTTGCGAGAACCTGGATAAGCAAATAGAGAACGTGCTTCTCCACGGCGTTCCGGTCGTTGTGGCGCTGAACCTGTTCCCCACCGACACCGAAAAGGAAATCCAGTTCGTTCTGGACAGGGCGCTGAAGGCAGGAGCGTCTCGCGCCTGCGTCAGCGAAGTATGGGCCAAGGGTGGCGCTGGCGGCATAGAGCTCGCTCAGGCGCTGATAGATGTGACTAAAGAATCCTCGCAGTTTAGGTTCCTGTACCCGCTGGATATACCGATTAAGGAAAAGATCGAGACCATTGCCACAAAGATTTACGGTGCGGACGGGGTGACGTATTCACCCCTGGCGGAAAGGCAGATAAAGCGGTACACAAAACTCGGGTACGACAAGCTGCCCATTTGCATGGCCAAGACGCATCTTTCCCTTTCCCACGATCCCGAACTCAAGGGGCGGCCCCGGGGATTCACGGTCACCGTTAGGGAGGTACGCGCTTCGGTCGGGGCCGGCTTCCTGTATCCCCTCCTCGGTGAGATGAGGACCATGCCCGGCCTGCCGACGGATCCGGCTGGTGCCCATATGGACATAGACGAGAAAGGGAATATAA
>DUSS01000035.1 GCA_012842495.1 Candidatus Fermentithermobacillaceae bacterium
CGCCTCGACATCATGCTGAGTATGGACACGAACATGACCGTTATGAGGCCCGCTCCGGCGCTGAGCTCGAACGCACCTGCGTAATCAAGGCCCAGGTAAAAATAAAAAGTTCCCAGGGCCGCGCTGGCGAGACCAAGGCTTATCACCGAAGTAAAGAGGTCCCGGGAAACCGTGGCCGCGACCGCGGCAGCGACCATTACCAGCAGCAACAGAATAGGACCTACCATGCTCCCACCTCTGGTTTCCTTCTCCCCTCCGCAGGCACCCGCGATACGCCGAAAGGTTGAAAGCCGCCTTTCGGCGGCTCCCAGCCGTCTCATTTGCGGTTTTGTCCACGGGTCCTGCCTGCGTACGTTTCATATTCTAGCGCGTGGCAGTATATGCTTCAACACTTCCCCGTCGCCGCTATCGGGGGACTATCGCCCCGGCGGCCGTCAAACCCTTTGCGCCTTTTCACCAGGAAGCCGGTTCTGGGGGAGGGAAAGGTCCTTCATAGAGAACCTTCCCAGACCTGTCGTATACGATAGCTCGGTCCGGCGGGTAATTTCCCCATTGATGAGGACCCGTCCACCAGAAACCGTTCTTGACGGTACAGCTGAATTGTTCTTCACCAGCAATACCAGCTCTCACGAGCACTATCTTGGCAATTCGGGGGTCTAATGCCCAACCAGCAGCGTACCCTGTACTGTGTGCGCCGCCGAACTTCGGGGCATTGTCCCATAGGGGATGATAGTGAAGAACTCCCCACGCGGCCTGCCCGCCTTCACCGCCTTCCCGCAAGTGCCCCCAGATATACCAGGTCAGTTCTCGCTGGTACAGTCGTATCGTAGGTTCGCGGTGGATTCCTCGCATCGTTGCGATTACAAAGTGGCCCCCCTCGTAGTCTTCCACAATGTACCAGGCAAACTCTTTGACCGATGTAAACACACCATCAACGATCTTTTCGAATTCCTCCTTGATCGCTTCGGGAACGTTCCCCTCGTCAACGGGAACGGGTTTGAGCTCCCTGACACATCCAACAAGACAAGTTGCCGCAGCGAGGAGGGTCAGGACCAAGCCCAAAACCAGCAGCTGTTTGCTTCTCGCCATTTCGATACGAACCTCCTTTTCGGTGAGTAGGCCTGCTTACTCTAGCAAATTCGGGTCCTCTGATTCTGCTGAACCAATCGGTGGTCGAGTATCTATTTTCTGGGCGCGAGGACCAGATGCGGCAAGAGCTCACGCAAGTTATTGCCGCTATGGATTAGGCTGTCGATAACCCACTGCTCGCCGGTCCAATCCAGCATAGCTACGTGCCAATCCCCGTTTCCATGAGGAAATACGATGCCGTAGCGTACCTCCACGCGGAAGAAGCCGGGCATCATATCGCCCACCTTGTGATACGCAGGAGCAAGCTGATCCACGTATAGACGGAGTAGTGCTCTTCTCTGAACCTCTGGTAATCCGTATCCCCCGCTCAAGACATTGCAGATACGAGTCGGCTCAGCTGTGACCGTGGCCTCGTCTCCCAACAGCTGCAGATAATAGGATGAAGCTTCCACATCGAGCGCCGTCGAGGTAGGGCCAACCTTCGAATCAGAGTCAGGGACGGCGTATTGCGTGTACCATTCGTCCAAAAGGTCCAATGTCGGTCGGCAGCCGTGATAGGCACAGAACCACCACTGCACATCTTGGCTGCCCAGCCCAGAGACTTGTCTGCTAACCTCGTTGAAGAGACCCGACGCCCAGCCTGAATCCACGCTTGCTTTAAGCTCCTGCCCGCAATAGAGCCAGAGTGCTACCCGCAAATGCTGAGGCTTTATAGAGTAGTTGAACTTGTGGAAGCAATAGGTCCGACCGTAGCCATAGGCACCGCCCCATTGCCAGTTGGCCGCGTTATCGTACTGATATGCCCATTCGGCCCAGCCTAAATCCTGGGCTAGAGCGACACCGTGCGCGAGAAAACTCACCAAACACGCTACGACGATCGTCATTGTTAGGAATAGGCAGCCTGGCCAAAGATTTGCCTTTGGTGCCATGGCTCATCTACCCCTTTTCCAGAGTCTTTCAGGTAGGATCCTACCATGCCTTCTGTTACTGTCAATTGGATGTCCTGCCGCTCTAAGACAGGTACTGGTACAACTATCCTTATGGACAAGGGATACTTAGTCGAAGTGACCCGAATCGTCTTGACGAAAGAACACGAGTCAGTGTGGGAGACGCCCGGAAAGATGGTGCGGACCAAAATCCCCGAACGAAGCTTCAGCAAATCCGAGGAAGCGGTGCTCCCTCCAGGAGGCCAAGGCGGCGATGGCCACCGTATTTTGTTTCGAGGATTACATTGCCGCTCCCCTCGCGGACCTCCCCAATTTCGCTCCATCCTTCGGGGATGGGGCCGGGGCCTACGAAGGCGACGACCCGCCCTTCGCAGGGAAGGTAGAGGGCGTCAAGGCCCAGAAGGTCGAGGAGCTCTTGAGCCTCAGGTCGTATGGGGATCTGAGACTCCCTGATGAGCACGTCGCAAGCGGATAGTTCAGCTACTTCTTTCACCACGGATGCAAGGCCACCGCGGGTCGGGTCGCGCATCATGTGGACCTGGACCCCGGATCGGAACAACTCATCGACAGCGGGACCCACGGGTCCGCAGTCAGAAGTCAAGCTGCCTGGATCAACGTTGGTTCTGAGGGCCATTATGGTCAGGCCGTGTTCGCCTACGGTACCCGAGACGATCACCCTGTCCCCGGGAAGGGCTTTTCGCTGCATCCTTCTTTCCGGTGGGATAACGCCGACGCCTGAAGTGTTGATGTAGATTTTATCCCCTTTCCCTCTGGGAACGACCTTGGTGTCGGCGGCAACTAAGCCGACGCCACAGGAACGAAGAGCTTCTGCCATGGAGCGCACAATCCCTTCGAGCTCTGCAAACCCGAGTCCCTCTTCGATGATGAACCCGGCGGAGAGATAAAGGGGAAGAGCACCCGAAACCCACAAGTCGTTAAGGGTGCCGAAAACGGAGAGCTTTCCTATGTCTCCTCCGGGGAAGAAGATGGGGTCCACTACGAAGGAATCGGTGGTGTGCGCGATCTCCGCGCCAGGGGGGAGGGGTAAGCGGGCGGAGTCGTCCATCTGGCCGGTAAAGGCGTTACCCAGATGCTTGAGGAAGACATCTTCTACGAGGCGGTGGGTGAGAAGCCCTCCGTCGCCGTGGGACAGGAGTACTCGACTGTCCCTCCGCCCAAGGGGGCTTCCGGCGTTGCCCCGCGCGTTACCACTGCCGACAGGATTGTTATCGATGTGGTTGCTGCGGGTTCCGCAGTTACCAGCTTCGTAACCGTGGGTTTCGTAGATGTTATCGTCGTTACAGCATCTCACCGTCACGCCACCTCGCCGTAAAAAGGTTAGCTGGCTTTGCTCGACGCCTCGAAGATTTTTGGCGGCACAGAGTCCGTGTTGGCCTGTCAACGCGATACGTAACCCGGGAACTACCAAGGGCTTTAAAATGCCTCACACTTAGAACATGTCCTACCGTCCGAATACGTAATGAGCTCTGCAAGACCCCTCGGACGAAACCATGCAGGGACCCACCGGACTTGAGGGAGTACATGTTTTTCCGAACAGGCGGCACTGGCGAGGCGTCTTCCGCCCGGAGAGCACCTCGGCGCAGCTGCATCCAGGAAGTTCCGGTTCTTCAACTACCCGAGGCAGCCCGAACCTGACTTTGGCATCGAAGGATGAATACTGGGTGTCCAGCCCCAGCCCGCTCAACGGGATATTCCCGAGACCGCGCCAGAAAGCGTCCGATGGGCGGAACACCTTGCTTATCTCTGCCATGGCTTTCGTATTTCCCATCTCCCGCACGGCGCGGGGATAAGCGTTTTCCACGCTGAAATCCCGGGCGTGAATCTTTTTCACCAATTTCAGGATGGCGTACAGGATGTCGCAGGCCTCAAAACCGGATATCACCGCGGGCACAGCGTAATCGGATATGAAATCGAAATACTTTCTGCCCGTTACGGCGGAAACGTGACCGGGCAAGATAAGCCCGTCGATGTTGAGATCCGGCAAACCCAGGATCGCCCGGAGCGCGGGAGGCATAAGTTTGTGAGCGCTGTAGACGGTAAAATTACCAAGGCCACGAGCTTTTGCCAGTTCCACCGCCACAGCAGTGGCCGGTGCCGTCGTTTCAAACCCGATTCCGAGGAATACCACCTGCTGTTCCGGGTTGTTTTCCGCCATTGTCACGGC
>DUSS01000036.1 GCA_012842495.1 Candidatus Fermentithermobacillaceae bacterium
CGGGGCCTTTTTCGCTTTTGGACTCATAGGTTTCGTCGACGACTGGAGGAAATTCCGGCATGGTCGCTCCCTTGGCCTGAGAGCTCGGGAAAAGATGGGTCTCGAGATCCTGGCGGCGGCAGTGTTCCTCTACGTCTGGCTATCAGGAGGGGGCTCTCCTTCCGTCATCGTTCCGGTGATCAACCGGGAGGTACATCTGGGTGCTCTATATCCCGTTTTCGGTATTCTCGTGATGGTGGGTTCTTCCAACGCTATGAACCTCACCGACGGACTGGACGGGTTAGCAGCAGGGGTATCTGCTATAGGGCTCGTCGCGCTTTCCGTCGTGGCCCTGGCGAAGGCGGGATTGGGTGGGGCCGGAGGGCTCGAGCACCTGGCGCCCACCGCCGTCGGGGCGATTCTGGGATTTCTCGTGTTTAACCGTCACCCGGCCAGGATATTCATGGGCGACACTGGCTCACTGGCTCTTGGGGCGTTGCTGGCGGCCTTTGGAATGCTCACAAAGACAGAGCTTTTGCTGCTGTTTTTCGCCGGCGTTCCGGTGGTGGAGACTCTCTCCGTGATCGCGCAGGTCATTTCCTTCCAGCTCTTCGGCCGGCGCATATTCAAGATGAGCCCGCTCCACCATCACTTTGAGCTTTTGGGCTGGCCCGAAGTAAGAGTGGTAAGGACCTTTTGGCTGGCTCAAGCTCTTTTGGCCGGTGCCGGAATATGGGTGATGTCGCTCGTGTAGAGGTTCAGCAGGACGTTTATTAGGGGGTTCTTTCTGGTTCCGTGCAAAGAAGAACGAACGTGATAAGGGGAAAACCCGACTATGTGCTTTTTTTCACCGTTCTCACGTTGCTCGCTCTCGGCATAGTGATGGTGTTTTCCGCGAGCTTCGTGAGGGCCGAACGGTTTTACGGCTCGCGCTACTATTTTCTGGTCAGGCAGATCATATGGGCGGTAATCGGTACTACCATGATGATGTTTTTCATAAACTTCGACTGCTGGCGGTTGCGACCGGTGATTCCCTATTTATACGGTCTTTCGTTGCTTCTTCTCGTGCTCGTGCTGATACCGGGCATCGGCAAAATGGCCAACGAAGCTAGACGTTGGATCGAACTCGGACCAGTAAACCTCCAACCGGCGGAGCTTTCAAAGCTGACCACACTGTTATTCATGGCGGACAGCCTCGCTAGGAAAAGGGAAAGGGTGCGGGGGTTCTGGTCCGGCTTATTCCCCTATCTTGTGCTTCTGGGTCTGACCTTCGCCCTTATACTGGCCGAACCTGATCTGGGTACGGCGGTAGCGGTGGCTGCTTCAGCCGGGGTGATGGTGTTCGTAGCCGGGGCGAACATGTGGCACCTAGCTCTGGTGGGTACGGGTGCGGTACCGGTCCTGATCTGGGCCATTATGTCGTCGGAATACAGGCGCGAGCGATTCTTCGCTTTTCTGGATCCCTGGAAAGATCCGATGGGTTCCGGGTTTCAGATCATTCAGGCCCTGTATGCCTTGGGTTCCGGACATATCTTCGGTACCGGCGTTGCCTATTCGAGGCAAAAATATTTTTACCTACCAGAGCCTCACACAGATTTTATATTTGCCATTATCGGCGAGGAACTGGGGTTCATTGGCTCCTTCGTGGTGCTGCTCTCGTTCTTCGTCATAGCGTGGAGAGGTTACAGAACAGCTCTTGCGGCGCCCGACAGGTTTTCCTGCATCTTGGCGGCGGGAACGACGTCCCTGCTGGTGGGGCAGGCCATCGTAAACATCGGCGTCGTGACGGGCTGTCTTCCCATCACCGGTATTCCCCTGCCCTTTTTGAGCTACGGAGGCTCGTCTCTCGTTATAAGTTTGGTCTGTGTAGGAATTCTTCTCAACATTTCGCGGTATGCGGGGCGCTGAAAGGAGACTCGAAGCATGAGGCTGATGGTGTCGGGAGGAGGAACCGGGGGGCACATTTACCCGGGGCTTGCCGTTATCGAGTTTTTGGTGGACATGCTCCCCACGGCCCGCATCCTCTACGTGGGCACCGCAGAGGGAATGGAAGCGGATATCGTGCCGAAGCACGGGATCGACTTCGCCCCGGTGAGGTCTGGAGGCATCAGAGGGAAATCCGCTGTAAAGGCTGTGGCCGGCGCTGCTCGAGCCGCTTTGGGTGTAAAAGACGCCTTCCGGATCTTGAAGGATTTCCGTCCGGACGTCGTGCTGGGAACCGGCGGGTACGTTTCGGGTCCCGTGATCCTCGCAGCGTGGGCCCATCGCATTCCCTGCGCGATTCAGGAGCAAAACTCGGTCCCGGGAAAAACCAACCTCATCCTCGCCGGGTTCGTCCAGCGGATCTTTTGTGCGTGGGAGAAAACCAGGGCCCATTTCCACGACAGCTCGAAGGTAGTGGTGACGGGGAACCCCGTGCGCAAAGCAGTGATCGAGGCCAAAAGAGACGAAGGTTATCGCCGGTTCGGACTGGACCCTGGGAAGGTCACCGTACTCTTGCTGGGAGGTTCCCGCGGGGCGATGACTCTGGTCCAAGCAGGTCTCAAGATAGCAGAAAGGGCGGACGACCTCGGTTTTCAAATGCTGTTTATCACGGGCAACGCTTATTTCGACATGGTTGCGGAAAGGTTGGGATGCAGGCCTCAAGCAGGAATAAAGAACGTCAAAAGCGGTAACCTTATCGTACAAGCTTATGTATACGACATCGAATATGCTCTTGCCTGCGCGGACCTGGCCGTGTGCAGAGCTGGCGGGATGACGCTGGCGGAGGTGACCGCCCGCGGAATTCCTGCGGTAGTAGTTCCCTCGCCTAACGTGGCCGGAAATCACCAGGAGCACAACGCGAGAGCTCTGGAAGAGCTTGGGGCTTGTGAAGTGGTGACGGAGTCACGAGGGGCTGGGGCGGTCGCGGAAGCTTGTCTCAATTTGCTTCTGGACCGGGAGAATCTTGCAAGGATGGCGGCGGCATCGAAGGCGGCAGGGAGGCCTGACGCAGCCGAGAGAATAGCGAGGGAGCTCATTAAAGTCGCCAGGACCAGACATTGAGAATAGTATGAAAGATACAGCAAACCCTATTGAGGTGAGTTATGAAGAACGTACATTTCGTAGCTATCGGGGGACAGGGGATGTCCGGCATCGCCCGAATCCTTTTGCGGAGAGGGTACCGGGTTTCCGGGTCTGACCTGAAAGAATCGCCGGTCACCGAGCTTTTGAGAAAAGAGGGCGCCCAGATATTCATAGGGCACCGCGAGGAAAACGTGGCCGGCGCGGACCTCGTAGTACTGTCCTCGGCTATCTCGGCGGAAAACCCGGAGGTGGTCATGGCCCGTCGACGCGGGATTCCTCTGATCCACAGGGTGGACATGCTCGTGTCGGTAATCGAGGGTAAGAGAATTGCTGCTGTGGCGGGCGCACACGGAAAGACCACGACCACGGCCATGCTCGCATGGATTCTCATGAAGACGGGAAAAGATCCGACTTTCCTCGTCGGCGGAGAACTCCCGCAAGAGGGAAATTCGCGGGAGGGTAGAGGACGCGATGCCGTTGTTGAAACGGACGAGAGCGACGGATCCTTTCTCAAAATCCATCCCGACCTTGCTATCGTGACGAACATCGACCATGACCACCTGGATTACTGGGGATCTGTAGAAAAGCTGGAGCAGGCTTTCGCTCGCTTCCTGCAAGGAGTACGCGAAGGAGGAAAGGTCGTGTACAACGCCGACGATCCGAGACTTCGAAAGCTCGCGTGTGGGCGGAATAACTGCGTCGGCTATTCTCTGGGAAGCAATGGGGACTTTCGAGCCACGGGGTTTGTCCCAGATGGCTGGAGTTCTTCCTCGAGCGTACTTTGGGGCGACCGCATGCTGGGAAGGCTCGAACTGTCTGTGCCGGGCCGGCATAACGTATCCGATGCGCTGGCTGCATTTCTCGCGGCCAGGGGGCTCTATCCCGGAGAGGATGAATCCTTCCTTGAAGCTTTGAAATCTTTTCCCGGCGTGAAGAGGCGGCTGCAGAGGATCGGTTTATGGGACGGGGTACTGGTGCTCGACGATTTCGCGCACCATCCCAACGAAATTCGGGCGAGCCTCAGTGCCGTACGGGAAGCTCTACCCGGCTCCAAGATCTCCGTTGTCTTTCAGCCACACCGTTATAGCCGTACCAGGATACTCAAGGACGAATTCGGCGCGGCTTTTTCCCAGGCGGACCACCTGGTCATCACCAGCATCTACGCCGGCCCGGGAGAAAAGGCTGAGGAAGGCGTGGATGCCGGCTTCATTCTCACAGCGGTCGAGTCTTTTGGTAAGCCCGAGGCCCTGTACATCCCCGATATGTACGAAGCTGCAGCTCTGGCTGCAAAAATGGTGGGCCCGGGCGATGTTCTCATCACTATGGGGGCTGGGGACATCTCGAAGACCCACGAGATTCTTGCGGACCTCTTGCAAGGCGGAAGGAAAGTTCGCGAAAGCGACGGGTAGAGGCATGCTTTGGAAAACGCGCCGTGATGGGCTCGCTCTTGGAGTCTGTAACACCCATCCTCTCCCTTTCGTACAATGGACCGACAGCGGATGCCGTAGGAGTGGTAGCGCGCATGGCCCGGTTCGTGATTGAAGGCGGTATACCCATCAAAGGAAGCGTCTCGGTAAGCGGAGCGAAGAACGCGGTCTTGCCTATGATGGCCGCATCCGTCATGGCGTCCAAGCCCTGTCTCATACAGAATGCGCCGCACCTTGTAGATGTGGAGATAATGGCCGCGATCTTGACTTCTATCGGGGTTCACGTCCGGTGGACCGGAGTTACCGGGAACGACCTTTATATCGACCCGTCGGGCTTGAGGAGCCACGTGGTAGATGAGGCGTTGATGCGAAAGGTGCGGTCCTCCATATTCTTGATGGGACCTCTTTTGGCAAGACTTGGCAAGGTCGAAGTGTCCCATCCCGGGGGTTGCGATATCGGGCCCAGGCCCATCGATTTGCATCTCAAGGGACTCCGGGCTATGGGCGCGCAGTTCGAAGAATCCCACGGGAGGATCCTGGGTGTGGCGGGCTCCTGGAAAGGGGTGGACATACACCTGGACATCCCCAGCGTGGGAGCTACCGAAAACATCATGATGGGTGCCTGCCTCGCCGAAGGTCTCACCATCATCAGGAACGCCGCCAAAGAGCCGGAGGTCGTAGACCTTCAGGGGTTTTTAAACTCCATGGGCGCTTCGGTGCGCGGTGCGGGCACCGATGTTATCAGGGTAGAGGGTCTGAAATCGCTGAAAGGCGCCGTTTACTCGGTGATGCCCGACCGTATAGAAGCCGGCACTTTCATGGCGATGGCCGCGATAACCGGCGGCGAGATCTGGATAAGAAACGCCATAGCAGAACACGTTCAGGCCGTCATCGCGAAGCTCAGGGAAACCGGGACCGCGGTGATCGAGAAGCCCAATGGCTTGTTCGTAAAGGGACCCAGAAGACCATTGCCTACTGATGTAAAGACGCTCCCGTATCCCGGATTTCCCACAGACATGCAGCCTCAAATGATGGCGCTACTCACGTTGGCTGACGGTACCTCGGTAATCACGGAGACTGTTTTTGACTCCAGGTTCAAGCAGGCAGAGGAGCTTGGGAGAATGGGGGCGCGGATCCGGGTAGACGGTCGAACGGCCATAATCAAGGGAGTGCCCGCGCTGTCCGGAGCGCAGGTGGAAGCGACGGATCTTCGCAGCGGCGCCTCTCTGGTTCTAGCCGCGCTTGCCGCCGAAGGGGTTACGGTCGTCACGGGTATCCATAATATGGATCGAGGATACGAGAAATTCGAAGACAAGATAAAAGCTCTTGGTGGCAGCATCACGAGGGTTGATTAAAATCGGATTCGCAGGGATGGAACTTCAGGTCAATGGGGAGGTGAACCGTTGAAACCCGGCCTCTTTTACTTCCTGGGTCTCGTCTTCCTTTTTATGGTGGGCGGGTTCCTGTTTCTCCGGTCGCCGTACTTTTCTATAAGGGAAGTTACGGTTGATGGGTGTGTGGCTGTTTCCAGAGAGGAAGTCTTGGAGCTCGCCGGGATCCGTGAGGGGATGAATATTTTTGCCGTCAATTTGGACAAGACCCGGGAGGTACTGGAGTGTTCCCCCTTGATAAAGACAGCCGATGTCAAAAGGGAGCTACCCTCGACAATCTATATCCGAATTGAAGAACGCAAACCCATCGCTCTGGTGGTCTCCGGAGGGAAACTCTGGCTTGTGGACGCGGAGGGGAAAATTCTGGGGGAAGACAACGGCAAAATCCCGGGGCTTGTAGCTATCGTGGGCGTTTCCGGGAGCGTTTCAACCGGATCTCATTTGGGAGGAAAAGAGATAGAAGCTCTCGCGTGCGTCCGGGCTATGGGCCCATTGACCAGGCGCGTTTCTTCTGAAATCCAGCTGCGCGGTGATGAGCTGGTGCTGTTGCTCAAAGACGGAGGTGCCCTGGTTTACCTGGGGGAAGCGGACGCGGGTCTGGAAGGCCGCCTCGAATCCCTGGAGTCTGTGCTCAGCGTCCTGGGGCCCCAGGATCTCCCAAGAGTGGAGTACATAGAGCTCCGGTATGGAAAGCCTTCCTTAAGGTTCCGCGACCAAATGGTCAGGTAGCCTGCTCGAAGCCGCGGTGTTATGGTATCTTTGAAGAGAAGTTGTTGAGCGGAGCGCCCCTTTTTAGAACAGGGGGGATGCACGTGTCAAATCGGGGCACGCAGCTTATTTTAACCGTGGTCCTCATGATCTTCGGTTTCATGTTGGCTCTTCAATTGAAGGCGCGACCGGCGATCACCGCGAACATTTCGTACCAAAGAGCGGCGGAGCTCACAGCGCTCCTCAAGGCCGTGGAGGAAGAGAGAAACTCCCTCAGGGAGGAAGTGAAACAGCTAAGAGACCGCCTGGCTGAGAGCGCTGCGGGACTCAGCCGGGAACAAGCTCTCAGGGAGGAGCTTTCCAAAGCGAGGATCTTGGCAGGGTTGGCCGATGTCAAAGGTCCCGGCGTAATCGTACAGATGACCGACTCCAAGAAACCGTCATCTGCAGGTCAGGATCCCAACGTTTACCTGATCCACGATGATGATGTTCGCGCGGTGGTCAATGAGCTTTTCAGCGCGGGCGCCGAGGCCGTTAGCATCAACGGTCAGCGGTTCGTGGCTACAACCGAGATAAGGTGCGCGGGTCCAGTGTTTATGATCAACGGCGTAAGGATCGCTCCCCCCATCGAAATACGGGCGATAGGGGATCCCGAGACCCTCGATTCCGCCTTGCACCTGCGGGGAGGAGTCATAGACAACTTAGCCTTGTGGGGCATCGAGGTCAAGGTGAAACGGGAAGAAGAGGTTTTGGTTCCCGCGTATAACGGTACTCTGCAGTTCAAATACGCCAAGCCTGTAAAGGCGGAGGGAACGCGCTGATGTGGGTGATTCTGGCCGGCCTTCTCCTGGGGATTCTCATCGGCTTTCATCTGCCCGTTCAAATCCCTCAAAGCGTGGCCAGGTATCTGGCGGTGAGTGTCCTCGCTGGTCTGGACACGGCTTTCGGAGGGTTGAGGGCTACTTTGGAGGGAGATTTTGATACAGCTATATTCGTAAGCGGCTTTCTAGCCAACACGGTTCTGGCGGCACTTCTCACTTACGCCGGTGATTTGCTCGGGCTCGAGCTGTACCTGGCGGCTGTGTTTGCGTTCGGCGTTCGAATTTTCACAAATCTGGCTATGATCAGGCGGCATCTGGTCAAACGTCTCACGAAAAACAGGTGAAAGCCGGAGAGACGTGGAAATCCATGGCGCTGGGAGGGTAAGGGTGATGAAGCTTCTCGAAGACCAGGAAACAAGATACGCATCGCTAAAAGTAGTGGGCATCGGTGGGGGCGGGACTAACGCTGTTAACAGAATGATCGAGGCGGGAATCCGCGGCGTCGACTTCATCGCCATCAACACGGATGCGCAGACCCTTAACCTGTCCAAAGCCAAGGTAAAAATCCAGATCGGCAAGAACCTCACCCGTGGACTCGGGGCGGGAGCTAATCCCGAGGTTGGACTCAAAGCTGCCGAGGAATCGCGGGAAGAGATTTTAAACCACGTCAAAGGTGCGGACATGGTATTCATAACCGCTGGTATGGGAGGAGGCACCGGCACAGGGGGTGCTCCGGTGGTCGCCCAGGTTTGCAAGGAAGTAGGTGCCCTTACCATCGGTGTCGTCACCAAACCCTTCAGTTTTGAGGGCAAAAGGAGAATGAGCGTAGCTGAGCAGGGTATAGAAAAGCTCAGGCAAGCTGTGGACACCCTCATCGTGATACCCAACGATAAACTGCTGCAGGTGATGGACAAACGCGCGTCCATTCTGGAAGCTTTCGCCGTGGCCGATGAAGTTTTGCGCCACGGAGTCCAGGGTATTTCGGACCTCGTGTGTGTCCCGGGTCTCATAAATCTCGATTTTGCCGACGTAAGAACCGTCATGATGGATACCGGTTCAGCTCTCATGGGCATAGGAGTGGGTCATGGCGAGTCCAGAGCTGTAGATGCGGCCAACCAGGCTATCTCCAGCCCGCTTTTGGAAACCACCATCGAAGGCGCCAAAGGGATCCTCATCAACATTACCGGCGGCCCCGACCTTGGTCTATTTGAAGTAAACGAAGCAGCTCAGGTCATCATCAACGCCGCTGACCCTGAAGCCAACATCATATTCGGTGCCGTTATCGACGAAAAACTCCAGGACGAGGTCAGGATCACGGTTATTGCCACCGGATTCCAGCGAAAGCCGAAACCGGCCGACACGCGTCGGCCGCAGATCCTCGATGACAGCGAGCTCTTCGAGGTACCTGTCTTCTTAAAGTCGAAAACCTCCGATAAGCCGCCGAAAAAAGACACTTTGCGGTAATCCTTTTGACAAGTCTCGTCCTTCGCCACGTTTTATGATCGGTATCGACCTGGTCATATCCAGGTCATGTCCGGAATAGTCATTATTCCCGGGGAAGGGTTGGACATGACCAGGTACGTCTACGCAGACGTATTGTTCCTGGTGAATTTCACAGCCAACTATCTGTTGCTCAGAGCTACCGCCCGGTTGAGTCGCCGTAGAGCAAGGCAGGGAAGGGTGATCCTCAGCGCCTTCGGAGGCGCGCTCTACGCCACCTTCGCTCTGGCTCCGGGCCTAGACCCTCTTTACGCATGGCCGTTGAGACTGATTGCCGGGGCTTTGATGGTCCTGGTAGCTTTTCCTGACGTCAGAGGGATGGCTCTTTACCTGCTGTTTCTTTCGTTTTACCTGTGTTGCATGGTCGCCGCCGGCACGGCCATGGCCTTCTTGGCTCTGGTCCACGGTTTACGGTCTTATTCCCTGACTGACCAGGTGTGGTCGCCCACCCCGTGGTGGATGGCGCTTGCGGGACTGCTGATGGCCGCAGCTACACCCTTACTTTTGGCGCTGAGTTCGCAAAAACCCGGTTCTCCCTTCCTTCAGGTGGAGCTAGAAGTAGATGGCAAGTCTGTGACCCTCATCGGGTTACTCGACACCGGTAACGACTTGCGGGACCCCCTCAGCGGTTTGCCTGTGATCGTCGTGGACCTGGACAGTCTCAAGGGGATACTGTCCGGCGAGACCATCGACTTTTTCTCATCCAAGTGGGATTCCCTCGGGGAAAACCTCGCGCTCGACCCGATGGCCAGACGCCTGCGGCTCATTCCGTATTGCGGAATATCGGGCAAGAGGGGAGTCCTGCCGGGGTTTATCCCCGATAAGGTGCTAGTGTCCAAGAAGACAGGTTTAAGGGCCCCCATCGACGCGGTGGTTGGAGTATCCTGGAAGAGGCTTTCACCATCCGGAGCATATCAAGCCCTGGTCCACCCCGACCTGGTCTAGCCGGGGAAAAATCGCTTTCCTGAAAAGGTAGCCTTGCCGTCCCTCGCGGCGGAACAAAGCTGAGGTGGACGGCGCCGTCGCTGGCGGAATGGGAGGTGCCGAACCTTGGGTTTTTCGCGGCTGAAGTGGGCGCTGCTTCTCAGATGGCTGAAATTGAGAAGGGCCCTGGGCCTTGGTGCCTTCCTGGGATACATCGGGGGAACGGAGGCGCTTCCGCCGCCTTTGACCGCGGATGAAGAGTCTTTTCTTATAGAGAGACTCCAGGGAGGAGACCCCGACGTTAAGAGCATCCTCGTGGAGCGGAATATCAGGCTCGTAGTATACATCGCCAGGAAGTTCGAGAACACCGGCGTTCCCGTCGACGACCTCGTGTCCATCGGGTCGATAGGGCTCATCAAAGCTATTTCCACTTTCGACCCGTCCAAGAAGATCAAACTCGCGACATATGCCTCGAAATGCATAGAAAACGAGATCCTCATGTACCTGAGACGTATCACGAAGACCAGGGCGGAGGTGTCCTTTGAAGAACCCCTAAACATTGACGCGGAGGGGAATGAACTTTGCCTCGCCGACGTCAAGGGTACCGACGAAGACGTGATATACAGGTCGCTGGAAAAAGAGGTGGACCGGGCCGTTTTGAGGGAAGCTCTCGACCGTCTTCCGTGGAGGGAAAGGACCATCGTGGACCTTCGTTTCGGCCTAAAAGACGGGATCGAGAGAACTCAAAAGCAAGTTGC